>NZ_JBNDJO010000001.1:0-956435 GCF_050434965.1 Paraburkholderia sp. GAS38 | reverse complement strand
CCTGTGCCATTCGCGCGTCGTGCAAAAAGCAAGAGTAAACGGCAAGTCGCGAAAGTTTACAAGCCGCTCACGCCGACTTGTGTGTAATGGAATGGGCAAGACGAGCCTCATGCTTGAGGTAGCCTCGGATCTTTGTCTATCATCAGATGCAACCAAATATGTCGATGGCTTATTGTGGGCATCATTGAAACAAGAACGATTGACATCGACGGGCATTGAGCTTTTGGATGCACCATCGAGTCTTGTTGAGTTAGAAGAAATCTTGTGTGCCGAAGCGGGCGATATATTCGGACAAGAGTTCCACAATTTTGAAGAGGCGAAAGATTTTCTTCAAGGCAAGAGAATTTTGCTTTGCCTAGACAATCTTGAAACGATTCTTCGTGATCACCCGTTGGCGTTCAATGATTTTTATGAAAGCCTGCCTTCTACGTGGAAGGTGATCGTAACGAGTCGAATATCTGTTGAAAGTGCAAAAAATATTCCGCTTGAGGACTTGGACAAACAAGGTGCGACGGCGCTTGCACGTGCCTACCTGCAAAGTAAGGGCGTTCAATCAGTTGACTCAGATTTAATTTCGGAAATTGCAATCGGCTGCAAATTCAATCCGTTAGCCATTCGACTTGCGATTGAACTTTACATTTCAGGCGCGGATGTGCACGAGGCACTGCAACGAACAGAACAGGAGGTTATCTCTTTTTCTTTCAAGAATCTTCTCGATACTCTCTCTCAGCTGCAGAACGACATTCTCGAGGTAATTTTCGTCTTGGAGGATCCAAACCGAATTCAGCTTTGCGGGGCACTTGAATCGAATGCGGATGATGTCTCTGAGGCCGTTGCCGGGCTCTCAAAAATGTCCCTAATATCCAGAATTCCAGTTGAATCAGGTGAGAAATATACACTGGGGAGTTCAATTCGAGATCTTTTGAGAATTTATCCCAGAAATCTTGGGATTCGATCCAAAACCGTGCTGTGGCTGGCAAAAAGTAAGTCATCTAAAGATGAAGCGATAAGATTGCAGCTAGAGCGCAACGTTTCGCCCGTGGATATTGGGTATATTCCTGAGTATGCCTCTGCCGAGCAAATCGCAATGCATAAACAAATAAAATCGGCGATTAAGAACGAAAATCGATCCGCCTTGGTAACACTTGAGGGCCGACTTCGCCAGCAACTAACGTCCGAGGCGACTTCCTCCTTCTTGCACCGCCTTTACGGCTGGATAACTTCAGAGCTTGACGATGCGGCCTCCGCGATAACGCATTTTCAACGTGCATCGGCGATCGATTCCGAAGATCCATCTCCTCTTTTTGGACTGATGCAAATTCGAATCTCGCAACAAAATTGGGTGGAGGTTGGATCGGTCAGTAGGCAGTTGATTGATGCAGGCTGGGGAGAGCCGATCCGCTCGCAGAACTACTACGCCAACAGGATTTGGGCGAGTTACTTACAAGCAGAAAACATAGCGTCACGATTTGATGAAGTGTTCGCACAGACGGTAGATTGGCAAAATCGAATCCGTGAACTTCCTAGCTGGAGCATAGGTCGAGCGGCGGCGTACAGGCGTCTTGCGGACTCGGAATGTCGGCGCCATGCGTGCGATGACGCGCGACTTGGACAGTTATTGTCGAAAGCCTCGCGGCTCCTGATGAAGGTTATCGTTGGCGAGGGATTCGCCAAGTGGATTCTCCCCGAAGTGAAGAAGCTCGGTAGTGAGCTAGTCTACTACCACGGCCGCGGGTTCAACTTTCAAGCCTTTAAGGCGGAGGATCTGAGCGCGATACTCTCTTTCCTCGAATCATATCTCAGAGAAAAGCCGTTGCTTGGTAATGCCGGAACCACCGATGTCGAAATTAGCAATTTGCTTGCTGCGTGCGGTCGAGCACCGAAATCGGACGGCTCTCTGCAGGCCATGCAAGGTAGCGTCGCGACTCCGCCGTCGAATCGAGAAAAATTCGAGGATGGTAGTTTTGTATTTGCAAAGCTAAAGAACGGAACTAAAAATAATACTAACTATGTTTTCGCCCAAGACGAACACGGAGTGGACTATTTCGTCCATATGGACGTGTTTGAGGATGGGAACTGGGCAAATCGTCACTTGCTGGTTGCCGACGTAGAGCTAGCTTTGCGTTATGAGCAAAACAGTTCGGGTAACGCGCTCCGCGCCATCGAGGCATGGCTTATTCAATAGGATAGTACTAGTCGCTTTGTAACATCGGTGTCGCTTTAGACGTTTGAGGTAACGCGCGATAGTACAAACCGACTGTACCGGTCGATAGGTGGCAGTCCGCAAGTTGGACTAAACCTGACGTCTAAACGGACGAGCCAAGGGGGCGGTGAAGACCGCTACTGGCCGAACCCGGTCCGACGCTGAACTTCCGTACTCGACCCCGAAGGGACACTCAACATTCTACGAAGCGGACATTCGTGGCTTAACTACACATCGAATCGACGACCGTTAAGCGCGCAGAAAGGTATGCTGGTTACTCTCTTTTAGCGGTAAAGAATTTGTCGTTTCAGGTCGGTCGAAATCTCAAGCGCGGTTGCATACCATTGTTTGAGCATGGCTCCGCTGCAGACGTTAGTCCGGAAATTGCGCTGGAGATTCCGGTCTATCTCGACGCTCTGGCCATTCTGACGATAGCTGGCCGTGTAAACAATCTCCTCGTTCCTGCTGTCGACCTCGGGTGGAATCGCGATGATCTGCGCACCTGCCGGCAACGTGACCTTGTAGTGTTCGTGCACCGCCGTTCCCACGCAGGGACCATCGAGGGGTCGGCCGGCCTGCGCCAGCACGTAATCCGCGAACGCCTTGATCGAGCTGTACCCGGGCATCACCGGAATGGCTAGCGCCGCCGGGCCCGGCATGAGCGCCATGTTATTGACGGTCCCGATCAGATCGAGTCTGAGCGGTTGATCGATTTCGTCGCTGCTGAGCGCGGCGACGCGCAGCGACCCCGTGAGACCGATTTTCTCGAGTAGCTCATAGCCGATCCGATCGGCCTTGTATCGTGACAGTGCGAGTCGAGGCGTAAACGCGGCCTGTCCGTTCATCACGAACGTGCCGTGGATGTCGGCATTGCCGGTGTTGCCGATCTGAATTGTGTAATCGCTCGACGACATGCTGTTCGCCTCGTTTTGCGGGGGCGTGTGCAGTATTTGTCCCGTCACCGTGTCGAGCGCGGGCTTATCGCTGCTAGCGAACGTCAGTGTCCCGAAGGGGGAGAAGCCGCTTGTCGTGTCGGCGAACACGCCAAATTCTGGCAGCCAGGTGATGGCGTGATTGAATCCCGCCACCGCCGGGACCGACGGTAAGCGATAGCTGTTGCCCAGGTTGACGAGTATGCTGTCTGCGCGTATGCCCTTCGCACTGAGCAAGGCGATAAACAGCGCATCATGGTCCTTACAATCGCCATAGCCGTTGCTCAGCACCTGGTCAGCGCTATGCGGAACCACCGGCCCCGAGCCAACCCAGACGGCCAGGTAGCGGATGTTCCGACTGACCCAGTCGTAAATGAGCATGGCCTGCTGCCGCCTGTCCGTTACGTTTTGCGTGATCTGCTCAGCAAGCTTCCGGATGGGCTCGGACGCTCGCATTTGCGGGCGAGCACGTTGCTCGTAGGCCTGCCCCAGTTGTGCATAGTCGGTGAAATTCGTTGCGACGAAGTACGGGCCGGTATCGAGCGGGGATACGGCGTCGGCTTGCTCATGCGTCGGTCCACTTGCGGGCGTGCGGTAACGATAAACCTGGACATGTCGCGTACCCTGCACGGTATCGCTGACGGATTGCATGCCCTTTGCATCAATCCGTGCTGGCATGCCGATGGGCGTATCGAGGGTTTCCTGCACGTTGTCGTACTCCTGCGTTGGCGGGAAATACGCAATCTCGTCGAACTTGCCGGGTAGCATCGTCTCGCGATCAGTCAGCGTGTAACTGAGTTGAACGGTATCGCCTCGCCTGACGGCGGGAAACACAACGAGACGTAGATGTTCTGAACTGAACATCGGGGCGACGGCAGTAGTCGGGGTAGGCTGATCGAATACAGCGTCTTTCAGGTTGGCCGCCACGTTTTCGCCGTTGGCGTGCACCGTTTGCGCTTTGTCGATCGTCAGCGTTTGCAGATCCGCGTCATAGGACACGGCATACTGGGAAAACCGCTGGAGTGCTGCGTCGCTCGATAACACGAGGCTAAGCGTTACGCGTCTGACTGCCCGGCCCGAGTCGTCAACTGTGACTACGCGTTCATATTGGGTATATCGGTAATCTGGTGTGTCCGCCGAGTGCGCGGGGAGTGTATAGGCTAGTACCACGCCCAATGACGCTACCCGGGCGATCTGAGGCGCGAGACAAAGAAGCTGAGTTTTCATGGACGCCATGTCGAATGAGTTGGGGATTCTGTGTGTCCGCCTAACGTGCTCGCGAAGGATTGTCGCCGAACTCAGGCCGACAACTCAATGACTGTTTGTGGCTGGCTGTCGCCAAATGGGGCATCACCCTCGCGAGGTGCCGAGGCGCCATGGAGGTGCCCTATGCGCAGGTCCGATCCCATGAACTTGATCTGAAAGGAAATTCTGGTGGAATCGAGCGGATCAATTATTCGACGGCGTTGCTGGTGCGGTATCAGAGCCAGCCATTGATCTCATGGAGAACGCCTTATCCGGCGGCTATAGGGCCAAACACCCAGGCATCGACAGCATAGCGACCCCACATCGCTTTCCGCGCGACCGCAACCCTCGCGGCCAAACTTCATCGCGCTCCTCGCCCACGCGCCGGGTGCCGCGCCCGCGCCAAGGCGCTCTGAAGCCTGCCAATCCGCTTGCGAACGTCCTGAGCGCCATCGAACAACAGAGGTTCGAGATGATCGCTGAGGAGTTGGGTCAGGCCGTGATACCCGGACACCACCGGAAACGGAGACGCTCTGACCTGGCGTTTCTTGGCCAACTGATCGATAACCTCAATAACACGGTTGCGTTGTAGTACATAGTAATCCTCAGCGACAGAATGACGGGCGCTGCCAGCCGCACCGTGAAGCACGAAATACTTCATGAGTTCGGGCGACGTCAAGGTCTCGATCGCCCGCCATGCCCGGCGGGCAGCCGCTTCGCCATTCCTCGACGGTATCGTCAGCAAGGCGCCGCCAAGCGGCGATAACGGCACCACGTCGCTCGAGAACGTCGGGTGCAATTGAAGCCCAACGCGCCCCCCCTTTTGCCACAGTGCATGACTGTCGAGCATGCCGTAGCGATTCGACCAGTGGTAGCACATCGCAGCCTTTCCCGAGCCGAAGATCTGCGCATTGCGCGTCCAGTGCAAGCTGCGAAGCGGGGCAGGCGACCATGGAACCAGCGCGCGAAGGTACTCGATGACCTGCCTGCCTGCTTCGCTCTCGACCTGCAGAACTCCATCGTCGAAATCGACGCCTCCCTGCGCGCCGAGAATCTGCAGGAACGATTCTGCGAGCGGCAAACCGGGTGCTGCATTCCACGCGATACCTGCGCGGTCCTGACTCGGCCGTTGCAGTCGGGCTGCGCAACGCAGCACATCGTCGAAGCTCCGAGGGGGAGCGAGCCCTTCAGCCTCGAACAGATCTTGCCGGTACCAGAGAAAGTCGACGGTGGGCTGCAGCGGGATGGCGTACAACCGTCCTTCAGACCAACCGGCCTGCCACACCGCATCATAAAAGTCCGAGCCCGAGAAGCTGCTTTCGGCCTGCAAGGTTTGCAGCTCAAGCAAGCGCCCGTTTTCGCACCGTTCTGCGAGCCACGGGAATGGAATCGCCGCGAGCAGCGGTGCCGTGGCTTCGACCGGCGAAGGGTCCGTGAGCACCTTGTCGAGCGCAGTACGGTAGGTGTCCTGAGGAAAGGCCATGATACGCATGCGATGCCCGAGGAATCGTTCGATGTCGGACCGGTTGCGTTTGAGGATGTCGAACACCGGATCTTCATAAGCGACAAGCGTCAACTCGACGGAATCGTTGAAGCCGTCTGTTGCCGGACGTGGCCACGGAATACCCGAATCCCCGGCAAATCTCCCGGCATCGAAGCGGTCAACCGAGTCGTCGCGACTTGCGCCCACAATCATCTTCACCGTCTGTTCGGTGATTCTGTCCAGGCGATCGAGCAACGCTGCAGTCGGGACGACGACAGCCCGATTGCCGGAACCCAATACGCCGCGAAACTCAAGCAAGCCTTTTGCCTTCAGCGCAAACACAATGCGACGCGCGCTGGTGCGCGGCAACCCGGACAGATCGGCAAGCGAGGTGATCGTCATGGGCCGGTCGCGCAGATGATTCTGCAAGAGGGGCGCGAGGACTGGCCAGATGGCCTGCGCTTCGCCACCGAGTTCGGTGCGCAGTATGTCCGCCACCTTGTCGATTGCCGCGATGGCCGCGAGCCGGTCGTACGCAAGCATGTGGGTCTCCTCCGGGCAGGGAATTTTCGTTGTAAATATATGATAACAATGAAAATAACCAGAATGGACATTTCTTTCGCATCCACCCGGAGAGCCTTGTCATAGGATGCAGGCACGGACCCGTTTGCAGACGGGCCGACTACATAATCAGATGGCAACCATCTTGAATGGGACTGGAGTCAGCGCCAAAGCGCCAGCGCCGGTCGACACAGGAGACAAGCATGAAAGGAGTGGCACGCCTCATCGCCGTCTTGGCGACAGTCGTATTCAGCTTAAGCGCTGTCGCACAGGGAGTCCGGTTTGTCGTCGTATCCCACGCGCCCGATGCCGATCCGTTCTGGAACGTCGTGAAGAACGGCATCGCCGATGCGCAAACAGACTTCGCCGTCTCGGTCGACTATCGCAACCCGCCGAATGGCGACCTCGCCGATATGGTTCATCTGCTCCAACAGGCCGCTGCCCGCAACTATGACGGCGTGGCCACCACGATCGCCGACATGGATGTCGTGCGTGCCCCTGTCAAGACCATCGTGGCAAAGGGTATCCCCGTCATCACCTACAACTCCGGCACCGCGCAGCAGAGCAAGGAACTGGGCGCGCTGCTGCACGTCGGCCAGCCGGAGTATGTGGCAGGCAAGGAGGCCGGCGAACGCGCCAAAGCCGCCGGGGTCAAGAGCTTCCTGTGCGTGAATAACAACGTGACCAACCCGTCTTCTTTTGACCGCTGCCGCGGTTTCGCCGAAGCCATCGGTGCCGATTTCAAGAAGTCCACGCTCGATTCCGGCAACGACCCCATCCAGGTAGAAAACAAGGTCTTTGCAGCGCTGCACGCGCACCCGAACACGCAGGCCGTGTTGGCGCTGGGCCCGACCTCGGCCGTCCCTGCGCTGAGGGCGGTCGCCAAACTCGGCCTGACGGGCAAGATATTCTTCGCCACCTTCGACCTCACACCGGAGATCAGCAAAGGCATCGAGGCCGGTACGGTAGCGTTCGCCATCGATCAGCAGCCCTACTTGCAGGGCTACATCCCGGTCGCACTGCTGGCGCTCATGAAACAGGACAAAACGTCTGATATTCACAAGGCCATCGCGGCGCTGCAAGGCAATCAGCAGTTTCAGCAGCGTATCAGGACTTATGGCCTCACGCCGCGCTTCGGCCCGAACGGAGTGGACACCGGACCGGGCTTTGTGACGCGGGACAACGTTGCGCTCGTCGAAAAGTACGCCGGACAGTACCGCTGAAGCCGGCCCCGCCGTCGCGCAGGAATTCACGTGAGCTTGCGTAGCACTATCCCAGACATTACCCATCAGAGGTTCACCATGTTTCAACTGGCTGTATGCGCTGAAATGGTTTTTCGCCATCTCCCTTTTACCGAACGCGTGAGAAAGATCGCCGAACTCGGATTCCTCGTGGAGATATGGGACTGGACGAAACACGATATCGCGGCGCTACAGGAGACGGGTGCATCGTTCTCCTCGATGACCGGATATATCGAAGGCGATCTGATTACGGAAAGTGGAACTCAGGCGCTGATCCAGACCGCCGGGCAATCCATCGAGGTGGCGAAGCGGCTACGCTGTCCTCGTTTGAACCTGCATGGAACGGGCCTTGACGGCAACGGCATGCCCGTCAGGCCGATCCCTGTTGTGACGGGTGCGATGTGGCTTGCCGCGCAGCGTACGCTAAGGCAGGTAGCGGAACTTGGGCGTCGCGCGGATGTGGCTTTTTGCCTCGAAAACCTCAACGCGGAAGTCGACCATCCTGGTGTCCCTTTCGCAAAAGCGGCCGACACGTTGGCACTGGTGAAGGCGGTCGACAGCCCGCATCTGCGCCTCAATCTCGACCTGTATCACGCCCAGATTGGCGAGGGCAACCTGATCGAACTGGTCCGCAGCGCGCTTCCTTTTGTTGGCGAAATCCAGGTTGCCGATGTTCCGGGCCGCTGCGAACCGGGCACGGGAGAGATCAATTACCCGGCCGTTGCGAGAGCGCTGGCAAAAGCCGGATATCGTGGTGTGGTCGCCATGGAGGCGTGGGCTAGCGGCGACGACGAAGTCGCATTGCACCGCTTCCGGGAGGCTTTCACGGTCTAGGCCGCAAAGGCATTCAAGGCTGTCAAAGCGATGGGGATTGAGCTCGAAACAGATTCAGGCGGCTTTTTCAAAATATATCGTAGTCCATATCAACTATGAGCCATCAAGGGCGACTTGATTGCTTATGAAACTTCGTATGAAAGGCGCTCTAACATGTTAAATATTGCCCTTTTGGGTGCGGGACGGATCGGTCAGGTCCACGCCAGGTCGATCTCTGCCAATCCCGACTGCACGCTGGCGGCCGTGGCCGATGTCGCCGCAGAGGCGGCACACAACCTTGCCGCCCGTTTTCAGGCCAAGGTCCGTTCCGTTGACGATATCCTCGCCGACGCTGCGATCGACGCGGTACTGATCGCCACTTCAACGGACACGCATTCCGACCTTATCGAACGCGCAACGGCGGCAGGAAAGGCGGTGCTGTGCGAGAAACCGGTGGATCTCGCGCTCGAGCGCGCGCTGGCATGTCAGGCCAAGGTGGCGAGGACAGGCAAGCCGGTCATGATCGGCTTCAATCGCCGCTTCGACCCAAATTTTGCCGCGCTGAAGGCGGCCGTCGACAGCGGGGAGATTGGTAAAGCCGAGCTGTTGGCCATTACCTCCTTCGATCCGGCGCCTCCCCCCGTTTCCTACATCAAGGTATCGGGCGGCTTGTTCCGCGACATGATGATTCACGACTTCGACATCGCTTGCTGGATCATGGGCGGGGCACCATCGAAGGTAACGGCGACGGCCTCGTCGCTTGTCGACTCTGAGATCGGCGCGGCGGGAGACGTGGACACCGCTGTGGTGACCCTCTCGTGGGCCGACGGTCGCATCGCCGTGGTGAAGAATTCCCGCCGCGCGGGGTATGGGTACGATCAGCGTATCGAGCTTCTCGGCTCCGAAGGTCTTCTTTCGGCGAAGAATGAACTGGAGAACACGATCGAGAAGATTACCCGCGAAGGCACCCGATCCGCGAAACCCGTCTATTTCTTCCTCGAGCGATACATGCGCGCGTACGAGGCGGAATGGGCCGCGTTCGTCCACGCCATCAAGACAGGTACGCCCGTGCCTGTGACGCTTGCAGACGGGATAGCGGCGCTTGCCTGCGCCGAGGCGGCAACACGCTCCGTGCGGACCGGCGAGACGGTGGCGCTCAGGCCTGAAATGCCTGGGGGCCTGTGATGCAAGAGGCGGGTTGATCAGCGGAGTGTGCAGACGCGGGCGGCACTGGAATAAACCGGTGTGCGTCGGCGTTTACCCATGATGCAACCACGTCCCGTGGCGGCGAGCCTCTAGTCGGAGGATGCCTGCGGCCAATCATCATGGACAACCTGCTTCGCGCCGGGAGTACCTGCAGCAGCTTGCTCGTGCGTCCCGGCTTCGTTGCGGCCGCGGCCGCTGTGCTCCTGCTGCTGTGCCTGCTCATCTCAAGGGGCGCGCTTGCGCAGTCGGCCACAGCCGGCCCGCTTGCGCCGGCTGTGGCCGATGCCTCGGTGGCATGCACTCACGCCGCCACGCCGGATTCCGCGAGCACGGACATCGAGCAGTTCCGCGGCCTTACGCCTGACCAACAGGCCACGTCATTGCGCATGCGGATCGAAAACCACTCGCTGCTGTCCCTATCCGACGCCCAGATCCTGTCCCTGATGGACGCCATGAGGCCGGAGGCCTTTGTCGAGTACGCACGGTCCGACATGGTGCTCGACAACGCCTATGAGTACGGCATGTTCCGGCAGGAGCGCGTCGCCGGCAGATGGTCCGACCGACCGGATCACATGCTGATCCGCTACCAGGACAATCCCCGCAAGGTCTACGCAAAATGGCTGCCTGACGGACCCCATGCGGGGCAGGAGATTCTGTACGACGAAACCACAGACCCGGACAGCGTCTATGGCCACGTGGGCGGGCTGCTGCGTCTGGTGTCCGGCAAGGTTGCCGTCGACGGCCCGTTCGCGCGCGCCCAGTCGCGCCATAGCGTGCGCGATCTGGGTCTGCAGTTCATCGCGCGTACCGTCGATCATGACGCGAGCAGCTTTCGTGAAGAAGGCCTGACGGCCAGGCCTACCCGTATCGAACTCATCAATGTTCAGGGGGCGCGCTTGCTGGCCTGGACGTGGGTTGCGCCGTCGGGGCCGCCGGCGCACTACGCGCAGCGCGTGCGACTGCTGTTCGATCTTCAGCACCCGTGGCCCGTTGGCGAAGTCGCGTGGGACGAGCGCGGCAGGCTAGTGGAGCGGATCCGTTTCGAAGCGGTCGTGCCGCGCCACTGGAACGGCTCGACCTTCGATCCGCGCAACCCCGACTATGGCTTCCACTGACGCTGACGCTGCCACCCACGCCCACGCGACATGAACCCCGAGGTGATCAAAGCGAACGCTCGATCGCCTGACCAAGCAGTTCCAGACCGAGGTCGATCTCCTCCTCGCGGACGGTCAACGGCGGGGCGATCCGGAAGACTCCGCCCATCCCCGGCAACTGCACGATGTTCATGCTCAGTCCCAGCTTCATGCACTCGCGGGTGATCTTCGAGCCGAGGCCGTCCGCCGGCTCCTTCGTGCGCCGGTCCTTGACGATCTCCATGCCGAGAAGCAGTCCGCGTCCGCGAATGTCGCCGATGCACTCGAAGCGCTCCATCAGATCGAGCAGGCCGCGTCTAAGCCGTTCGCCCATCACGTTCGCACGCGCCACCAGCCCCTCGCGCTCGACCACATCCAGCACCCGCAGGCCGACGGCGGCGGGTAGCGGATCGGATACGTGGGTCGTATAGAACAGATAACCCAGTTCATGAGCGCGCTCCTCGATCTGCGCGGAGGTGACGACGGCCGCGAGCGGCAGGCCGGCGCCCAGCGTCTTTGAGAGGGTGAGGATATCGGGCGTGACGCCGTCGTGCTGACAGGCGAACATCGTGCCGGTACGCCCGACGCCGGTTTGCGCTTCATCGAGGATCAACAGCATGCCGCGCTCTTCGCATTTGCGCTTCAGCGCGGCCATGTAGCCTGGCGGCAGTTCGATGATGCCGCCGGAACTGAGGATCGGCTCGGCGATGAAGGCCGCGAGATTGCCGCTGGACTGGCGGTCGATGAGATCGAAGGCGTAGTCCAGTTCAGCCAGGTAATCGTAGGTGCCGTTGCGCTCGAACCGCGGCCGGTACAGGAACGGGGCAGGGATCGCGAACGAGCCGACGGCAGCCGGCCCGACGCCCTTGCGGCCGGCGCTGTAGGTCGCGGAGGCGGCCGCCCCGGTCATGCCGTGCCAGGACTGCGCAAAACCCACGATTTCGTATTTGCCGGTGACCAGCTTCGCCATGCGTATGGCGGCCTCGTTCGACTCCGCGCCGGTACTGAGCAGCAGCGCCCGGTCGAGCCCGTCGGGCGTGATGTCGGCGAGTCGGGTGGCCAGGTCCACCACGGGGCGCGACAGCATCCCGCTGAAGAGGTGGTCGAGCTTGCCGGCGTATTCGTTGATAACCGCCACGATCTCCGGATGGCTGTGGCCCAGCACCGCGCTCATCTGTCCCGAGGTGAAGTCCAGGATCGCGCGGCCGTCCGCGTCGTAGACGAAGCTGCCTTGGGCACGCTCGATGATCATCGGCTCGAAGGTGCCGCCGTAGCGGATCAGGTGCTGCCTGGCGTTGCGCCAGAAAGTTGCATCGTCGTTCCGGGACATCTTGCTTCTCCTTGGCTGCTAGCGGGAATGACTTGCAGTCTAGAGGGCTCTCTGGTTTCATAGAAACGAATAGTTCTTATGGAAGCTAGAAGCGAGCCTAATACCTTGAGCCTTTCACTCGAAATCGATCTGCTGCGTTCGTTTGTCGTCATTGCCGAGGTCCGGGCGCTGAGCCGTGCGGCCAACCGGATTGGCCGGACCCAGTCGGCACTGAGTCAGCAGATGAAGCGCCTCGAAGAAATCGTCGATCAGCCGCTGTTCCAGCGCACGGGTCGTGGGGTGGTGCTGACGAATCCCGGCGAACGCCTGCTGATTCACGCGCAACGCATTCTGCGGCTGCACGACGAGGCGATGGCCGATCTGTCCGGTAAAGGCTTGTCGGGGACGATCCGCTTCGGCTGCCCGGACGACTACGCCGCCGTGTTCCTGCCGCAGTTGCTGCGGCAGTTCTCGGGCCAGCACCCGCAAGCGCTGGTGGAAGTGATGTGCGCGCCCACCCCGCGGCTGCTCGAGCAACTGGAGATGCATGCGCTGGATCTGGCGATGATCTCGTTGCCGGAAGACGCCCCGGACGGCGACATCATTCGCCGCGAACCGCTGGTCTGGGTGGGCTATCCGGGACTCGACGCCGCCCACTTCGAGCCGTTGCCACTGGCGCTTTCCGATCCGGACACGCTCGATCACGTAGCCGCATGCGAAGCGCTGCAACGCGCCGGCAGGGCCTACCGCATCGCCTATGCGAGCAGCAGTCTTGCGGGGCTGACGGCGCTGGTCCGCTCGGGGCAGGCGATTGCCGTCATCACGCAGACGGCCGTGGCCCCGGATCTGCACATCCTCAATGGCGATCCGGCGCTGCCGCCGTTGCCGGGCATCGGCATTAGCCTGAAGTTCGAGCGGCAGCGCCCGTCCCATCTGACCGCGGTATTCGCGGAGCACATCAGACTGACGCTGCCCCTGCTGTGATCAGGAAGCTGCCATACCGCTCCAGATCGACATTGCCGCCGCTGACGATCACACCGACCCGCTTGCCCTTCAACTGATCCTTCATGGCGCGGGCCGCCGCGAAGCCGAGACAACCGGTCGGCTCGACGACCATTTTCATTCGTTCTGCGAAGAACTGCATGCAGGCGATCAACTGCGCATCCGTGGCGGTGAGAATGTCGGTGACATCGCGTTGGATGATCGGGAACGTGTGTTGGCCGAGATGCTGGGTCTGCGCGCCGTCGGCGATCGTCTTCGGCGTGTCGATGTGGACGATCGAGCCGGATCGGAACGATTGCTGGCCGTCATTGCCGGCTTCCGGCTCCACACCGTAGATCTTGCAGTCCGGCGCCAGATGGCGCGCCGCGAGCGCCGACCCTGCCAGCAATCCGCCGCCGCCGAGACAGACGAACAAGGCGTCGAGGGTACCGACTTCTTCGATCAGTTCCTTGGCAGCCGTGCCCTGGCCCGCGATCACATCTGGATGGTCGTAGGGCGGAATCAACGTCATGCCGTGCTGTTCGGCGAGATTCCGGCCAATCGCTTCGCGATCTTCCGTATAACGGTCGTAGGTCACGACGTTGCCGCCATATCCTTTGGTGGCGGCGACTTTGGCGGCCGGCGCATCCAGCGGCATGATGATGGTGGCGGGAATGCCGAGCAGTTTCGCCGCCAGCGCAATGGCCTGGGCGTGATTGCCAGAGGAGAACGCCACTACGCCGGCCGCGCGTTGGCGCGCGTCGAATTTCGACAACGCGTTCATCGCGCCACGAAACTTGAATGCACCCATACGCTGGTAGTTTTCGCACTTGAAGAACACTTGCGCGCCCATCTCTTCGTTGGCCGTGCGCGAGGTCATGACGGGCGTGCGGTTCGCCGTGGCCGCGATGCGTTCGGCTGCGGCGGCGACGTCGGTGTAAGTCGGAAGATTCAGCATGTGTTGTCCATCAATGGTTGAGTGCGTCGCACGACGCGTTGGGTTCAGGTTCGTCACCAAGGCCATGCGAGCGCGCTGCCGAGGTTCGACTGGCGAGCGCGCTCGAAGAGCATGCGGGCAACGGTCAGGTCCTGAAGCGCGAGCCCCGTCATGTCGAACACGGTGATGTCGTCGCGCTCGCGCCTGAATTGAGCCGGGCTGGTCAGCAGATCGCCGAGTTCGACACACGGTGTATCGGGTGCCCACTGCGTCTCACCGATCTGGGTTGCTTGCGTGCGATCGTCGACGACAAGACGAACCCGTTGCAGGAGACCGTCGGGCAGCTCGCGTTTTCCTTTGGTATCGGCGCCTACGCAGTTCAGATGCGTGCCTGGCTGCACCGCTTCCGGATCGAATAACGCTGCGGCGCCGGGCGTGGTGGTAATCACCACGTCGCTATCCGCCACCGCAGCGTTGCGATCATGCGCCGGCGCGATGTCGCAACGGGTGGAGAAGAGCGCCTCGAAAGCCGGATCCGGCTGTCCCGTCGAGCTGACATAGCGGACCTGTTTCAGCGTGGGCATCAGCCGGAGCGCGAAGCTCAACTGTGCCCTGGCTTGCACGCCGGTACCGAACAGGCAGACGGTCGAACTGTCGGGACGGGCCAGTTGCTGCAGCCCCAAACCACCAGCGGCGCCGGTGCGCATGGTCGTGACCGCGTTACCGTCGACGATGCAAGTGGGGCGGCCGGTCGCGGGATCGATCAAAACGATGGTGGCCTGATGAGGCTCGCCTCCGAGTCCGCGATTGGCAGGCCAGAATCCGGCGGCCTTGAAGCCCAGCAGGTGTTGAGCGGGTACGTCGCCCGACTTGATGCCGAAGATGCCGCCCGTGGCCAGCGCCTCGCGAACGACCGGGAAGACTCGCCCCTGACGTTGGCTGTGCAGCACGAAGGCTTCGCGTACCGCCTCGAGCACATCGTCGGGAAGTAGCAGGGACTCGACGACGTCTTTGTCGAGCAGTACTAAGCGTGCGTCATTTGGCATCGTTGTACACCGTGGCTCGCGATACGCCCAGATGAAGGGCGACCATTTCCATGGCGCGCCTCACTTCCATGCTGCCGGCTTCGCGCAGCTCGCTCATGAGGGCGCGCCGCTCGGCTGCTTTCAAGGCCCGCGGCGTGGTGGCCAGCCGGGCGGCAAACTGGTCGATGCGCTGCCGGATGCCGTCGGCGCCCGGCGGGTCGAGCGACTCCTTCACGCCGGCGGTGCCGTCGGTACTGACGAACTGGCCGAGCATGGTTTGCAGGGTGCCGAACAGCGTGAGATCGACGTTGAGGCAGAGCGCCGCCACATAGCGGCCGCCCGAGTCCTTGATGCCGATCGACGTGCTTTTGACTTGCCGTCCGTCGGCGAACTGGTTGGGGTAGTTGGCGATGACTTGCGGATACGACTCGTCCGCAATGCGTGCGAGACCCAACTCGGTGGCGGGGTCGCCTTCTTCCCGGCCGGACAGGTTGTTGTGGATCGCGACGATGGCTTGATCGGCGTGCAGCAGATCGTGAACGACCACTTCGCAGAAGGGCGCAAAGGTTTCTGCCAACCCTTTTGCCACCTGCTTCAGTTGCTCGACGAGGATCTGCCGTTCTTTGGATGGATTCGACATTTAGACAGAATATATAGTGTTGGAATTTCTGTCAATTTTTGCCGGCTTGGTCAAGCTCGTCGGCGTGCGAGGTGTGGTCGGCGGCGACTGCGCACCTCGTTCGACATCAACTCCGAGATCGCCGACAATTCAGGTATCCACGTAGTTCGTCTTCGATCGAATGGGAGCGTTTGATGTTTCAATCTGTAAGGTGTGTCGTCGCCGCAGTCGCGGTTGGGTTGTCGGGTGTAGCCATGGCGGCGCAGCAGCCGGCGCCGAGTTACCTGCCTGCGTCGGCTGTCGCGACGCTCCAGAACGCGCCGGCGATCGTCGAGGGCGCTGCGGGCAAAAACGTCAAATCGACGATCTATGTCTTCATGGACCCGAACTGCATTTTCTGTCACTACGCGTGGAAAGCCTTCCAGCCGTACGAGGCTGCCGGGCTGCAGGTGCACTGGATTCCGATGGGCTTTCTCAAGCCGGATTCGCCGGGCAAGGCCGCTGCGTTGCTGCAGGCGCAGGATGGTCCGGCATTGATGCGTGAACTCGAAACGAAGTTCTCCGAGAAGGACGAGTCCGGTGGCATCAAGCCATTGGCGACGGTGCCGCCCGCGACGCAAACCAAGCTGAACGGCAACATCAAGACGTTTCAGGACCTTGGCTTCGACGGCACGCCGACCATCATTTACATGACGAGCGGCGGTCGCTGGGCCGACGTCAGCGGGCTGCCGCCGCTGAGCTCATTGCCGACCATGCTGAACCTGCCGGAACAGGCGATCACGGATCCGTCGCTGCAGAAATTCCGCTAAGTAGAGAAGCACGGATGTGCGCGCTTCGGCGCTCACATTCCGTCGCGCCGGGCCGACGAAGCGCGGGTTGCCGCCCGCAATTCAGCCAGTAGTGCTTCGCCGGACCACGAGGGCCGCACTTCGCTTCGCTCGGCTTCCCGCACGAGTTCGCAGAGCCGTTGATTCACCGGCGCCGTTTGTTCGAGACGCTTGGCGAGGCTCACGACTTCACCGTTGATCCAGTCGATTTCCGTGGGCCGCTTCGCCGCCAGATCGTCGGACATCGACGAGCGCGCGAGCGGATCGATCGTCAGCATCGCGCGGCCCAGCCGCTCGAACAACGCATCGGGCAAGCTGAGAAAATTCGGTATCCAGGTGGCCGGCAGCGGCGTCACCTTGACCGGCCGGATGCCGGCCCGCTTCAGCAGCGCGAGCGCTTCTCTCTGCGCCAGGGCGAGGCAGAGCCGGTAGGCGCGTTGCGAGAGTTCTTCCTTCAAAGGCCGGTTGGCTAGCGCGTTGATCGCGTTGTTGAGATTGAGCAGCAGCTTCGCCCATTGCACCGGCAACATATCGGCGTGCTGGATCAGCGGCAGTCCGGCTTTCCTGAACTCGTCGACGAACAGCTGCATGGCCGGCGTTTGCCTGATCTCCAGTTCGCCCGCCGAGCCCTGGTGAAATCCACCCGGGCCGCGTTCGACGACGTTGAACGGCACCATCCCCTCCAGCACTGTCTGCTGCGGCAGCGCGGCGCGCAGTACGTCGGCATTGCCGACGCCGTTCTGAAAGCTCACGACGATCGTGCCGGGGCGCAGCACGTTCGCCAGTTCGGCGGCAGCGGTGGGCGTCGCAGCGGACTTGACGGTGACGAGCACGAGATCGGCCGCCGCGGCGCTGGCCGCGTCCGTCGATACGTCGGCTCGCTCCGGCGGCACATACCAGCGGCTATCGTCGTGCCGCGACAGCGTGATGCCTTGATCGCGCAACTGGTCGGCGATGCGCGCACGCCCGATGAACGTGACGTCGCTACCGCCGGCAAGCAGCCGTCCGCCGACATAGCAACCAATCGAGCCGGCGCCGTAGATAAAGATCTTTGCCATACAGGTTCTCAGGTGATCTCTCAGCACGTTTCGTCGTACGGAGTGCGAACGGATTGCGTTAGTCGGCGTAGCCGGGATTACGGCGGTCGAGCCGGCGCAGCAGCCCGGGCCACACCAGCGTCCCGGGCGTCGCGCCGCGCGTCACCAGCCGGATCTGTTCCTTGATGCCGTCGAGAATCGGCTGCCCAATGGGCGAGAGCTTTCCGCCCCCCGACTGGGCTCGCACCTGAATCATGCAGGACACTTCGAAGAAGTACATCGCGACGAAGGCGTCCGCCGGCGTGGCGCCGACCGTCAGCAGGCCGTGGTTGCGCAGCATAAGGTAAGTGTTGTTTCCGAGGTCGTCGACGAGACGGGGCTTTTCCGCTTCGTTGAGCGCGATGCCCTCGTAGTCGTGATAGCCGAGCGACGCCAGCACCCCGAGCGATTGTTGCGAGAGCGGCAGCAGCCCCGCTTCCTGCGCCGACACCGCCACGCCGTTGACCGAGTGGGTATGCATCACGCAATGGGCGTCTTCGCGCGCCGCATGCACGGCGCTATGGATCGTGAAGCCGGCCGGGTTGACGTCGTACGGCGAGTCGACCACCTTGCGGCCGTCGCGATCGATCTTGACCAGCGACGATGCGGTGATTTCATCGAACATCAGGCCATACGGGTTGATCAGGAAATGATGGTCGGGGCCGGGCACGCGCGCTGAGATATGGGTAAACACCAGGTCGTCCCATCCGAACAGCGCGGTGAGGCGGTAGGCCGCGGCGAGATTGACTCGCGCTTCCCACTCGGCGGGGGATACGTCGTTCTTCAGACTGACATTGGATAAGGCCATGTCGACACTCCTTGTTCGATGAGATTGCGCAGTCGGATGCGAGTCCCCATGATGTTCGCGAACCCGCCTAAAATCTGTCGGGTACCCGACAGCTCGACGCGCCAATGGACTCCAGCCTGCACCGCTACCGGACGCAACTTGAAACGACGCCGTGGTTCCGTGAGTTGCCCGTCGAGTTGCGGGACGATCTGATTCGCCATGCCAGCCTGCTGACGCTGGAGAAGGGCGAGTTCCTGTATCGGCGCGGCGAACGGTCCGATGGACTGTACGCGGTACTGGGCGGCGCGCTCGCTATCGGCACAGTCGGGGTGGATGGCAAAGAGGCCTTGCTAGCGGTGCTTGGATCGACTGCGTGGGTGGGGGAAATCTCGCTGTTCGATGGGCTGCCCCGTCCGAACGACGCCATCGCTGTCAGCCGGACGCTCTTGCTGCACGTGCCCGAGGCCGCGCTGCAAGACCTGCTCGACACCACGCCGCGCTATTGGCGCGATTTTGCGTTGTTGATGGCGCAAAGACTGCGGGTCTCGTTCGAGAACGCCGAGGCGATGACCCTGTTGCCCGCGGCCCAGCGTGTGGCGAACCGTTTGCTGACGATCGCGGGAGGCTATGGTGGCCTCAACGCCGCGCAGAGCAGGATACGGCTCTCGCAGGACAGCCTTGCTTCGATGGTGTCGCTGTCGCGGCAGACCACCAATCAGTTGCTCAAGAACCTCGAGAGTCAAGGGATCGTGAGCCTGAAGTCCGGCGAAATCGCGATTCTCGATTTCGACCGGTTGCGCGCGGTGAGTCTCGGCGATCCCAATCCGTGATTGGGGCGCCGTTTCGTTGCGTCATGGGTGAGCGCGTCGCCACCTGTGCGCGGCAGATGCCGCGACGCCGCGAGACGGGCGAGATCGAGCGATATCGATGATCCGTATGCCGGGTATGCAAGCCACGTGCAAGCTCGCTGGGCGTAGAATGCCAGCCTTCCAGGACATAACCCGAGAGTCGAGCTGTCTCATGAACAAACCGCGCAAGAAGAACCCGACCTTTGGCATCGCCGTGTTTATCGTGATCGCGGTGTTGCTGGTGATTGCGACGCTGCTTTACAACGCGATCAGTGGAAAGCGCGAGTTCGACCGTGAGAATGCCGCGGCGCCCAGCGTGGCTTCGGCAGCGGCGGCAACGGCGGGCGCGGGCAGCAGCGCGCAGTGATGATGTGCTGAGGCGCTGAGCGTAGCGCGGCAGGGTGCGCTTACGCTTGTGAGTTGCGCACGTGACGCACGTTGCGTACGTTGCGCAGTTCCAGCACGGTTCCAGCGCGGTTTCTCGGTGGTTCGTTTCTGCCTCGCCGCTTTATTCGTCGGGCAGGCGGATCACACTGGCATCCTTGCGGATCTGATTGGCTGCCGCGAGCATCTGCTTGCATTGATGCGCGAGCAATTTCAGTTCATGCACGGCGTCCGCCGGATAATCGGCCGACTTCTCGGCTTCGACCACCATCGTATCGAGTTCGCGCGAGAGCTGCTTCGTTTGCTCGGCCTGATCGGCCGGCGCCGCGTTGCCGGCCTCGGCCTCGGTGAGCGTGTCCCGCACGACGCTCAACACGCGTTGCAGCGGTTGCAGCGAGACGTTTTCCTGCTGTTGCGCCGAGGTGCGCAGCAAGGGGGCGGCCGCGGTGATCTGCGAGGCCAGCACGTGACTGCGTACCAGCAGGTCGTTGAGCTCGGGGACGAACCTCTGCGCCGCCTTCGGCTCCAGCATCATGCGCTGGAATGCCTGGCCCAGGTTGGCGAACGCCACATGCACGTTCTTGCGCGCGAGCCGGTAGCGATAGTCGCGCTCAAGCGCGACGGCGGCGGCTGTCGCGGCGGGGGTGGTTTTGGCGGCTGTGTCGCCCGCTGGGTCCGCGGGCTTGAGCCTGGCATTTGCGTTGGCATTGACGCTGACGGTGGCGCCCGCACCCGCACCCGCCGATGCCAGCGCCGCTGCGCCAAAATTCGCTCCGCCAAAACCCGCCCCACCGAAACTGCCCGCGGGATCGGCCATCGCCGCGGCGGGCGCACGCGCACCCGCTTCGGTCACGACCGCCGTGGCGACGGCAACCGGCTTGCCGCTCCACCACCAGCTCGCTTCCAGATACTGCCGGGTCGCGCCGATCATGTTGTTGACGAGCTTGCCCATCAGCCGGTACTCCCAGTACGGGAACAGATGGCTCGCAGCAATGGCGATTGCGCAGCCGACCACCGTATCGATAGCCCGCTCGCCGATGATGCGCATGCTGCCCGGCGCGAGCAGGTGAAACATCAGCAGCACATACGCCGACGTGAACACCACGCTCGCCGTGTAGTTGAACAGCAGCAGGCTGTAGCTCATGACCATCGAGGCGAACATCACCACCAGCAGAATGTGCGGTTCCTTGACGAACACCATCAGCGCGATGCTGGCCGCGCAGCCGATCAGCGTGCCGATGATCCGCTGTCCGTTGCGCTGCTTGGTGAGCGAATAGCCGGGCTTCAGGATGATGACCGTGGTCATCACGATCCAGTACGCGTTGGTGAGCGGCAAGAGGCGCCCGAGCCAGAAGCCGACGGCCACCGCGATCGTTACGCGCAACGCATGCCGGAAGCTCGGCGAGGCCATCGTCAGGTTCGAGAAAATCTGTCCGAAGGGCACGCGCCGGCTCGACACGAAGCGCGATAGCGCCTGGTCCAGGCGCAGTTCGGTTTCCGTGGTGCGCGCCTCGCTCGAGAGGCTCTTGCGCATCTTGTCGATCAGCCGCGTCGCGCTCCAGATGCGCCTGAAGGTAGCCGACACCGCCGAATACGCTTCCGGGTTCTTCGCCGGCATGTCGTGCTTGCGCATCAGCTCGATTTCGAATTCGATGGCACGCAATTCCGCTTTCACATTGATGCGGCTGCGCGGCGGCTGGTTCTGCAGCACGGCAAGACCGATTTCTTCGAGGTCGGCCGCGGCCTTGCGGATCAGGTCGCGATAGAAGGTGAGCATGTCCGAGCCGCCGAAGGTATTGCGCACCATCGGGTAATCGGTATGCGCGCCGACGAACAGCTCGTGCAGGTCGACCGTGTTGATGAACAGGTTGAAGAGCATCGCGCGACGCGGTTCCAGCTTGCCGGTCTTGAGCTTGGGCAGGTTGCGCAGCACGATGTCGCGCGCCGCGTCCTGACGCTCGACCGCGGCGATCTGTTTGGCGACCAGATTGCGGTAGCACTCGTCGAGGTCGTTGTCGAGATCGTAGAAATCGGACCGCGCGAGCAGATAGTCCGCGCAGGCGAACACGCTTTCGGCGAGCGCCTGCTGTTCGATGCGGTGCATCTGCCAGCGGCTCACCAACGTGGACCAGTAGGTGTACCAGAGCCCGCCCGCGAGGATCCACGCGGCATTGACGAGCGCCTGCATGGGCGTGAAATGCTCTTCAAGCGTCATGATCATCATGAAGAGCGTGGCGAAGCTGATTTGCGGCCAACGGTTGCCGTACACCACGATCAGCGACAGCACGAAGGTCAGCGGCACGACGGTGCACCAGAGCGCCACCGGATTGACGGTGGCGATACCGGTAGCGAGCGCCGACAGGAAGCCGATCACGCTGCACGCCAGCATTTCGTTGTGCTTGTACTTGAGCGGGCCCGGCATGTCGACCACGCACGCGCCGAGCGCGCCGGTGGCGATGGTGAAGCCTAGCTCCTGCTCGTGGAACAGCAGCAGGCAAATGACGGCCGGTAGCGATACGCCGACTGCGATCCGCAGGCCGCCATAAAAGTACTGGCTATATAGGAATTTTTTGATTTCGACCGAATAACGCATCGACTGCCTGGAGGTTTCGTATCACGACAAAAATGAGACTGCAGGGAAGCCCCAAACCGAGGATGAGTCTAACTGATTTTGGGGCCCATCTGACCTCGTCCGTTTGGCCAGGTTTTGTCGTGTCGATGCCTTTGCTATGCTGTCGTTCGAAGGGCATGGCGGGCGAGTGTAGCGGCTGCTACCCGAGGGGCTCAGCCGGGCATGCCGTCGGTCTGCGCATCGTCACGGGGGCCGTTGCGCAAGGTCTTGCGATACCACAGCGTCCACACGAGCAGCGCGCCGTAGATGCCATAGCCGATGAACGGCGAGACCACCAGGAAGCGCTCCACCGGCCAGCTCCACGCCATCCAGGAGCGCAGGGCGGTTTCGCTGGCGAGGCCCACGCCCCAGACGGCGGTCATCAGGCGCATCGAGGTGGCGAAGGCCGGGCGTTCGTTCCACAGGGCGTCGATGCGCTCGGCGCCGCCCGCCACTTCGCGTGCCACCGTGGCGCGGGCCAGATAGAAGATGAGTGGACGGCGCATGGGCAGCGACAGCAGAAACGCCACGCCAATCGCGCCGGACACCAGCGACTCGCGCAGCAGCAGCATGCGCGGGCTGCCGCCCAGCGCCATCGCGCCGATCGACAGCACAATGCCGATCAGCACGATCAGGCTGAGCGCGTCGACGCGCCGGAACCGCGCCAGCTCGACGAGACTCCAGACGACCGGCGGCACGGCCGAGGCGATCAGGCCGCCGGTCTCGCCCCAATGGGGCAGCGCGAGGCGGTAGGCGAGCCACGGCAGCAGCAGGTTGACCGCCAGTTCCAGCACGAAAGCGGGGCGCAGTTTCATGTTAATTTACGTTGTAAGCGATACGTGCGAGTATCGGCGAGGCGTCGTCGGGCGGCAACCGTTTTTGTGCATCGGCGCGGCTTGCCGATAGCGGGGCGTTCGCCGGGACTCCGCTCGTGCGCCGGTGCTGTGTACACTTGCGGTTCGTTGCTTCCCACCACGCCATGACATCCCGTTACCCGATCCCGCCCAATGAAGTTGAACTGACCGCAGTACGCGCGCAAGGAGCGGGCGGGCAGAACGTCAACAAGGTCTCGAGCGCGATTCATCTGCGCTTCGATGTGCGCGCGTCGTCGCTGCCCGACGTTCTGAAGATGCGGCTGCTCGCGCTGTCGGACCGGCGCCTCACCCGTGACGGGGTGGTCATCATCAAGGCGCAGGAGCATCGCACCCAGGAGATGAATCGCGCGTCGGCGCTGGCCCGGCTGGACGAACTGATTCAGAGCGTCAGCGTGACGCGCACGCCACGGGTCGCCACCCGGCCCACGCGCGCCTCGAACCGGCGCCGGCTCGACACCAAGGCGAAGCGCAGCGAGATCAAGTCGGGACGCTCGCGTGTGGACGATTGATGAGGCTGAGGCTGCAGCCGCGCCTCAGCGCTTGCGTACGCCGGGCGTGGCCGGCGGGTTGGGCTCGCCCGGGATGAAGTCGACGCAGAGTATCGTGGTCTTGCCGCCGTGCTCGAGCGTGACGGCGGCGGTGTAGCAGTCCTGGCCGTCAATCAGCGAGTAGTGCGGTCCCATCATCGCCACCCGGCCCGGCGCCGCCAGCGCATGCTTGAAGTAGGCCCGCCGCGACCAGTTGCTGCGGGTGGTCGCCAGCAGCGGCGCGAGCCGCTGCGGAGGCGGCGGCACGGCGGGGGCGCTGATGGACGGCAGGGTTTGTTCGCCCTGCGCATCCGTGACGAACACGCGGCGCGCTTCGGGAATCGGGAACACGAGCCGCGCGGCCTCGGCGAGATCGCCGTTCGCGGCGAAACTGCCGGCAGCCGCCAGCACCGCCTCGGCGAATCCCTCGAAGCCGAGTTGCTTGTGGCGGGCGTACTTGCGTTCGTAGTCGGCGAACTTGCGCCACATCGAATCGATCAAGGCCGGCACGCGTGCACACGCGGCCTGCACGGAGCCCTTCGGTTGACCGAGCCAGAAACCCTGCACGAAGTCCACGTCGGCCTGCATCAGGATCATCAGTTCGTCGTCGGTCTCCACGCCTTCGGCCAGCACCAGCGTGCCCGACTGATGCAGCATGGCGATCAGATGGCCGATCAGCGACTCGTCGCCCTGGCGTTTGCCGGCGCGCGCCACCAGCGAACGGTCGAGTTTGACGATGTCGGGCCTGAAGCGCCACACCCGGTCGAAGTTGGAGAAGCCGGTGCCGAAGTCGTCGATGGCGATCAGGAAGTCGCGCGGCTGCGAGGCGGCCAGCATGCTGGCGACGGCCGATTCGTCGTCGGCCGGTTGCTCGAGCACCTCGATCACGATGCGTTCCTGCGGCAGCCCGAAATGGGCCGACAGTTCGTCGATAAAGGCGCGCTGCGGCCAGCCGGTCTCGAACACCTGCGGCCGCGTATTGAGGAACAGCCAGCCGACTTCGACGTGTTGTTCCATGAAGTTGGCGACGTGCAGGCAGCGCGCGATGCGGTCCAGCTCGCGCGCTTCGCCGGCCGAGCGGGTGCCGGAAAACAGCACGTCGGGCGTGACGGGCAGGCCCACCGGATCGAACGCGCGCAACAGCGCTTCATACCCCACGATGCGTTGATGCGTGATCGACAGCACCGGCTGAAACACGCTATGCAGCGTGAGCGCCCGCCATGTCGCGGTCCAGCCGGCCTCGTCCCGCACCAGGTGGGGCAGAAGGCCGCTGAGCGTCAGTTCTTCGACCGTGGGCATGATGGCGTGGCCTTAGGCGTGCGGTGCGCAATGAGGTCCCGCACCGCACCGGCGCGTGGCCGTGGCGCTGCTAGGGCGAGGACGCTGCCCGAAGAGACGGAGATGAAGCCCGGCCACGCTGGCCCCCCGGCTGATTGGTCGAAAAACAGTCTAGCAGTTCGAAACTGGCGTGAATGTACGGGTTATCACACACGCGCAAAGGCCACCCGCATATAGGAATAACGCTAGCACGCGGGCCTGGAAGGTGCCCGCCAAAGAAGAGAAAGTGCGGGCTGGGTCGAACCTGCGGAAATTCGCGTGGTGTCGAAGATTGCGTGAGCTTGCCTCACGCCCGACGGGCCACGCAGGCAGACGGGCAGCGGCATGACGGCCGCGTGCCCATTGCCGGATTGGCGGCGCTTAGTGTGTCGACTGCGGGACGTCGAGGATCAGGATGATGGTCCAGTCCGCATCGCCATCGTGGTGATACTGGCGTTCCGCAACAATAAAGGGCTGCTGCTTGCCGTCCGGGCCGAGAAACAGCACGTCGCCCTCCATCGGCAGACATTCAACCGGCGGCAGCGCAAGGTACGCTTCCTGACCGCCGCGCGGCATCAGTTTTTCGATTTTGCGGGATGCCGCTTCGGTCCATTCGATGTCTAGCTGGATGTTGCTCATTCTGTCCTCCGCACCAGGGTGCGCACGGGTTGGGGGTGGTTCTTCGGTGCGCGACTTTAGCATACCGTCAGTGCGGCCCGGACAACAAAAAGCCGAAGCCGGCATTGCCGGCTTCGGCTGTATTACTTTCGCGATGCGGCCGCGCAGCGTGCCGCGAGTATTACCGCCAGGGCTTAAGCGCGGCGCCGCGAGGCGCGTTCAGACGCGATTACTGGCTGGCCGCGTCAGGCTTGGCCGCTTTCATGTGATGCGGCGCCTTCTTGTGTTCCATCTTGTGATGCATGGCCGGCATGGATTGCTGGCTTTCCATCGCCTGCTGCTGGGATTGCAACTCTTGCGCACGCTGCTCGACGTCGGCGGCCTTGGCCGGATCGGTGCTCATCGTGACGCCGTTGTCGGTCTGTGCATACGCTGCGCCCGTCAGGGCCGAGAGGGAAACCAGGATCGCCAGGGACACTTTCTTCATCGTTACCTCCGTAGAGTGGTTGTGGCCGAGTAATGCCTGTCCGATCTGAAGGACCAGTGCATTCTAGCGAGCAATATCCGCTCCAACGGACGCTTTGCAACATTTTTGACAGATAGTTACATTTAGTTACGTTTGTGCCGCTTTACCAGGCACGCATGTCCAGCGCAACGGATGTTATTGCCGCGTTGCGCGTTGATACCTGGGCGTATCGGAAGAAGCTGCGAGGCCGGCGCGCGATTCGCTCGCCATCGCACGTCTTGCGCATCTTCGAGGAGGTGAAAAATAACTCTGCATAACTGATTAATTGACGGAGTGCGGCTGCGTTCTTCGGCCGCCGACCCGCCGCAGATCATCGGCGACTCGCCGCACTCAGAACCATCCCAGCAACCGGTAGACGTGAAACTGCGCAATGCCGATCAGTTCATGGAGCGCAAGATCCGCATTCACGAGATTGTCGTAGTGCGGCAGCATGCCGACGCGCACGTGCCGCGTGTTCGAGATGACCGGGTGAGGTGTGAGCCCGAAACGGTGGAAGTCGAGCAGGGCGCGCGGCATCTGGTACGCGGACGTGACGAGGATCAGCGCGTCGTACGGCGAGCCTTGCAAAAGCGCGGCCACGTTGCGAGCGTTTTCGTACGTGTTGCGACTGCGGTTTTCCAGCATGACGTCCGTACGCGGCACCTGCTTTTGCAGCAGCCAGGGCAGGTAGGTATCCGCTTCCGAGGCTTCGTGATGCTGCGGATTGCCGCCGCTGATGACGACCTCGCAGCGTGCGCCGGTTCGTTTGCATGCCGAATAGATGTCGGCGCTCGTCGCGATGCGCGCAAAGGCATCGTGCTTGGGCACCAGCTTGTGGTCGTCGTCGTATTCGGTGCCGGTGCCCAGCATGACGATCACCGTGCGCGGGGCGTAAGTCGGCGGCGCCGCGGATTGCGAACCTGCCTGGGCCCAGTCGAGTAATGGCGCGCTTAGCCAGCCTGCCGCGAGCAGCCAGAACAGTGCCAGGGCGGCGAGCGCGAGCGGGGCGCGGGCCCGTCGCGTTAGCACGATTGCTGCAAAAAAAAGCGCCAATAAAGTGAATAGAATCAATTTAAATGGGGTAACGTATGGTTTTTGGGGACATTCACGCTGCCGCTATCGCGCCGCCTCGGTTGCATCACAGGCACGTGGAGAGAACGCTAACACGCGGTTCGAACGGGGACTCCAGAAGCAGGCAATAACAGGTGGCGCCTGGCGGATGACGGTGGCATCGCCCTTGCGATGAGTCTGTCCGCCATGGGTGGGTGCTACGCGCGTCACTGGTGGCGCGGTGACGTGCTGCGCAAAGATGTGTCATGGCTGCACTTTAAGAAAGAAGTGAGATGACCACGTATTCCAACGAAGCAGTTCTTGAGGCGCTGCGGCGGGCGCAATATCGCCAGGTGCCCTGGGCCCGGCGTCCGGGAGTATTCGAATATCTGCGCGCGCTCGGCTTGATGGAGACGGTTCGGCAACGCACCGTCGCGCCCGCTCCGGGTTTTCATGCACCGGTCGACATCGCCGTGCTGACCGATCGGGGCCGGGCCGAGTTCGCCCGCCTCGAACGCGACGAGCGTTCGCTGAACTGGACCGCGCGCAAGATGAACGATTACGTCGCAGCGGAACACCGCACGGCCGATCTGGAAATCCGTCCGTAACGGACCTGTCCAGCTGAAGGTCGAGGTGTAGGCAGGCCGTCTGGCCGTGCCCGGGGTTTGGCGTCGCCGCGATCATCGTCGAAGGCTGCACGCCGCCCCCTCCCCAAAAAAAAGCCCGTATCGCGAGGATACGGGCGTACCGGAATTACTACTGCCACGCTGTGCTGATGGCATTGATGAGACTGGTTCGATCCCCGGTGGTTCCCGCGACTTCCCGCAAGCTTCGCATCGCTATTCAACGCGTCGGCATGGCGCGGTTTCCCACGCCTTCGAGCTTGCGGTTTTGCCGCTAGTGGGCCGGTGTGAGGACGGTCCTTGAAGACCTTCAGCGACCTTCAGTGGTCTTTAGCGACGACTGGCGACACTAGCGGCGACGCTGTGCATCTTCACGCACCTGCTCCGGCCGCTCGCGTACGTTGCTGGCGATGTCGCCGCGCAGATCGCCCCGCGGCGTGGGCGGCGTGAACTCGCGCGGGCGCTCGCCCTGCTGCCATGTTTCGAGCGTGGCGGGACGGTCAGGCCGCCAGTTCCAGCCTGCGGGCCTTTGCTGCGCGAAAGTCGGTGCGGCGATCAATGAAACAACAATGCCGCACAGAAGCAGGGACATTGGTTTCATGCTGGGCTCCGTTCAAACCCGATGGATCAGGTCTGTGTGCATACTCGTACGGTATGCCCAGGAGCGAAAGCGCGCTGTAAGTAATCGTAAATGGATGTTTCACTTGATGTCGGCGACCCGGCGGTCGGCATGCCGACGCGGCGCTGGCGGGCAGCGTACCGCGCACGTGGGAAGGCCCTGGCCAGCAGACGCGCCTTCGATAGCGCACGCCCGATGCCGGATTCCTTCCGCCGGATACGCGCCGGGCGCCCAAAGGCGCCCGGCGGCAGAACAGCAGTGTCAGGCCATCTTGACCGGCGCGCGCCACGATTCCGGATTGGTCCAGAATGCACCGCGCAGACGGTCGCGGCTCGGCGGTGCAGGCGGCTTGGCAGCCGTTGCGCCGATGCGGCCGCGCAGCGAGATTTCCCGGCCGCTCGTGCCGAGTCGCTTGACTATTTCGGCGAGCGTACCATCCGCTTGCCACTCGTCGAAACGGCGGCGGCAGGTCGGCGGCGAGGGGTAACGGCCGGGAAGCTTGGACCAGCCTTCTCCCGTCGACAGTACCCACAGAACCGCATTGACAACCGCGCGTGCTTCCACGCGTGGCCGACCGCGTCGTTCGCTCCGTGCTGGCTCCGCACAGAACAACGCCTCGACCAGCGCCCACTCGTTGTCTCTCAAATCGTCGAACAGCATCATGTCTCACCTCAGCGAAGCTAACTCCGGTGCGCTGCCCCGCGCCGCGCACTCTCCATGCACTCAATCGCGAGTGCCAGGCGGGGTCGGGCTTGCCACGGTTCTGGTTGTGCAGTCAGGTCCATGGCGCCGACCCAGTGCGCATCCAAATGCACGAAGCGTGCCACCTCTTTAAAAACTTCCTCGAAGCCCCGTAACATCGGGCCAGCGCGGGCGTTAGTCAGGGGCGTATAAGAATCCAAAAAACCCTTCTCGCAAATCGGGACAATCACCAATCTTGTGCAATCAGGCCCGCGCAACGTGCGTTTGCGCCTTATTGCCGCATTGCAGCGAAACGATCCTGGACGTGTGTCGCGCCTAAAGAAACAATACAATGCTCATCAAACGCCACCATTAATGAGAGACTGGGATGAATGTCACGCTGCGCCAGCTAAGGGTTTTCATTGAGGTCGCGCGCTTGCAGAGCTTTAGCCGCGCAGGCGACGAGATTGGGCTGACGCAGTCGGCGGTGAGCCGGTGCGTGCGGGAACTGGAGACGGAAATCGGCCTGAAGCTGATCGACCGGACCACCCGCGAGGTGCAGCTGACCGATGTGGGCGGCAATCTGGTGTCGAGCGTGTCGCGCCTGCTGAGCGACCTCGACGACGCCTTGCGCGAGATTCGCGAGATCGGCGAGCAGCGGCGCGGGCGGGTGGTGGTGGCGGCGAGTCCCACTGTGGCCTGCCGGCTGATGCCCAAGGTGGTCGCGGCGTGCGGGCAGCAGTTTCCGTTCATCACCATGGGACTGCGCGACGATGTGCAGAGCGATGTGGTTCGCAAGGTCAAATCGGGCGAGGTCGATTTCGGCGTCGTCATCGGCCCGTTTTCGGCCGACGATCTGCTGAGCGAGCCGCTGATGACGGACTCGTTCTGCGTGGTGACGCGCGGCGATCATCCGCTGGCGGCCAGGTCGCGGGTGGCGTGGAAGGATCTCGAGGGGCAGCGGCTGGTGATGCTCGATTACGCGTCGGGCAGCCGGCCGATCATCGACGCAGTCATGAGCGAGCACGGCGTGAGCGTCAGCGTGGTGCAGGAGCTGGGGCATTCGGCCACGGTGTTCGGGCTGGTGGAGGCGGGCGTGGGCGTGAGCGTGCTGCCTTGGCTCGCCTTGCCGCTGCCGGCGGATACCTCGCTGGTGGCGCGGCCGTTGGTGCCGCGCGCCGAGCGCACGGTCGAACTGGTGCGGCGGCGTGACCGGTCGCTGTCGCCGGCGGCGGAGGCGGTGTGGGGATTGATCCGGCAACTGCCGGGGCGGGCGGAGGATTTGCGGTAGGGGGCGAGGCAGGGAGCGGGGAAGCGAGGGGCAAGGGCAAGGGCAAGGGCAAGGGCAAGGAGTGTGGAGGCAAGGTGCCGGCCACGCGTCCCGAAATCGCCCGGCACGCTAAACTGTCGTTCTGCCTGACACCCCGTCCTTAAGCCCCTAAGGTCCTGACGACCCGAACCAACCTGCCCTGGATGCCTTGATGAGCGAATCCGATCTGCCGACGCCCCGCTTGCCGAACGCGCGCGACGCCGTCCGCGCGCTGCGACCCTCCCAGATTCGCGAAGTGGCGAACGCCGGTTTCGGTGTCGAGAACGTGCTGCCGTTCTGGTTCGGCGAGTCCGATCGCGTGACCCCGGAATTCATCCGCACCGCAGCGAGCGAGGCGCTGGCGCAGGGCGCTACCTTCTACACGCACAACCTCGGGATTGCGCCGCTCCGCGAGGCGCTCGCCGGCTACGTGACGAACCTGCACGGCGTGACCCCGGTCGACCACATCGCCGTCACGAGCGCCGGGGTCAACGCGTTGATGCTGGCCGCGCAACTGGTCGTCGGCGCCGGCGACCGGGTGGTCGCGGTCACGCCGCTCTGGCCGAACCTGGTCGAGATCCCGAAGATTCTCGGTGCGCATGTCGAAACCGTCGCGCTCGGCTACGGTGCACAAGGCTGGACCCTCGACCTCGAACGCCTGTTGAACGCGCTCACGCCGGACACGAAGCTATTGATGCTCAACTCGCCGAACAATCCGACGGGCTGGGTGATGAGCGCCGAGCAGCAGCGCGCCGTGCTGGAGCACTGCCGCCGCCTCGGTATCTGGATCGTCGCCGACGAGGTCTACGAGCGCCTGTACTACGCAGACGACAAGGCTCGAACCGCACCGTCCTTTCTCGATCTGGCCGGGCGCGACGAGCGGGTCATCTGCGTCAATTCGTTCTCGAAGGCGTGGCTGATGACCGGCTGGCGGCTCGGCTGGATCGTCGCGCCGGCCAGTCTGATGGACGATCTGGGCAAGCTGGTCGAATACAACACGTCGTGCGCGCCGGCGTTCGTGCAGCAGGCGGGCATCGCCGCCGTCCAGCAGGGCGAATCCTTCACCCGGCAACTGGTGGCCGACCTGAAGACCTCGCGCGATCACCTGGTGCGGGCGTTGTCCGCGCTGCCGGGAGTCGACGTAAAGGCGCCGCCCGGTTCGATGTACCTGTTCTTTTCGCTGCCAGGCGCGCAGCAGAGCCTCGCCTTGTGCAAGGCGCTGGTGCGCGAGGTCGGGCTCGGCGTCGCGCCGGGCAGCGCCTTCGGGCCGGAAGGCGAGGGCTTCGTGCGCTGGTGCTACGCCTGCGACACGGCCCGACTCGACGCGGGCGTCGCGCGGCTTCAGACTTTCCTTGCCCGGCACGTTGCCGGCTGAATTCATCCGCCGCGCCGTCTGGTGGCCCGGCTATCCGGATTGTCAGGCGTTGTTTTTTCACCCGTTTTGGACCTGTCAGCCTTTAAACAGTGAAAAGGCATGAAAAGCGGGGAGTCGTCGGGATTTCGTCTTTACGCACTGAATGTTTTTGCGTAATATGGCGTTCAGTCACGCGATTCCCTTCAGGAATATCGCTGCTCCGTCCGGCTGGGTATGGCTCGATTGCCTGTTTCGCCTCCCCCCGGTGCGTGCTCCCATCAATATGACCGATCAGAATCGGGCGAGCGCGTCTTCAGTTCCACATCGTCTGTTTGATCCGGTTCTTTGACCACAGGGTCTGACCTAGCTGCATGAATACCCAAGAGGCGAAGATCGTCCTCGAGACTGCCTTGATCTGCGCGCAGGAGCCTTTAAAGCTCGGTGATCTGCGCAAGCTCTTTGCCGACGGCGTGTCGGCAGATACGGTTCGCACGTTGCTCGAAGACCTGAAGCGGGATTGGTCTGGACGGGGTGTGGAGCTGGTCGGGCTGGCGTCGGGCTGGCGTTTTCAAAGTAAGCCTGCGATGCGTTCGTATCTGGATCGTCTGCATCCCGAGAAGCCGCCGAAATATTCGCGCGCCGTTCTCGAGACGCTGGCGATTATTGCGTATCGGCAGCCCGTCACGCGCGGCGATATCGAAGAGATTCGCGGTGTGACCGTGAACACGCAGGTCGTGAAGCAACTCGAGGATAGGGGCTGGATCGAAGTGATCGGCCATCGCGACGTGCCGGGCCGTCCCGCACTGTATGCGACCACCCGGCAGTTTCTCGACGACCTCGGTCTGAAGGCGCTCGACGAATTGCCGCCGCTGGACGATCCGTCGGCGCAGCTGAACGCCGACCTGCTCGGCCAGCATGCAATCGAGTTTCCTGACGCGGTCGCGCAGGGCGATGGCGAGGAGGCCGTCGCCGCGATTGACGCAGCCGCGAACGATATAGACATCGGGGTGGCTGAAGAAGCGGGGGAAGACGAGGCAATCGCTGCCGACCTCGGCGTCGCAGCCAGCCTTGACGCAGAAGAGACGCCGGCAGCTGTGGAGCCGCCCGTAGCAGCGGCTTTGAACAGTGCCCACGACACCGTCGAGCCAACGTTTGTCGAGCCCGCTGATGCCTCTGCTGGTCACGCTGAAGGGCAGACCCCGGCAGGAACGGAGATGGCGGGCGAGTCGGCAGCTGGCGAGCCGGAAACGGTCGACGACATGGCCGCCGGCACGCCCAGCGAAGCACGCGCAGAACCGCAAGCTGACGCCGCTGCAAGCGCCGCAAGCACAGCAAGCACAGCAAGCGACGCTCACGCTGCACAAGATCAGGATCCGGTCTCCCAGGCCGGTCCCGCAATACCCGCGCACGATTCGGGCGAGTTCCGCAGTACGGAGCACGTCGTCGAGTCGAACCCGACACGTGTGGCGCACAGCGATCCAGAAGATCGCCGCGATGCTGCACAGGACGCGGGCGTACTGACCGACGACGAAAACGAGTCGCGCAGCGCCTGACGTAACGAACTTTTGCCGCGCCCGCAACGGGCGCGCGCGACCTGACATTTTGAGGTTGTTTTGACTGATACCCACGATACCGATTCGTCCGAATCCGAGCACGCCGTGCAATCCGCGCGCGCCGGCGAAACGCGTACTTCGCAAGCACCGGCGGGCGACTCCGATCGCCCGGCGCACGCAGAAGGCGCAGAGGGCGAAGAACGTCCGCGCCGCGGACTGCGCCGCGGGCCGCGCAGCCTGATCGCACGTCGTCGCGCGGGAGCCAAGAACAAGGGCGCGGAAGGTTCGTCCGAACCGGTCGTGACGGAAGCGCCGCCGGACGGCGAAGTGGTCGCGCAGGTGCGCATGCCGCGCAAGGAACCGGGCTCGAAGGGCCAGGGCCCGCGCCGCAACGCCGGCGCCAGGCGCGAAGGCGCGGCGAACCGCGAGGGTGGCCCCCGCGAAGGCGGCCAGCCGCGTGAAGGTGGCCGGCCGCGTCAGAACCGGCGCGGCGATGCGCCGGCCGCTGCGGCTGCACCGGCCGCGGACGCCAGCCAGGACGATCTGTTTTCGTATGTGACCTCACCCGCGTTCGACGCGGACAACAGCGCCACCGGCGGCGTACGCGCCCCGATGCTGCGCCGTGGCAAGCCGGCTGCGCCCAAGCGCGTGCTGTCGCCGGACGACGACGCCCCCAAGCTGCACAAGGTGCTCGCCGAAGCGGGCATGGGCTCGCGCCGCGATATGGAAGAGCTGATCATCGCGGGCCGCGTCTCGGTCAACGGCGAGCCGGCTCATATCGGCCAGCGCATCATGCCGACCGACCAGGTCCGCATCAACGGCAAGCCGGTCAAGCGCAAGCTGCAGAACAAGCCGCCGCGCGTGCTGCTGTATCACAAGCCGACGGGCGAAATCGTCAGCCACGCGGATCCGGAAGGCCGTCCGTCGGTCTTCGACAAGCTGCCGCCGATGAAAACCGCCAAGTGGCTCGCGGTCGGCCGTCTCGACTTCAACACCGAAGGTCTGCTGATGCTGACCACCTCGGGCGACCTCGCAAACCGCTTCATGCACCCGCGTTACAGCGTCGAGCGCGAGTATGCGGTGCGGGTGGTCGGCGAGCTGGCCGAAGGGATGCGCCAGAAGCTGCTGCACGGCGTCGAACTCGAAGACGGTCCGGCGAATTTCCTGCGCATCCGCGATGGCGGCGGCGAGGGCACGAATCACTGGTATCACGTCGCGCTGGCCGAAGGCCGCAACCGCGAGGTGCGCCGCATGTTCGAAGCAGCCGGCCTGATGGTGAGCCGCCTGATCCGTACCCGTCACGGTCCGATCTCGCTGCCCAAGGGCTTGAAGCGCGGTCGCTGGGAAGAGCTTGAAGACAATCAGGTGCGCAGCCTGATGGCGTCGGTCGGCCTGAAGGCCACCAGCGAAGAGAAGGGTGGTCGCAGCGCGGCCCCCGAGCGCAAGCAGCCCGATCCGATGCAGACCTCGATGGGCTTCATCAATCGTGAGCCGGTGCTGATGTCGCATGGTCGCTTCGACCAGCAACCGCCGCGTGGCGGCGGTCCGCGGCGCGGTGCGACGGGCGGCGGGTTCGGCGGCGGCGCGGGTGCGGGCTACGGCCGTGGCGCCGGTCGCGGCGCGAGCACCGGTTTTACCGGCCCGATGAGCAGCGGCAGCGGCGCGAACACGCCGCGCGGCGGTGGCGGCCGTGATGTCGACGGCAATCGCGCACCTTCGGGCAATGGCAATCGTGCCGCAGGTGGCGGTGCCGGCAAGCGCGCCGGCGCGCCGGGCGGCAACCCCGGCGGCGGTGGTGGGCGCGGTCCGGGCAGCAACCGTGGCGGCGGCCCGAACCGTTCGGGCGGCGGCAATCCGAACGCCGGCGCCAATCGCGGCGGCGGCGCTCCGCGCGGCCGTTCGCGCGGCCGCTAGACGGTGATGGGCTGGTGACTGGCCGGCGCGCGCGTCGCGCTGCCAGCGGCAGATTCACCCAGCATGGCGGCAACGCGTGTCGTGCACGCGAACACGCTATGCTGGATAGGGGCACGATCCTCTCGCGATCGAACCCCTTGAGTCTCGCCGGACAGCTTGCAGGAGGCGCTTCACACCGCCATCCGCATCAAAGATTGCAGTGAAATCAAGCGGAAATGCGTAGTTTGCGCGTGCCGCCGGTTTGCGTTTGTCCCGAAAAATGGCTACAATCGCAGAGTCGCTGGGCGTGCGGCTTTTCATGTGCGGCTCAGATGCGACCACCGGCAATAAGATGATGGGCGTTTCGCCCATTTTTTTTTGCCGCTTCAGTTTGTGGTTCGGCATCTCGGGTAGCAGGAACGTGCGCCGGCTTGGCGCGCGGCCCGCAGGTTGTTTGCAGGTAAAACCGGCAGGCTTGCCGCGCGAACATCTTAGAGGGCACTGTGCAACTGACGGAACTGATTGAAACCACGGTCGTGGGTCTCGGCTACGAGCTCGTCGATCTGGAGCGCACCGGGCGCGGCATGCTGTGTATCTACATCGACCAGCCGGCCGGCATCGCAATTGAAGATTGCGAAAAGGTCACGCGTCAGCTCCAGCACGTTCTGACGGTCGAAAATATCGATTACGAGCGGCTTGAAGTGTCGTCGCCCGGTCTCGACCGCCCGCTGAAGAAACTGGCGGATTTCGAACGCTTCGCAGGCAGCGAAGTGGCAATTACACTGAAAAAGCCATTGGACGGACGGAAATCGTACCGGGGCATCCTGCATGCGCCCGAAGGCGAAACGATCGGTCTGGAATTTGAAGGGAAGGAAGGCGCCGCGATGCTCGATTTCACGCTCGCGGACATCGATAAAGCACGCCTCGTTCCGAAAGTTGACTTTAGGAGCCGCAAACAATGAGTCGCGAAGTGTTGATGCTGGTGGATGCGCTGGCACGCGAGAAGAACGTCGATAAAGACGTGGTATTTGCCGCGCTTGAAGCGGCTCTCGCTTCGGCCTCCAAGAAACTCTTCGAAGAAGATGCGGACATCCGCGTCCATATCGACCGTGAAAGCGGCGAGCACGAAACGTTCCGCCGCTGGCGCGTGGTGCCGGACGAAGCCGGTCTGCAAGAGCCGGATCAGGAAATCCTGCTGTTCGAAGCGCGTGAGCAGAAGCCCGATGCGCAGCTCGACGAGTTCATCGAAGAACCGGTGCCGTCGATCGAATTCGGCCGGATCGGCGCGCAGGCCGCCAAGCAGGTGATCCTGCAGAAGGTGCGCGACGCCGAGCGCGAGCAGATCCTGAACGACTTCCTGGAGCGCGGCGAGAACATCATGACCGGCACGGTCAAGCGCCTCGACAAGGGTAACTTCATCGTCGAGTCGGGCCGTGTCGAAGCGCTGCTGCGCCGCGACCAGCTGATTCCGAAGGAAAACCTGCGCGTGGGCGACCGCGTGCGCGCCTATATCGCCAAGGTCGATCGCACCGCTCGCGGTCCGCAGATCGAACTCTCGCGTACGGCGCCCGAGTTCCTGATGAAGCTGTTCGAGATGGAAGTGCCGGAAATCGAGCAAGGCCTGCTCGAAATCAAGGCCGCCGCGCGTGACCCTGGCGTGCGCGCCAAGATCGGCGTGGTCGCTTATGACAAACGCATCGATCCGATCGGCACCTGCGTCGGTATCCGCGGTTCGCGCGTGCAGGCCGTCCGTAATGAGCTCGGTGGCGAAAACGTCGACATCGTGCTATGGTCGGAAGATCCCGCCCAGTTTGTGATCGGCGCGCTCGCGCCGGCAGCCGTGCAGTCGATCGTCGTCGATGAAGAAAAGCATTCGATGGACGTCGTCGTCGACGAAAACGAACTGGCGGTCGCAATCGGCCGCAGCGGCCAGAACGTGCGTCTTGCCAGCGAACTCACCGGCTGGCAGATCAACATCATGACGCCGGACGAATCTGCGCAAAAGCAGAATCAGGAACGCGGTGTTCTGCGTGACCTGTTCATGGCGCGTCTCGATGTCGACGAAGAAGTGGCTGACATCCTGATCGACGAAGGCTTTACGAGCCTCGAAGAGATCGCTTATGTGCCGCTCAACGAGATGCTCGAGATCGAAGCGTTCGACGAAGACACCGTGCACGAACTGCGCAATCGCTCACGCGATGCGTTGTTGACGATGGCCATCGCAAATGAAGAAAAGGTCGAAAACGTAGCGCTCGACCTGAAGAGCCTGGACGGCATCGACGCCGACCTGCTCGCGAAGCTGGCGGAACACCAGATTCACACGCGTGACGATCTGGCCGAGCTGGCTGTAGATGAATTGGTCGAGTTGACCGGAATGGAAGAGGATGCCGCTAAGGCGTTGATCATGAAAGCACGTGAACATTGGTTCCAGTGAGAAATGACCATGGCGCACTAAATTGAAGCGGCCGTCAGGCCGCATGACAAGATGCTAACCGCAAGGAATCGGTCCTTGCATTAAGAGGAATGAATGGCGAGTAACAACGTAGCCCAATTTGCCGCGGAACTGAAAATGCCTGCAGGCGTGCTCCTTGAGCAGCTTCAGGCAGCAGGCGTCACAAAAGCGAGCGAAGACGACACCCTGTCCGAGACGGACAAGGCGCGTCTGCTCGACCACTTGCGCAAGTCTCACGGCTCGACTGATGCGGACAAGCGCAAGATCACGCTGACGAAACGGCATACGTCGGAGATCAAGCAATCCGACGCGACGGGTAAGGCTCGTACCATTCAGGTCGAGGTGCGCAAGAAGCGCACGTTCGTCCGCCGCGATGAAGCGGGTGGCGAAGGCGGCGATGCATCGAATCATGTGGCCGAGGCCGACACCGATACGGACGAGCTCGAACTTCAACGTCGCGAGGAAGAAGCGCGTCACGAAGCCGAGCTGCTCGAAAAGCAGGCTCAGGAGCTGAAGGCCCGTCAGGAACAGCTCGAGCGCGAAGAGGCAGAGCGCCAGGCGCGCGAGCAGGCGGCCGAAGCCGAGCGTCGTCGTGCGGAAGAGGAAGCGGCGAAGAAGCGTGCCGCCGCTGCAGCGGAAGCTGCCGCGCAGAAGAAGGCCGAGAAGGTCGAAGAGGCTGTGCAGGTTGCCCAGCCCGCCGCCGCTGCACCGGCTGCCGCCAGCGAGCAGGACGATGAACGCGCCGCGGCAGAACGTGCCGCGCAACGCGAAGCCGCGAAGAAGGCGGAAGACGCAGCGCGTCAGGCCGCGGAAAAGACGCGCGCCGAGCAGGAAGAAGTCAGCAAGCGCCGCGCCAAGGCAGAAGCCGAAGCACGTGCGATTCGCGAAATGATGAACACGCCGCGCAAGGCCCAGGTCAAGGCGCCGGAACCGGCGCCGGCGGCCAAGCCGGTTGAAGCGCCCAAGGCGGTGGAAGCCAAGGGTACGCTGCACAAGCCGGCCCGTCCGGAAGGCTCAGCGCCGGCACGTCCGGCCGCGAAGAAGCCGGCAGCGGCAGCACCGGCTGCTACGACGGCGCCGTCGGCTGGCGACAAGAAGAAGCCGGGCGCAGGCAAGGGCGGCTGGCAGGACGACGCAGCGAAGCGCCGCGGCATCAAGACGCGTGGCGATACGAGCGGCGGTGTCGATCGCGGCTGGCGCGGCGGCCCGAAGGGTCGCGGCAAGCATCAGGATCAGAACACCACGTTCCAGGCGCCGACCGAACCGATCGTGCGTGAAGTGCATGTGCCGGAAACGATTACGGTTGCCGATCTGGCTCACAAGATGGCCGTGAAGGCGTCGGAAGTCATCAAGTCGATGATGAAGCTCGGCCAGATGGTCACCATCAACCAGATGCTGGACCAGGAAACGGCGATGATCATCGTCGAGGAACTGGGCCACCACGCGGTTGCAGCCAAGCTGGACGATCCGGAAGCGATGCTGGTCGAAGGTGGCGAAACCACCGACGCCGAACTGCTGCCGCGTCCGCCGGTGGTGACCGTGATGGGTCACGTCGACCACGGCAAGACCTCGCTGCTCGACTACATTCGCCGCGCCAAGGTGGCTGCGGGTGAAGCGGGCGGGATTACGCAGCACATCGGCGCCTACCACGTGGAAACGCCGCGCGGCGTGATCACGTTCCTCGACACGCCGGGTCACGAGGCCTTCACGGCCATGCGTGCGCGCGGCGCCAAGGCTACCGACATCGTGATTCTGGTGGTGGCAGCCGACGACGGCGTGATGCCGCAGACGAAGGAAGCGATCGCCCACGCGAAGGCCGGCGGCGTGCCGCTCGTCGTCGCGATCAACAAGATCGACAAGCCGGATGCGAATCTGGAACGCGTCAAGCAGGAACTGGTCGCGGAAGGTGTCGTGCCGGAAGAGTACGGTGGCGATTCGCCGTTCGTGTCGGTGTCGGCCAAGACCGGCGCGGGTATCGACGACCTGCTCGAAAACGTGCTGCTGCAAGCCGAAGTGCTGGAACTGAAGGCACCGGTCGACGCACCGGCCAAGGGTCTGGTTATCGAAGCGAAGCTGGATAAGGGTAAGGGTCCGGTGGCAACGATCCTGGTCCAGTCCGGTACGCTGAACCGCGGCGACGTGGTGCTCGCAGGTAGCGCGTATGGCCGCGTGCGCGCCATGCTCGACGAAACCGGCAAGCCGACCAAGTCGGCCGGCCCGTCGATCCCGGTTGAGATTCAAGGTCTGTCGGAAGTGCCGCAGGCTGGCGAAGAAGTCATCGTCATGCCGGACGACCGCAAGGCGCGTGAAGTCGCACTGTTCCGTCAAGGCAAGTTCCGCGACGTCAAGCTGGCCAAGCAACAGGCCGCCAAGCTCGAGAACATGCTGGAACAGATGGGCGAAGGCGAAGTGCAGTACCTGCCGCTTATCGTCAAGGCCGACGTGCAAGGTTCGCAGGAAGCGCTGGTGCAATCGCTGCAAAAGCTGTCTACCGACGAAGTGCGCGTGCAGATCGTGCACGGCGCAGTGGGCGGCATCAGCGAAAACGACGTCAACCTGGCAACGGCCTCGAAGGCGGTCATCATCGGCTTCAACACCCGGGCGGATGCTCAGGCGCGCAAGCTGGCGGAGTCCAACGGTATCGACATTCGCTACTACAACATCATCTATGACGCTGTGGATGAAGTGAAGGCCGCGATGTCGGGCATGCTGGCGCCGGAGAAGCGCGAAGTCGTGACCGGTATGGTCGAAGTGCGTCAGGTCTTCAAGGTACCGAAGATCGGTGCAGTGGCCGGCTGTATGGTCACGGACGGCTTCGTCAAGCGCTCGTCGTCGGTGCGCGTGCTGCGCAACAACGTCGTGATTCACACGGGCGAGCTCGATTCGCTCAAGCGCTTCAAGGACGACGTCAAGGAAGTGCGTCAAGGCTTCGAGTGCGGTATGTCGATCAAGAACTTCAACGACATCGTCGAAGGCGACCAGTTCGAAGTCTTCGAAGTCACCGAAGTCGCGCGTTCGCTGTAATTCAGGCGCAACGCTAAAGGGGCGGGGCGGGCGCTTGGCGCCTTGCGCCGCCCCTTGTTTTTTGCCTGCGCCGTTTGTGTGCGCTCGTGCTTGTGCCTGTGTTTGCTCGCGTTTGTTCGTGATTTCCCGCTGAAGCAGACGCGAACCTCATTGCTATCCGCCAGAGCGGATTACGGATTCACCATGCCTAAGAAACGTTCTTCCCCCAATCGCAACGTGCAGATCGCCGATCAGATCCAGCGCGACCTGTCCGATCTGCTGCGCGAGGTCAAGGACCCGCGCATCGGTATCGTCACGATCCAGAGCGTCGAGCTGACGCCGGACTACGCACATGCCAAGGTCTTCTTCACCACGCTGACGGGCGACCCGCAGCAGACGCTGGAAGCACTGACGCACGCGGCCGGTCATCTGCACAATCAGCTCTTCAAGCGCCTGCATATCCACACGGTGCCCACGCTGCATTTCCATTACGACAAGACCATCGAACAGGCCGTGGAGATGTCGCGCCTGATCGACGAAGCGAACGCGAGCCGCGCGAAAGAAGATTGATCGCTTTCGCGCGAATCTATAGCTGCGTTGCCGACTCTCCGTTCGTCCTCAATTTTCTGACATGACCGCACCTCAACGGCCCCGTGTGCCGCGTCGCGTGCTCGACGGCGTGTTGCTGCTCGACAAGCCCATCGGCCTGTCGAGTAACGACGCGCTGATTCGGGCCAAGCGTCTCTATCTGGCGAAGAAGGCCGGCCATACCGGCACGCTCGACCCGCTCGCTTCCGGTTTGCTGCCGCTGTGTTTCGGCGAGGCGACCAAGTTCTCGCAGGATCTGCTCGAAGCCGATAAGACCTATGAGGCGACGATGCGCCTCGGCATCCGCACGGCCACCGGCGACGCCGAAGGCGAAGCGATCGAGACGCGCGAGGTCACGTGCGACGAGCCCGCGGTCGTAGCGGCAATGGCGCGCTTTCGCGGCGATATCGTGCAGGTGCCGCCGATGTATTCGGCGCTCAAGCGCGACGGCAAGCCCTTGTACGAATACGCACGCGCTGGGCAGGTGGTGGAGCGGGCGGGGCGCCCGGTGACGATTCATGTGCTCGAGATGCTGGCCTGCGCCTTGCCGGACGTCACGTTTCGCGTGACCTGCAGCAAGGGGACGTATGTCCGCACGCTGGCTGAGGATATCGGCGAAGCGCTTGGTTGCGGCGCGCATCTGGTGGCGTTGCGGCGCACCGGCGTCGGTGCGCTGACGCTGGAGAATGCGGTGACGCTCGATGCGCTGTCCGACGCTGCGGAAGGCGAGCGCGATCGATGGCTGCAGCCGGTCGACGCGTTGCTGTCGACGTTCCCGCCGGTGGCGCTCGATGCCGAGGCGACACGCCGGTTTCTGCATGGCCAGCGGCTGCGTCTTGCCGATCTGATTCTGAGCGCCGAGGCGGCGAATGCCGAACGCGTGCGAGTCTATGCGGCAGACGGCCGATTGCTGGGCGTCGCGAAACTGGGCGAGGGCGTGTTGGCGCCGGAGCGGTTGGTGGTGACCGCAGAGACCGCGGGGACCTGAATAGCGTCGTTCCACGCGCAGAGACAAAAAAGGCGGTACCGCAGTGATGCGGTACCGCCTTTTTCTTTGCTGCGAGCCTGCCTGCTTCGAAGACGGTGCGCCAAACACTGACTCACGCACCGTCACTTCGTGACTGCTTCCCTCAACTCAGTGCGCCGCCGCCGCTGCCGCGCCTGCGTCGCCACCCGCACGCTCGGGCCGCGTGATCCAGATCAGCGCAATCAGCGCGACGAAGATCCCCGCCGAGATGAAGAACAGATCGTTCACCCCCAACTGCGCCGCCTGTTGCGTCACCATGTTGTTGAAGAGGCCGTACGCTTGCGGCTGACTCAAGCCGGCCGCACCCATCTGACGAATCGACTGATCGAATACCGGGTTGTACGCATTGGCCTGAGCGGTCAACTGCGCGTGATGCATGATGGTGCGGTGATCCCAGGCGGTCTGGAAAATCGACGTGCCGATGCCGCCGCACATGATCCGCACGAAGTTCGACAGCCCCGACGCCGCCGGAATCCGGTTGCCCGGCAGGCCCGACAGCGTGATCGACACCAGCGGAATGAAGAACCCGGCCATGCCGATACCCTGGATCAAGGTGGGCAGCAGCAGCGAATAGGTGTCGACACCGGTCGTATAGCGCGAGCGCATCCAGAAGCACAGCGCGAACACCAGGAACGAGGCCGTGGCGATGTAGCGTGGATCGGTACGCGGCAGGATCTTGCCGGTGATCGGCGAGAGCAGCACCGCGAAAAAGCCCACTGGCGCCATCACGAGACCGGCGTTGGTGGCGGTGTAGCCCAGATCGGTTTGCAGCCACAGCGGCAACAACACCAGATTGCCGAAGTAGAGCCCGTAACCGATCGAGAGCGCCACCGTGCCGCCGGTGAAATTGCGCCTGCTGAAGAGCGACAGGTCGACCACCGGATGCTCCGCGGTCAGTTCCCAGACAATGAAGAACGCGAGCGCAATCACCGCCGTCAGCGCCAGTATCACGACCGTGGTCGAGGCGAACCAGTCGAGGTCCTTACCCTTGTCGAGCATCACCTGCAGCGAGCCCACCCAGATGATCAGCAGGGCGAGTCCCACGCCGTCGATCGGCGCCTTGCGGATCACCGAATCGCGCTTGCGGAAGATCGCCCACGTGGCGATCGCGGCGACCGCGCCGACGGGGATGTTGACGTAGAAAATCCACGGCCACGAGATATTGTCCGAGATCCAGCCGCCCAGAATCGGGCCCGCCACCGGCGCAATCAGCGTGGTCATGGCCCACATCGAGAGCGCCATGGGCGCCTTCGCGCGTGGGTAACTGGCGAGCAGCAGGGTTTGCGACAGCGGAATCATCGGGCCGGCCACGGCGCCTTGCAGCACGCGCGAGGCGAGCAGGAAGGGCAGCGTGGGCGCGAGGCCGCACATCCACGACGAGATCACGAACAGGACGATCGACGCCATGAACAGGCGCACCTGGCCGATGCGCTCGGTGAGCCAGCCGGTCAGTGGCACGGAGATCGCATTCGCCACCGCGAACGAGGTGATCACCCATGTGCCCTGATCGGACGAGACGCCGAGGTCCCCGGAGATGGACGGAATCGACACGTTCGCAATCGAGGTGTCGAGCACGTTCATGAAAACGGCGAGCGACACCGCGATAGTGCCGATCACCAGTTGCGCACCCTCTAACGGCGGATGAGGGATTTGCGCTTGAGCCTGAGCCATGTATGAGAAACCTTGTTTAAACGTGGCGCAGCTTTACATCGCCTTGGCAGGCGCCTTCGTGTCGTGGTCGGCCGATTTCTGGGCACCACCGTTCGGGCCGGCGTTTTCAGCAATCACGCGGGCGATCTCGGCGTCGGCCTCGTCGCCGTACTTGTCGAACACGTTGGTCTGATACACCGTGTTCTGTGCGTCGCCCAACTGGCCGCCGCTTTCGTCCTTGATGCTGACGTCGACATTCATCGACAGGCCGATGCGCAGCGGATGCTTTTCGAGCTCTTGCGGATCAAGCTGGACCCGCACCGGCAGGCGCTGCACGACCTTGATCCAGTTGCCCGTCGCGTTCTGCGCCGGCAGCAGCGAGAACGCCGAGCCGGTGCCGGCCGAGAAGCCGACCACCTTGCCGTGGAACACCACCGACGAACCGTACACGTCGGCGGTCAGTTCGACCGGCTGGCCGATGCGCATGTGTTTCAGTTGCACTTCCTTGAAGTTGGCGTCGACCCACACGCCGTTCAGCGGCACGACCGCCATCAGCGGGTTGCCCGGCGAGACGCGCTGACCCACCTGCACCGAGCGTTTCGCGACGTAGCCGGTGACCGGCGCCGGCAGCGTGTTGCGGGCATTCGCGAGGTACGCGTCGCGCACCTTGGCGGCAGCCGCTTCGACGTTCGGGTGATCGGCGATCGTCGTGTTGGCGGTCAGCGCGCGGTTCGAAGCGAGCTGCTGTTTGGCGGCGTCGAGCGCGGCCTGGGCGCTCTTCACGGCGTCGCGGGCGTGGGAGATTTCTTCCTGCGACACGGCGCCGGTCTGGGCCACCGTCATACGGCGGCGCAGGTCGTCCTGGGCGCGTGACAGATCCGCCTCGCGCACTTCAACCTGCGCCTGGTACTGGTTGTCGTCGGCGAACAGGCCGCGCACCTGACGCACGACCTGGCCGAGATTGGCTTCCGACTGTTGCAGCGCGACGCGCGCATCGGCCGGATCCAGCACGACGACCGGATCGCCCGCCTTGACGGTCTGGGTGTCGTCGGCATTGACCGCGATGACCGTGCCGGTGACTTGCGGCGTGATCTGCACCACGTTGCCGTTCACATACGCGTCGTCAGTCGACTCGTGGAAGCGCGCAACGAGGAAGTAGTACAGCCCGTAGGCGATCGCGGCAATCAGGATCACGATGACGAGGAGCGTCATCATGCGCTTGCGTTTGCCGTTGTTCGCCGGTTGTGCGCTGGCAGCGGGTTGCTGGGGGGTGCTCATTGATATGCTCCGTATTCTCTCAATCTGCGTCGTTTATTCGGGTGGGCATTCGGATTCAGTTCGCTGCCGCTGCTTGTGTGGTCTGCGTTACGGGTGCTGCCTGTGCTGCCGGCGCCGCCTGGCCCGCAGGCACCGCGGACGCGCCGGCCGGTGCATCGGTCGGCACCACGAGACCGGTCTGGGTGGCGTCGAAACCGCCGCCCAGCGCCTTGATCAGGCCGATCTGCAGGTCGCGGCGGCGCATCTTCAGGTTCGTCACCGTCTGTTCGGCGGCAAGGCGATTCTGGTCGGCGGTCAGTACCTGCAATTGCTCAGAGAGGCCGGCCTTGTAGCGGATCACGGCCAGCTGGTAAGCCTTGGTCGACGCGTCGAGTGCGCGCTGCGCGTCGCCCGACTGCTGGTCGATCGAGCGGATCGAGGTGATCTGCGTGGCCACATCCGACAGCGCGTTGATCAGCGTCTGGTTGTAGTTCGCCACGTCGAGGTCGAAGTCGGCGTAGCGGCCCTTCAGCTGCGAGCGCAAGGCGCCGGCGTCGAAGATCGGCAGGTGAATGGCCGGCCCGAGCTGCATGTTACGGCTCGATGCCGTGAGGAATTTGCCCCAGCCGAACGCATCGAAACCGAGCCCGGCCGACAGGTTGATGTCCGGGAAAAACTCCGCCTTGGCTTCCTTCACGTCATGCATCTCGGCTTCGACCTGCCAGCGTGCGGCCACGATATCCGGGCGGCGCGACACCAGATCGGCAGGCACGTTGTCCGGCAGCGTGACCACGTTGCCGGCCGTCAGAACCGGCTTGGCGATCTGCAGCCCACGATCCGGCCCCTTGCCTAGCAGCGCGCCGAGCTGGTAGCGCACGGTGGTGATCTGGCCGTCGAGGTCGGTCAGGTTGGACTGGCTCGTGGCAATGTTGCCGTTCGCCGTCTGCCGCTCGACATTGGTGTCGAGGCCGGCGAGAACGCGGCCATTGGTGATCCGGCCGATATCCTGGCGGTTGGCGATTTCGCGCGCGGCGATGTCGCGCAGCGCGTACAACTGCGCGAGCTGGTTATAGGTGCTGGCGACCGACGCCGCGAGCGTCACGCGGGCCTGCTGCATGTCCGCTTCGGCGGCTTTTTCCTGCGACACGGCCTGGCCGAGGCGCTCGCGATTCTTGCCCCACAGGTCGAGATCCCACGAGGCGCTCGCCAGCACGTTGTTCTCGCTATACCAGGTGCCGCCGTAGGGCGGCGGATAGATCGAGTTGGTCGAGAAGATCTCGCGGTTCCACGAATAGCTGCCGTTGACCTTCGGATAGAGCGCCGAGCGCGAGCTTTCGATGTACGACGAGGCCTTGGCGAGGCGCGCCTGCGCCTGGGCGATCGACGGGCTGCCTTCCAGCGCCTCCGCGATCAGTTGAGGCAGTTGCGGGTCGCCGAACTGGTTGGCCCAGTCGAGCGACGGCCACTGGCCGCCCTGCGCCGGCAGGCTCTGGCTGGATTCGTACTGCGCCGGCGACGACATCTGCTTGTCGCTCTTGATACCGATGTAGTTCGCGCACCCCGTGAGGGCGAGCGCCGCCACCGCTGCGGTGACGGCGGCCCGGCACGACAGCGCGGGCGCGGACAGGGAAAGGGATTTCATCGCTCGACTCTTTGCGTGTGAGTGGAATGTAATGATGGACGCTGCAATCAGTCTATGACGATTTGCCGTCGGGATTTATTGTCGTGTCACGGGTTATGCCCGATAGATCGCAGCCGCTATTGCTCAGGACGCGGCGCAGCATGCTCTTCAGAAAACCGACTTCTTCCGGTGTGAAGCCCGACAGCAGGTTGTCGGTCACGCTGTTGAAGATGGCCGGCATACGTACCGCAATGTCCCGGCCTTCCGGTGTCAGCGCGAGCCGTACGACCCGCCGGTCTTCGATGCTGCGCACCCGGGTAAGCAGGCCGCGCTTTTCCAGCCGGTCCACCAGACGGGTCACAGCGCTGGCGTCGATACCGTATTCACGGGCCAGTTCCGCGGCAAGCAGGCACTTGCCGCTCGCTACCATGAACAGGATGCTGGCCTGCTGGCTGGTGATGCCGAGCTCGGCCATGGTGCGCTGGGTGACGAGGCCCGCCATGGTCGATCTCGTACGCGCAATCAGATAGCCGACGCTTTCGCCTAGCTGATAGGCGCTGATTTCCGGCGGTGACGTAGAGGTCTGATCCGTCATGATTCTCATGCGATTGCAATGGTTGACTAAGCAGGATTATAAGGGCCGGTTAGTTGACGCGGCAAGCGTTATTGCAGCTTAGGCAAGGATCCTTAGTCACTCAAGCTATTAAATAGACGGCATCTTTGTGCGAGACTCGGGCCGGCAGGGCCGTCCGCACGGGCCCTCAGGGCAGGTGGTTGGGGTGAGGAAATGAAAGGCAGTCTGTCAGGCGAGGGGTGTGCCGCGGTGGGGGCAGGCAGGGGTGGATGACGGCGAGTAAGGGAATACCAGAGAACCTTAATCTGCGCGTGCTACAATATTGGGTTCCCAAAAGTGCGCTTTGGGCTTTGTTGGCTTTGTACACAATGCTGCAGCTGGCGCACTCAACTGTCTTCAGGTTCCTATGACTCGCGCCCTACGCAACATCGCCATTATTGCCCACGTCGACCACGGCAAGACCACACTCGTCGACCAGCTGCTCCGTCAGACTGCCACGTTCCGCGACAACCAGCAGGTTGTCGAGCGCGTGATGGACTCGAACGACATCGAAAAGGAACGTGGCATCACGATCCTGTCGAAGAACTGCGCGGTCGAATACGAAGGTACGCACATCAACATCGTCGACACACCGGGCCACGCCGACTTCGGCGGCGAAGTGGAGCGCGTGCTGTCGATGGTCGACTCGGTGCTGCTGCTGGTCGACGCCGTTGAAGGTCCGATGCCGCAAACGCGCTTCGTGACGAAGAAGGCGCTGGCCCTCGGCCTCAAGCCGATCGTGGTCATCAACAAGGTGGACCGCCCGGGCGCGCGGATCGACTGGGTGATCAACCAGACCTTCGACCTGTTCGACAAGCTGGGCGCAACCGACGAACAACTCGATTTCCCGATCGTCTACGCATCGGGCCTGAACGGCTATGCGGGCTTGACCGCCGACGTGCGCGAAGGCGATATGCGTCCGCTGTTCGAAGCCGTGCTGCAGCACGTGCCGGTCCGCCCGGCGGATCCGGAAGCGCCGCTGCAGTTGCAGATCACCTCGCTGGACTATTCGTCGTACGTCGGCCGTATCGGCGTGGGCCGTATCACGCGTGGCCGTATCAAGCCGGGCATGGCTGTGGCCGTGCGTTCGGGTCCGGACGGCGCGATCCTCAACCGCAAGATCAACCAGGTGCTGTCGTTCAAGGGCCTCGAGCGCGTCCAGGTGGATTCCGCTGAAGCCGGCGACATCGTGCTGATCAACGGTATCGAAGAAATCGGCATTGGCGTGACCATCTGCGCACCGGAACAGCCGGAAGCGCTGCCGATGATCACGGTGGACGAGCCGACCCTGACGATGAACTTCCTCGTGAATTCGTCGCCGCTGGCTGGCCGTGAAGGCAAGTTCGTGACGAGCCGCCAGATCCGCGACCGTCTGTTCAAGGAACTGAACCACAACGTCGCGCTGCGCGTGAAGGAAACCGGCGACGAAACCACGTTTGAAGTGGCGGGCCGCGGCGAGCTGCACCTGACCATTCTGGTGGAAAACATGCGCCGCGAAGGTTACGAGCTGGCCGTGTCGCGTCCGCGCGTGGTGATGCAGGAAATCGACGGCGTGAAGCACGAGCCGTACGAAAACCTGACGGTCGACATGGAAGACGGCCACCAGGGTGGCGTGATGGAAGAGCTGGGCCGCCGCAAGGGCGAAATGCTCGACATGGCGTCGGACGGTCGTGGCCGTACGCGTCTTGAGTACCGCATTTCGGCGCGTGGCCTGATCGGCTTCCAGTCGGAATTCCTGACGCTCACGCGCGGCACGGGTCTGATGAGCCACACGTTCGACTCGTACCAGCCGGTGAAGGATGGCGCGGTTGGCGAGCGTCGTAACGGTGTGCTGATTTCGCAGGACGACGGCGCCGCGGTGGCCTACGCACTGTGGAAGCTGCAGGATCGCGGCCGTATGTTCGTGTCGCCGGGTGAGCCGCTGTACGAAGGCATGATCATCGGCATCCACAGCCGCGACAACGACCTGGTCGTGAACCCGATCAAGGGTAAGCAGCTGACCAACGTGCGTTCGTCGGGTACCGACGAAGCGGTGCGCCTCGTGCCGCCGATCCAGATGTCGCTGGAATACGCGGTGGAATTCATCGACGACGACGAGCTGGTCGAAGTCACGCCGCAATCCATCCGTCTGCGCAAGCGCTATCTGAAGGAACATGAGCGTCGTAGCGCGAGCCGTAAGGGCGCAGTGGACTGAGCGTGTGCCGGGCGCGTCGAGGCAGGTTTTTTCTGACTTCAACGCCGCGGTTTGTATGAACAAAAAAGCCGTTCCGGGCATGCCCGGAACGGCTTTTTGTTTAGTGGTTCATGCCGGACTCCTTCGCCCGGTCAGTTATCCTAGCTGGTCGACGACGCTCCTCGCTTGAGCTCAATATGAGGGGGGACGGAGAGATTAGGCTCGGGAAGCATTCTGTCAGGGGCAGGGACCGTAAGTGTTTGAGGTAGTGCGGCCCAATTGCCCGAATTGGGCGGACTAAAAAATGACACGCTGTCCGGCGCAGCACCGTCGCCGATCTCGGAGAAAGCTGAATCCATATATTGTCGCAAGGCGGTTTCCATTCGGTCCTGATTCTCGTAGGTGAACACACCGTTGTTCGGGTCGAAGATGGCATACCGCGCCGGGGCCGAGCTTCCGTGAGCGCCTGCCTCCTCGGGAAGCCGCTGTACCATCAACGCGTGACCGTTAATCGGTGGCTCCATCGCCTCGGCGGGTTGAATGGACGCGTGTATCAATGCGAGCCCCCCCGGAGGCATATTGCGCATGCTGCTCATAAGGCCAGCTATGCGCCCGGTACGCGGCGTTAACCCGTCCGCATTGAAAAACGAGGTAGAGGAAAGGCGGTAATTCGTTAGTCCGAGGTTGGTTGGGTTGTCCTGGAATGACTCGATATTGTTGTAGAACTGTTCTGCGTCCGCCTTGTGGCTACTCTTCATATCGGTGATCATGCTGCGGACCGCAGTTGGCAAGTCTGCCGTTCCCCCGGGGATGCCAGCGTTGCGGTCGATGCGACGCATCGCGTCGCGAACGATGCCTTCGCATAATCCTTTCCCTTCGTTGCCTCGGGTCTCTGCGCGGTCGTTTTGATCGAATTTGACGTACGACGTACTGCCGTCCTTGAGAGCGTCGCCGCCTCGACATTCCCGAAACTCCGATCGCGCGCACGCTCCTAGTACTCCGCCGCGCTTTTCCCGGCTCTGCGTGTCGCCTTTGGCCGCGTAGTGTCGCTGGTCATCTCGCCCCGCTGCAAACTGAAGCGGGGTGTCCGATTCTGCGAACATTCTCGGCTGACCCCGCTGCGCTAGCGCGGACTGCACCGCGTCGGCGCGTGTGTCCTGGGGTAGGGTTCCGACAGAAGTGCTCGTGTATTGGGAAGTGAGTTCCATTTGCTGATCCTTCTAAAGTAAAAAATGCATACAGACCGACTGCACGCAACCCGACAGCGGGGCCGACCGTTCGGCGCCTGTGAGCGCCAATCCCGCGGCCGTGTTGCGTAGAGCTAGTGTGAGCAAATGGCTGCGGGCGAGGTGTTGAATAGATAGGGTGGAGAAGCAGTGGGGCCGATCTGGACGCGAACGCGGGGCCTGCATCAGACGTAGATGGATGCAGGCGTACAGCGTTGATTGCGTGGGAAGAAGTTCGCTGGTGCAGCGCAACAGGCGCCGCCCCGGTCCCATTTTGAGATTTGCAGAACAGTATTGCGCGCTTTGTGAAGGTGGCTGAAAGCCTGTTGCGGCGGGCCTTTGCGGCGCTGTGTCTGCTATCTGCACTATCTGTTATGTGATATGCTTCCGCGGATGCAAGTTAAGGTCCTTCCAAGCAAGACTTGATTCGCGCAATCCGCCAAACGGTCAGGCCGTGTCGCGGAAGGTTTCGGTAACCCGCTATTTCTCGAGAAACTCGAAGAAAGGTGAGCGTAAAAATGATGAAGCAATTCCAGTCGAACTCCTATCTGTTCGGCGGCAATGCTCCGTACGTAGAAGAAATGTACGAAGCGTATCTCGATAATCCGGCGTCAGTGCCCGAGAACTGGCGCAGCTATTTCGACGCGTTGCAGAACGTTCCTGCATCGGATGGCAGCAATGCCAACGACGTGGCCCATGGCCCGATCGTCGAATCGTTTGCGCAACGGGCCAAGGCCAACGCCTTCATCCCGCGCACCGCAGCCGGCGGCGAAGATCTCGCTACCGCACGCAAGCAGGTCTACGTACAGTCCCTCATCGGCGCATATCGCTTCCTTGGCACGCAATGGGCCAATCTCGATCCCCTGAAGCGCCGCGAACGTCCCGCCATTCCCGAACTTGAACCCGCGTTCTACGACTTCACCGAAGCCGACATGGACCAGGAGTTCAGCGCGACCAATCTGTATTTCGGTTTCGAGCGCGCCTCGCTGCGGGAAATCGTCAAGGCGCTGCGCGACACGTACTGCGGCACGATCGGTGTCGAGTACATGTACCTCAGCGACCCGGAACAGAAGCGCTGGTGGAAAGAGAAGCTCGAGTCGATCCGTTCGACGCCGAATTTCTCGAACGACAAGAAAAAGCACATCCTGAATCGCCTGACGGCCGCTGAAGGCCTCGAGCGCTTCCTGCACACCAAGTACGTCGGCCAGAAGCGCTTCTCGCTGGAAGGCGGCGAAAGCTTCATCGCCTCGATGGACGAAGTCGTGCGCCACGGCGGCGCTCGCGGCGTTCAGGAAATCGTCATCGGCATGGCTCACCGTGGTCGTCTGAACGTGCTGGTCAATACGCTCGGCAAGATGCCGGCTGACCTGTTTGCCGAATTCGAAGGCAAGCACGTGGACGACCTGCCGGCCGGCGACGTCAAGTACCACAAGGGTTTCTCGTCGGACGTCTCGACCGAAGGCGGCCCGGTTCACCTGTCGCTCGCGTTCAACCCGTCGCACCTTGAAATCGTCAACCCGGTGGTCGAAGGTTCGGCCAAGGCCCGGATGGACCGTCGCGGCGACGACAGCGGCCTGCAAGTGCTGCCGGTGCAGATCCACGGCGACGCGGCTTTCGCGGGCCAGGGCGTCGTGATGGAAACGCTGAACCTCGCGCAAACGCGCGGTTACGGCACGCACGGCACGCTGCACATCGTCATCAACAACCAGATCGGCTTCACCACGTCGGATCCGCGCGACTCGCGCTCGACGCTGTACTGCTCGGACGTCGTCAAGATGATCGAAGCACCGGTGCTGCACGTGAACGGTGACGATCCTGAAGCGGTGGTGCTGGCTACGCAGCTCGCCATCGACTTCCGGATGCAGTTCCACAAGGACGTCGTCGTCGACATCGTCTGCTTCCGCAAGCTGGGCCACAACGAGCAGGACACGCCGGCGGTCACGCAGCCGCTGATGTACAAGACGATTGCGAAGCACCCGGGCACGCGCGCGCTGTACGCTGAAAAGCTGGTGCAGCAAGGCGTGATCACGGCCGCGGAAGGCGACGAATTCGTCAAGGCGTACCGCAAGGCGATGGACGAAGGCCACCACACCGTGGACCCGGTTCTGTCGAACTACAAGAGCAAGTACGCGGTCGACTGGGTGCCGTTCCTGAACCGCAAGTGGACCGACGCTGCGGACACCGCAGTGCCGCTCGCCGAACTGAAGCGCCTCGCCGAGCGCATCACCACGATCCCGGAAAACTTCAAGGTTCACCCGCTGGTCGAACGCGTCATCAACGACCGTCGCGCGATGGGCCGTGGCGAAGCGAAGCTTGACTGGGGCATGGGCGAGCATCTGGCATTCGCGTCGCTGGTCGCGTCCGGCTATGCCGTGCGCCTGACCGGTCAGGACTCGGGCCGCGGCACGTTCACGCACCGTCACGCGGTGCTGCACGACCAGAACCGCGAACGCTGGAACGACGGCACGTACGTGCCGCTGCAGAACATCTCCGAAGGTCAGGCGAAGTTCACGGTGATCGACTCGGTGCTGTCGGAAGAAGCCGTTCTGGGCTTCGAATACGGCTACTCGACCGCTGAACCGAACACGTTCGTCGCATGGGAAGCGCAGTTCGGCGACTTCGTGAACGGCGCGCAAGTCGTGATCGACCAGTTCATCTCGTCGGGCGAAGTGAAGTGGGGCCGCGTCTCGGGTCTCACGATGCTGCTGCCGCACGGCTACGAAGGCCAGGGTCCGGAGCACTCGTCGGCGCGTATCGAGCGTTTCCTGCAACTGTGCGCAGACCACAACATGCAGGTCGTTCAGCCCACCACGCCGGCGCAGATTTTCCACCTGCTGCGCCGTCAGATGATCCGCCTGTTCCGCAAGCCGCTGATCGTCGCCACGCCGAAGTCGCTGCTGCGTCACAAGGAAGCCGTGTCGGACCTGTCCGAACTGGCGAAGGGCGCGTTCCAGCCGATCATCGGCGAAGTGGACGAAGCGGTCGAAGCGAAGAAGGTCAAGCGCGTGGTGGCCTGCTCGGGCCGCGTGTACTACGACCTCGTCGCACATCGCCGCGAAGCGAAGGCCTACGACGTCGCGATCATCCGTATCGAACAGCTCTATCCGTTCGCGCACAAGCAGTTCGAAGCGGAAATGAAGAAGTACGACAACGCAACCGAAGTGGTCTGGGTGCAGGACGAGCCGCAGAATCAGGGCCCGTGGTTCTACATCGAGCATCACCTGAAGGAAGGCATGAAGGACGGCCAGAAGCTGGCCTACAGCGGCCGTCCGGCGTCGGCTTCGCCTGCGGTCGGCTACTACGCGAAGCATTACGAGCAGCAGAAGGCGTTGGTCGAAGGGGCATTCGGCCGTCTCAAGAGCGCATCGATCGCTAAATAACCACCAGAACCGAACCGGGAAAGCGCAGGGCGCTTTCCCGCGCCGCGTCTGAAGGTTCATACACGGTTCGCAGACGGTTCGTAGTCACCAGATACGTATTCAGGAAAATCACAATGGCTATTGTAGAAGTCAAGGTCCCCCAGCTTTCGGAGTCGGTGTCGGAAGCCACCATGCTGCAGTGGAAGAAGAAGCCCGGCGACGCTGTCGCCGTGGACGAAATCCTCATCGAAATCGAGACCGACAAGGTCGTGCTGGAAGTGCCGGCCCCCTCGGCTGGCGTGCTCGCGCAAGTGATCGCCAACGACGGCGACACCGTCACCGCTGACCAGGTGATCGCGAAGATCGACACGGAAGGCACGGCTGGCGCCGCTGCCGTCGAAGCAGAAGTGAAGCCGGCTCCGGTTGCGGCTCCCGCACCGGCAGCAGCACCTGCTGCTCAAGCTGCATCCGCAACGGGTGCCAGCACGGCCGCTTCGCCGGCCGCCGCCAAGCTGCTGGCGGAAAAGAACCTGACCTCGGGCGACGTCGCCGGCACGGGCCGCGACGGCCGCATCACCAAGGGTGACGTGCTGACCGCCGGCGCCGCTCCGGCACCGGCCGCCAAGGCTGCGCCGGCACCGGTCGCTGCGAAGGCCGCCAAGCCGTCGCTGCCGGACGTGAAGGCGCCGGCTTCCGCCGAAGCCTGGCTGAAGGACCGCCCGGAACAACGCGTGCCGATGTCGCGTCTGCGCGCGCGTATCGCCGAGCGTCTGCTCGAGTCGCAGCAAACCAATGCCATCCTCACGACGTTCAACGAAGTGAACATGGCGCCGGTGATGGACCTGCGCAACAAGTACAAGGACAAGTTCGAGAAGGAACATGGCGTGAAGCTCGGCTTCATGTCGTTCTTCGTCAAGGCGGCGGTTCACGCGCTGAAGAAGTTCCCGCTGGTGAACGCGTCGATCGACGGTAACGACATCGTCTATCACGGCTACTTCGACATCGGTATCGCGGTCGGTTCGCCGCGTGGCCTGGTGGTGCCGATCCTGCGCAATGCCGATCAGCTGAGCCTCGCCGACATCGAAAAGAAGATTGCTGAATTCGGCCAGAAGGCCAAGGACGGCAAGCTGTCGATCGAAGAAATGACGGGTGGCACGTTCTCGATCTCGAACGGCGGTGTGTTCGGCTCGATGCTGTCGACGCCGATTATCAACCCGCCGCAATCCGCGATTCTGGGCGTGCACGCCACCAAGGAACGCGCGGTGGTCGAAAACGGCCAGATCGTGATCCGCCCGATGAACTACCTGGCGCTGTCGTACGACCACCGGATCATCGACGGTCGCGAAGCGGTGCTGTCGCTGGTTGCCATGAAGGACGCGCTGGAAGATCCGGCACGCCTGCTGCTCGACCTGTAAGCGTCGGTACGGCAAAGGCGCCGGCTTGTGATCGCACGAGCCGGCGCCATATAAAGCAAGCCGCAAGCATCTAGCACTCCGTAGTACTGGAACGACGCGCGCCGCGAAGCGTGGCTGCGCGTTGCTCCGTCATCAAAAGGATTGTCATGTCCAAAGAATTTGACGTCGTCGTGATCGGTGCCGGTCCCGGCGGCTACATCGCAGCCATCCGCGCTGCGCAGCTCGGCAAGAGCGTGGCCTGTATCGAGAAGTGGAAGAACCCGGCCGGCGCGCTGAAGCTCGGCGGCACCTGCCTGAACGTGGGTTGCATTCCGTCGAAGGCGCTGCTCGCGTCGTCGGAAGAGTTCGAAAACGCGTCGCATCACCTGGCCGACCACGGCATCAGCGTGGAAAACGTGTCGGTCGACATTGCGAAGATGCTGGCCCGCAAGGAAGGCATCGTCGAGAAGATGACGAAGGGTATCGAATTCCTGTTCCGCAAGAACAAGATCACATGGCTGAAGGGTCATGGCAAGTTCACCGGCAAGACGGACGCCGGCGTGCAGATCGAGGTGAGCGGCGAAGGCGAAACCGAAGTGGTCACGGCGAAGAACGTGATCATCGCCACGGGTTCGAAGGCGCGTCACCTGCCGAACATCCCGGTCGACAACAAGATTGTCGCCGACAACGAAGGCGCGTTGAGCTTCGACTCCGTGCCGAAGAAGCTGGCCGTGATCGGCGCCGGCGTGATCGGTCTGGAACTGGGCTCGGTGTGGCGTCGTCTCGGTGCTGAAGTCACGGTGCTCGAGGCGCTGCCGGAATTCCTCGGCGCGGCTGACCAGGCGCTGGCGAAGGAAGCGGCCAAGCAGTTCAAGAAGCAGGGTCTGGATATTCACGTGGGCGTGAAGGTCGGCGAAGTGACGACGACCGACAACAGCGTCACGCTGAACTACACGGACAAGGACGGCAACGCGCAGAAGCTGGAAGCGGACCGCCTGATCGTGTCGATCGGCCGCGTGCCCAACACCGACAACCTCGGCCTCGAAGCGATCGGCCTGAAGGCCAACGAACGCGGCTTCATCGACGTGGACGACCACTGCGCAACGGCCGTGCCGAACGTGTACGCGATCGGCGACGTGGTGCGTGGCCCGATGCTCGCGCACAAGGCGGAAGACGAAGGCGTGCTGGTCGCTGAAATCATCGACGGTCAGAAGCCGCATATCGACTACAACTGCATTCCGTGGGTGATCTACACCGAGCCGGAAATCGCATGGGTCGGCAAGACGGAACAGGCGCTGAAGGCCGAAGGCCGCGAGATCAAGACGGGCCAGTTCCCGTTCATGGCCAACGGCCGCGCGCTCGGCATCAACAAGGCGGATGGTTTCGTCAAGATGATCGCCGACGCGAAGACCGACGAACTGCTGGGCGTGCACATCATCTCGGCGAACGCATCGGACCTGATCGCGGAAGCCGTGGTGGCGATGGAATTCAAGGCGGCGTCGGAAGACATCGGCCGGATTTGCCATCCGCACCCGTCGTTGTCCGAAGTCATGCGCGAAGCGGCACTCGCCGTGGACAAGCGCGCGCTGAACATGTAAAACGCGCGCACGCCTGACTGATCGCAGCAGCTTAGTTTTACGACGAAGGCGGGCGGGTTTCATCCCTCCCGCCTTCTTTTTTGCAGCCAGAAAATGAACGTCACCGAATACTACGAAAAAGAACTGCAGACGCGGGGTTATCAATCGGACCCGGCGCAGCGCGCGGCCGTGGACCGTCTGCAGCGGTGCTACGAAGAGTGGAGCGAATACAAATCGCGCCGCTCGAACGCGTTCAAGAAACTGCTGATCCATCCGGACCTGCCGCGCGGCGTCTACATGTGGGGCGGGGTCGGGCGCGGCAAGAGCTTCCTGATGGACAGCTTCTTTACGGTGGTGCCGCTGTATCGCAAGACGCGTCTGCATTTTCACGAGTTCATGCGTGAAGTGCATCGCGAACTCGAAGAGCTGAAAGGCACGGCCGATCCGCTCGACGAACTCGCACGGCGCATTGCCAGGCGCTACCGGCTAATCTGTTTCGACGAATTCCACGTCTCCGACATCGCCGACGCCATGATTCTGTACCGCCTGCTCGACAAGCTGTTCGAGAACGGCGTGCAGTTCGTGATGACGTCCAACTACGATCCGGATCTGCTGTATCCGGACGGCCTGCACCGCGACCGCATGCTGCCGGCAATCGAACTGATCAAGAGCAAGCTCGACGTGGTCAACGTGGACGCGGGCATCGACTACCGGCAGCGCACGCTGGCCCAGGTCGAGGTGTATCACACGCCGCTTGGCGCGGCCTCGGACAAGGCCCTGCGCGACGCTTTCGCGCGCCTCGCCGCGGTGCCCGACGAAAGCCCGATCCTGCACATCGAGAAGCGCGAGCTCAAAGCGCTGCGCAAGGCGGATGGCGTGGTCTGGTTCGACTTCGCCACGCTGTGCGGCGGCCCGCGCTCGCAGAACGACTACCTGGAACTGGCGAGCCGCTTTCACGCGGTGGTGCTGTCGGGCGTGCCGCAGATGAGCGCGCGGATGGCCTCGGAAGCGCGGCGCTTTACGTGGCTGATCGACGTGTTCTACGACCACAAGGTCAAGCTGCTGATGTCCGCAGCCGTGCCGCCCGAGCAGTTGTATACCGACGGCCCGATGGCCAACGAGTTCACCCGGACGGTGTCGCGCATTGTCGAGATGCAATCGAAGGAGTATCTCGACGCGCCGCGCCGGATCGTCGATACGTCGCTGACCTGAGCGTTAGCGCAGAGGTGCGCGAGGGGCGCTCAAGCGCTTCTCGCGACACCGGCTGATCGCGCGGTTCACCCGGAACCGCGTTCTTTTGCGATAGATCAGGGTCTGCGGGCCAATGCCGGGCGGTCGCGGGCGCATTTTCAAGATTCAGATTGATCTTATATTCGGTCCGGGGGCAAGCCGATATCTTCTTAGTCATACATTTTGACGAAGGAGAAGTCCATGACCCCGTACCGCGATATCAATGACGAAGAATGGCAGCGCATTGCACCGCTGCTCCCCGAGCTGCGTCCGCGTTCCGAATTGCGTGGCCGGCCGCTCGCCAACACACGCTCCGTGCTCAACGGCGTGCTGTGGGTGATGTACAGCGGCGCCACCTGGTCCGCCATGCCGCGCAAATACCCGTCGTATCAAACCTGTCATCGGCGCTTCAAGGCGTGGCATGAGTCGGGCGTGCTCAAGCGCGTGATGGATCAACTCTTCGGCGAAGCGGGCACAGAACTGTGCGGCATGATGGAAGCGCGCATGCGTATCCACGTCAGCCCGGAAGAGAGGGCCGCGCGCACCGCCGCGGAGCCCGTCGCGCCGACGAGGCCGCCGGTGTTTGGCCCGGGGTCTTCACCGTCGGCGCTGCCCTCGGTATTCAGCCTCGCGGGATCCTTCAAGCACGCTGCATGACGAGTCCAATGAATGGATCCCACCCAGGCATAAAAAACCGGCCGCACGAGAAAATCGTCGGCCGGTTTTTTTATCTGCGCTGCGGCGCTGCGCGATGCGCCGCAGGCAGGTGCAGTGACCCGCGCGGTGATCCACGCGCAGGCCTTTAAAGCTTATTGCTGGCGAATCCAGGTCTGCGAACGGCCCAGCAGCGAAACGCCGATATACCCCCGCACCACCAGTTTCTGACCGCCGTCTTCCAGGTGCATCTTGCACTTGTAGATCTTGCCGTTTTCCGGGTCGAGAATCTGTCCATCGTCCCAGCCGTCGTCCACCTTTTTCATGTCGTTGATGATCGTCATGCCGAGGATCAACTGATCTTTGCGCGCATCCGTGCACGCCGTACAGCGGCGCTCGGGCTGGTCGTTCGGGCCGAGGCCTTTGATCACCTTGCCGTCCAGCGCGCCGCTGCTGTCCTGGGTGATCTGCACGAGCGCCTTGGGCTGGCCCGTGTGATCGTCGATGGTTTGCCACGTGCCGACCGGGCTATCGGCCTGCGCCATCGCGGTGACGGCACTGGCGAGCAGCACGCCGGCGAGCGCGGCCTGTCTGGCGGTGCGCATCATCATGGCGCGGGTGCGTTGGGTGAATGGTGTCATTGTCTTCCTCCTTGAGAAAAGTCGGCGCGATCATGGTCGCGCGGCGTTATTGGCATGTCGGGCGACGCGGGGTCTCCTCATGCCGGGGTGTTGCCGGGTTGGTCAGCGCAGAATACGTGAAAGTGCCCGGTCCGTTTGATAGTGGACCCTCTAGTCAAACCGGCGGCGCGTGCCTGGTACGCCCAGGCGCAACGCGCCGCACGAACCTCACACGCCGTTCAATTCAGCTGATACGAGAAAGTGGCGTTGATCCGCGGGCTGCGCGAGGCACTTTCAACCGGCGCATCGCCGACCGCCTTGCCCACCGACAGATCGAGCGTGTAGTACTTCGAATCGGAAATGCGGAAACCGAACGAGATCGAAGAAAGCTTCGACGGCGACGGCGTGCCCGCGTGCAGATAGACGCGCGCCATGTCGAACGACACATACGGCGTGACGCTTTGCAGATAGGTGTAGCCCGGCGTGAAGCCGCGATTGATTTCGACCGATGCTCCCCAGCCCGAATCCCCCGACGCCTCACCCGGTTCATAGCCCTGCGCAAAATGCTGCGCGCCGAACGAGATCTGCTCCGAGGTCGGCAGCGAATCCGGGCTGTACTGGCCCGTCATGGCGATGGCGGTGCCGATCTTGAGCGGCCACTCGTTGGTCTGCGAGAAGCTCGCGCCGGTGCGCGTGAAGTTGAGCGAGACGGGATTGGTTTCCACCACGCCAGGGATGTTCGAATCGCCGGACTTCGACGCGCCCAGAATGTTGAAGGCCTGCGCGACGTTGACGCTCGCCTTGCGCACCTGGCCCGTCTGCACGCTGGTGTAGTCGGCCTGCAACTGCAGCACGCGGACTTGCGAGCGCAGCCCGATCTGCGCGCCGTTGATCGTGTTGTGATAGTCGTCTTCGTCGTGCGAGGCGTAGGCCGACACGGTGCCGAGCACGCTCTGGCTGTTGCTCAGGAGCAGAGGATACGACAGCGAGCCGCCGAGCTTGTCGTTGATCACGGTGCGCTCCACGTAGGAGGGCAGGCCGGGGTTGTCCACCGGATTGCCGCGATAGTGCGACGCATCGATCTTCGCCACCAGGCCGTCGCTGCCGATCGGCAGCGCGCCGTGGGCGGCGAGGTAAGTAACGTTGTCGCGGCCTTTGGGCAGCAGCGCCGAGATGCTCAGTTGCTCGCCCAGCGACGTGAGGCCGTTCTCGGTCGCGGTCAGCAGCCCCTGCACGCCGGGCTGGTTGAAGTTGACCCCGGTGCTGACGTTGACGGCCTTGTGCTCGACCTTGAGTTCGAGCGTGGTGGCGCCGTCGGTGTTCTGCGGCGGCGGCACGTTGGCGGCGACCTTGATGCCCGGCAGAATGCCCAGCACGTTGATGTAGCGCTCAAAGGTGGCGCGGCGCAGCGGCCGGTCGTCGCGGATGTGTTCGGCGATCGCGCGAATCTTCTCTTCTTCCTTGCCCGGATTGCCGGTGACCTTGACCTCGGACACATAGCCTTCGACGATCGTCACGCGCACCACGCCGTTCTCGAAGGTCTGCGCCGGCACGAACGCAAACGACAGCGCATAGCCGCGCGCCTGGTACAGCTTGGTGACGCCGTCGGCCACCTGGATCAGGTCGGCGATGGTGATGTCCTTGCCGACGAGCGGGGTGAAGCGTTGCGCGACGTCGTCGAACGGAATCGATTTCACGCCCTCGACCTGAAACTTGGTGGGCGTCACGTGGGTCGCGAGCAGGGCCTGCAATTGCGGCGCCTGCGGCTGGACCTGCAGCGTGACGTTGGGCCCTTTGTCGGGCGCGTTGACTTGCGGGATCGAATCGAGCGGATTGCCCCCCACGGGATTGCCGCCGACCGCCGGACGCGATTGCGCCTGCACTGCGCCCGCGGCCATCGCCGCGAGCAGAAGTGTCCATCTGCCGTACCCGAGTTTCATCGGTATTCCCTCGTATGCCGTTCTTATCGTGCGGACGCGTCGCCCGGCCAGGCTGATCGTGAACGCTTGTGTGTGGCTTCGCGCATACTGCCATGCCTGCGCGTGTTATGCCACGTGCTCCGTGCGTTGCGGAGCACGTGGCTCATGCGAACTGCCTGTGCGAACTGAGATCTCTCACGGCTTGCTCACCCAGTGATGCGGACTACTTATGTTGCGTGGGCAGCAGTCCGCCGAGCAGCGAGGTCACGCCGCTCGTGGCGCTGCTCGACGAACTCGTCGCGTTGGTGAGCGTGCCGGTGACCGTCGCGACGAGACCTGTGACCGGTGTCAGCAGCGAACCGGCCGGCGTGCCGTTGGCCGCGCTGGTGACGGTGCCCAGTACGCCGGTGAGCGCCGAGAGCGGATTGGAACTGCTGGTTGCGCTGCCCAGCGTCGAGGTGACCGAGCCGAGCGGAACGCCGCTGAGCAGACCGGTCACCGACGCGAGCGGCGTGCCGGCGGTGGCCGACGAGAGCGCCGACAACGGCGTGCTGCCGAGCAGCGAGGTCACCGAGGTGAGCGGATTGGCGCCGAGCCCGAGGCTCGTCAGCGTGGCGTTCAGCGGTCCCAGCAGGCCGTTGGCGGAGGCGCCGGTCGGCGGCCCGCCGGCCACGACTGCGGTGGTGCTGCCAAACAGGCTCGTGATCAGACCGGGAATCGGCGCGGCGCCGTTCGGGCCGTTCGGATTGACGAGACCGCCGGCGTTCGTGACCGTGTTGCCGAGCGAGCCGACGAGGTTGCCGACATCGGTGCCGAGCGGATTCTGCGTCGTCGAGGCGATGGTCGAGCCGGCCGAGCCCAGCGCGCCGCCGACTTGCGCCAGCACGCCCGAGACTGGCACGCCGAGGCCGGTCGTGGTGCCGACCGTTTGCGTCAGGATCCCCGCGCTCTGCACGAGCGGCGTGATGGCGGTGCTGACCGGCTGGGTGATCTGTTGCACCGGCGCCGACGACAGCACGTTGCCGAGCGTCGTGCCGCCGAAGCTGAGTGCGCCGGCCGCGGTGCTGAGGGTGCTGGCGAGCGGCGTCGTGAGCGGCGCCAGCGGCGCGAGCGTGCCGGTGCCGAGGCCGCCGACGGTCGTGCTGAGGCCTTGCACCACGCCGCTCGTCGACGCGACCACCGAGCCGAGACCCGCGACTGTCGTGCCGACCGGATTGGCCGTCGAGCCGGTCTGGCCGACGCCGTTGCTGACCGCATTGGCGAGCGCCGTGAGCGTGCCGCTGCTGGCCGACACCGTGTTGCCGAGACCTTGCGTCACCTGCGAATTCAGACCGGGCAGCGTCTGCGACGAGATGGTCGTGCCGAGATCGTTGACGGTCTTCGCCGCCGTCGTCACCGTCCCCGCGGTGCCGCTTGCGCTGGTGGTGGTCGTCGTGCTGCCGCCCGAGCCGGTGGTGCTCGTGCCGCCCCCGGAGCCGGTGGTGGTGGTCGTGCCGCCGCTCGAGCCGCTACCGGTGTTTGAGGTGGAGGGCGGCGCGTTGACGCTGCTGCCGCCACAAGCGGCGAGGAGGCACGCGACGGCGAGGGCGGTGAGCGGTACGCGCAGCGACGACAGTGTTGCGCGGGCCGCCTCGTGAACAAAAAAACGTGGGGTGGACATAGGGTGCTCCTCCGTCTCTTGTGAGTCTGACTGGATGGTCTCCACGCGCCGGTGCAACCGTTTCTGAGCGGCGCGGCTCAGGTCAGGTCAAGCGGGAAGCCGCGCAGGCGCGGCCGCCCATCTGCCTGGTTACTTTTTCGCAATCCCGCCGAGCAGACCGCCGACCAGCGACGTCACGGGCGACAACAGGCTGCCCACCGCGCCGCCGCCGCTTGTCGACGTCAGGCCGCTGACGAGGCCGGTCGATGCGGTGGTGGTGGTGCTCTTGGTCGCGTTGCTGGCGGTCGTGGTGGCGCTGCCGAGCGTACCGGTGACCGTGGACAGGAGGCCCGTGACCGGAGCGAGCGGGCTGCTGCTGCCGCCGCTGGCGCTGCTGAGCGTGCCGGTCAGGCTCGAGACGAGGCTGGTGACGGGCGCGAGCGGGCTGCCGCTGCCGCCGCTGGCGCCGCCAAGCGTGCCGGTCAGGCTCGAGAGGAGACCGGTGACGGGCGCGAGCGGGTTGCTGCTGGAGGTGCCGCCGGCTACTGAACCGAGGCTGCCGAGCAGGCCGGTCAGCGGGGCGAGCGGGCTGCTGCTGGAGGTGCCGCCGGCCACTGAACCGAGGCTGCCGAGCAGGCCGGTCAGCGGGGCGAGCGGGTTCGTGCTGCCGCCCGTCAGCAGACCGCCCACCGAGGTCACCGTTGTGCCGGTGCTGGTGACGACACCGCCGAGACCGGTCGTGACCGGGTTGCCGCCGGCCGAGGCGATCGTGCTGCCGACCTTGCCGAGGCCGTTGCCGACGGTCGACAGCAGGCCGCTGAGCGGTGCGCCGAGACCGGTAGCCGTGCCGACGGTTTCGGTTGTGGACGCAACCATCGAGGTGATCGGCGTGATGGCCGTGCTGAGCGTTTGCGTGACCTGCTCGACCGGACCGGTCGAGAGTGCCGTGGTCAGGGTGCTGCCGCCGTTGGTGACGGCGCCGCCGAGTGTGTCGATCACGCCGCCGAGCGGCGACGTCACGGGTGCGAGCGGGGCGAGTGCGCCGCTGCCGAGGCTCGTCACAAGATTGCCGGTGCTGGTGACCGCGCCGCCGACATTGCCGACCACGCCGCCGAGGCTCGATACCGTGGTGCCGATCGCGTTGCCGCCGGTGCCGAGCTGGCCGAGACCTGCAGTGAGACCATTGCCGAGCGTGGAGACGGCTGCGCCCACGTTGTCCACGATGCCGGCAGCCGCTTGAGTGGTTGCCGTGCTGACGCCCGGAAGAGATTGCGAGCCGATCACCGAGCCGATGCCCGAGACCGTCGAGCCAACGTTGCTGACGATATTGCCCGTGTTGCCGGCTACGGTGCCGAGTGCATTTGCGGTTGCAGTGGTGGTCGAACCGCCGCCCGTCGTGGTGGTGCCGCCGCCGGTGTTGCTGCTCGTGGTCGTCCCCGAACTCGAGCCCGAACCCGAACCGTCCGAGCCGCCGGATGTTGCGCCCATACCACCGCTGGTCGTCGACAGTGCGCCCCCGTCACTGCCGCTACCGCTGCCCCCCGTCCCCGAACTCAAGGTTCCCGAGCCCCCGCAAGCGCTCAACGACAGCATCGCTGCCACCGTTGCCGCGATCAATGTTGCCCGTACCGTGAGATTAGCCGTTTGAATGTTCATGTCGCCCTCGAATCGCATGTGTTGTTGGATAGTGCTGCGTGCCTATCTCTGCAACACCCGTGCCATTTCCACTGGAGAATGCGCAATGAATTCTGTTTGAATGGCGCAAAGCGAGACGCGGTATGGATTTGCGGCTGATTGATGTAGCGCTTATCGAATCGGAATCAGGCGTGAATGACGGCCATTGAAAACGGTTCCGCGCCGGGCGTAACGTAACGAGCCGGACCGGGCGTTACGGTGGGGTGCGTAACGTGAGGGGGCGTGTTGCTTGAAACGGTTTGTTCAAACGGATAATTAGTGGAGCGAATCTAACCTATGGTTAGTCCTATGTGCTGCAACGCACGAACTGCCGTTAATCTACGTAGACAGACGGCTTCAAACAAAATAGCGCCCGCGCAACAGCCGACAATTGCTTAAATACGATTGATACGCTATAAAAGCCGAAAGCATCGAAGATTGACGAGGGAGGTGCGATATCGAACAGACGGCCAAATGTAATTTACCGCTTTGAAGCCGGCTGCGATGAACAAGGTGTGGCAGTGCAAAAGACCCGTGTCGATGAACGAGAGAATCATCGGCCACGGCACTGACGACACCCTCATCACATGCAGCGCAGATACGAATGAATACCGCAAGTTCCGAGGGCGAAAATGAAAAAGTTCACTACAAGATTCCTGAGAGATAACAAAGGGGTGACGGCAATCGAGTACGGTCTGATTGCCGGTTTGATCGCGGTTGCGATCGTCGGCACGGTCACGACTCTGGGTACCGATCTGAGCGGCTTGTTCAGTACCATCGCTAGCAACCTTCCTAAGTAGTTGGCGACGTAGCTCGTTTAGGTGCGAGCGATGGCTATTGGCATGCTTGCCGGTTAGCCAGCACCTTTAAGAGCACTGATCGAATAGAGCGTATGCGGGCTGCTTTGCAGTCCGCAGGTACTCTTGTTGCCGGTCGAGTCCCATATGAACTTGCCAACTGCTCAGTTTCTGTTTGCCGCATGGGCCTTGGCGATCGCTGTGTGCGATTGCCGTACTCGCTGCATTCCGAATTCGCTCGTCGCTACCGGATTGGTGGCGGCATTCGCCTGCGCGCTATTTCAATGCAGTCCTTTTGGCGTTTCGCCTGGGGCTGCGGCACTCGGCGCGCTCGTGGGTCTGGTGGCGTTGCTGCCGTTCTTTGCACTCGGGGTGATGGGTGCCGCAGACGTCAAGGTGTTCGCGGTGCTTGGCGCCTGGTGCGGCGTGCATGCGCTGCTTGGCCTATGGGTTGTCGCGAGCCTCGCAGCAGGCGTTCACGCGGTCTGGTTGCTGATCGCTACGCATACCCGGCTCGCGGCGGTTGGACGCCAGGGTGGGCCGACCTTCGAGTTGGGTGCAAGGCGTTCTACGCCGTACGCGGCCTGCCTGACGGTGCCGGCCATCGCGTGGCTGGGGTGGCATGTCTTTGCTGCGGGTATGAAATGAACCGGACTGCTTACCAATCGGCTCCGCGCTCGCATCCGCGGGTTGCGTTGCTGCGCCGGCGCCGCGAGCGTGGCACCGCGGCCGTGGAATTCGCGATGATTTTTCCGCTGTTCTTCATGATCCTGTACGGGATTGTGACCTTCAGCCTGATCTTCGTCGCACAGCAGAACCTGACCCTGGCCGCTGAAGAGGGGGCCCGCGCCGCGCTGAACTACCAGACGGCAACGAGCACGACTAACGCGCTTGCTGCACGCACGACTGCCGCATGCACGGCGGCAAGCAACGTGGTGACCTCGCTGATCAGTAGCGCGACCTGTGTATCGAGTTCGACGACCTGCAGTTACGACGCCACGATGGATTGCATCAAGGTGACCTTGACCTACAAGTACGCCAGCGCACCCCTGGTGCCGACTTTGCCGCTGCTGAATTTCGTCTTGCCCGCCTCGCTGGTGAGCAGTGCGATGGTGCAACTCAACCCGGAAAACATACTGTGACGTACGCATTCGTTTCTCGCTTTCCGGTTGCGCAGGATTCGCCTGAGCGGGTCCGCTGCCGGGCCGCGTTCACACCACAGGGCGACGCATCATGCCGAATCTGACCCGCATCCTAGCCGGCGTCCTGATCGCGCTCGCGCTGCTGCTGGGCGTTTTTGCGTGGACGCTCTCGCGCCGGCCCGCGCCGCATCCGGTCGTGCCGGTGACGCAAGCCACCTTCCCCGTGGTGGTAGCGGCGCGCGTGCTGCCCGCCGGCAAACCGATCACCGTCGATGCGCTGCGCGTGCAGACGCTGCCGATCAATCCGAACGGCGCATTCGGCGACCCATCGCAACTGGCCGGGCGCGTACCTACCTCGGACATCGGGGCGGATTCGCCGGTGCTCGAAGGCCAGTTGTCGTCGGGCATTGCGGAGCGTGTCGAACCGGGTCAGAGGGCGATCGCGGTCCGCGTCGACGAAAGCAACGCAGTCGGCAACCGGCTGCGGCCGGGCAATCTGGTCGACGTGTTCTTCACGCTAAAACGCGACGGCAACCTGGGCAACGGCGCCGAAGTCGAGCGCAGCCAGGCGCGCCTCCTGATGTCGAAGGTCCGTGTGCTGGCTTTCGGCAACGCCACGCCGGCAGCCGACAGCCCGGGCGATGCGAACGGCATGGTGCGGACCGCCGTGCTTGCCGTACCGGTTGCCGACGTCGACAAGCTCACCCTGGCTGAAACCTCAGGACGGCTTGTCTTCGCCCTGCGCAATCCGAAGGACGACGAAGTGATCGATCCGGCCGCTTTTGCGCCGACGGCAGGCGTCCTCAAGATCGCCGCCAACGCACCGGCGGGCGACGCCGCACAGGACTCGACACGCGCCGCGGCCGGCGTGGCGCTCGACGAACTGTCCGGCAGCACGGGCAATCCAGTGGCGCATCCGCAGGCGGCGCCGCGCATCGCCCGGCCGGTCACGCGGGTCGCGGGTGCGGCGAACGACGGTATTGAAGTGATACGGGGTGGGCGCGCCGAAACGGTCGCTCGATAGCAGTTTCAGGGAACGGGCGGGCGGTTGAGCCCATAAGAATATGAAAAAACGGATCTTTGCTTGCGGGTTGGCCGCGTGGCTGTGCATGGCCTCGCTGGCCGTCGCGCCGGCTAGCGAGGCGGCCGATGCGCCGCAGACTGTCGACATCACGGTGGGCTCGCAGCAGCCGCTGGCGCTCGGCCATACCCTGACGCGGATCGCGATTGGCGACCCGACGGTCGCGGACGTGCTGATCATCCGTGGCGACAAGCGCGGTGGCGTGCTGCTGATCGGCAAATCGCCGGGCAGCACCAATCTGATGCTGTGGGAGCGCAACCATGACACGCCGATGTCCTACACGGTCAACGTGACGAGTGCGGCAGCGGGTGCGTTGCTGGGGCCGGGCGCGCCGTCGGTGAAGACGGCGGGCGATACGGCGCTGATCTCCGGGTCGGCCGCGACGATGGAACAGCACCAGCGGGCCGTGGCGGTCGCGCAAGTTGAGGCGCGCGCTCACGCTGCCGCGCTCGGCAGCGGTCTGGATAGCGGCAAGGGTGGCGGCGCGGGCGGCAAGGGCGGCTCCGCGGCGGGTGGCGCGGCGGGCGACACCGACGCGAATGTGGTGGACGCCTCGACCGTGGCGACCCGTTCGGTGGTGCAGGTCGACGTGCGGGTGGTCGAGTTCAGCCGTTCGGTGTTAAAGCAGATCGGGCTGAACATCCTCAAGCAGAACAACGGCTTCACGTTCGGCTCGTTTGCCCCTTCGGCGCTCAGTTCGGCGACCTTCGGCGCGTCGCCGTCGTTCAACTCGACCATGCCGATCTCATCGGCCTTCAACCTGGTGTTCAACTCGGTCACGCATGGCATCAGCGCCGATCTGAGCCTGATGGAGAGCAACAATCTCGCACGGGTGCTCGCGGAGCCGACACTCGTCGCCTTGTCGGGACAGAGCGCGAGCTTTCTGGCCGGCGGCGAAATTCCGGTGCCGGTGCCGCAGGCACTCGGCACGGTGTCGATCGAATACAAGCCGTATGGCGTCGGTCTGATGTTGACGCCCACCGTGCTGAGCCCCCAGCGGATCGCGCTCAAGGTCGCGCCCGAGGCGAGCGAACTGGACTTTACCAACGCCATCACGATCAACGGCGTGTCGGTGCCGGCCATTACGACGCGGCGTGCCGATACCACCGTGGAACTGGGCGACGGCGAGAGCTTCCTGATCGGTGGCCTGATCGACCGCGAGACGATTTCGAATGTGTCGAAGGTGCCGTTGCTCGGCGACCTGCCGATCATCGGCGCGTTCTTCAAGCAGGTGAGCTATTCGCAGAACGACAAGGAGCTGGTCATCATCGTGACCCCGCATCTGGTTTCGCCGATCGCCAAGGGCGCTGCATTGCCCACGACGCCCGGCGAGCAGTCCGAGCAGCGCGACGGTGCGGTGTGGCGTTCGGTACTGGGCGGCATCGTGTCGCCGGATGCGGCGCCGGGGTTCTCGAAGTGAACGTGGTTCGTCGCGCGGCGCGGCCGATGCCGCGCGGCGCGACGAACCGGAAGGGCGGGCAGGACGGCGCATGGGCGCAGGCCAACCGCAGCAGTGCGCAGTACGATTCGGCGGCCGCGAAGTTCAGGCTGCAAAGGGATGTCCACTATGAACGCGAGAACGCATTCATTGACTGAACGGGTGATCACCGACTACTTCGTGTTCGCGTCGCTGGCCGACGAACACGTCCAATGGCTGACCGATACCCTGGTGGCAGCCGGTGCGGTCGAACAGGCGACGCTCGATCCGTCGATGCTGACTCAGCGCATCGCGACGCTCAACCCGTCGCTGGTGTTTGTCGACTTTTCCGGCGGCCGCGCCGCGGCGGCGAGTGCCGCGGCGAGTGCGGCACGGGCCGCTTATCCGGGCCTGCAGATCGTCGCGGTCGGTTCGCTCTCCGAGCCGGAGGGTGCGCTCGCCGCGCTGCGCGTCGGCGTGCGCGATTTCATCGATTTGTCGGCGCCGGCGGAAGACGCGCTGCGCATCACCCGCCAGGTGATCGACAACCTGGTCGAGCCGGTCAGCCGGCACGGCCATGTGGTGGTGCTGCTCGGTGCGCGGGTGGGCATGGGCGTGAGCACGCTGGCCGCCAACCTGTCGGCCATGCTGCACCGGCGCGACGCGTCGCAAGGTCGGCAGACCGCGTTGTTCGACCTGGGCTTGCCGGCCGGCGACGGCTCGCTGCTGCTCAACACACGCAGCGAATTCAACTTCGTCGAAGCCGTGCGCAATCTGCGCCGCTTCGACCAGACCTTCGTGCACACCGCGCTGTCGCATCATGCGAGCGGGCTCGCGCTCACGTCGCTGCCGCCGAATCTGGCCGACATGCGCGAGGTGTCCTACTCCAGTTCGATCAGCCTGTTCAACCGGCTGCGGGCGTTCTTCGACCAGCAGATCGTCGATCTGGGCGGCTTCAGCAACAGCGAGTTCATCGCGCATGTCGTGCAGGCCGCGGACGAAACCTGGCTGCTGTGCGATCAGGGCGTGGCGTCGATCGTCTCGGCGGTCGGCGTGCTCGACGCCTTGCGGGAAGAGGGCGTGGACGTGAGCCAGGTGCGCCTGCTGGTCAACAAGTTCGATCCGGATCTGGGTCTTACCGCTGCGCAGATCGCGCAACGCCTCGATATTCCATTGCTCGGCACCTTGCCCGAGCGGCGCGTGCCGCTCGGGCAGGCCGTCAATCAGGGGCAACTGCTGATCGACGCGTCGCCGCGCGACCCGTTCGTTCGTGCGCTCGAGCCGCTGGTCGAGCGGCTCGGCGGAGCGGCGAGCGCTGCGGCGCAGGCGCGCGGCAAGTCCGCGCTCGGTGCGCTCAAGCGCTTCATTCCAACCTCCAACAAGCGGTCATAGACGATGGCTAAAGACATCGAATTTGCCGACGACGCGCCTTCGTTCGCGCATAGCCAGCAGTTCCAGGACATCAAGAACGCGGCGCACGAACATCTGCTCACGCGTATCGAGGAACTCGGCGCGGAGTTCGGCCGCTGGTCGCGCAATGCGATCAACCAGTTCGTCGACCTGGAAATGGACAGCTTCGTGCGGCTGCGCCGGATTCCGATCAACGAGAGCGAGGTGCGGCTGATTGCCGAAGCGCTGACCAAGGAACTGGCGGGCTTCGGCCCGATCGAGGACCTGCTCAACGACGCGGCGGTCGAAGACATCCTGATCAACGGCTACAACGACGTTTACGTCTCGCGCCACGGCATTCTGACCAAGATCCCCGTGCGCTTCGCCGACAACGCGCATCTGCTGCGCATCGTGCGGCGCATTCTCGCGCCGATCGGCCGGCGCCTCGACGAATCGAATCCGATGGTCGACGCGCGGCTGCCGAACGGCGGCCGCGTCAACGTGGTGATCGAGCCGCTCTCGATCGACGGGCCGATCGTCTCGATCCGCAAATTCCGCAAGGACCCGATGCGTCCCGAGGATCTGCTCGGCAACGGCACCTACAACGCGGAGATCGGCGCGCTGCTCGAAGCGGCGGTGGCGGCACGCTGCAACGTGCTGGTGTCGGGCGGCACGAGTTCGGGCAAGACCTCGCTGCTCAACGCGCTGGCGTTTCATATTCCCGAGCCCGAGCGGGTCGTGACGATCGAGGATACGGCCGAACTGTCGCTGAACCACCCGCACGTGGTGCGGCTCGAAAGCCGCCCGGGCGGCTTCGACGGCGCGGGCGTGGTGACGATCCGCGACCTGCTGCGCAATACCTTGCGGATGCGTCCCGATCGCATCATCGTCGGCGAAGTGCGCGGCGGCGAGGTGCTGGAAATGCTGCAGGCCATGAACACGGGCCACGACGGTTCGATGGGCACGGTGCACGCCAGTTCGCCGCGCGAGTGTCTGTACCGGCTCGAAATGCTGGCGGGTTTCGCGGGCTTTCAGGGCACCGAATCGAGCCTGCGGAGACAGATCGCCAATGCGATCGACTTCATCGTGCAGATTGGCCGTCTCTCGAACGGGCGGCGGCGCATTCTGTCCATCACCGAAGTGACGGGCCTGTCCGACAACATTATCGCCACCCAGGAGCTGTATCGCTACGAGCCGGTGCTTGCTCAGGACGGCGAAGAAATCGACCAATGGGTCTCGCTCGGCATTCACCCGCATTCGCCCAAGCTTTCGCGCTTCAGGCAGGCGCTCGGCGGCGCGCCGGAGCAGACCGGCCGGTTCGGCGGTTTTGGCGGTGGCGGGTTCGGCGGGGGCTTCAATGTCTAGTGCGATCGTGCTCATCGCGGCGCTCGCGGTGCTGTGTGCGGCCGGCGCGCTGCTGTTGTTGCAGCGCGGGGCGCAACGCGAGGAGCGGGCGAGCACGGAGCGCTTTATCGACAGCCGGATGGCGCCGACCATGCCGGGCGGCGTCAGCGCGGCGCGCACCGCGCCGCTGCGGCAAGCCACGGCGGCGCATGGCGGTATGGCCCCGCACGCCCCTGAGGAGGGCGCCGGTTCGCGCGTGCAATGGACCTACCTGAAAGCGCGAGTGGGCTTTGCCATCGACAACACGATGAGTCGCGCCGGCATCGCGAACGCCCGCACGCCGGCGCTCATCATGCTGGTTGCCACCTCGGTGCTGTGCTTCTGGGCGGTTCGCGAGGGCGGGGTGCTGGCCGGGGCCGTGACGCTGCTCGCGTGCCTGAGTTTCGTCTTCTTCCTGGTGTCGATGCGCACGCAAAAGCGCCGCCAGTCGATCGTGCGGCAACTGCCGTCGTTTCTCGACGGCATCGTGCGGCTCATCACGTTGGGCAACAGCGTGCCGGCGGCATTCCAGGGAGCGATGCAAACCACCGATGCGCCGTTGCGCGATTGTCTCGATCACGTCTCGCGCATGCTGCGCACCGGCGTCGAGATCGACCGCGCGCTCTCGCAGGCGGCCGTGCTGTACGGCGCCCGCGAGCTCGAACTGGTCGGCGCGGTGTTGCGCCTGTCGGTGAAGTACGGCGGCCGCGCGGATGTGATGCTCGACCGCATGGCTTCGTTCATGCGCGATCTCGAACAGGCCGAGCGCGAACTGTCCGCGATGTCTGCGGAGACGCGCCTGTCGGCATGGATTCTGGCGCTGCTGCCGGTTGGTATCGGCGGTTTTCTGATCCTCACCAATCCACGCTACTTCGGCGCCATGTGGTTTGATCCGACCGGCCGCGAGCTCGTGTATCTCGCGTTCGGCTTGCAGCTGGTCGGCGCCTGGTTGCTCTACCGCCTCACGCGGCTGAGGGCGACATGATGCAAGCCGATCACGTTGCCGCCATCGCGCTGGGACTCGGTGCGCTCGCCTTGCTGCTGATTGCCGGCGTGTTGCTGGCGCGGCTCGCCGCCGCGCGGCGCAGCGAGCGCACGCTGGCCCACGCACTCGATGAACGCGCGCTGCAAAGTGCTGCGCTCGCGGCCGCCAGTGCGACGGCGCGGGGGACGGACGCCGTCCCGAACGCGGCTGCCAGGACGACGAAGGCGGAGCACGCCACCGGTATCAAGGCCCTGGTGGAGCGCTTCGCGCACACCGGCATCCGCTGGCTCGATACGCCGTTCGGGCGCCAACTGGTCGCCGATGAAGACCGGCGCCTGCTCGAACAATGCGGCTTCGTCGACACTCGCACACGCGGACTGTTCCTGATCGCGCGGGTCGGCCTCGCGGCCGTCCTGCCGTTGCTCGCGGGCACGCTCGCAGGCGGGCATGTCGACGGCAAGCGCTATGTCGCGCTGGTGATCTGCGCGATGATCGTCGGCTTCATGCTGCCGAAATTCTTTATCCAGCGCCGCGCGGGTGCACGCCGGCGCGGGGTGATCGAAGAACTGCCGATGCTGGTCGACCTGTTGCGCCTGCTGCAAGGGGTGGGCCTGTCGCTCGACCAGAGCTTGCAGGTGATGGTGAGCGATTTCCGCGGCGTGCTGCCGGTGCTGTCGAGCGAGCTGGAAATCGCCCAGCGGCAGTTCGCGGCGGGCCGCACCCGCGAGCAGTCGCTGCAGCGGCTGGCCTCGAGCTATGACAACGAAGACATGCGCGCGATCGTGCGGCTGCTGGTGCAGGTGGACCGCCACGGCGGCGCGGTGCAGGAGCCGCTCAAGCAGTTCGGCGACCGCTTGCGCGAGACGCGGCGCTCGATGTTGCGCGAACGGGTCGGGCGACTCGCGGTGAAGATGACGGGCGTGATGATCCTGACGCTGCTGCCGGCGCTTCTGATCGTGACCGCGGGACCGGGCGTACTCGCGGTGACGCATTCGCTCAATTCAATGAGACGGTAAGCCATGCTAATGACGTACGACCTAACCCTCGATGGCGCCGCTCCTGCATGGCAGGCGGCGTCGGTGCGTACAGCACGCACAGCGCGCGGGGCACGCAGGGCGCGGCTGGTCCGGCGCGCGACCGCTGTGCTGGCGCTCGCGTTGCTCGGCGCTTGCGCGTCGAAGGAGTCGGGTTACGGCGTGGGGCCGCAGGCCGAACGCGCAGCCGAGATCCAGCAGGCGGGCCGCGACCCGGCGCCCGACACGCCGGATGTGTACCTCGACCTGATCGGACGGATGCAGTCGGAGGGGCTTTACTACGCCTCGCTTGCCCACATCGACGCCTTCGAGAAGCAGTACGGCGTGAGACCGGAGACAATCCTGATGCGCGCAGACGCGCTGCGCATGACCGATCAACCGGATGCAGCCGCGGATGCCTATACGAAACTGCTGCCCACGCCGCTCGCGGCGCGCGGCTATCGCGGACTGGGCTTGATCGCGGGCGCGGCGGGCGATTTTCCGCGGGCCGCCCAGCAGTTGCAGGAAGCGGCGCGGCTCGCGCCGACCGATGCGCCGACCCTGTCGGATCTCGGTTACGCGCGCCTGCGCGAGGGCGACGTGAACGGCGCGCGCGTGCCGCTCATGAAGGCCGCGGAACTCGATCACAACAATCCGAAGATCATCAGCAACGTCGCGCTGTATCTGCTCGCCGACGGCGACAACGTGCGGGCGGCGACGCTGATGGATCAGCAGAAATTCTCGCCGGACGTGCGCGCGGCGATCCGCCGCGACGCGGCCAAGATTGCGGTGGCCGGCATGGCGCGGCCGGGCGTGGCGCAAACGCAGCAGGATGCCCGTAACGCGCCGGTCGCGAGCGCGTCGGCGCCCGGACCAGCGCCGCGCCTGTTGCAGCGATTCTCACAATAGCAGGGTGGCAGAAGGGGGCGAACATGACAAACCAATCCATCAATCGAAGCAAGGGCCGTCTGGCGAGCCTCGTGCTGACCCTGGCCGCGCTTGCGCTGGCCGGTGGCGCGAACGTGGCCCGCGCGCAGAACGACGCCAGCCAACCGCCTGTGCCGAACAGCGAAATCGACCACGCGACGAGCCAGTGGCTCGCGCTTCAGCGCAGCAATGCAATGGCCGCACCGGCCCAGCCGATGCTGGGCGCGGAAGCAAGCCTCGCCTACAAGCGCTACCTGGAGTCGTTCAATTCGAAGATCCCCGATTACTACGGTTCCGCGATAGGGCAGTCGAGCAGCGGCAGTTCACAGGGCGGCACGTTGCCGCAGAATTGAGAACTGATATGTCGGTCTCCGAATCATCCTCCTCGACGATTGGGCGCTTCGCGCAGCGGCGCCGCGCGGGCCATGTGTCCGTGCGCCGCCAGCGCGGCGTGACCGCCATCCTGGCGGCGGTCTGCATTGGCCTCGCGATCGCGGCGCTGGGGGTGATCGACGTCGGCAACTACTATTTCGCGCGTCGCGAGATGCAGCGGACCGCCGATCTGGCGGCGGCGGCCGGCGCGCAGACCATCAGCAACGGCGGCGGTTGCACGTCGGCCACCAACTCGGCGAACAACAATGCCGTGAAAGGCAACGGTCTGTCGACCGGCGCTACCGTCACGGTGGTGTGCGGCCGCTGGGATCCGACGGTCAATGCCGGTCAATCGTATTTCGCGACCAGCGGTGCGCCGATGAATGCCGTGCAGGTCACCGTCAGCCAGACCGTGCCGTATTTTTTCGCCGGGCCGGCGCGGGTGATCCAGGCGGTGAGCACGGCGCAGGCGACCAATGTCCGCTCGTTCTCGGTGACCCCAACCGTGGCGAGCTTGTCGGGCGGCCTCCTGAATGGACTATTGAACGGTTTGCTGCCTGGCGCCAACCTGAATCTTAGTGTGGCGTCGTATCAAGGTCTGGCCACGACCCAGATCAAGCTGGGCGATCTGGCGGCCGCACTCGGCGTCGGATCGATGAGCCAGTTGCTCGGGACGCAAGTGTCGCTCGCGAAACTCGTGTCGGCGATGATTACCGCTGCGGGCAAGAGTGCGACGGTGGGGGTGACCGCGATTACCGATCTGGGCACGATCCAGGCCGCCATCCCATCCGGACTGAACGTCGCGCTCGGCGCGAACTCGACTACCAACGGTCTGTTGACGGTGGCGCTCGACGATCCACAGGCGGCGGTCAACGCCACCGTGAACCTGCTCGATACGTTGCTGGTGGCCGCTGAGGTCGCGCAGGGGCAATCCGCGGTCAACCTTGGCACTGCGCTCAATCTGAGCCCGCTTGCCAACGTGACGGCGCAGGTGAAGATCATTGAACCGCCGGTGATTGCGGTTGGCGAGGCAGGGCAGAACGCAGACGGCACGTGGCGCACCAGCGCGCACTCGGCAGACGTGCGGCTCTACCTGAACATCAATCTGCTCAGTATCAACCTGGGACTGGCTACGGTGACTGCGTTAAACCTGCCCATCTACATCGAAGTGGGAACGGGCACGGCGTGGCTGCAGAGCACGCAATGCACCACCAGCAAGGCCACGAGCCAGAGCGTGATCTCGGCGCAGCCTGGCCTCGCTTATGTTTGCGTCGGTAACGACGCGATCAGTAACTTTACCAATACTACGACGACAGCCACGTGCAATCAGGCGGCGTTGGTGACCAATGCCACGGTGGGGACGTATTCGTTGATCAGTATTTACGCCGGCAATCCCACCACCAATGCCGGGTTGTCCTTCAAGGTACAGCCTCCTGCGGCGACCCCATTGACGTTCAACGGTATCTCGGGCGATTCCGACGACTATCAGACCGCCAACTCGAACGCAGTGGGCTCGGTGGCGATCAACCTCCTGACGCAAATAAATAACAGCTTGCTTTCGTCGCTCTATCTCACCGTGGGCGGTGTGAATCCTGGCCCCATCGTCGCGGCGCTGCTACAGCCCTTGCTGACTGCGGTGGATACGTTGCTGAGTCCGCTACTGACTGCACTCGACGGACTGCTCGTGCCTTTACTCCAACTGCTGGGGGTCCAGATCGGCGAAGTCACGGTCCACGACCTCGGACTCGCCTGCGGTCAGGCCCAACTGGTTTACTGATTCTTCGCCAATGAGAACCACCGCCAAAATCGACGAACTCGATATCTACGTTTGGGAAGGCAAGGCCGACATCGTCGACCGCGTCGCGCGCTGCATGGCGAGCTTCGACGTCGAGGTGATCCGCGCGGACGACATCGCGATTTCGCCCGAACGCACCGCGCTACGGCCGTCGCTTGCGATCATCAGCGTTTCCGTGATCGATAGCGGCGCGCTGATCCTGCGCGACTGGCAGGCCGCGCACGGCATGCCGGTCGTGTGGGTCGGCGCGGCGCCGCGCGATCACGATCCCGCCATGTACCCGTCCGAGTATTCCCATATCCTGCCGCTCGACTTCACCTGCGCCGAACTGCGCGGGATGGTCACCAAGCTGGTGTTGCAAATCCGCGCGCACACGGCGCAGACGCTCGAGTCGAGCGCGCTGGTCGCCAACTCCGAATGCATGCAGGCGCTGCTGCACGAAGTCGACACGTTCGCCGACTGCGACACCAGCGTGCTCGTGCATGGCGAGACCGGTGTCGGCAAGGAGCGCATCGCTCAACTGCTGCACGAAAAGCACCGCCGCTACGGTCAGGGGCCGTTCGTGCCGGTCAACTGCGGCGCGATTCCGGACGGCCTGTTCGAGTCGCTCTTTTTCGGCCACTCGAAAGGCTCGTTCACCGGGGCAGTGGTGGCCCACAAGGGCTATTTCGAGCAGGCCGACGGCGGCACGCTGTTCCTCGACGAAATCGGCGACCTGCCGCTCTACCAGCAGGTCAAACTGCTGCGTGTGCTGGAAGACAGCGCGGTGACGCGGATCGGCTCGGCGACGCCCATCAAGCTCGACTTCCGTCTGGTCGCCGCCACCAACAAGCACCTGCCGCAACTGGTCAAGGACGGCACGTTCCGCGCCGATCTTTACTACCGGCTTGCGGTGATCGAATTGAAAATTCCGTCGCTCGAAGAACGCGGCGCGGTCGACAAGATCGCCATCTTCAAGGCGTTCATCGCGTCGGTGGTCGGTCAGGAGCGGCTCGAGACCTTGCCCGACATCCCCTACTGGCTGGCCGACGCCGTCGCCGACACCTATTTCCCCGGCAACGTGCGCGAACTGCGCAACCTTGCCGAGCGGATCGGCGTGACGGTGCGGCAGATCGGCGCGTGGGACGCGGCGCGGCTGCAACGGCTGCTGGCGCTCGCGCGCAGCAATCAGCCGGTGCCCGCCGAGAGTGCGGCGGAGGTGCTGGTCGATCGCAGCAAATGGGACATGGCCGAACGCAGCCGCGTGCTCGCGGCACTCGACGCAAACGGTTGGCGCAGGCAGGATACCGCTGGTACGCTAGGCATCAGCCGGAAGGTGTTATGGGAGAAAATGCGTAAGTACCAAATTTTCGACGAAGAGCCCGAAACACGCGAAAGTGAGTAATAATGAGACAGATGTACTAAAACAAAAACTGTTCAAGCAGGATTTACATGGACCACAAGTCGAAACTTCGACAGATTGCCTTGGGCGCTTTGGTGGCGCTGGGGACCGTGCAGGGCGTTTATGCGCAGGCTCTGACGGATAGCGGGGCAAGCGCAGCCGTTGTTTCCCAGCCGGGTACGACGACAGCACTGCCGGCCACGACGCAGGACCAGGCGGGACAGTCGACGGCGCTCACGCCCGACGAGGCGAAGCAATCCGCCGCCGGCAACGTTGCGGAACTGCAGCAGATGATCCGGGGGTCGGATCTGAAGGAGCTGCGCACGACGTACAACGGTAGCTACGGCGCGAGCATGCTGTTCTACCCGAAGGAGATGACGTACTACGTCGCGCTGTTCCAGCAGAAGACCTTCTGGCGGGTCGTCAAGACCGAGGACGAAACGCGCGCTGAGATGATCTACAAGGACTTCGTCCGTCAGACCATGCAGTTGTCGGACGTTGAAATCCGCCGCACCCGCCTGGAGGCGCAAAAGGCCTTCACGGAGCGCATGATCGCCCTGTCGCAGGACCGTGCGAATCGTCTGCAGGCCGACCTCGACGTCGCCCATCAGCAACAGAACATCGTCAACAGCCAGCAGCAGCAGACGCGCGCGGAAGCCACGGCGCTTGCGCAGCAGAAGACTGCCGCTCAGGCCCAGTTGCGCGAAGCACAACGTCAGGTGCAGGAGCTGCAACGTCAGCTGGATAGCGGTCTGCCGACTACCCAGCACTAAGGCAGCAGCCAGTCTGCGTCGCCAGCACGGCTGGCGGCAGACCCAAAACCTCGCCCGGTTCGCCGCGCGAGGTTTTGTCGTTTCCAGCGAGTTCGGCTACTCCGCGCCGAGCGGTCCCTCGGCTTGCGCCGACCTGCGCCGCGAGACGCTTTCCCACGCGGCCACCATGATCATCACGACGGTGGTGAGGCCGCCCGTCATCAGCAGATCGGTGTGGAACGCGAACGGCGCGACGAGCGCGAGGAGTCCAAGCCCGATCCAGTGCGACAGCGGAAACCAGCCGTAGACGACGCGCTTGTACAGCCCGTTGCCCGCGATGTAGATCGCCGGACCGCCGAGCAGCAGCCAGGCCGTCGGCCAGTCGATGCGCTCGGGCGGATGCAGGATCACGAGATCGTCGGCGGCCGCCGACACGATCACGCCGGCCACCAGGATCACGTGCACGTAGTGGAAATACGCCGCCATCAGACCAGGCTCGCGGGCGCGCGCGATAGCGCGGCTGCCGGCGCTGCTGCTGGTGTCGAAGTAGACCCACCACATGGCGACGCTGCCGGCAAAACACACCAGAAACGCAATGATCGACGGCGCGCTCCACGTGCCCAGATCCGAGAGCGTGCCGCCCGTCACGACCACCGACTCGCCGAGCCCGAGGATCACGAAGGCCTGACAGCGTTCGGCGATATGGCCGCCCTCGGTGCTGCGCCAGTCGGCGGCGCCCGAGCGGCCGAGCACGGGCAACGGGAAGCCGAACATCGGCGAAATGTACTCGCACAGCACCGCCACGCTCCAGCAGGCGAAGCGCGGCAGCCCGTCCAGCAGGCCGCCCGCGATCCACGCGATGCCCGAGATTGCGAGCCATCCGCAGATGCGGCGAAAGTTTGCAGTAAGCGCATGATGGCGGCCGAGAAACCCCAGCACCACGAGGCTGCGGCCCACCTGGATCGCCACGTAACTGATCGCAAAGACGAGCCCGCGCTCGCCATAGGCAAGCGGCAGGCTCGCGGCCATTACCATGCCGATCACCATCACGCCGAACAGCAATAGCCGCACCTGGATGCGCTCGGGGTTGAACCAGTTCGTCACCCAGCAGGTGTACTGCCAGCCGAGCCAGACCGCGAACCAGAGCACCAGCGTCTCCAGCGCCCCGAATGCAGTCAGGTTGTGCACCAGTCGATGCGAGAGTTGCGTAACCGCAAACGCGTAGATCAGGTCGAAGAACAGTTCGACGTTGGTGACACGGGCTTCGTGTCCGTCGCGTTCGCGCAGGTAGCGCGCAGAGGTGGGGGCGAGCGGGCGGGGGGTGTCGCTGGGCATGCTGTCGTTCCTTCTGGCGGGAGCGGGCAGGGGTCGGCGTGCTTGCTACGGTCACGCTACGTCACACCGCGTGGTGTGACGTAGCGTGTCGTTCAGGTAATGCGTCTAAGGATGTTTCTTTTCTTTGGCGGGCGAGTGCGGTGCCTTGTCGGGATGCGGCCGTTCGGTCGGATCGACGGCGATCGGGTCGCTGGCGGGGAAGGTTTCGTCGAGGGCCTCGTCGAGACGGTCTTCGGCCGTTTCACCGGGGGGCGGCGCGTGGGGCTTCGGCTTGGTCATGGGGTCCTCCGCATAGGGTATCGAGCAGTCAGGATAGCGCAATCCTGCCGCCGCTCGCACCCCTGCCTGCGCGCATGCCGCGCCGAGCCACACGACGCCACAAAATTCCTTGAAATTGACGGTGATTGACTCGTCTTGGGTGTGTCGCGGGAGATGGCCTGCACGGGCCGCCGCCGGGCGGCAACGAGACGAGGTGGCGCAGCTATGGAATCTAACGGGTCGCGGCAGGCGCAACGCTTTAACGCGTCACACGTCGTGGAGGCGGAACTGGAACATCTTGACTGGGCCACGCGGCAACCGATGGTCCGCATGTTCAGCGCCGACTACTGGCGGCGCCGCGTGCTGGCGGTGAAAGCCGCCTACGAACTGACGCACCAGCAGGGGGTGCGTATCGAACAGATCCTGCAGCGGCTGGGCGACCCGGTGGAGTAGCCCGCCGCGCTTCCAGGCCTTATTCGTGGCCGTTGTTGTTGCCGCCGCCGTTACCGTGGCCATTCCCGTCGCCATTGCCATTGCCGGTGCCGAACAGGCGCCGGCGGCGCGTGACGACCACCGGACCGTCCGACGGCGTGCGCTCGGACGACGGCGTACGTTCGGCAGGCGGCTGGGCGCCGTACGACTCGCGCGGTTCACGGGGTTCACGCGGCTCGCGATGCTCACGCGGTTCGCGCGAACCATGCGGGCCCCGCGTGGTGTGTTCGCCGTGCGACGGCCGGCCGGCGCGCGGCGCGGGCCGGGTGCCGGTGTCCAGCTGGACGGTGGAGATGGCGCGCTTGTAGATGCCTTGCAAGCCGACCGGCGTGCGCAGCATCACCAGGTATTGATCGAACGACTCGATGCATCCCGTCAGGCGAATGCCATTGACAAGATAGATTTCGACGCGCTTTCGTTCTTTGCGCGCTGCGTTCATGAAGTCGTTTTGCGGATGCGATTCTGCGGATGCCATGGACAAGTCAGGTAAGAAGGACAGTTGCTCGCCGCGATTCTACCCTTTTCGGGGAAAAGCGCGCGGGGGGGAGCGATGTGGGTCCACTATAACGGCTTGCGCGCCTGGAAGCATCTGATAACTGGCCCTCGTAACGTTGAGTTACGAATCTGGCTAGGGATCTGGCCGACAAACGCTGACCGTTCAGCGCCGGGGTCAGAGATATCTGTAAGGGCGCGGAATAAAACCTCTCCTGGGTACGTTTATCCCTTATAGCAGCGCACATATCGTGGGCTGCAATTCGGCTTCGCACTGTCTGGCGGCCCACGTTGGGCGAGCCGCCGGACACGCAGGCTGCGACGGCTTGCTGCGCCCGCTGCGCGGCAATACGCCACGCCGGCGACGCCGAGCGCCTCCAGGAGACATTCTATGAAATTATTCCGTATTTTTTCGACTGCATGCATGCTCGTGGCGCTCGGTTTGGCGTCACTCGCCGTCACCGGCTGCACCTCGCCCGGCGACTCCGGTTCCAGCAACAGCAGCAGCACCGGCTCGACCAGCAGCACTGGCGGTTACTGACCGCCCGCGCGTCGCGTTTGCCGCGTGAAGTTCGAAGCGGAAGTGATTTCATGGCTCCCGCAGTTGCGCCGCTATGCGCGCGCACTGACGGGCGATTCCGCATGGGCGGACGATCTGGTGCAGGACACCGCGGAGCGCGCCTTGGCGCGCTGGGCCGCGTTTCGTCCTAACAGCAATCTGCGGGCGTGGCTGCTGACGATTCTGCGCCATCTCTACATCGACCAGTTGCGGGCCCGCCGCGAGATCGCGGTTGACGACGAGAGCGCACCGTGGCGCAATCTGGAAGCGCCGCCGGGCGAAGTCGACGGCCTCGTGCTGCGCGATCTGCAACGGGCGTTGTACTGTCTGCCGCTCGAGCAGCGCGAAGTGCTGCTGCTCGTTTGCGTGGAGGAATTGACTTATCAGGAAGCATCGGTTGCGCTCAGCGTGCCGGTCGGCACGGTGATGTCGCGTTTGTCGCGTGCGCGCGAGCACATGCGTGTGCTTCTGATCGAAGGGCCGACGCGCAAATCCGCGCCGCTCAAAGTAGTGAGAAATCCGTGATGAGCCACGACGACCACGATCCCGCTGTGCCCAAGCCGCCTGACCTGGAGGCGCTGTCGGCGTTCGTCGACCGCGAGTTGCCGGACGAGGCGGACGCCGTCGTGCTCGACCATCTCGCGCGCGATCCGCAGGCCGCCGCGCAGGCGGCGGCGTGGCGCGCGCAGAAGGCGGCGCTCAAGGCCTTGTGCGGAGCGCCGCTCGCTCACGAGCCGTCGTTCATCGTGTTGCGTGCGCCGGTGCCATGGTGGCGGCGTGCCGGCCTCGCCGCGTGCTGGCTCGTTGCCGGCGCGGGTCTCGCGCTGGTGTTAGGGCCGCTCGCGCCGCGCCTCTCGGGCGGCTTGATCGGCCATGATCCGATGGGCCTCGCGCAGCGCGCCGACATCGCCTACGCCGTCTATACGCCGGAGCAGCGCCATCCGGTCGAGGTTGCCGCGAGCGAGGAACAACATCTGATTACCTGGTTGTCCAAACGCCTGAACCGGCCGCTCTCGGTGCCGTCGTTGCAGGAGTACGGCTATTCGCTGGTGGGCGGACGTCTGCTGCCGGGCGAAGCGGGGCCGGCGGCGCAGTTCATGTACGAGAACCCCACGGGTTCGCGGCTCACGCTCTACGTGACCGGCATTCCCGACGACGAAACCGCCTTCCGTCTGTTTCGCGACGGCAATCGCCGCACCTTCTACTGGGTCAGCGATCACATGGGCTATGCGTTGTCCGGGCCGATCTCGGAGGGCAAGCTGCGCACGATGGCCATTGACGTGTGCAGCGCGCTCGGCGGCAAGCCGGAGTCCTGGCAGTAGGTCCCCGTCAGCGTGCTGCCCGGATTCTGCCGGGTATGTCGCGCGCTGAAACATGCTGTAACGCACACGCGTCGTGTGACTGACGCGCAGCCGGAATAGTGCGGTGCGGCGCCTCGTTTAGATAGTGCGGGTCCGTGCTGCTGCTGCGTTTTCACGCAGACGGCGGAGCGGACGGATGCGAGGCAAACGATGGGGTCTTCACGGTGACGACCGCGTGGGCGGTTGCGACGCCGGACCGTCGGGCGAGACGAATCATGCGTAATATCAAAGGGCGCTGCACCGTACTATGCCTGTGTCTGGCGTGTGCGGCGCCGGTGGCGGCGCAGTCCGCCGCGGACAGCGTGGCGAATGCCGCGCCGCCGTGCCAGACGATCGCGGGTGAGGCCGAGATCGACGGCACGATGCAGCAGATCACAGGCCTCGCGTGCCAGCAACCGGACGGTACCTGGCAGATCGTGCAGGGCGCCGACAATACCGTGGCGCTGTATCCGGCGCCGGTCTATCCGTACTACGATCCATGGTATTGGGGCGGTGTCGTTTCAGTCGGATTCGGCGGGACGTTTGTTTTCGTCGACCGCTTTCATCATCGCTATCCGATCGGTTATGTGCATTTCAGCCGTGCGTCGTACGGCGCGCGGGTGCGCACGGGCGGCTGGCACGGGGGTGCCGGCACCTGGCAGGGCAGCGGCGGAATGCATGGCGGCTGGGGCGGTGGGGGCGGGATGCATCGTTGAGCGCGGCCGCACTCCGGGTGGCCGTCCCCCGGCCGTCGCAGTCAAAGGAGTCGCCTTGACACGTATCTTGCCGCCGAACGTTTCGCAAGCGCAGTTCGACCGGGCGCTCGCCGCATGGAGCGCGGTGCTGGGCGAGCAGCATGTGGTGTCGTCCGGGTCCGAACTGGCCTCGTATCGCGATCCGTTTGCGCCGGGCCAGGCCGCGGCGTTCGCCGCGTCCGCCGCGCTGCGGCCGGACTCGGTCGAGGCTATCCGCGCCGTGTTGCGCATCGCCACGCAGTACCGCATTCCGCTCTGGACCGTTTCCACCGGCCGCAACTTTGCGTACGGCGGCGCCGCGCCGCGGCTGACGGGTTCCGTCGTGCTCGATCTGCAGCGGATGAACCGCATTCTTGAGGTGAACGAAACGCTGGCTTACGCCCTCGTCGAACCCGGCGTCAGTTACTTCGACCTGTATGCGTACCTGCGCAACAACGGTCATCGCTTGTGGGTCGATCCGCCGGCGGCCGGTTGGGGCAGCGTGATCGGCAATACGCTGGAGCGCGGTTTCGGCTATACGTCGTATGGCGATCATGCGGCCAGCCAGTGCGGCATGGAAGTGGTGCTGGCCAATGGCGAGGTCGTGCGCACGGGGATGGGGGCGATCGAGATCGGCACGTCATGGCAGGCGTTTCAGCCGGGCTACGGCCCGTCGTTCGACGCGATGTTCATGCAGTCGAACTACGGCGTGGTCACGAAGATGGGCGTGTGGCTGATGCCTGCGCCGCCGGCGTATCTGCTCGGCGAAATCCAGTTTCGCCGCGAGGAGGATCTGGAAGCGATCGTCGAGATTCTGCGGCCGCTGCGGCTGGACGAAACCATCCGCAACAATGCCGTGATCGAGGGTGGCTTGCGCCGCGCGGCAGGTCTGACGCCGCGGGCGCAATGGTACGAGGGGACGGGACCGATGCCGGAGCCTGCGATCGAGGCGATGCTGAAGAAGCTCGAAGTGGGGCGGTGGAATCTGCATTTCGCGCTATACGGTACGCCCGAATTGATCGACGCGCGTTACGCGATCGTGCAACAGGCGTTCGCGCGGGTGCCGCAGGCGAAGCTGCTCGCGCGTCTCTATCGCGGCGACGAGCAGCCCGCTGGCGGCGGCGATCGCAACATGGCCGGCATTCCCGCCATGAGCGCCTTCCGGATGCTCGACTGGCGCGGCGGCGCGGGCGCGCACGTCGATTTTTCGCCGGTGTGTCCGGCGACCGGGCGCGATGCGATACGCCAGTACACGATGGCGAAGGCCCGCGCCGCCGAATACGGCTTCGATTACTACGGCGGCTTCACGGCCGGCACGCGTCATCTGAATCATATCTTTGCGGCTATTTTCGACCGCGACAACGCCGGGCAGGCGGAGCTGGCGGGCGATCTGCTGCGCGCGCTGATGAGCGATGCGCGTGCGGCCGGTTACGGCGAATATCGGGCGCATCTGGCGTATATGGATTTCGCGGCCGCGCAGTACAGTTTCAACGACGGTGCGTTGCTGCGCTTGTCGGAGACGATCAAGGATGCGCTCGACCCGGCCGGCATCCTGTCGCCGGGCAAACAGGGCGTGTGGCCGGCAGCGTGGCGCGATCGGCGCGGTTATACGTGACGCGGTGTGGTGTGGTGTGTTGCGATGGACGGCGATGATGTTCTGACTTGCGATTGAGAGAGCCGAAAACAGCCCATGGACAGACGCGCTTTTATGATGACCGGTGCGTGGTTTTCGGCGACGACCGGCGCGTTGCCGTGGACGACGCAAACGCCGACGCAGACGCACGCCGCCACGACGCGCAATACGATGGCGCTGGTGGACACGAGCCTCGCATCGGCACGCGCGTTCTCTCGCGATGCCGCGCGCAGGGGGATAGCCGTCTTCGAAATCGACCACGACGCCGGCAACGACATCGGCACGCTCTGGTACACGACCCTGGCGCCGCGCCTCGCTGCGGCACCCGGTCTCGTGATTGGCGTCGTGCGTGCGTCCGATTACTTTGTGCTTGGAGAACTCGCGTTGCGTTCAACGGGCCTGGTCGAACACCGCTGCGAACGATGCGCGGGCCGGCGCACGCCAGTGGCATTCCTGCTTGGACCTGCCACGAAGGCGACGCGTGGGTCCCGCGGGACCCGCGTCATACGAAGCACGTCCGGGGCCTGAAGAACAACGTCGCTCAGAACTTGTACGCCGGATTCTTCGGATCGAAGGTCGCATCGTCGAGGGTCTTCGGCGTGACGCTTTCGAACACGATCTTCTCGAAGATCTTGCCGTCGTTCGCGTACGATTCGACCGTGCGGAAATACGGATGGCGCAGATCGAGCCCGAGCGTTTCCTTCTTCGCGTAGAACTGCGGCTGGCCGATCGGCGTTTCGTACGTAAAGGTGACGACCCGCACGCCTTCGATGGTCTGCACGGCGATCTGCGTCGAGCGCGGCACGCCGGCTTCGACGTACTTCTTGCCCTCGGCGAGATACTGGTTGGCGATGTAGCCGGTGCCGAGGTCGCGCACCTGGTGGTTCGACTGTGCGCGGGCCAGCGCGCCGGTCGTCGAGGTCCAGATGGGCACGACGCCGAGCAGGCCGCCGAGGTGCCCGTACATTTCGTCGGTCCGTTTGGATTCGTCGTAGATGATTTCCTGGCCGGCGTGCGCGCCATCCGGCAGCCATCTGGCGTAGATGCGCAGCGGATCGTGGGCGATGCGCACCAGCATGTGATCGGGCTTGTCCGGCCACTCGCCCTTGATGCGTTCCCAGCGCAACATCCTGAACTCATACGACGGATAGCCGTTCGGCCCTTCCTGAATATAGCGCGGCAGCGTAAGCGGATCGAGCGACTGGAAGAGAGCCGTGAGCTGCGCATCGTCGAGTTTCTCGAGCGCGCCGCTTTGCTGCGCTTGCCGTAGCCAATGCACCTGCTGGTCGAGCGTCAGCTTGCCCGCCTGCGCCGGTGGCGTGGACGGCGCCTGCACGGCGCTGGCGGCCTCGGTGTCGGCTGCGGGGTTTGCCGCGGGGTTTGCCGCTGCCTCTGCAGCAGAGACCACACTGGCCGGCTGCGAGCCGGCTTGCGCGAATGCCACCGCCGACGCACAGGCGAGGACCGTGCCCGCGAGCCACGGCCGCAACAGGTTCAGGTTGCCAAAGCGCATCGGGCGCATTGAGCGCTTCAAGCGCACGAAGGCCGGCGCAGCTTGCGAACGCGTGAACAGACGATGCTTCATTCATTGCCCTCCAGATCCAGAATCGGCGGAACCGACCGCACTGTCGCCGTTCGACGGGTGCTCGATAGGTGCTGCTTGTCAGGCAGGCTTTTGTTTGGCGAGTTCCTCGTCGCGCAGCGCACGCCGCAGAATTTTTCCGACGTTGGTTTGCGGCAGCTCGTCGCGGAACTCGACCACCTTCGGCACCTTGTAGCCGGTCAGATTCTTGCGGCAGTGTTCGATGACCTGCTCGGCGGTGAGCGCCGGATTGCGCGAGACGACGAACACCTTGACGCGTTCGCCCTGCGCGACATCGGGAATGCCGATGGCCGCCACCTCGCGCACGTCGGGGTGCATGGCGATCACGTCTTCGATCTCGTTCGGATAGACGTTGAAGCCCGACACCAGAATCATGTCCTTCTTGCGGTCGATAAGCCGCATGAAGCCGCGCGAATCCATTACGCCGATGTCGCCGGTGGCGAGCCAGCCGTCCTCGTCGAAGACCTTGGCGGTTTCGTCGGGACGGTTCCAGTAGCCCTTCATCACCTGCGGACCCTTGACGCACAATTCGCCCGGCTCGCCGATATTGGCCCAGCTACCGTCGTCCTTCCTGAAGCGCACCTGGGTGGAAGGCGCGGGCAGGCCGATCGAGCCTTCGAAATCGCGCATGTTTTTCAGGTCGACCGGATTCATCGACACGATCGGCGAGCACTCCGTGAGCCCATACCCTTCGATAATCGGCTGTCCGGTGACGGCCTTGAAGCGTTCGGCGACGGCCTTCTGCGTGGCCATGCCGCCGGCCATCGCGAGTTTCAGGTCCGAGAAGTCGCGCTTCCTGAACTCTTCGTTTTCGAGGAACGCGTTGTAGAGCGTGTTGACCGCCGTGATGCCGGTGAATTTCTCGTGACGGATGATCATCATCACGCGCTTTGTGTCGCGCGGATTGGCGATCAGGATGTTGCGCCCACCCAGTCCCATGAAGATCATCGCATTCACGGTGAGAGAATAGATGTGATAAAGCGGCAACGGCGTGAGCACGGTTTCGATGTCGCCGGTCAGTTGCCCCTGCGACCACACCTTGGCCTGCAGCAGGTTGGCGATGATGTTCTGGTGCGTGAGCATCGCACCCTTGGCGACGCCGGTGGTGCCGCCCGTGTATTGCAGGAACGCGAGGTCGCCATGCGTCAGGCGCACTGGCGTCAGCGGCCTGTTGTACCCAGTGGCGAGCGCATCGAGCAGGCGCACGGCCTTCGGCAAATGGTACTTCGGCACCATCTTTTTCACGTGCCGCAGCACGAAATTGAGCATCCGTCCTTTCAGGTTCAGCCCGTCGGCGAGCAGGTCGCCGAGACCGGTGACGATCACGTTCTGCACGCGCGTGCCCGGCAACGCATCTTCGACGGTCTTCGCGAAGTTTTCGAACACGATGATGGTCTGCGCACCGCTGTCCTTCAGCTGGTGCGCGAGTTCGCGCACCGTGTAGAGCGGGTTCACGTTGACCACCACCGCGCCGGCTTTCAGGATGCCGAACAATGCAACCGGATACTGGAACGTATTCGGCAGCATGATGGCGACGCGTTCGCCCGGCTTGACACCGATGCTCTGCAGATACGCCGCGAAGGCGGTGGCCTTGCGCGCCAGCTCGCCATAGGTCAGGTTGGCGCCGACGCTCACATAGGCGACCCGCTCGCGGAACTGTGCAGTGCATTCGTCGAAGAACTGCACGATCGACTCGTACTGCCGCACGTCGATTTCGTGCGGCACGTCAGGCGGATACGAGGCGTACCAGATGCCGTCGGTGTTCGGCGCACGCGGCGCCGGTTTGGCTTCGACGGATGGAATCGGCGCCGATTGGGTAGGCTGGTTCATTGCATGTCTCCTGAAGCGCAACGCTTCGTCTGTGTCTGTTTATATGCTGCTGTATCGATGCTGCGATGACGCATAAAAAATACCGCTGGCGCGCTAGCGCTCAAGTATCGCGACGACCCCCTGGCCGCCCGCGGCGCAAATCGAAATCAGGCCGCGCGCGGTGCCGGCGGGTTTGTCGAGTTGCGCCAGCATCTTCGCGAGTCCGGCGACGATCCGTCCGCCGGTCGCGGCAAACGGATGCCCGGTGGCGAGCGAACTGCCGTTGACATTCAGTTTTGTATGATCGATGGCGCCGAGCGGACCCGCAAGGCCAAGTTGCGTGCGGCAATACTCGTCGTCCTGCCAGGCGGTGAGCGTGCACAGCACCTGGGCCGCAAACGCCTCGTGAATTTCGTAAAGATCGAAGTCCTGCAGGGTGAGGCCAGCACGCGCCAGCATGCGCGGCACGGCGTAGGCCGGGGCCATCAGCAGGCCTTCTTTCCTGTCGAAGAAATCGACCGCGGCCGTTTCCGACCAGGTGAGGTACGCGAGCACCGGCAGACCATGAGCGGCGGCCCACGCCTCGCTGGCGAGCAGGACGGCTGAGGCGCCGTCGGTGAGCGGCGTGGAATTGCCGGCGGTCAGCGTGCCGGCGTCGCGGTCGAATACGGGCTTCAGGCCCGCGAGCTTCTCCAGCGTCAGGTCGGCGCGCAGGTTGTTGTCGCGCGCGAGGCCGCGGTACGGCGTCATCAGGTCGTTGAGGAAGCCGCGTGTGTAGGCATCGGCGAGCTTGCGATGGCTTTCGTAGGCCAGTTCGTCCTGGGCTTCGCGCGCGATTGCCCAGCGCTTGGCCATCAGTTCGCAGTGTTCGCCCATCGACAGGCCGGTGCGCGGTTCGCCGTTGCGCGGCAACAGCGGCTTGAAGAACATGCCCGGCCGCAGCTTGGTCAGCGCGCCGACGCGCTGACCGGCGGTCTTGCCGCGATTCGCTTCGAGCAGGATCTTGCGCATCCGCTCGTTGACGCCGATCGGCGCGTCCGAGGTCGTATCGACGCCGCCTGCGATGCCCGCTTCGATCTGCCCGAGGGCGATCTTGTTGGCTACCAGAATGGCCGCTTCGAGACCAGTGCCGCAGGCCTGCTGCACGTCGTAGGCGGGGGTCTCCTTCGCGAGGGTGGTCGAGAGCACGGATTCGCGCGTGAGGTTGAAGTCGCGCGAATGCTTGATGACCGCGCCCGCCGCCACTTCGCCGAGACGCTCGCCGTGCAGGTTGAAGCGGTCGATCAAGCCCTGCAGCGTGAAGGTCAGCATGTCCTGATTCGAGGCGTTCGCGTAGGCCGTGTTCGAACGCGCAAACGGAATCCGGTTGCCGCCGATGATGGCGACGCGCCGCACAGCGGGAAGCGGGTGGGACATGCGTAACTCCTTTGAGGGCGAGGCGGGTTGAGGGTGGGTGCTTTGGCGCCGTGCGTTACGGGATGAACGCAGGCGCGCGCCAGCTCGTGAAGGGGCGTGGGTTCATAGCGTGGTCCACTGAAACCGGCCGCGTAAATGCGGTTTGTCGCCGGCCGCGTCGCGCACTTCGAGTTCGCGCGTGGTCGTCGCGGCGATCGCTGCCGCGGCCGTTGCGGGGATGTTGGTCCATAACGACGCGTCGCCGGGCAGCAGCATCGGCAGCTTGAACTCGGCGCTGATTACCGCTTCGGCGAGCGGCTTGGGCGGTTGCAGCGCGGCGGCCGCGCGTGCGAGGGTCCACATGCCGTGAGCAATCGCGCGCGGAAAGCCGAACGCCTTGGCGGACAGTGTCGTCAGGTGAATCGGGTTGTAGTCGCCGGACGCGTGCGCGTAGTCGCGCCCGAGTTGCGCGGGAAGCTGCCAGCGCGCCACGCGCTGCAACGCGCCGCGTTCGATTTCGAGCGCGGCCAGCGGGTCGCCCACCGGCGCGGCGCCGCGCTTCAGATACACGCTGTCGCCGTCCCATACGGCTTCGCCGCGTCGATACAGGCGCGTGTGCAGCACGAACGCCTGGCCCTTGTCATGACGCAGCAAGGCGCCGAATTCGACCTCGACGCGCAGCACTTCGTTGTACGCGAGCGGGCGTCGCATGCGCACATGATTGGCGAGGTGCACGAGGCCGAGCGCGGGCCACGGGAAGGCGGGGTCGGTCAGCATCAGCAGATGCAGCGGGAAGGCGAGCAGATGCGGAAAGGTCAGCGGCACGCCGTGCTCCGGGATAAAGCCGCAGACGCGCGCATAGCGTTCGATGGCCGCGGGTTCGAGCGGCGCCGCGGGACGCACGAGGCGCAGCGCGGGCAACTGCGCGGGGCGGCCGCGCTTGATCACGCCGGACAAGGCGCGCGCATACAGCCTGGCGGGCGCGGGCAACTGTTCGACCACCACGGTGCGGGGGCGCGCCGCGCCGTAGGCTTGACCGATGCCGGAGGGCTCGCCCATGCTCATGCTCCGATCAGACTTTGGCCGCACACGCGCACCACCTGGCCGGTGATGCCTGCGCAACCGGGATGCGCGAGCCATGCGATGGTCTGGGCTACATCCACCGGCTGGCCGCCCTGGCTCATCGAATTCATGCGGCGGCCGGCTTCGCGGATCGCCAGCGGAATCTTCGCGGTCATCTGGGTTTCGATGAACCCCGGTGCGACGGCGTTAATCGTAATGCGCCGTGCGGCGAGCTGCGCCGCCATGCTTTGCACGCGGCCGATCACGCCGGCCTTCGAGGTCGCATAGTTGGTCTGGCCCAGGTTGCCGGCGATGCCGCTGATCGACGATACGCAGACGATGCGGCCACCGTCGCGCAGCGTGCCGGCGGCGAGCAAGGCCTCGTCCAGGCGTTCCTGCGCGGACAGGTTGATGTCGATCACGCTGTGCCACGCGGCCTCGGTCATGCGCGCGATGGTCTTGTCTTTGGTGATGCCCGCGTTGTGCACGACAATGTCGACACCGAGTTCGTCGAGTGCGGCGGCGATTTGCGCGGGCGTTTCGGGAGCGGCGATATCGAAGGCGAGGGCGGTGCCGGCGAGCGGCCGGATCGTCGTCTCTAACGCTTCGCGGGCGGACGGGATATCGATGCCGATCACATGCGCGCCTTCGGCGGCGAGCGCGTTGGCGATGGCCGCGCCGATGCCGCGTGCCGCGCCTGTGACGACGGCGCGTTTGCCGGCGAGCGGTTGGGACCAGTTGAGGGTGGTTGTGCCAGAGGCGGCAACTGCACCGGCGCCGGCGGTGGCATCCGGGTCCGCATGACCATGCGCGCCAATCCGCACCGCCTGCCCCGAGACATACGCCGAACGCGGCGACAGAAAGAAGCGCAACGTCGCTTCGGCCTCGTCTTCGGCACCTTGCGCGACATACACCAGATTGGCCGTGATCCCGCGCCGCGCTTCCTTGCCGAGCGAACGGGTCAGTCCTTCGAGCGCCCGTTGCGCGGTCCATTGCCGCGGACTCGCGCAGGCCTCGGGCGGCCTCCCCAATACAACAATTCGCCCGCACTTGCCGAGCGAGCGCAGCGTGTCGTGGAAGAACGCGAACAGACTATCGAGCTGGCTGCTGTCTTCGATGCCGCTCGCGTCGAAGATCAGCGCGGCGAGCCGTCCGTGCGGCCCGGCGTCGGCCGGCTCGAAGCGGCCTGTCATCAGAGCGTGGCGCGCGGCGAGCGGTATCCACAGGCCGGCGCTTTCATGTGCGACGCTAGTGAAGCCGCTGCGTGCGATCACACCCGCCAGCGCATCGAGCAGATGCGGCTCGCGCCCCGCACCGATCGCGACGAGCCCGTCGAACTCGGGCTGATCCGCGCGATAGCGGCGCAATACCTCGGGCTTCGGCAAGCCGATCGAATGCGCGAGGCGCGCGCCGAACGGCGAGTTGACGAAGTTCAGGTAGGTGTCTTTCATCGTCGGTTGCTCCGCTGGCCGGTCGGGGTTGCGTCGTAGGGTTTCAGGGGTGCATCAAAGGGTGCATCAGGGGCGTCTCAAGGGTTTGCCTCAGTATGCACGGCGGCCTTGCCTCAGTGTGCACGGCGCGACACTCAGGCCGCAAGCTGCATCGCTTTTTCGAGCGCCTCCTTGCGCTGTTGCAGATCCTCGAGCATGCCGAAGTCGGACGCGAAGTCGTCGACCTTCACCACCTCGGCGCCATAGCGCGCATAGTCGTCGAGCACCTGGCGCTCGTCGGCGTCGATCAGGCCCTGCTGTTGCGCCTGTTCCGTCCACGCGGCGAGGTGCGCGAGGCTTTGCGGCATCGGTGTGAGCAAGCCTTGCTTGACCGCCTCGCGCAGTTTCTGGTCGATCGCATTGATGCGCGGATTGAGCGCGAACAGCAGTTCGCCGTAGCCGAGCGGATCGACGTCCGGGTGCGGCACATACGAATCGGACACGAGCCGCTCGCGCGCGGCGCCCGGCGTTTGCATCAACTCGGCAATCGCACCGCCGAGGTGGTCCGACGGCGCGCGATGCGGCAGGCCGAACGGAAACGCCAGCACTCGCACGAGACCCGCCGCAAGCCGGTTCGGATAGTTGACGAGCACGCCGTCGATGGCTTCCTGCGCCTGATGCAACGCATCCTCGACACCCCAGCGCACGAGCGGCAGATCGCTTTCCTGACGCCCTTCGTCTTCGAAGCGCTTGAGCGTCGCGGAGATCAGGTAGAGCTGCGACAGCACGTCGCCGAGGCGCGCGGAAATCCGCTCGCGCCGTTTCAGATCGCCGCCCAGCACGAACATCGAGACATCGGCGAGCAGCGCGAACACGGTGGAGATGCGTGTCGCCGCGCGGTAGTACGGCAGGAGCGGCGCATAGGCGCGCTGCGGTTGGCGGATGAAGGCGCCGGCCGTGATGCCGTAGACGAAACTGCGCACCACGTTCGACAGCGTAAAGCTGACATGGCCGAAGAACGCCGCGTCGAAATCGCGCAGGGCTTTGCCGCGATCGGCTTCGCGCGTCGCGGCCATTTCCTTCAGCACATACGGATGGCAACGGATCGCCCCCTGGCCGAAGATGATCAGGCAGCGCGTCAGAATGTTGGCGCCTTCGACGGTGATCGCAATCGGCACCTGTTGATAAGCGCGCGCGAGGAAGTTCGACGGGCCCATGCAGATGCCCTTGCCGGCGGCGACATCCATGCCGTCGTTGATGACCTTGCGGGCCCGCTCGGTGATGTGATACTTCGCGATCGCGGAGATCACCGAGGGCTTTTCGCCAAGGTCGACCGCATGCGCGGAGAGCCGCCGCGCCGCGTCCATCACGTACAGGTTGCCGCCCATGCGGCCGAGCGCTTCCTGCACGCCTTCGAACTTGCCGACGGCGGTGCGGAACTGGCGCCGCACGGCGGCATACGCACCGGTGCCGCGCACGGCGATCTTCGCCATGCCCACGTTCGACGACGGCAGCGAAATAGCCCGGCCGGCAGCGAGACACTCCATCAGCATGCGCCAGCCGTTGCCCACTTGCGCGCGTCCGCCGATCACCCAGTCGAGCGGGATGAACACGTCCTTGCCTGAATTCGGACCGTTCTGGAACACCGCGTTGAGCGGCCAGTGACGGCGGCCGATGTTCACGCCGGGGTGCGAGGTGGGAATCAGTGCGCAGGTAATGCCGGGCTCGTCCGCGGAGCCGAGCAGGTGATCGGGATCGAGCGCGCGAAACGCGAGGCCTAGCACGGTCGCAATCGGTCCCAGCGTGATGTAGCGCTTGTCCCACGTCACGCGAAAGCCGAGCGTCTCGCGGCCTTCGAAGCTGCCCTGGCAGACAATGCCGATATCGGGAATCGCCGCGGCATCCGAGCCGGCATAGGGGCTCGTCAGCGCGAAGCAGGGGATCTCCACGCCGCGCGCGAGACGCGGCAGATAGTAGTTCTTCTGTTCTTCGGTGCCGTAGTGCATCAGCAACTCGGCCGGGCCGAGCGAGTTCGGCACCATCACCGAGACGGCCGCCGCCGAGCAGCGCGTGGCGAGCTTCATGATGACCTGCGAATGCGCGTAGGCGGAGAACTGCTTGCCGCCATACTGCTTCGGAATGATCATGCCGAGGAAGCCGCGCTCCTTGATGTATTGCCAGGTCTTCGGCGAGAGGTCTTGCCATACGGCGGTGGTTTCCCAGTCGTTGGCGAGATCGCACAGGTGCTGGCATTCGACATCGAGAAACGACTGTTCTTCCGCCGTGAGCCTGGCGGGACCGTGCCCGAGCAACGTGTCCCAATGCGGACGTCCCGAGAATAAGGCGGCGTCCCACCAGACCGTGCCGGCTTCGATGGCATCGCGCTCGGTCGGCGACATCTCAGGCAGGATCTTGCGGAAGATTTCGAGCACGGGCCTGGCGAGCCACGCGCGGCGCAGCGGCCTAAGCGTCAGAACCAGCGCAGGCAATACAAGGACGATAGCGAGGAGGGCGGTGGCGAGCGGTCCTGCCGCGCCGCTCAGATGCGCGGCCGCGACCCAGACGATCAGGAAGGCGAGCCACCATGAGGCGCGAGCCTGAACGTAGACGAGCGCCGCAGCGGCGATGATCAGCACTAAGAAGAACCACGACATAACCCTTCCTCCTGTTTTCATGGTGCGTGCGGACGCTTCCGCTGGATGCGGAAGGCTCGCCTTGATTGTTTGACAGCACGTGCGGTGCCAGGTGCACCGCGGTGCCTGGGTGGCAACCTCTAAGCCACCCAGGCACGCCCGGTTCAGGCTGCGCCGTGTGCGAGGTGCCGCAAGGGCACCGAGCCGCTGCCGATACCGCCGTGACGCTCCGGTTCGTGCGACTGAACGTTGGACGCCGCGGCGCTCGCCTCGGCGCCGGACAGGCCGCCGCAAGCACCGTCCTGACCGTCGGCTGCGCCGTCGGCCGTACCGTCGGTGGCGTCGCCCAGCACGGCCGCGAAAGCGGCCAACTGGTTGGCGTCGGGCAGCGGCGCCTTGAGCGCTGCCACCATCAGCGACGCAAGCCGTGCGATCAGTTGCAGATCGTTCATCGACTTGCCCTGCGAGAACTCAGTGATGAGGCTGTCGGTGTCCGTGCCGGCCAGCACGCCGGACAGCGCGCCGATGGCGAAGTGCAGACGCCAGCCGAGTTCGTCGCGCGGTAGATGCGGCAGCGCGCGCTGGAACGCATCGAAGAAGCGCTCGGCCACCAGTGCGTAGTGCCCGTTCAGGAAGTCGCGAATGAACGACGACGGATCGGTGTAAGCGCGCCCGAGCAGTCGCAGGAACGCTTTGCCGCCCACCCGCGGGTCGCGCGAGAGGCGCAACGCCGGAATGAACATCGCGCCGAGCACGTGTTCGCAGGTGAGCCGCGGGCCGAGCATCGCATCGAAGCGATCGAGCAGCTTGACCCGTTCCTGGTTGAGATGATCGAGGCGGCGCGCGAGCATCGCGTGAATCAGCGCTTCCTTACTGCCGAAGTGATAGTTGACCGCTGCGAGATTGACCTCGGCACGCGAGGTGATCTGGCGCAACGACATGGCCTCATAGCCGCATTCGATAAAAAGCGCTTCTGCGGCGTCGAGGATGCGTGACTTCGTGTCGCCGGTATGCCGGCCTGTCGTGCGAACTGCCATGTTGCGTCTCCCAATTGCCGGTCACCCGGCCGCAAACAAGCGATTCAAATGCGCATTTGAAACGCGCGTTTTTTTCAGGATAAGAAGAATCTGGATCATCGGGCAAGGGCTCTGTGTGGACTGACTCCTCTAAAAAGGCACCGCTGCATTGCATCAAAACATTTCGGGCGCCGAATAAAAAAGGCCGTTCCGATCGAAATCGGAACGGCCTCGTCATTACTGCCTGGCGTGGCGGCCTGTGGCCGCCTGTATGTATTTCGTACTGCTCGCGTTCGTGCTGCGGGGTTGAATCCGCGTCAGGCCGCTTTAAACCGCGGCGACCTCTTTGGCAGATTGTGTCATATCTATGCCTCGACGTTCACGACTAAACGGAATCAGTACCGCAATTACCACGGCCACGATGCCGATGACCACCGCCATCACCATCGCATAGTTGTTGCCGTGCTGCTCGGCGAGGCCTGCTTGCAGCGGCGCGTTGACCGAGGCGAACAGGTTGCCGAGCTGGTACACGAGGCCCGGGAACGTGGCGCGGATTTCATCCGGCGAGATTTCGTTCAGATGCACCGGGATCACACCCCATGCGCCTTGCACCGAGATCTGCATCAGGAAGGCGCCCACTGCGAGCAGCACCGGCGTGGTCGAAAAGGCCCACACCGGCAGCACCGGCAGGGCGATCAGCGCAGCGATAAAGATGGCGCGCTTGCGGCCGATCTTCTCCGACAGGAAGCCGAAGAACAGCCCGCCGCAGATGGCGCCGATATTCAGCACGATGGAAATCAGCGAGACCGTATGCGCGTCGAAATGATGCTGTTCGCGCAGGAAGGTGGGGTACAGGTCCTGCGAGCCGTGCGAGAAGAAATTGAACGCGGTCATCAGGACGATCGCGTAGATCGACAATGTGACGTTCTTCTTCAGCGTGGCCAGCAGCCCCGGCCGTGCGCGCTTTTCCAGTGTCTTGAATGCCGGCGACTCAGGCACATGCGCGCGCACGTAGAGGACCAGCAGCGCGGGCAGCACGCCGACCATGAACATGCCGCGCCAGCCGATGTACTGGTACAGCACCCCGAATACTACCGAGGCGAGCAGATAGCCGCTTGGATAGCCGGCTTGCAGCAGACCGGAGACGATGCCGCGCGATTTGGCCGGCACGGTTTCCATGGTCAGTGCGCCGCCGACACCCCATTCGCCGCCCATGGCGATACCGAACAACGCGCGCAGCACGAGCAGGGTGGTGAGGTTAGGCGAGAAACCCGATAACAGTTCGAGCAGCGAATAGCACGCGATGTTGACCATCAGCGTGGGGCGGCGGCCGAATTTATCGGCGAGCCAGCCAAAAATGAGCGCGCCGACCGGGCGCATCATGAGACTCAACGTGATCCCAAAGGCGACGGTCTTCACGTCGGTACCGAACTCGCTCGCGATATCTTTCAATATGAACACCATTAGAAAGAAATCGAATGCGTCCAGTGTCCATCCCAGGTACGCCGCAATCGTGACGTTTTTCTGTTCCCGAGTCCAACTCATGTGTTTTTTCTCCAAGTCTCCGAACAACCCGTGCCTTACGGCGGGCCGCTTTGCGACCCGCACGCCCCGTGGAGCGGGCTTCGGGGGAGTGTACGCCGACCGTTAAGCGTCTGCATGCTTGAAATGCGCTTTCTCAGTACATGTCCCTAAGTGCGGACGGCGCGGACAGCGAGATGGAGGACCGATTGTCGGCTATATGTAATGAATGCTGCGGCGGTGTTATTGAATTGTTTGTAAGGCGTAATGCTATTGTTTGGTGTCGATTTCGACACCCGACGCCGCCAGGTTCGCGACGATGGCATTCACATGGCTTCCCGATCGGGCGACACACACCACCTTGCCGATGCGATCGGCGTTGGCGGCGCTGTTGCAGACATAGAGCGTCTTGAAGTCGGGGAGAATCTCGAGAAAGGTGTAGCGGCTATCTCCGGTATCCGATTTTCGAACGTACACATCCGGCATGCCGAAATCGTTGCGCAGGTAATTCTCCAGCAGGACGGGATAGTCCGGCTTGTTCCGGTTGTTCGCCACGAAGAAGTCATTGAGGCCGAGGGTGTCGAAGAATTTCTTGCCCGAATAGGCGGCCAGTTTGCCGGCTTCGGGCGAGGCAATGCTGATGCCGTCGATGGTGCCCAGTTCCTTGCCGATATCCGCGAAATCCGTATGGTCGACTCTGAGCATCTGCGCTTCCCGTTTGCCGGCAAATAGCAGGGTGGTATTGCCGATGGCGAGAAGCAGCCCGATCGAAAAGATCAGGATATGGGCACGTCTCGCAGGGACACCGGCTTTCACGATGAGGTCGAAGAAATGGACGATCGCAAACGAAAGCCCGATCAGCAAAGGCAGTTGAAAGCGGTAGGCAACGTCCATGATGGGCAGGACGGAACACAGATAGGCAAAGTAGATCGCACAGGCGCCGTAGACGGGGAGGTATTTCTTCGATTCCTGCAGGTCGAGCGCGATCATGGGAATCAGCGCCAGCAGGATCAACGGCAGCAAATAGCTGAGAAATCCCAGTTGGGAACCGAGGATGAAATTGTATTGCGACAGGGGCAGGCGCCCGAGCAACAGGTCGCTGAGCGCAAACTTCAGGCTGGCCGACAACGGCAATGCCGTGCCCGTAGCGATTTTCGCCAGAAATAGCGAGAGGACCCCTGTCACGAGCGCGCCCAATAGCAACGCGAGTCCATTCCTGATCCGCAGGGTATTGCCTTCCGAATTGAGTGCGAAAGCAATGACGAATAGCGAAATGGGAAATAAAGGCAAATCCGGTCTGATCAATGCGGTGAATCCGGAGAATAAGCCGAGCCCAATGGCTTCCTTGAACGAGCCGCGACAAAACCGCAGCAGATAAATGGAAAGCGCCACGAAAAATAGTGTGATGGAGGTTTCAAGTCCATTCGCCGAGGTCCTCGTAAAATACGGGCTCGAAATGATCGGGATCAGGGCGCATACCGCCACCCAGCGGTTATTCCGGTTGAAGTTGCGCAGCGTCGCGGCGTACACCACCAGCAGCGTCAGGAGGGCGAAAATCAGACCCGTGTACGAATTGACGGCGATGACGTTGAAGCGGGTCAGGCGCGCCACCAGGGTGACCAGCGTGACCCAGGCGATTCCGGTGGTGCCCTGCACCGGCGCGGAGTCCCGGTTCCATTCGAACATGAAGCCATCGACGCCGTTCTGCGCATAGCGATGCATGATGTAGCTATCTTCGAAATCTGCCGGAAAAGGCATGAATGAGCAGGTCATCCAGAGATAGGTCATCAACGCCAGAAACAGCAGCGCATAACTCAAATGTTTCGGTTTCATTTTTAAATTTACGCTCTCTGTTTTGACCTGCGAAATTCGACCCGCGTGTCGAATGCCGTCCGGCGGAGGGGAAAAGCAGCACGCCATTGAATGGCTGACAATCTGCTTTCAAATCCAGTCTCTCGTGCGTTCTCTTCCGGTTCGAAGACCGTGCTGCACCACGCTAGTCGTGCTGCATGCAATTGTTACGGGGAAATCTAGCAGTACCGGAACGTCTACTATGTGCGTTGGGCAACGCGTATAAATCGCAGGCGATAAAAGGCTTTGATATAAGCAATTTGAAAGTAATTGGCGGAGAAAATGGCGGATATTGACTTGCTGTCGACATATCGTGGCCGAGGCTGCAAGCGCAGCCGCGCGGTCGCAGCAGGCGCGCCATATATTCAGCTAACGCATCAGTCGAGTCGAAAAATCAATTTGCCTCATGATGCTGTGCGCCATAACATGGCGTAATCCTGAAATTAGCCTCCATCGCCCGCCATCATGCCGCTTACCACGCCCACCCGATCGACTCCTCGCGAGCCCGTGACCTCCGAGCGTAGCCCGCTCACCGTGTTCATTGCCGTTACGCTGCTGACCGGAGTCGGCGCGGGTCTCGGCGGCATGCTGCTGGCGTTGTTGCTGCACTGGATCCAGCACGTCGCGTACGGCTACAGCATCGACCACGTCATCAGCAGCGAGAGCTTTCTGGACGGCGTGAGCGGTGCGGCCCCCGAGCGGCGCGTGCTGGTGCTGGTGATCTGCGGGCTGGTCGCCGGTCTCGGCTGGTGGGCGCTGTATCGTTTTGGACGGCCGCTCGTCAGTATCAAGAAAGCGGTGAAGTCGGACGATCCGCGCATGCCCGTGGTCAGCACGGTCGTGCATGCGGTGCTGCAAATCGTGACCGTCGCGCTGGGCTCGCCGCTTGGCCGCGAAGTGGCGCCGCGCGAAATCGGCTCGGTGTGGGCCGGCTGGCTATCGCATCGCGCGGGGCTGTCCGCCGCCGAAAGCCGCATCATGGTGGCGTGCGGCGCCGGTGCGGGTCTCGCCGCGGTGTACAACGTACCGCTCGGCGGCGCGGTGTTCGTGCTCGAAGTGCTGCTGGGCACGTTCGGCTGGGCGGCGCTGGTGCCGGCGGTAGCGACCTCGGCGATTGCCGCGATCGTCGCGTGGATGGGTCTCGGCAACGAGCATCAATACACGGTCTCGCCGTTGATGCTGAGCACGCCACTGGTCGTGTGGTCGGCGTTGTGCGGTCCGGTTTTCGGCGTGGCGGCGTGGGGCTTCACGCAGTTGACCACACGCGCCCGGGCGCAGGCGCCGAAGGACTGGCGGCTGCCGGTTCTGGCGCTGCTCAATTTCGCCATCATCGGTGGACTCGCGATTGCGTTCCCGCAGTTGCTGGGCAACGGCAAGGGGCCGGCCGGTCTGTCGTTCAATAGCGAACTGACCATTGGACTTGCGGCGGTGCTGCTGGTGCTCAAGGTGGCCATCACGGCGGGCAGCCTGCGCGCGGGCGCCGAAGGCGGCCTGCTCACGCCGGGCATCGCCAACGGCGCGCTACTCGCAATCGTGCTCGGTGGGGTGTGGAATCTGATCTGGCCGGGGACGTCGTCGGGCGCGTTTGCGGTTGTCGGCGCGGCGGCTTTTCTTGCCGCCTCGATGCAGATGCCGTTGACCGCCGTCGTGCTGATCGTCGAATTCACCCGCGTGAATCACGACTTCCTGATTCCGATTCTGTTTGCAGTGGCCGGTTCGGTGTCGACCTTCAAGCTGCTGGCGAAGGCGTGGGCCGCGCGCAGTGCGACGAGCGCGACGCCGGTGGCCAAGCCTGCGGGTGCGGCGCTGGCGCGAAATACCGTGGGGGGGAATTGAGGAGGAGGCGCGAGGAGGAGACGCGGAGGCACTGACTCGCGCGGGATCAATTTACGCAATATCAGCGCCATGCACTCGCTGCAGCACTGCAGCGACGGATGCAAGTGCCCGGGAGTTTGGCTTGGACCAACCGGGCACGGACCGTAGAAAACAAAAAACCCCGCATGCTCATCGCCTTGCGGGGTGTTTCGTTTTTGCCTGAAGAGGGGTGGTGCCCAGGAGAGGACTCGAACCTCCACGATGTTGCCACCGCTAGGACCTGAACCTAGTGCGTCTACCAATTCCGCCACCTGGGCACGTCTTCAAGCTAGACCGCTATTTTAACGGGATGATTTAGCGTGTCAATGGGGACTTCAACAATCGCTTCATTAAACCGTTCGGATCTTCATGCATCGAATCGAGTTCAATACTGACTTCCCGCCCTGCCGATACTCCGCCATCTGTTCGAAACACGTTCGAACCCACAGCAGAGCCTTACATAAAAAGTAAAGCCGCTCGGAAGCGGCTTTACTTTTGAATCTGGTGCCCAAGAGAGGACTCGAACCTCCACAGTGTTGCCACCGCTAGGACCTGAACCTAGTGCGTCTACCAATTTCGCCACCTGGGCAGGTGTCTGTACAGCAGAGACCGCCATTATAGCGACAGATTCAGGCCTGTCAAGCATTTCGGGAAAGCCGCCAAAGGCGCGCCGATTGTGCCGCTGAGCGCCTGTTGACGCGGCGCGTGGCGCGCAATACGGGTGTTAGAATGCCTCGCAGTAGTTCGTTGGCACGGTGCACAAGCCCGTCGGACTCAGCCTTGAACGAGCCAGACCCGAGCAGTCAATCGCAGGTGCAACAGAGCCGCGTCATTACGCCGACCGACGTCCATGCAACGAGAAAAAATCATCGACAAGCCCTTGAGCAAATATCCGTACCCGATTCCGAGCCGCGAAGAAATCCTCGGCGTGCTACGCACGAGTGAAGCGCCGCTTGCAGCGAACGACATCGCCGAAGCCTTGTCGATCAAGCGCCAGGAGCGCGAAGGATTTTTCAAGCGTCTGGCGGCAATGGAGCGCGATGGCCAGATCCGGCTCGATCAGCGCAATCATTACCAGCTTACGCATCCCTCCAATTTCGTCGGCGGCCGCGTGCAGGGCCACCGCGACGGCTACGGGTTTCTCGTGCGCGACGACGGCCAGGACGACCTGTTCCTGCCCACCGGCGAGATGCAGAAGGTCATGCACAACGACCGCGTGCTCGCGCGGATCGTCGGCTATGACCGGCGCGGCCGGCCCGAAGGCCATATCGTCGAAGTCACGGACCGCGCCAACAAGCGCGTGATCGGCCGCCTGCTCAACGAGAACGGCGCCCTGATCGTCGCGCCGGAAGACAAGCGCATCGGCCACGACATTCTGATCACGCAAAACACCAAGAAGGCCAAGGTCGGCCAGGTGGTGGTGGTCGAACTGACGGATTTCCCGAGCCGCCATTCGCAGCCGCTCGGCCGCGTCGTGGAAGTGCTGGGCGATATCGACGACCCGGGCATGGAAATCGAAATCGCCGTGCGCAAGTACGGCGTGCCGCACGAGTTCAGCCAGGCCGCGCTGGATGACGCCGCGCGACTGCCGGACGAAGTGCGTCCCACGGACATCCGCCATCGTGTCGACCTGCGCGATGTGCCGCTCGTCACGATCGACGGCGAAGACGCCCGCGACTTCGACGATGCGGTGTACTGCGAACCGGTGGCGGTCGGCAAGGGCGAGGGCTTCCGCCTGATCGTCGCCATCGCCGACGTCTCGCACTACGTGCATCCGAAGAGCGGCCTCGACGTCGATGCGATCGAGCGCAGCACCTCGGTCTACTTCCCGCGCCGCGTGATCCCCATGCTGCCGGAGAAGCTGTCGAACGGGTTGTGTTCGCTGAATCCGCACGTCGACCGCTGCGTGCTGGTGTGCGACATGGTGATCACCGCGCGCGGCGAGATCAAGGCGTATCAGTTCTATCCGGGCGTGATGCATTCGTCGGCGCGCCTGACCTATACCGAAGTCGCCGCGGTGCTGAAGAACACCAAGGGCCCCGAAGCGACCCGTCGCGCGGCCTTGCTGCCGCAATTGCAGAACCTGTACGGCGTCTACAAGTCGCTGTTCGCCGCCCGGCAAAAGCGCGGCGCGATCGACTTCGACACTACCGAGACCTACATCGTCTGCAATGCGCAGGGCAAGATCGAGCAGATCATTCCGCGCACCCGCAACGACGCGCACAAGCTGATCGAAGAATGCATGCTGGCCGCCAACGTCTGCGCGGCCGACTTCATGAAGCGCAACAAGCACCCGGGCCTGTACCGCGTGCACGCGGGGCCGACGACCGAGAAGCTCGAGAACCTGCGCACCTTCCTGCGCGGCATGGGCCTCACGCTGGGCGGCGGCGACTCGCCGCATGCGAGCGACTACGCCGCGCTGATGGCGCACATTCGCGACCGGCCCGACGCGCAGATGCTGCAGACCATGCTGCTGCGCTCGATGCAACAGGCCGTCTACAGCCCCGAGAACATCGGCCACTTCGGTCTCGCCTATGAAGCGTACGCGCACTTTACGAGCCCGATTCGCCGCTATCCCGATCTGCTGACCCACCGCGCGATCTACGCGATCCTGCAGGGCCGCAAGTACACGCCGGAGGCGCCGCACGGCGTCGATCTGAACACAGCCTTGTCACCGCGTGCCCGCGCCATGCAGCAGGCCGACGACGAAAAACGCGGTCGCACGCGTTCGAACAACGTGGCGATCTGGGAAGAGCTCGGCCTGCATTGCTCGGCCAACGAGCGCCGTGCCGACGAAGCCTCGCGCGACGTCGAAGCGTGGCTCAAGTGCTACTTCATGCGCGACAAGCTCGGTGAAGAATACGGCGGCATGGTGAGCGGCGTGACGTCGTTCGGCATCTTCGTGCAGCTCGACGCGCTCTTCATCGAAGGCCTCGTGCACGTCACCGAACTCGGCTCCGATTACTTCCAGTACGACGAGATCAAGAACGAGCTGCGCGGCGAACGCACGGGTATCCGCTATCGTCTGTCGGACCGCGTGCGCGTGCAGGTGAGCCGCGTCGATCTGGATGCGCGCAAGATCGATTTCCGGCTGGTGCGCGATACGCCGATCAAGTCGCCGGGCTCGCGTGCGCCGCTCGCCGACAAGGCCGTCGCCGAAACCGGCGGCGCGCGGGTGCGCTCGCTGCCGCCGGCAGAAGGCGGTGCGGGGGCGCGCCGTAAAAAGGCGGCACCGGCGCCGACGCTGGCAGTCAAGGAAGCACGCGCGGCACGCGGTGCGGCCAAGAAGCATGGCGCCTCGGCCAAGTCCACGTCGTCGTCGAAGCCACAGACGCGCAAGAAGCGCTGAGCGCGCGCGGCGGGCCGCCTGCCGGCGGCTGCGCTGCGGCGCCTGGCGTGCAGCGGGTTCACCGCGCGCAACGGGTACATGTCCATGTGCCGGTTGCGCGCGGTCTGCATTTGATTTGTCTTTATCCCAGTAGCGCATCCGCATGGCGGAGCGCTCAATCAAAGGTTGTTTCAGTCATGTCACGTCTCAAGGTTCTATACGGTTTTCACGCAGTGACCGCACGTCTGCGCCACGATGCTGCAACGGTCGAAGAGGTGTATTACGACGCGACGCGCAAAGATCGCCGCATGACGGAGTTCCTGCATGCCGCGAAGGAAGCGGGCGTGCGTCTGATCGCGGCTGACGAAACGCGTCTGTGGGGCCTCGCGCACACCGAGCGGCATCAGGGCGTCGTGGCGCGCGCAGGCGACCTGCCGCTCGCGCAGAATCTCGCGGAACTGCTGGACGGCATCGCCGGTTCGCCGCTGATTCTCGTGCTCGACGGCGTGACCGATCCGCACAATCTCGGCGCGTGTCTGCGGGTCGCGGATGCGGCCGGCGCCCACGCTGTGATCGCGCCGCGCGACCGGGCGGTCGGCCTGAACGCCACCGCAGCGAAAGTGGCGAGCGGCGCTGCCGATACGGTGCCGTACATCACCGTCACGAATCTGGCGCGCGCCCTGCGCGAGCTCAAGGATGCCGGCGTGTGGGTGGTCGGGACGGCCGACGAAGCCACCGCAAGCCTCTACGACACCAAGCTCGACGGTCCGGTTGCGCTGGTGATGGGCGCGGAAGGCGAGGGCATGCGCCGTCTCACGCGCGACACCTGCGATATCGTGATGCAGATTCCGATGGCGGGTAGCGTCGAGAGTCTGAATGTGTCCGTGGCGAGCGGCGTGTGCCTGTACGAAGCGGTGCGGCAGCGCTCGGTCAAGAAATAGCCGGCTGCGCTCGCGGCCGTCTTTAGCGGACTTGCCGGATAAACCGGGGCGGCGCATGCTACTCCGGTAAACTTGCGGTTTTTCCGCCTCTCTGCAATTTCCATGACTCAAGACGAACTCAAGCAACTGGTCGGCCAGGCCGCCGCCGACTATGTGAATGCGAACGTGCCCGAAGGCGCCGTAATCGGCGTCGGCACCGGCTCGACGGCGAACTGTTTCATCGACGCGTTGGCCGCGACGAAGCATCGCTATCGCGGCGCGGTGTCCAGCTCGCTCGCCACCACGACGCGCCTGCAGTCGCATGGCTTCAAGGTGCTCGACCTAAACGAAATCGATTCGCTGCCGGTGTATGTCGACGGCGCCGACGAGATCGACCATAGCGGCGCAATGATCAAGGGCGGCGGCGGTGCGCTCACGCGCGAGAAGATCGTCGCATCGGTGTCGGACGTGTTCGTCTGCATCGCGGACACCACCAAGCGCGTCGACGTGCTCGGCCAGTTCCCGCTGCCGGTGGAAGTGGTGCCGATGGCGCGCACCGCAATCGGCCGCCGCGTGACGGCGCTGGGCGGCGTGCCGGTGGTACGCGTGACGAAGGACGGCGCACCGTTCATCACGGACAACGGCAACGAGATCATCGACATCAAAGGTCTGAAGATCGGCGATCCGCGCGCGCTCGAAGCGCAGATCAATGCGTGGCCGGGCGTCGTGACCGTGGGCCTGTTCGCAGGACGCGGAGCGAATCTGTGTCTGCTCGGTACCGACACCGGCGTCGAGACGATCCAGTATCCGCGGGACTGAACCCGGGTCTTGCCGGCAACGCGCGCCGTCGAATGCCGCGCGTTGCCGTTGTACTTTGCAACGCCTTGACGGGACATCGCGCTGCGTCATCCACACATGCCTCCGCGCACGCCGCGCATTTTCGCTTCGCCTGACATCCACTTCACGCAACCCCTGACGTGACGCTAAACACGCGACGCGTGCCGCGTGCCGCATTCACCGCGCTTCAGCAAGCTTGCACGCTTTGACGATTGTCGCGCGTGGAGTGTGGTCGTGCGCACGCACGCCCGGAAACGCTGCCCGTACACTGCTTTTCATGGCCGTGGGCCGTCTTCTACAGGTGTCGACATTATGAAAGTGGCGATCGTGCACGACTGGCTCGTCGCGCCAGGCGGCGCCGAGAAAGTACTGGAGCAGATCATTCAGTGCTTTCCCGATGCTGACCTGTTCAGCCTCGTCGACTTTCTCGAAGACCGCGCGCCGGTGTGCGGCAAGCCTGTGACGACCTCGTTCATCCAGCATCTGCCGTTCGCGCGCCGCCGCTATCGCGCCTATCTGCCGCTCATGCCGCTGGCGATCGAGCAGCTCGATCTGTCCAGCTACGACCTCGTCATCACGAGTTCTTATGCGGTCGCCAAGGGCGTGCTGGTCGGTCCGGATCAAACCCACGTGAGCTACGTGCACTCGCCGATGCGTTACGCGTGGGACCTGCAGCATCAATATTTACGTGAAGCGCGACTCACGCGCGGCCCGCGTTCATGGGCCGCGCGCGCGCTGTTGCATTACCTGCGCGGCTGGGATTCGCGTTCCGCGAACGGCGTGGACCGTCTGATTGCCAACTCGCAATTTGTGGCGCGTCGCGTGATGAAAACCTATCGGCGCGACGCGGCCGTGATTCCGCCGCCCGTCGACGTCCACAAGTTCGATCTGTGTGTACAGAAGGACGATTTCTATCTGACGGCATCGCGCCTCGTGCCGTACAAGCGGATCGACCTGATCGTCGAAGCCTTTACCGCGACGCCGCACCGCAATCTGGTGGTGATCGGCGACGGTCCGGAGATGGCGGCGATCCGCAGCAAGGCAGGGCCCAACGTGAAAATTCTTGGCTATCAAGCTTTCGCTGTACTAAAGGATTACATGCAGCGCGCCAAGGCCTTCATCTTCGCGGCTGAAGAAGATTTCGGCATTGTGGTGATCGAAGCCCAGGCGTGCGGCACGCCCGTGATTGCGTACGGCAAGGGCGGTGCGCTCGAGACGGTCGTGCCGCTCGGCGAAGCCCGCCCGACTGGCGTGTATTTCGCACGCCAGACGGTCACGGCGATTCTCGACGCCGTCGAGACCTTCGAACGGCAACGGTCGCTGATTACGCCGGCGGCTTGCCGCGCGAATGCCGAGCGGTTCTCCGCGGCGACGTTCCGGCACTCGTTCATGATCGAAGTGACCCGGACCATCGCCGCGGCAGCGGGGCCGCGCACGCGTGTCGAACGCGTGCAGGCGGATCTCGCATGGCCCGGCGACGCAGTGTCTCGCTAATGCTTTACCGCATGAGTGCAGTCAGACAGGTGTGCTGAGTCTGCGTCATCGTAGTAGGAGGGGAACAATGCGCGGCGATCGGCCGCTGCTTGCCGGGGCCATCCGCCCTGGCGGACGGCGGCGCTTCGCCGCGTATTGCAGCACGCCATTCAATAAGACTTTCGAACAGGGATAATCGAAGCACATGAACGCCGATCGCCTTTCGGGACATTTCCCCGACATCATCGAAGCCTGGGCTGCCTTGCAGCAAACCGTCTCTATCAGGCCGATTCGCAACGAGAAGGACTACCAGACGATGCTGCAGCTCTCGAGGGAGCTCGCCACGCATCTGAACGGCGACGCGCAGAGCGCGCTCGACGATCTGCACGGCGTGCTCGTCACGTTGATCGAGGCGTGGGAAACGCGTGTGGTCGCCATGCCCAAAGCGGAGCCGCGCGAGGTGCTGCGCCATCTGCTGGAGACGCACGGTCTCAAGCAAAAGGATCTGGCCGGCATTGCTTCGCCGACGGTCGTCAGCGATATTCTCGCTGGACGCCGGGCGATCAGCAAAAACGTCGCCAAGGCGCTTGCCGCCCGATTCCATGCGGACGTGAGCGTGTTTCTTTGAGGCGCTGAGACGCGGGTTTGACCGTCGTTCGGGTTTGGGTTTGAGGTTGCCTGACGGCTCGATGCATCGAAAGACCGCGCGGTTGCTACGCGCGGTTTTTTCGTTTTCTATGGAAGTTCTGGCGAGGTGCAGCAGTCCCCACTGCGATAGAGCGGAGTGCTGACGAAAGCGTGAAGCAATGGGGGAGGCTGAAGCCGGACTGCAGAAATCAAACCGCCCGCCGGAACTGACGACGGGCAGCGAGTGGTGATCCGTTCGCTAGATGGTGCGGGTTCTTGCTCGCCGCTCAGATGGCAAACAGCATGCACAGTCCGCACAATCCGATCACGCCCACACTGACACGATCCTTGAAGGCGAACACAATCGGGTCGTCGTGCATCTTGCCGCGAAACGCAAACATCCAGATGCGGCTGACCCAGTAGAGCGTCAGCGCAAACACGGCCCACAGTGCCGGCGGATGACGGTACAACTGCTTGAGTTCCGGCGAGTTCAGATAGAGCGCCAGCACCAGCACGGCGAGGTAGGCCGACGAGGTGCCGAACGAACGGAGAATCGACAGGTCCTGCGTGATGTACCCGCGTCCGGCGGCTTCCACTTTGCCGTCGCGCAGGATCGCGTCGAGCTCAACATAGCGCTTGACCATGGCGAGGCTCAGGAAGATCGGCACGCAGAACAGGATCAGCCAGTACGACAGCGTGATGCCATTGGCGGCGCCGCCGGCAATGACGCGCACCGTGTACAGGCAGGCGAGGGCGAACACGTCGATCAGCGCCATGCGTTTGAGCGCGAACGAGTAGGCCAGCGTGGCGACGAAGTAGGCCGCCAGCACGGCGCCGAAGCGCCACGGCAGCAACACTCCGATCCCCACCGAGGCGGCCAGCAGCAACACGGTCAGCACCGCGCCGAACGACAGCGGCAGCTTGCCCGAGGCGAACGGCCGGTTGCGTTTGCGCGCATGCCGGCGGTCGGCGTCGAGATCGAGCATATCGTTGAGCAGATACACGGACGACGCACACAGGCTAAACGACAGGAATGCCAGGCAAACTGCGACGATCGAAGGGAGGTCGAAGCGGTGGGCGGTCAGGAGCGGCACGAACACGAGCACGTTCTTGACCCACTGGTGTACGCGCATTTCCTTGAGCACCAGCGGCAACAGACGGCGCTTTTGCTCGAAGAAGATGATCGCCGCGTTGACCTTGCGCGCGGCGGCCGCGATGTGCTTGTCGCCGACCACAATGGCGCGGCGCGACTGGCGCCACACCGGCACGTCGGCCATCGCATCGCCGCAGTAATCGAAGCCGCCGTCGCCGAACTGGTCGACCAGCGCTTGCGCTTTGCTGCGGCCAAACAGGTTGCGGTCCTCGGTGCTCGCCAGCACGCCGGTAAACAGGCCGAAGTGCGCTGCAATCTGGGTGGCGAGACGTTGATTGGTGGCGGTGCACAGATAGAGGTGCCGTCCGCTCGAATGTTCGTCGCGCAGATATGCGACCAGCTCGGTGTTATACGGTAGGACGCCGACATCGATCGTCACGCGGCGGGCAATCTGTTCTTTCAGATACGCGCGTCCGTGCAGCAGCCAGCCGATGCACAGGAAGATCGCAAAGGGGTTCTGCTTGAAGAGGACGAAGAAGGCTTCGAAAAGCAGATCGGTGCGTGTGAGCGTCCCGTCCAGATCGACGCATAACGGAACCGAATTGACTGCCGGGGTTGCCATGACCAATCTCCGCACCGGGGGAACAGATAGTCCGATCCGGTGCGATGCCGCAGCCGTATCAGCAGGTGGCGGGACGAACCAGCGTGGTCCGAGCCTGAATGCATGCTATCGACGGCACGGATAAACCTCTGTGCGCCAGCGCACTTCGCGCTTACGCAAAAACAAATCGTTTGTCGAGGTGATACTTCGCGACGTAGCCGATGGCGAGTCCCAACGCGCCGCCGGCAAGTCGTGCGTTCTCCGTATGAAAAACTGCGCTTGCTGCGAACTCCACCGCCCAGAACACGAAGGTCGTACCGAGCCCCATCAGGACGTAGAGCGCAAAGGTGCGCGCGCCGTGCGCGACGCTGCGATGCTCGTAGCGAAAGATCCATGCCTTGTCGAGCAGATACTTGACGACAAGTCCGGCGCCCGTACCGACGCATACCGACAGCGGCACGGCAAACGCCGCCTGGTACACGAGGTAGGCGAGCTTCTGACTGCCCAGGTTCGAGGCCATCGAGATCGCCGCGAACACGGCATACCAGAAGACGAGGCGCGAGCGGCTCGCGGTCAATCCGCCGGCAGGACGGGCAGCGGAGCTCGAGGCGGGACTGTTCACAGCGAGATCCGCTTGAACACGAAGCCGGGCACCGAGCGGATCACGAACATGATTTGCGCCCAGAACCACGGGGTGTAGAGCGAATCCTTGCCGCGCGCGATGGCGCGCACGATGTCGGTGGCGACCCGTTCGGGCGTGGCGACGAGCGGTCCGGGCAGCGGCAGGCCGGCGGTCATCGGTGTGTTCACGAAACCCGGCTTGATGGTCAGCACTTTCACGTTGAATTTGAACAGGCGCGCGCGCAGTCCTTCGCAGAACGTCGTGACGGCCGCTTTGGCGGTGCCGTACACATAGTTGGAAGGCCTGCCACGGTCGCCGGCAACGGATGAAATCACCGCAATCGAACCGCTTTTCTGCGCTTCGAAGGTGCAGGCGAGCAGCGTGAGCAGGGCGATGGTGGAGAGCGCGTTGGTCGAGATCTCGCGTACGGTCGCTTCCGGATCGCGTTCGCAGACGGATTGGTCGGATAGCGTGCCGTGCGCCAGCAGCACGATGTCGATGCGGCCCATGGCGGTCAGACAGGCATCGAGCATCGGGCGATGCTGCGGGTAATCGTTGACGTCGAGCACGTAGGTGCCGACACTGCCCGCTCCACGCACCCGCAGATCCTGTGCGACGGCTTCAAGACGGGTCTCGTGACGTCCGGCGAGAAACAGGTTGGCGCCTTCCTTGACCCACTCGCGCGCGCACGCAACTGCAATCGCCGAGGAACCGCCGATGATCAGAATGTTTTTCATTGCTGTGTGGTCCGTTGCCAGAAACGCGACATCAAAGCGGGGTCGCGGAGTTGTTCGATTGCCTGCCACGCCGGATAGGCGGCGCGAAAATCCGCGCCGCTCATATGGGCGTCCTTGGCAGGATAGAGACGACCGCCTGCGTCGCGCACGATCGCGTCGAGCCTCGCGAACAGCGCCTGGTTCTTCGCTTCGTGTTGGGGAAAATCGAGCGCGAGCGAAATGCCCGGCATCGGGAATGACAGCAGTCCCGGCGAAGCGAGCGTGCCGCAGCGCTTGAGTACGGCGAGAAACGAACCGGAACCGCTCGACGCAATCGTCTGCAGGAAAGCGCGCAAGGCATCGCGCGCCGCCGTCTCCGGCACCACGAACTGGTATTGCTGGAAACCGAGGCGGCCATACATCCGGTTCCATTCGAGCAGGCTGTCGAGCGGATAGAAGTAGTCCGCGTAGTCCACCTCGGCGGTGCCTGCCCGGGCCGCCTGGCGGCGATAGTAGAGGGCGTTGAATGCCTTCAGCGTGACCCGGTTCACGGGCGACCACGGCAGCGCGAACGGCACCCGCCGCACGCGCCGTGCGTGGCTGGAATAGTGGCCGTCGGCCGCGTGATCCGCCGACATATAAATACCGCGTCCGAGCGAGGCGCCGCTGCTGAGGCAATCGATCCACGCCACCCCGTATTCGTGGGCCGGATCGAGTACCTGCGAGAGCGCAAGGAATTCGTCGAGGTTGTCGAACGGCAGCGTCTTGACCGTGAGGCGGCTCGAGCCGACCTTCAGCAACTGTATTTCGACCCACTCGACGATGCCGGTGAGCCCCAGGCCGCCGATCGTCGCGCAAAACAGCGCGGCGTTGTCATCGGCGGCGCATTCGAGCGGCGCCGAGTCTGAGCGCAGCAGCGAAAAACGCCGCACATGTCGCCCAAAAGTCCCCCGCACATGATGGTTCTTGCCATGCACGTCGTTCGCCAGCGCGCCGCCCAAAGTCACGAACTGGGTGCCGGGCGTGACCGCCAGCATCCAGCCGTGCGGGACCGCGAGCGCCAGCACTTCGCCCAGCGTCACACCCGCTTCGGCACGCAGCACGCCCGTGTTCCAGTCGGCGCTGATGAAGCGATCGAGACCGCGCAGCGTGACCACGTGGTCAGTCGCGGCGAGGCAACTGTCGCCGTAGCTGCGGCCGTTGCCGAACGGCAAGGTCGTGCCGAAGCGCGTGCCCAGTTCGCGCAATGCCGTCTGCGTGCTTTGGCGCCACGCCAGCGGATGGCTCGCCTGGGGGGCGTAAGGGTAGTGGCCCCACGAGAGGAGCTTGGAGACGCTCATTGGATGGCAGAACCGTAAGCAGCGTGAACGATGAGCCATCTTAGGTCTGCCCGCACGCAGGCCACCGTTGGCTAGTACACACACCGCGGCAGGACCCTGCAGGCGTGGGCGTAGGCGTGAGCCCTGGCTCAGGCGCTGGCGGGACTGGCGGCGTTCGTGATGGCCGCGACGCCGGTGGCGAGCGCGATGGTCCGCTTCATCTGCTCGAGGTAAGCCTCGACCGAGAACTGGCGGCTGACGTCGATCAGGGCCTGATCCGCGAGGCGCTGGGCGAGTTCGGGCGCGGCGTGCAGCGTTTCGATCGCATCGGCGAGCGCCTCGACATTGCCAGGCGGCACCAGCCAGCCGTTCTTGCGATGCCGCACGATCTCCGTCACGCCGCCGGCGGATGCGGCGATCACCGGCCGGCCCGCGGCCATGCCTTCGATGATCACGCGCCCGAACGGCTCCGGCTCGGTGGAGGTATGCAGGATCACGTCGACCGCTTTCATCCACGCTGGCATATCGTCGCGAAAGCCGGCGAAGATCAGGCGGTCTTCGACGCCGAGGCGCGCGGCCTGCTCGCGCAGCGATGCTACGTAGGCCTGTTCGCCGAACAGCGCCGAGCCGACCAGCACCAGATGCAGGTCGGGCAGCCGGGCGAGGGCCGCGAGCGCGATGTGCTGGCCTTTCCACGGCGCGAGGCGGCCAAACAGGCCGGCCAGGTAGACATCCTCGGGCAGTCCGAGGCGGCGGCGCAGCGTGCCGGTATCGGCATCGTCGACATGGCTGAACTCGTTCAGATCGACGCCGTTATGCACGACCGGCACGGCTTCCGGCGCGCAGCCGGTGAGCGCAACGAGCGAGGCCGCCGAAGCATGCGAATTGGCGACGACGTGATCGACCGCATAGCGCGTGAGCCACCTGACGATGAGCCGTTGCAGCGGCCCGAAGTGATCGCCCGACATGATGTCGTGCAGATGCCAGATGATCCGCTTGCGGTGCAGCGGCTTGCCGAGCGCACCGAGCACGAGCGCCTTCTGCGTGTTGAGAAACAGCACGTCGAACGACTCGGCATGCCGCGCAATGGTGCGGATTTGCCGCACGATACCCGGCAGCGCCATCAGCCAGTTCACATGCACCGCCCGCTTTCTGATGCCGGAAACGCGCGTGTCGCAGGCGACCCGTACCGGTACGCCGAGCGATTCGAGCCGCGTGCGAAACGGTCCATCGGAAAGCAACAGGACTTCGCGGCGGGCGGCCCAGGTGACGGCCAGCGGCAACAGCGAAAATTCGGCGCCCCCGAGTTGACCGCTCTGGTCCACGAACAGGATGCTCACGACTCTGCTTACGTCTGCTGGGTAGCTGGGCGCATAGAGCGGTGTCGCTTGAGAAGCGATCACCGGTGCGTTCGCTGGGGCGGTTGACTTCATCTGGGTTCCCGGGCGAGGGTTTGTTATAGAAGGGGGGACCGAATCGGCATTATTCGGGTTCGATACCTGTTTCAATGTGCCCGGACGCACTTACGGCAACTGACAAACGCATTACGGCGGCCCGACGATTCATAAGATCAAGCAGGGCGTTTGTCAATTCCAGCGCCATTGCCCGGGAAGGCGGCAAGTGTCGATATAGTCAGGACACTTATCTATCCTTGGGCCGGCGCGTCTGGAAGCGCGCCGAGCTGCCCCGAGAGATGTCTGCCGGGCTTGCCGGCAGCGCATCAATACGCCTGCGCGTTCACCGGAAATCCACGTCGGATGTTTGTCGCGCTGAGTGCGGCCGGCCACATAGAGAACGTCGCGTCGCGCGAATAATGTGTCTTTGGATTTTCTTGCCGCCCGGTCAATCGCAATGAACACCTCCGCATCTGCGGCCGCGAAGACAATCGCGTCCGACACTGTAGCGCCAGTATTCATGGGTAGACAGGCCGCCAGTCTGCCGGCCGGGGCCGGGACGCCGAGCGTCCTGTTTGTCGACCAGAGCGGCCAGCTCGGCGGCGCGGAAGTCTGTCTGTTGCCGCTCGCCGCGACGTGGGCCGCACGCCGCGAAGTGCTGCTGCTTTCCGATGGGCCATTTCGCGCGCGGCTTGAATCGCTCGACGTGCCGGTGCGGCTCGCGTGCGACGCGCGCGTCTCCGGCATCAAGAAGCAGGCAGCTCGCCTCAGTTGGCTGATGGCGCTGCCGGGCATCGTCCGACAGGTTCGCACGATCGCGACCCATGCCGAATCGTTCGACGTGCTGTTTCTCAATACGCAGAAGGCGCTCGTGCTCGGCGCCCTCGGCAAGCCGCTGCACCGCAAGCGGATCATCTGGCATCTGCACGACATCGTGTCGGGCGATCACTTCGGGCCGCTGCAGCGCTTTATCGTCAAGTGGCTCGCGCGCTACGCGGTCGATCAGGTGGTGGCCAACTCGCATGCTTCAGCGGCGTCGCTCGTCGCGCTCACCGGCTGCAAGCCGGCAGACGTGCCGGTGGTGCATAACGGCGTGGATCTGGACGAATTCAGCCGTGCGGACAACGACGATAGCGGCGCGCTGCGCCGCCGCCTGGGCCTGCCCGAGCACGTCTATCTGGCCGGCCTGTTCGGGCGCCTCGCGCCGTGGAAAGGTCAGCACATTGCGGTGGACGCGCTCGCACGGCTGCCCGGGCTGCACCTGGTGCTGGTGGGCTCGGCGCTGTTCGGCGAGCAAGCCTACGTCGAGTCGCTGCGCCAGCAGGCCGCGCGCCTGGGCGTCGCGGACCGCCTGATCTTCGCCGGCTTTCGCGACGACATGCCGGCCTGGATGAAAGCGGTGGACGTGATCCTGCATACGTCGACGGAGCCGGAGCCCTTTGGCCGCGTGATCATCGAGGGGATGGCCGCGGGCCGGCCGGTGATTGCGACGTCGGCCGGCGGCGTGAAGGAGATCGTGCGGCATCGCAAGAACGGCTGGCTGGTGGCGCCGGGCGATGCCGAGGCGCTGGCCGAGGCCATCGAAACGCTGCATGCGACGCCCGAGTTCGCACAACAGCTCGCCGCTCAGGCGCTGGTGGATGTGAAGCAGCATTTTTCCGTCGACGTCTATCTCGAGCAGATGACGCAGACCATTGCGGACGCGACCCGTTGATACGCCGCGCGCGCTCGCCGGGCGGACCAGTGTTCGGCATCGAACGATGCGCCGGTCGCGCTTCGCCTAGCATGTTCTGACGCGGCTGTTCCTGCCTGCCGAACGGAGACCACCATGAGCTTGCCTGGATTGCCGCGTGCGACGACGCGCTGGATCGTACTCCTGTGCGTCTACACGCTGGTCGCCAGCGCGTCGTATTGCGGCTTCTTCGCAAAGTATGCGCTGCGCGACGACTCGAAGAACGATGCGCTGACCCTGATGCTGGACGGCACGGCGGATCGTCCGTACGTGTATCGGCAATTGCTGCCGGCCACGGCCAATCTGCTCGAAGCGGCGCTTCCGCGCGCGGCCAGGCAGCGGTTCCTCGATCATTTGCAGGCAGACTATCCACAACACAACTGGCTGAGCAATACGTTCGTGCGGGCGACCGACGCCGCGAATCCGCACTACGCACTGCGTTATTACATGGTGTACGCCATGACGTTCGGCGCATTGCTGGGGGCGATGCTGATGCTCCGGCTGTTGTGCCTGCAACTCGTCGGCAACGAAATCGCGGCGACGTTGGCGCCGCTTGCCTTCGCGCTCGCGGTGCCTGTCGGCAATTTCTGGGACTTCCCCGAGCTGCTTTTCATGACCGTGGCCGTCTGGGTCGCCCTGCGTGCGAACCTGCTCTGGCTGCTGCCGCTCACGCTGGTTGCGACGCTCAACAAGGAATCGTTTCTGTTTTTCCTGATCGCGCTGTATCCGTTCGTCTCGATGCGGGTGTCGTCCCGATCGCGCGCGCTGCTCTTGCTCGGCACCTGCGTGGCGCTGGCCGCGGCGGTCAACCTCGCAACGAAACTGCACTACGCCGGCAATCCCGGCGAGCTTGCGCAGTTTCATCTCTGGGACAACCTGCGCTTTCTGGCCGATCCGCGTAACTACCTGCATGGCGAGTACACCTACGGGATCCTCTTGCCCAAGGGCTTCAATATTCTGCTGCTGTTTCTGGCGTTCGTCGTCGTGCGCGCCGGGTGGTCCGCGTTGCCGCCCGCTGCGCGGCACCATGCGCTGCTCGTCTGTGCGATCAATATCCCGCTGTACCTGCTGTTCGGCTATGGGGACGAAATTCGCGCCTTGAGCATGGTCGACGTCAGCGCCGCGCTGCTGATCTGCGGCGGCGTTGCGGGTTATGTGTCGCGTGCCCTGGAACCGGCGGCCGTGCCGGTTACGAAGCATCAGGCAGTCCCGCAGGCACGCAGACAGCCTGCGCTGGACTTGACCACAGATTCCTGAGCGCGCGGTAAAGAAGGGAAGGCGTACAGCGCGGGCGTTTTACTGCCGGCGCTGACCTGCTTCGTCAATTGTCGAGGTCTGCTTGAACATTCAGAGAAACCATTGGGCAGCCGATTCGCGGACCATGATAGGGGTCTGCTCGGTCGCGCTGCTCGTTTATCTGTTCATGGCGGCGGGCCACGCAATCTTTTGGGACCTGTCCGTCTACGAACGGGCAGTGCGCGATCTCGGCCTGGGTCTCGATCCTTACCGCACCGACGCCGGTCTGCCGTTTGTCTACCACCCGCTGGTGCTCGACGGGCTGTTCCTGCTGAACCGGCTTGTGCCGTTGCGCCTCGCGCTGGTGCTCGTCTATGCGCTCAGCCTCGGTTGGTTCTGCGTTGAAGCAGGCCGCTGGCTTCGTCTGCATGCGGACGAACCTACAGGCGCAGGCGCTGCCGCGCCGCAGCCAGCCGGACTGCTGTGCGGTGCCTCATCGTTCATGGCGGCCCTCGTTTTTGGCGGGGTCGGTGTCACGTCGATGCTGTCGGGAAACCTCACGACCTTCATGCACTTCGCGTTGATCGCGGCCTTCCTGATGGCGCAGCGAACGCATGGTCCATTCGCCCGATACGCCCCCATAGCGCTGGTTTTGCTGCTCTCGATCGTCAAGCCGTATTTCCTGCTGTATCTGTTGATCCCCGTGCTGCTGACGAGCGACAGGCGCGCGGAACTGCTCAGAGCCGCAGGGGCGCTCGCACTCTTCGGCGTAGCGTGGCTGTTTCTCGCGCATGCCGATCCGCAAGGCTATGCCGCATTTATGGCGGCGCTCAAGTATCAGTCGCTCGGCAAAAGCGATCTCGGCTATTCGTTTTTCGCGACGTTCATGCGTGTGGTTCATCACGCCTGGCTCGCGCTGGGCCTGCATGTCGTCGCCTCTGTGGTCTTCGTGATGCTTACGGTTGCGCTGTTCATGCGCAGGCCGGCGTCGGGCCGGTCAACGGGAGCGGCGTTCTTTCTGTTCTACATGGTTCTGACGTTAGCGAATCCACGTATGAAGGAGTACGATTTTTTCCCGGCCCTCGTCTGCTTCTTCATTTTTCTGCGCACGTTCTCGGCCAGAGCTGGCGCGATCATCTTCGTCGGTCTCGCGATTTCATGGATTCCGTTGCTGCTGAGCGGCGTCCGCGCCGCGGGGGTGACCTTCGTGACGCTATCGGGCGCGTCGAACACCTGGCAGATCGTTGGGCTGGCGGCGGTCGCGCTCACGTTGACGTTGACCACGTTCAGGGCGCGCCGGACGTGAGCGCATCGACCTGAGCGAACGGGTTCATCCGCATCGACACGTCACGTATGGCCTGCAATCAGGCTGTGTTCGGGATCGAACGATCGGTCGCGCCAGGTTCGCCTACCATGCTCTGAGATCACTTTCCTGCGTAGTTGGCATGCTGTTGCGCGTCCGTCGGCGCGACCGTTGCTGGCCTGCCTGCGGACACCGGCAGACAACACATGGAGTAGCCGAATTGGACTTGAGATTGCCAAAGAAGGGGTGGCGTACCGATCTGAGCGTGATGGCGATCTGCGCGCTGGGCCTGCTGGTCTATTTCTACACGCGGCCTACGCCCTTCCTGTTTTGGGACACCACCGTCTACGAGCGCGCGGTCGCCGACCTTGCCCGCGGCGCGAATCCCTACCGCATCGACGCAGGACTACCGTTCGTTTACCACCCGCTCGTGCTTGACGTGTTCGCCTGGCTGAACCGCGTCATCCCGTTAGGCGTGGCGCTGATTGCGTTATACGTGGCGAGCGTCGGATGGTTTGCGTTCGAGCTCGCCCTCTGGCTGCGCGCCGACGCTTCGAGGTCAGGCTCGGGCGCTGCGCGTCTCGTCGACCGCTCGCCGTGGCTTCGCGGCTGCGCGTCGGTCATGGCGGCGGCAGCCTTCGGCGGCGTGGGCGTCACGTCTACGATTTCCGGGAACCTGACGGTATTCATGCATTTCGCGCTGATCGCGGCCTTTTTGCGCAGCGGCCGCAGGGCAGGGTGGATGTCGAAGAACATGCCGCTGGCCCTGTTGCTGGTGTTCTCGATCATCAAGCCATATTTTCTGGTCTATCTGCTGGTGCCACTCGTCACCGCATGGCGCGGCTGGCGCGACCTCGTGCGCGTCGGGTCGGTCGTGGTGGGCTTCGCTTTGTCGTGGTGGGCCTTCAGCCGTATCGATCCGGTAGCGTATGGCGAATTCATGGAGACCTTGAAGTACCAGGTGCTGGATCGGGGCGACCTCGGTTATTCGTTCTTCTCGATCCTGGTCCATCTCATGCTCAACGACCGGCTGGCGCTAGCCATCCATGCAGTCGTGTCGCTGTCTCTGCTGGTACTGGTGACGGTGGCCTTTGCGGGAGAAAAGCCGCCGCCCGATCGTCTCGGGAGAGTCTTCTTTATCCTCTACATGGTGCTCACGCTGACCAATCCGCGGATGAAGGAATACGACTTCTTCCCGGGGCTGGTCTGCTTCTTCATCTTCTTGCGGGCCACGTCGAAGAGCGCGGAATGGATCATCCTCGCCGGACTGTGCGTCTCTTCCATACCGCTCGTGGTAGCCGGTTGCACTGCCGCGGGACTGGTCCTTCCAGGTCTCTATAGCGCGGCGAAAGCCTGGCAGATCGTGGGCCTGAGCGTGGCGACGCTGGCGTTCGCATGGACCCGCGTGCGGCCGCTCGGCCGCCGCCGCGCTTGCCCATAGCGTACGGCGATGCAGGTGGTGCAGCATCGGCCCAAAACGTGTGCGAACGTACTGTGCAGGGGCAACCCGCGTCATACATTGATGGACAACCGCTTGCAACCCTTCGTGCGATCTGCACGTCCGGGTTGTGATTCGCTGCGCGCCGCGTTGCTCGCGCGCGTTCGATCCACCTATGTTGTCGATCCCACACGCTCATGGCGCCGGCCATCAACAAGCACTGCGACACACTTGACCTGATCCGCGCGCTGGCTGCCGCCGCGGTGTGCGTGAGCCATATTCGCGCGCTGCTGTTCGTCGATTACCGCGCCGGCCTGCACCTCGGGCTGATCGGCCAGGCCTTCTATTTCCTCAGCAACTACGGCCACACCGCTGTGACGGTGTTCTTTGTGTTGAGCGGCTATTTCGTCGGCGGCACGGTGATACGCCAGGTGGCGGCGGGGACATGGAGCTGGCAGCGCTATCTGGGCGAACGGCTTTCGCGGCTCTGGATCGTGCTGATCCCGGCGCTGATCTTGACCCTCTTCTGGGACCGGATGGGACTCGCGACCATAGGCGGTCCGTTTTATCTGGGCACCGAGGGTAACTTCGATCAACGCGTCAACGTCGCGGCGCAGCTCGGACATGCCACGCTGTTTTGCAACGTCGCGTTTCTGCAGACGCTTTACTGCGGCACATACGGATCGAATGGTCCCTTGTGGAGCCTCGCCAACGAGTTCTGGTACTACCTCTGGTTTCCCGCCTGCTATGTGCTGGTCGGACGGCGGCGCATGCTGCAGGGACTGGTCGTGCTCGGTCTGGCGCTGGGTTCGATGGTGTTGTTTCAGCCGCTGCTGAACGGTTTCGTGCTTTGGCTGCTCGGCGCGCTGATTGCCTGGATCGAAAAGCGCATTCCCCGGCGCGCATGGCGAAGCCGCTATCCGGTGTCGACGTGGGTCAGCGGCGTGCTGTTCCTGGTTGCGCTCGCGGCGACCCGTTGGCAGAAGGAATGGGCTGACGAATGGACGGTCGGTTTTGCCTGCTTCGCTTTTATCGCCTGCGTCCTGCGCGAGGACGTGCGCCTGCGTTCGCCCAGGCTGTCGCGGCTCGCGATCGCGTTCTCCGGGTTTTCCTATTCGCTGTATCTGACGCACTTTCCGTTCGTGCTGTTTCTTATCGCCACCATGATCGGGCATCGCATCCAGCCCGACGGCTACGGTGCGCTTGTTTTCATCGCCTTGCTGGCCGCCTGTTATGTCTACGCGTATGCGGTGTACTTCCTGTTCGAGCGCAACACGCGGCGCGTGCAACGGCTGATCCAGCAGTTTCATCCGTTCGGGACGAAGCCGGAAGCGGAGGCGGCCGGGCGGGTGGGAAGCTGAACTGATTGCGGGCGATTCGAACGCACTCCACGCAACCCCAGAAACAAAACCGGCGAGTCGCCGGGACGTTGAACTGTCCCGCGAACTCGCCGTGCCTTGAACTGCGAACAACCGTCTCGTCGGATCCTACCTCGGGTCGAGCGGATCGGCGGTCTCGTACGTATAAGCGTAGGCGTAATCGTAGGTCCCATAGCGGCCGTTGTGCTTGACGGACACCGCATTCATCACGCCGCCGATCACATGCGCCCGCGCCCGGCGCAGCTTCTTGAGCGCCTCGCTGATATGACGCTCCGTATGCGCCCCCGCGCGCATCACCAGCACGGTCGCGCCGGCGATGTTGGCGATGATCGCCGCATCGGCGACGGCCAGCAGAGGGGGCGTGTCCACGATGACCAGATCGAACTCCTGCGAAAAGCGTCGCAGGATCTCGCTGAAGCGATGCGAGGTGAGAATCTCCGACGGGTTGGGCGGATAGGCGCCGGCGGCGATGAAGTGCAGTCCGTCGACACCGGTGGCGCGCGCCGCCGTTTCCAGATCGACCTGGCCGGTCAGCAGTTCGGTCAGGCCGCCGTTCGGCGAGCGGCCGAAGTAGTGAGCGAGCCGGCCGCGACGCAGATCGGCGTCGATCAGCAGCACCCGCTTGCCCGATTCCGCAAACAGCGCGGCAAGGTTGGCGCACAGGAAGCTCTTGCCGTCGGCCGGCGCGGGGCTGGTGAACGCGATGACGCGGTTCGGCACTTCGATCAGGCCGAACTGCAAGGTGGCGCGCAACCCGCGCAAGCCTTCGACGGACGTATCGAACGGATGAGTCTTCGCGAGCAGCGAACGGGTCGCCGCGTACGGGGCCGGCATCACCGTTTGCGCACCCTGGCGCACCGGCGCCGGCGCAGGAGCGGGCGCCGCACGCAGACCCAGCAACCTGCCGAGGCTCGCTGGCCCGCTCGCCAGCACGCCGCTCATGCGCTGTGTGCCGCTCGGCAATGCCGGGTGCCGCAGGCTGGCGATGAGCCGGTCGCCGCGCGACTGCTCGGCGCTGATCGGAATGGAGCCGAAGATCGGCAACTGAAAGCGGCGTTCGATCATTTCCGGATCGGCCACGCCGGTGAAAAAGGTGCGGCGGCAAAAGGCGAAACCGACGCCCGCGATGATGCCGAGCAGCGCACCCGCCGAAATGATCAGGCCGCTTTTCGGGCTGACCGGAGCGGAAGGCACCAGCGCCTCGTCGACGATGTGCACGTTGCCGATCGTCCCGGCACGCGTAATCGACAGTTCCTGGGTCTTGTTCAGCAGTGCCACATAGATTTCTTCCGCCACCTTGGCGTCGCGTTGCAGCGACACGGCTTCGCGTTCCGAACCCGGCAAGGTCTTGAAATGGTCTTCGAAGCGGGTCTTCTCCGCGCTCAGCGCGGCGAGCTGCGCATCGACGGTGGCGACCTCGGGACTATCGGCCATAAAACGTTGCAGCAATTGCGCGCGCGCGATGCGCAGTCCGGCAATCTGCTTTTCGTACTCGAGTCCGCCCGACAGGTAAACCGAGGCTTCCTGAGTCGGCTGGAACGAACCCACGCGGGCCTGATACTCCGAGAGCGCCGTTTCCGAGCGCTTCAGGTCGTCGCGCAGACGCGGCAACTCGCTGTTCAGGAAGGTCAGCATCTTGCTCGCTTCTTCCTGGGCGCGCTCGGTGCGCTGGCGCAGGTACGACTGCGCCACCGCGTTGGTGATCGCGGTGATGGCCTTGGGATCCCCGCCCATGTACGAGAGTTGCACGATGCCGGTGTCGTGGCTCTTTTCGACCACTTGCAGACCGCCGGCCAGACCCATGACGGCGTCGAGCTGGTTGGCGCGCGTGACGAAAAATTCCGTGCCGGCACGGGCGACCAGTTTCGTCACCAGGATCGACACGCCATTGGCTTCGGCGAGCGTGCCCGCCTTGCCGGTCAGGATCGGCTGCTGGGTGGCGGGGTCGAGCAGTTCGTAGCGTCCGTCGCCGAGCGCGCGCAGCGTCATTTGCACGCCTTCCAGAGACTTTGGCACGCTGATGGAGTCGACGTTGAACTCTTCGCCGCCCCAGGCGTACGAGCGCATGCCGAACCAGGCCGGAAGCGGGTGGCCGGGATGGGCAAAGAGCCGCGAAACGCGCCCGAGATACGGCATGACGTTGGCCGCCGTGCCGAAGTTGAGCTTGAACTGCTCGACGACCGGCTCGACCACGGCGCGGCTCTTGATGATTTCGATTTCGGCGTCGGTGCGGATGGTGCTGGTGCCGCCGGACGAGAGCGAAGCGATCGTCGAGACGGCGGACGAACCCGGCGACGACGGATCGATCTGCAGCATCGCATCGGCCGAATAGATGCGTGTCGCCACATGCGCGTAGATCACCGCGGCGAGCAGCACCGTGGCCGCAATGCCGATTACCCACCAGATCTGTTCGACCACCATGCGCACCAGGTCGCGCATCACCTCGTCTTCGTCGTTACCGGACGCGGGCGAGAATTCAGGCATGTCATAGGTACTCATTTTATTTTCTCTCGCTAGCCGTATGTTAAGGAGCCAGTTGCTTGGTGAAGAACAGCGTCTGCAGCGACGGCGTGATCAGATCGAGCAGGCGGTTAAAGCGGGCGGAGCTGGCGATCTGCACATAGATCACGTCGCGCGCCTGCAACTCGAACTTGGTCATCAGCATCAGCGCGTCGACCTGGGTCATGTCGAGCCGGTACACGTCGGGCGTGGTCAGTTTGGTGGTCACCTGGCCATTGGCGCCGGCCTCCGGATCGATGCCGCGAATCACGTAGATGACGTGCGGGTCGGACGTGTGGCTGTCAATGCTGCCGGCGCTCGTCAGCGCATCGGCGAGGGTCAGCCTGCCGCGGTTCATCGGCACGATCGACGGATGCGAGATCTCGCCGAGCACGAACACGCGGCTGTTGGTGCGATCCGGCACGTCGATGATGTCGCCGTCGTTGAGCACGACGTTTTGCAGCACGTTGCCGGATTCCAGAATCGAGGCGACGTTGATCGGGTAACGCTGGCCGTTGCGCGTGAGGCCGACATTCTGCAGGTCGGCGTCCGCATTGGCGCCGCCGGCGCGATTGAGTGCGTCGATGATCGTCAGCGGCACCGCGGTGATCGCCTGGGCCTGCGGCGCGTGCACGTCGCCCAGCACCTGCACCGCCTTGCTGTTGAAGCCGGTCACGCTGACGTCGAGTTGCGGGCCGCGGATGGTTTTGGCCAGACCGGCGGTGAGGCGCCTTTGCACCTGCTCGGCCGTCATGCCCTCCACCTTGATCCGTCCGACGCGCGGGAAAAACACCGTGCCGTTGGCGGCGACGCGCAGCGTCAGGCCGCCGGGCTCGCCGCCGCCGGTGGCGGCCGGGCTGGTGGACGGCGACGCGGCGATGGAATTGCCGCTGCCTTCGCTGCCGCCGCCGGACAGGGCGGGCAACGGCGGCGTACCGGCACTGCCGGTCCCGCCGCCTGGCGAGGTCAGCTCGGGGTGATCCCAGACGATCACCTGCAACAGGTCGCCCGGACCGATCCGATACTCGTATTGCGCGCGCGTTTTCGGCGTGAGACAGGTGAGCGGACAGGTTGCCGCGGGCGTGGCTTGCAGCGACGTCCGGCTGAAATACCCCGCGTTGATCGGCTGCACCTGAACCGTTGTGGCAACCGGTTCGGCGTCCTTGTTTTCCTGCAGATTGGTGGTGTCGAGAAAGCCGCCCGGCGTAAACGAACACGCCGAGAAGAGACACAGCGACACAACCGCAAGCCCCGTTACTATCGTTCTGGATATCATGGTTTCGGTCCCTCGCATTACATGAAACGCCGCACCCCGCTCAGCGTTTTGCTTCCTGCCACGCACCGCGCATCGCGCGAATGCCGATCCACCACTGGCGAAGGGCGAGCGCCGGTCCGGCGCCGCCGATCGCAAGCGTCAGCGCGCGGGCCAACCCCGGGTCCGCGCGTGTGCCGATCAGCGTTGCATAGACGACGAACGCGCACCGTCCTGGCAGGGACAGGTGTTCGCGCATGATGAGCCGCAGGTTGAACGACGCGTTATAGAACGCGGCATAGTTGAAAATGAAGCGTTGGTCTTCGTCGCCGCGCGGCGCCGGATAATGCTCGACGAGTATCGACGGGTCGTAGATCAGGATCCAGCCGCGCCTCACGACGTCGAGGCTGAACTGCATTTCGCAATGCACCTGCGCGCCGGTACCGCGCAGTCTTTCGTCAAAGCGCAGGCCCGCTACGGCCGCGCGCCTGAATGCCATGTTGACGCCTTTCAGCACGTGCACCGGACGCGGCTCGCCGCAGCCGATGTGATGATTGCCGATGGCGCGTCCATACCAGCGCACGAGTCCCACGCGGCCGTTCGCGCCGGCGAGGATCGCGCCTTTTTCGTGCACGATGTCGCGTCCGCCGATGCCGCCCGCGTCGGGCCGGCGGCCAAGCCCGTCGATGAGGCGCTGCGTCCAGTCGGGATGCGGCGCGGCGTCGTCGTCGGTGAAGCAGACAATGTCGCCTTGCGCCGTTTCAAGCCCGCAGTTGTAGGCCGCGACCACGCCCGGCGTGCCGACGAACGCGACCCGCAACGCCTCGCTGCCGGCGTTCTGCAGACGTTCGCGCAGCAGCGCATGGGTCGCGGCGTCCTCGGGACGTGCGACGACGATCACTTCGTCGGCCGGACGCAGTTGTGCATCGAGCGCTGCAAGGCAGCGCGCGAGATCCGCCGGCCGGCGGTAGGTCGGAACGATGACTGAAAGGCGTGGCGCCTCGTTCACCGCAGGCTCCTGTCGGTTCTGCTGCGTTTAGTAGGCATTGCGGTTCACAAAGCCCTTGAACAACGTGATCAGGACAATCCTGATGTCGAACCAGAACGACCAGTTGTGGATGTAGAAGAGGTCGAACTTGACGCGTGCTTCCATCTTTTCCACCTTGCGTGTCGCGCCGCGATAGCCGTTCACCTGGGCCCAGCCCGTAATGCCCGGCTTGATGCGGTAGCGATGCATGTAGCCGTAGACGAGATCCTTGTAGAGATCGTCGTGTTCGAGCGCATGCGGGCGCGGTCCCACCACCGACATCTGACCCATCAGCACGTTGTAGAACTGCGGCAGTTCGTCGAGACTGGTACGGCGCAGGAAGGCGCCGATCTTCGTCACGCGCACGTCGTGCTGGGTCGCCTGGGTGAGCTGTCCGCCGCTTTCCTCGTGCACGGTCATGGAGCGGAACTTGTAGATCCTGAACGTGTGTCCGTCGATGCCCTTGCGCTGTTGCGCGAAGAACACCGGCCCGCGCGTGCTGACCTTGATCGCAATGGCAATCGCCGCGAACAGCGGCGTGAGCGCAAGCAGGGCGGCGAGCGCAAACAATCGGTCGAACACCAGCTTGGGCCACATTTGCGGCGGCGAGATCGGCGTGCCGGTCAGGTTGATGGTCGTGAGACCCATCACGTCGACCAGCGAATGGCCGAACAGCGTCATGCTGCGCGTATCCGGAATGAAGCGCAGGTTGACGAAGTCATGCTGGAACGTGCGCGTGAAGCGGTAGATGGTGCGTTCTTCCGAGAGCGGCAGCGCGAGCCACACTTCGTTGATGTGTTCGGCGCGTACCTTCGCCGCGAACGCATCCAGATCGCTCAACACCGGCAGACGATTCATGCGCGCGCCGGCCTCGGCGGGCTCGCCCGCTTCGGCGGCTTCGGCCAGCGTGGTGTCGAACACGCAGACGGGCTTGAAGCCGGCCTGCGGCACCTGCTCCAGATGGGCGAGCAGCATGCGGGCGAAGCCGGGCGAGCCGACCACCGCCACGCTGCGGAAGTTCAGGCCGCGCCGCCGTACCACGCGCAACATCAGATGGGCGGCGAGCTTGGTCGCGACGATCATGGCGCCCGAGATCAGCGTCGAGTAGCCGAACCAGAGCCGCGACACGGCATCCATCCGGTGTAGCGTGAAGACCAGCAGCAGGCCCGTCACCACCACGAAGAACCAGCCGGCGCAGACGCGCACCAGCATCTCCGCGAGCGACTTGCCGCGCCAGGTCTCGTAGATGCCGAAGACCGGGAACAGCAAGAGGACGAGCACGCAGTTAAAGGCGATCAGCAGCCGTTCGGTATCGGCGAGCGAGAGCGTGGCATCGAAGCGCATCCAGTGAGCGAGCAGTGCACCCGCGATCACGAATAACGCGTCGAGACAGCGCGCAGTATTGCGCAACATGGTCGGTCTACCTTGCAGGTCCGCGGCGGCTTAGTTGACGGCCTCGGCCTGATGCAGGCGCGGCAGCAGCCGGTCGAATTCGCGCTTCACGAGCCCGTAGCATTCGCAGGCGCGCGCTTCCAGACCTTGACGGTCGAGCACCTTGATGTGGCCGCGGCTGTGATGGATCAGGCCTTCGTCGTGCAGCTTGCCGGCCGCTTCGGTGATGCCCTCGCGGCGCACACCGAGCATGTCTGCGATCAGTTGCTGCGTGACGGTCAGCTCGTTGGAGGCGACCCGGTCCACTTCGATGAGCAGCCACCGGCACAGTTGCTTGTTGAGCGAGTGGTGACGGTTGCAGGCGGCGGTCTGGGCGACCTGGGTGAGCAGCGCGTGCATGTAGAGCATCATCAGGCGGCGCAGCAGGTCGGAGCGCAGGAAATGCTGCTTCAGGCTCTGGGCGGTCATGCGATAGGCGAAGCCGGCGCTTTGCACCTGCACGCGGTTGGGCATGGTTTCGCCGCCGGTCAATACCGGCACGCCGGTCATGCCTTCGCGGCCGACCGCGGCGATCTCGACCGAGCTGCCGTCTTCCATCGTCGAGAGCATCGAGATGATCGCAGTGGTCGGAAAGTACACGTGATGAATTCGTTGTCCTGAATCGCAGAGCAACTGCTCGGTGCGCAGATGGACAAGTTCGAGGTGAGGGGCGAGTGCTTGCCACTCATGCGATGGCAGTGCGCCGAGCAAATGATTGCCGTGCAGATCGGATTGAAGCGTTAACATGATCGGTCCTCGCACGAAGTCGCTGACGCGACTCGTTGGTTTTTTTACCCGCCTCTGCATCCCTGGTGTATTGCCGCCTGGCGAGCGGCTATGGATGAACAGTGCGGGCCCCGTATGGCCTTTTTGCGCCGTCGTTTGAATGGTTGTTGGCGTCGGCGCTAGTGCTGCGCTTCTCATTTAGCGAGGACTGTGCCATGCAGGTCCAAAGCAAGCACTGGTGCGGCGCAGCGAAAAGCGGCATGGCGTTTTGCGAGGCAAAACGTGCGTTTTTGTTTCAATTTTGTACGACGCCTCAAGGCCACCCAGGGTTTGCCAGAGACTGTTAAATTCAACGCAAGTGATTGATAGAATTCGTTTAAAACGCGTTCTCGTAGAATCTGCATGAGGTCTTTCGCAGGGGGCGGGCTACGTGTGGTGGCGTTTGGCGCGGCGGTCCGGGATGACTCAGATTTGATTCATATGTGTTCCACCGGTTAGGTGCCCTGGCGCACGGAAGGAATTTTTGGCGAAGCGTGCGGGCGCTTGTGCTGACGTGATGACAGCGTCCGCGAAACTGCAGCAGAACGAGCGTCTGCGAGCCTTGCAGGGGAGCGGTGTGGGAGACGGGTGGATTCAGCCGTAGAACACGGGCGCGCTTGAGTTGATGGCGCGTACTTCGCCCGAGGGTGCGGGGTGTGTTGCGTCGGCGTTCATTGCCGGCAAAGGACGCAGTGCGATCGTGCGCGGCTCGCCAGGCGGCAGATGAAACCAGTTGTCGACGGCACGGTAGTGCATATCTGCAACGTTGACGAAGCGCGCGAAGCGCTTCGCTTCGACGATCAGTTGCCAGCCGCTGCCGGTGGCTTCGAGCGTGGCGCTAAGGCCGGTGTCGTAACGTTCGGCAGCGCGCCGCTCGGGCAGATGAAACGCTTGCGAGAGGATCTGTCTGCTCGCCGGATCGCGCAGCGTGGCAAACGTCACATCATGCGAACGTGGACCGAAACGATACGCATGCGTCAGATCGAAGAACTGCCCCAGACACTCCGCTGCCGCGAGACGCTGCTTGCTGCGTGGCGCGAGTTCCACCAGAGAGGTTGCGCCCGCAACCTTTACCGCGCCGTCGCGCAGGCACACCAGTTCAAGCTGTGCCGTCACGCTCTCGCAGGTCTCGTTGATGAGATGCAGGTCGAGTCCGTTGAGGCCTTCGTCGGTCATGACCACCTGAACCGGACGCAGCACCTGGGCGAGCGCGTGCCACGCGCTCTTGGGCCGTCCGGTCGAATCCACGATGCCCCAGCCGGCGCCCGCGCGCAGATCCTGGAACTGCCAGACGAGGGCGCCGCCGCACGGCGAACCGGCGCGCCGCCATTCGGCGAATACCTCGGTCATCAGCTCGGCCACCACCGCTCGCGAGAGTTCCAGATAGCGCTGCGGGTCCTCGTAGCGCAGGCGGGCGGGCTCGATGCCATAGAGCGTGGCCAGGTAGTGGTCGCGCACGTCGTCGAAGTCCCAGCCGGCGCCCTGGTCGCGCGGCACGGCCGCCTTCCATCGCGGATCGTGAACCTGAATCGTGCCGAGCGCCTGCTGCAGGGTGGCGTCGTCGGGCACGTTGGCGAAGGCCAGGCATTCGGCTGCGAAACGCACTTCGGCGCGCCGCACGTCGTCGAGCGGCCGTTGATACGCACCCACGCCGTAGTAGTGCGTGATGCCGGTGCGAGTCGAAAACGGCCACACGCCCCCGGTCGGAGAATTGTTCACATACGTTACATCGGGCCGTTCCTGCGCGGCGAGACCGGCCAGGCATTCGGTGAAAAGAGGTTGCGCGCGCATCGAAGGCGGCAGGCCGAACATCGCAGCTTGCTGATCGACCTCGCTGCCGCCGCACAGCACGGCCAGGGACGCAAAGCGGCGTGTGCGGGCCAGAAACTGCGTCGCCTCGCGACGCACGGAGGCGGCGAAGGCCTCGTCGGTGGGGTAGTCGAAGTTCGCAAAAGCGAAATCCTGCCAGATCAGGATTCCGAAACGGTCGGCGAGCGCATAGAAGGCGTCCGATTCGTACACCATCGTGCCGCCCACGCGCAGCATGTTCAGGCCGGCGTCGCGCGCGAGCGTGAAGGCGTGTTCGAGTTGCTGTGGCGTACCGGCGAGCGTGACGAGATCGGCACTGGTCCAGCAGGCGCCGCGGCAGAACAGCGGCACGCCGTTCACACGCAGGGCGAAGCCGTCGCCGTCCGCGCCGCGGTCCACTTCGATTTCTCTGAAGCCGAGCCGGCCCAGTTCGAAGCGCTGGCCGCCCAGTTCCAGCGCGACAGAATGCAGTGTGGGCACGCCATGGGTATGCGGCCACCAGCGTTCGGCGCGCGGCACGCGCAGTTCGCCCGTGAGCGTGACTGCGTCGCGCCACTCGAGAGACGCACGGGCCGCGCCGCAATTCAACGTCGCGGGGACGGTCTCGCTCTGCGGATGCACGAAGCGCAGCGTGAGCGACACGACGCCGTCGTCGCCGTCGACGCGGCTCGCGAGGTCGATCGTATCGAAGGCTTCGCCGGCATCGCCGAGCAGTTCGATGGGGCGCCACGGACCCACGGCCTGCAGCGGCGGACACCAGCCGGGCATGTGTCCGAGCAGCGTCGTGCGGACGTTGCGCAAGGTGGGCGGCGAGGCGAGGCGAGGGCGCCAGCGGGCGCGCGAGCGGCGGGCGGCGAGCAACGGCGCGAGCGAACGGAAGCACAGGGCGAGCGTGGCCGGTCCGGTCAGCTCGAGCTCGAGATCGTGCGCGACGAACATCGAATCCGAGTCGAGCCGCTTCACGCCGTCGAGCCACACTTCGGCGAGCGTCGCGAGGCCGTGCAGACGCAGACGTTGCGGACCGCTGCCGGTCAGCGCGGGCGTCAGGCTCAGGCGATACCAGTGATCGTCGAAGGCAAACGGCGGCGGACGATCCGCGTCGAGCTGTCCAGCGGCCCGCCACGCGGCTGCCACCGTGCCGGGCACCTGCGCATCCAGCCAGCCCCCGGCAGGCCAGTCGGCAGGCGATACGCACGCGCCGGCGGCCGTGCTCACGCATTGCCAGCCCGTGTCGAGCGCGCGCGGCCAGACGGTGCGGGCCCGCGCACCGTCCGCGGTTGCGAGCCCGCCGTGAGTTGTCCCGGCGGCGGGCGGTGCAGCGGCTTCGCGCACCAGGTCAGGCGGGGTGGTGGGCAAGGCGCGCACAGTGACTCCGGGCAGCGTAGCGCGTCAAAACGCGAGCGCGGCAAGCGGCGGCATGGTCTTGTCGTAGGCGTTTTCAAGCACGTCGAAGCAGTCGTTGCACAGGTCGTGGCGACCGCGCGCCATGGCCCGCACGAGGCGAAACTGCATCACCATCGACTCCGAGGCGATCTTCTGCGCCGAACCCGCAATCTCCGGAGGAATGTCGAAGCCTTGCACGGACAGCCACTGCAGGTACTTCGCCAGGAACTCGAAGTTCGCGCCCAGTTGCCGCATCAGGTTGAACGAATAGAGGTGGAAAAATTTCTCGCCGCGCGCGAGCACCGTGTCGAGCTGCTGCGGAAACTCGGCGCGCCACTGCGTGATGGGGTTGCGCATGGGACGGCGCGCCAGATGGGTACACAGCAGTTCCGCGGACGCTTCCGCGAGCGCGGTGCCTTCGAGCGCGGGCCGCACCTGCTTGGCGAATTCGACGTACGGGAACAGCAGGTCCGCCTGCCCGCTGAACTGCGGCAGCTTGCGAAACACCCCTTCGTAGTCCTCGCCTTCGAGCAGGTGATAACCGGTGTTGTGGAAATAGCCGAGGCGCTGCCCAGCCGGATCGATGAAGTCGATGCCGACGGTGGTCTTCGGATGTTCGCGCCGGTACGAAGTGGCGCGCGTGTTCGGCAGATAGTAGCCGTCCACCTCGACCAGCACCGTGTGGCCGCGCAGGGTCTGCGCCAGCACGCGGTCTTCCAGCGAGTCGTAGATCGCCAGTTCCTGCACCTGGGTGCCGTAGAGCCGCTCGAGATCCTCCAGCGGGAACTTGAAGAAGGTGAACTGGTCGCCCTCGAAGTCCTGCGTCACGGTGAACGCGAAGGCTGCCCGCGGGTCGAGCCCGAAGCCGTGCAGCAGCTCGATCCACAGGTCGACGTAGCAATTGGTCTCCTGCCAGACCCGGTCGCCCTGATGCAAGGCATGCGGCTGGTGCGAGCGCATCGGGTGGGGCATGGCCAGCGCGCGGAGCGAGCCGGTGAGCGCGGTCGTGAGCGGGGGCGTCATGCGGCGCCTCCCGCGAGTCCCTGCAGCACGCGCGCCCGAGTGTCGCCCCACAGCAGCGCGCGCACGTCGTCGGGCCAGACGTTGACGTCGAGGCCGTGATGGCGGAACAGCGCCAGCGTGATGCGCTCCATGCCGAAGCCCACGCAACCGGTATGCGCCACCGAGCCGTCCGCGCATTCGATCTTCCAGATCGCGCCGAAGTGGTCCATGTGATAGTTGAACGACAGGCAGGCCGTCTTGCCGTCGGCATTGGCCACTGGAATCAGCAGCTCGAACTTGAGCGCCTGGGCGCGCTGGCTGTCCGCGACGATCTTGCCGCCACGGCCGAAGAACGGATCGTTGGCGAGGTCGACGTCGACCGGCAACTGCAGCATGTGCACGAGCGCCGAGCCGCGTTCGATCCACATCTGACGAAACGCCATCACCTGGTCCGGGCTGCCGAGGCGCACGTATTCGCGCTGGCGGAACATCTGCATGCGGGCCGGATCGAGCGACGGTTCGTGGCGGAAGCAATACGACAGCACGTCGATGGTGCGGCCTTCTTCAGGCAGCGGACCGCGCCGCGCCATCACCGGATAGATCGGATAGCAGGCAGCCGGCGTCAGCACCACGCGGGTGGGTTTCTGCTGCGCCATCCAGTCGTCGCTGCGGTCGTCGTCGCGCTCGGTCATGGCGTCGTCGAGCGCGCGCAACAGGCGCTGGTGGCCCATGTCGTTGCCGCAGAACGAATGGATCGTGCCGGCGAGATTCGGGAAGCTCTTCAGATATTCGCTATCTTCGAAGTCGGTGCGGCGCATGGCCGGCGGAAAGCGCAGCACTTCCGGCTGCTGGTCGGCGCCGAGATGGGTAATCGCCACGTTCAGCCGTTCGACCACGTCCTCGAACACCTGGCTGCGGCCATACAGGCCGTTTTCGCCGGTATCGATCAGGATGCCCTTCTCGAGCAGTTCGTCGCGAAAGCTGGGGGCGGCCGGGGCGGCTTCGGCTTGCGCGGCGGCGAGGGCGGCGGTGTCGGTCATCGTGTTCATCTCAGGCTCTCCCCGGGGCGGCCGGACGCTGCGCCAGCAGCAGGCTCGCGGTGTTCTGTGCGATGCGGTCGTTGTTGATCATCAGCGGCGCGGAATACAGGTCGCGCAGATGGCGGCCCACGCTGTACTCGGTGCCGTTCTTGTAACCGGCCATGCCGCAGATCATCAGCACTTCGTGGACCACCTGCAGCGCGGTCGTCGAAATGCTGGTTTTCAACGTGTTCATGTCGGAGGCGAAGCCGAGCAGCGCCGACAGCGGCAGATCGGCCTGGCAGGCGCCCTGTTTGGCGTGATGCGCGACACGGGCGGCGTCGAGTGCGACGGCGAGGCGCGCCTGCATCATCTGCAGGAGGCCTACGGCTTCGGCGAGACGCAGGCCGGCCGGCGGCACCGAACCGGGTTTGGCGCGCGCCTGGGCGCGGAAAAACGCTTTCGCGCGATTGACCGCATCGGTGGCGATGCCGGTCCATACCGCGGCCCACAGCGTGTGCGAGATCGGCAGCATGGTCTGGTCGGCGATCTCGGCGAACGGCGTCGGCAGGATCTGTTCGGCCAGGCCGGTCGCGACGAGGCGAAAGCCCTCGCTGCAGGTGCCGCGCATGCCCATCGAATCCCAGCCGCCGCGTTTTTCGAGCGTCGTTTCGGCGCGCAACGCGACGATCATCACCTGGTCGGCCGCAGCCGATTCCGCCGTGCGGCGTGCCGTGACGAGAATGCCGTCGGCCTGCGCGCCGTAGGAGATGGTCGGCGCCAGCTTTTCGATGCGCAGGCGCTCGCCGTCGAGTTCGACCGAGCAGGCGCTGGTGCGCATGTTGCCGCCAATGGTCTCCTCGGAGGTCGCCGAGGCGAGCAGCCATTGCTGTTCGACCAGTTGCGCGAGGAGGGCCTGGTGCCACGGCGAGGCGCTGCCATGCGCTTCGATGCAGGCTACCTGGATCTGGTGCATCGCGTACACCATCGCGGTCGAAGCACAGCCTTGCGCGAGGATTTCGCAAATCGCGGCGACGTCGGCGAGCGGCAGGCCCGCGCCGCCGAACGCTTGCGGCACCAGCGCGGAGAGCAGCCGCTCGCGGCGCAGGGCGTCGAACGCTTCGCTCGGAAAGCGGGCTTCGCGGTCCACCGCGTCCGCATGCTGGGCGGCGACCTGCGCCGCGCGCTGGGCGGCGGCGCGCCAGCCGGCGTCGGCTTCGACGGCGGCGAGCGACGCGCCGCCGGCCGTCGCGTCGGGAGGTGGGCCGTCGAGCGGGCCCGCGTCGTGCATCAGCGGGGCGTTCATGCGGCCGCCTTTGCCTGTTGTAGCTCGCTCACCGCGGCGGCCAGCGAATCGATGCTCGAAAAGAGCCGGCGGGTCAGCATGCGGTCGGGAATCTCGATGTCGAACTCGTCTTCGATCGCGAGCATCAGGTGCACGGTCGCGAGCGACGACAGGCCTGCCGCGTAGAGGTCGGCGTCGTCCGCCAGGGTGTCGGGCGGCACGTCGAGACGTGCGGACTCGGAAAGAATGCGTCGCAGTGCAGTTTTCATGGGAAGGCGCCCCCTCAAGGACATGTCGCTAAGCCGCTTCTGGTTGGATTCGCCGCATTCGCCGCCCCCGGGCGGCGAATGCGTTGCCGGATGCGCCGAGCGCTGCAGGTTCGGACGATGTGTGCCGGCTGTCCGTATTTAACTGATCGCGATGCAGCATCGTCGGTGCGCTTCCGCACGGAGATTCAAGGGTCGCCGGAGGTAACGTGCAGTCATGGCAACGGGCTCGTCCCGTCAAACGAATCGCTGGGGGAATCTGATGAACTGGAAAACGCTCGAATTCGAACAGTTCACGGCACGCGAGTTGTATCTGGTCATGCGTGCGCGCAGTGCGGTGTTCGTCGTCGAACAATCCCATGTGTGTCTCGATGCCGATGGGCACGACGAGCAGGCCCTGCATGTCTTCGCAGTCGAAGACATGTCGCGGCCCATGCCGGTGATGGCGTATGCGCGCATTCAGCCTGGCGACGCGGAAGATCCGGAAGTGGTGATCGACAAGGTGTTGACGAGTCCCGCGCGGCGCGGCGACGGCACGGCGGAAATGCTGATCGAGCGGGTGTTGCAGGCGATTGCCGAGCGTTGGGCGGCGCGCGTCGTGCGGGTCACCGCGCCGGTCAGCCTGCGCGGTTTCTACGAGCAGTTCGGCTTTCGCAAGACCGAAGGTCCGTTTCTCGAACATGGGGTGCCGTTCATCGGCCTCACCTGCCAGTTGCGCGGCGCGCGCACGGCCCTGGGAAGCTGGCGCCGCGAGCGCACTGCCGCGCCGGTGGCCAGCACCTTCGAACTGCTCTAAGGGCGCGCGATGAATCGCACTGCGGCTCTGCCGTTGCCGCGCACCCGGGCGCATCCGAAGGCGAGCTCGTTGGCTTCGCGCGTCGCCGGGCCGGTGGGCATGCAGGTCAGCCTGCTGGTCGTGACGCTGGTCCTGATCGTCGCGCATCAGGGCAAGCTGCTCGAGCTGGCGTTCACCCCCATGACGGTGCCGATCGCCTGGCGGCTTTATCGCCGCTATCCGGCGCACTATCTCGGCTTCGTCTGCTGGCTGTTTTTTCTCACGCCTGAAGTGCGGCGCTTTGCCGACTTCTTCAACGGTTCGTTCAATCCGCGCAGCATGATCATGGTCGCGCCGCTGCTCGCGGCGGCCATCTCCGGCATGGCGGTGTTTACGCACTACCGCATGCTGGGGCAGCGTTGCGCCGCGCCGCTGCTGTTGATCATGACGGCGCTGCTGTACGCGTTTCTGATCGGCGTGGTGCGCGCCGGCATTGCGCCGGCGGCGTTCACGCTGTGCGGCTGGATGTTTCCCACGCTGATCGGCTTTCGCATGATCGTGACCTGGCAGGAGTATCCCGCCTATCACCGGGTGCTGCTGAAGACCTTCGTCTACGGCACCTTCGTGATGGGGGCGTACGGCGTGATCCAGTTCGTCAGCCCGCCGCCGTGGGACGCGTTCTGGCTCATCTCCTCGGGCATGGAGTCGGACGGTCTGCCCGTGCCGTTCAGCATGCGCATCTCGAGCACGATGAACTCGTCGGGTCCGTTCGGGATCGCCATCATGGTGGGCCTGTTGATGTCGCTCGCCGCGCGCGGCAAGATGCGCGCCGCCGCGGCCGTGGTGGGCGTGCCGGCGCTGTTGTTCACGTCGGTGCGGGCGGCGTGGGGCGGCTGGACGATCGGGCTGCTGTACCCGCTGGCGATGCTGGACGGCCGCAGCCGCGTCCGCCTGATCGTCGGCGTGGTGGCCTTCGCCGGCATCTGCATGCCGTTGACGATGATCGACGAAATCGCCACGCCGCTGATCAAGCGCGTCGAGTCGTTTCAGAACATCAACGACGACAGCAGCTACCGCGTGCGCGAAAACTTCTACAAGAATTTCCTGTTCACGGCCTTGTCCGATATCTCGGGCGAGGGCTTCGGCATGACCGGCATCGGCACCAAGCTGGCGGACGACCCCACCAAGGTCAACGTCGTGTTCGACAGCGGCCTGATGGAGGTGCCCTACGTGATGGGCTGGCCCGGCACGCTGCTGTATGCCACGGGCCTGCTCACGCTGATCTGGCGCGCCTTCGCCGCGAGCTACGCGCGCAAGCGGGACCGTGTGGCGATTTCCGGTGTCGGCACGGCGCTCGCGATCTTTTCGATGATGATCTTCATGAACACGCTGCAGGCGGCAGGGGGCATGTTCTTCATGATCGGCGTGGTGATGCCGGTGATCGGCCTGCGCTATTCCCGCGCCATGAATGCGCACGCGAGTCCGCGCAAGACCGCGCGCATCGATAACGTCCTATCACCGGCGGTGCTATGAGAGTCCTGATCGTGACCCATGCCTTCGTGATCAACGACGGCCAGGGCCGGGTGAACTACGAGATCGTGCGCGCCGCGCTCGCGGCCGGCCACTCGGTGACGCTGCTCGGCTCGCAGGCGGCGCCGGCGCTGCTCGCGCTGCCGCGCGTGCGCTTCGTGCAGATTCCGGCGAGCCGTCTGCCGACCCGCCTGCTGCAGTACCAGATGTTTGCGCTGAAGAGCGCGCTGTGGATTCGCCGCCACCGCGCCGAGTTCGACGTGATTCACGTGAACGGTTTCATCACGTGGGCCCGCGCCGATGTGAACACAGTCCACTTCGTGCACGACGGCTGGTATCGCTGCGGCTTCTATCCGTTCCGGATTCGCGACGGCGCGTATCCGGCCTATCAGGTGCTCTACACGCGCCTGAACGCATGGTGCGAGAAGCGTGCCTTGCGCCGTGCGCGGGTGGTCGTGCCGGTGTCGCTCAAGGTGGCGGCCGAGGTGCGCTCGCTCGGCATCGGCGATGAGCGGATGCAGGTGATCCACAACGGCGTCGACGTGACGGAGTTTGCACCCGGCGCGGCGGAGCGCGCGCGCTTCGGCTTGCCCGAGGCGCCGTTCATGCTGCTGTTCGCGGGCGACCTGCGCCTGTCGCGCAAGAACCTCGACGCGGTGCTGCGCGCGCTCGTGTCGATGCCGCCGCACGTGCATCTCGCCGTGGCCGGCGCGCTGCGCAACAGCCCGTATCCCGCCCTGGCGCAGACGCTGGGCGTCGCAGAGCGGGTGCATTTCGTCGAATTCGTGAAGGACATGCCGGCGCTCATGCGCTCCGTGGATGCGTTCGTGTTTCCGTCGCGCTACGAGGCGATGAGCCTCGTGATGCTGGAGGCGCTCGCGAGCGCACTGCCGGTGGTGACCGCCGCGACGGCCGGCGGCGCCGAAGTGATCGACGACGACTGCGGCGTCGTGCTGGGGAGTCCTGAGGATGTGGCCGGTCTCGCCGCGGCGGTGACGCGGCTCGCCTCTGACCCGGCCTATGCCGGCGCCATGGGACGCGCCGCGCGCGAGCGGGCCCAGACGCTCAGCTGGCAAAACATGGCGACGCGCTATCTGTCGCTCTACGAGGAGCTCTGCGCGCGGCGGGTGCCGCAACTCGCCCCGGTCGGGGGCTTTAGCGTGTCGACCGAAACATGAGCACGATCGATTCGCTGCAGATCGGCATGCACTGGTTCGGCGAGCGCCCAGGGGGCCTCGATCGCATGTTCAAGGAGCTGATCGAGTCGCTGCCCGGCCAGGGCGTGACGGTGCGCGGCCTGGTGGCCGGCAGCACAGGCGTGCTGGCCGACTCGCATGGCGTCGTCGACGCCTTCGCGGCGGCACAGGAGCCGCTCAGAACCCGGATGTGGCAGATGCGCGCGCACTCGCGCCGGCTCAAGCGCGTGTCGGTTCCCGATGTGGTGGCCACGCACTTCGCGCTGTATGCGGCCCCGACCATCGGGGTGTTTCCGCGTGTGCCGCGCGTCGTGCATTTTCACGGACCGTGGGCGGCCGAAAGCACGGCGGAAGGACGCGGCGGGGTATCGCGCGCGTTTCGCCATGCGCTCGAGTGGTCGGTGTATCGGGGCGCCCAGCGCCATATCGTGCTCTCGCACGCGTTCGGCGACATCCTGCGCAAAAGCTATGGGGTCTCGGACGAGACGATCCGTGTCGTGCCCGGATGCGTCGATGTCGACCACTTCCATACGTCGCTCACGCGGCAGCAGGCGCGCGCCGCACTGGGCCTGCCGAACGACCGCCCGCAGATTTTCTGCATCCGGCGTCTGGTGTCGCGCATGGGCCTCGAAAATCTGATCGATGCGATGTTTGTGGTCAAGCAGGCGGTGCCCGATGTGTTGCTGACGATCGCCGGGAAAGGCCCGCTGGAGTCGGCGCTGCTGATGCGGATCGAGCAGCGCGGACTCACTGGGCACGTCAAGCTGGCCGGTTTCGTCGCCGACGCCGCGTTACCCCTGTGGTACCGCAGCGCGGACGTGACGGTGGTGCCGACCGTCGCGCTCGAAGGCTTCGGCCTGACGACGGCGGAGTCGCTGGCGGCCGGCACGCCGGCGCTGGTGACGCCCGTGGGCGGCCTGCCGGAAGTGGTGGCGCCGCTCTCGCCGGATCTGGTGCTGGGTTCGGTCGGCTTTCATGCGATCGGCAGCGGCATCGTGGATGCGCTGCTGGGGCGCCGGGTGTTGCCGGGCAGCGAGGCCTGCAGTGCCTACGCGCGTGCAAACTTCGACCGCGCGGTGGTCGCGGCTCAGGTGGCCGATGTGTATCGGGAAGCGGTGAGCGAGCGCTGATGCGCTGACTGCACGTTGACGCACCGGCGCACCGACGCGCTGACGGATGCCGCCGTACCCGAAGCGGCCGCGCGGCTTACTCGTACAGCAGCGCGGTGCGCTCCGCCATGCGTTGTTTGGAAAACAGCGCCTTGCCCTTCAGCACGGCATTGGCGGCGGTGCGCTGACGCAACTGCACGTCCTCGAGCAACGTCGCGATGATGCGCGCGAGTGGTTCCGGTTCGTCGAACGGCGTGATGAAGCCGCATTCGCCGTCTTCGATCTGATCGCGCGAACCGCCGCTCGGCGTGCGCACCGGCAGCAGTCCCGCACACATCGCCTCGGCGACGACCAGCCCGAACCCTTCATAGCGGCTGGGCAGCACGAACACGTCGCTGGCCCAATACACCGCCGGCAGATTTTTCACGAAACCGAGGAACGTGAAGAGGTCCGCGCCGGTGCCGTCCTTGAAGGCGTAGGCCTTGATCTCCTCTTCCTGATCGCCCGAGCCGACAAACACCACCCGGAACCTGGCCGCGGGCAGACGTGTCTTGACGATCCGCGCGGCATCGATCAGCACGTCGTGCCCCTTGTTCCACGAGAGACGGCCGGCCAGCAGGAAAATGCATTCGTCGTCGGCGATGTTCAACGCCCGGCGCGCGGCCAGACGTTCCGCGGGCGAAGGCTCACGGTAGGCGTCCGAATCGATGCCGAGCGGAATGTGAATGACCTTGGCCAGCGGCAGACCCACGTCGCCGAGCAGCCAGTCGCGGATCTCGAGCGAGGTGGCGATCAGGGCCTTGGGCGAGGCGAGCGTAAACAGCAGCCGGTATTTCAGCGACTGCTGACGCCGTCTGGTTTGCGACGTCATCTGTTGCGGATCGGTGCCGTGCAGCGAGGGGTGGAAGGTGGCGACGCAGCGCACGCCGGTCAGCAGGCGCAGCAACGCCGCGAGCGGCAGCGCCGAGAAGCCGTGGCCGTGCAGGATCGACACGTGGTGCTGCTTCATGACATGCCGGCAACGCGCGATGTGGCGGATCGACGGCGTGACCGTATTCAATCCTTCGATCACTTCCCAGTGCTCGACGAGCGACATCAGATTGCGATAGCGCATCTCCGAGCGGGCGTCGTAGTCGACCGCGCCGCTTATCACGATGACGCGCCAGCCATTGCGTTTCAAGGCGCCAATCAGGGTTTCGCAATGGGACGCCACGCCGTCGTTACAGTGCACCGAGCGCAGTAAAAAGCCGACTGTTTTACTCTTGTCTTGCACTGCTGCTCCCCTGTCCATAGCCGGTCTGTGCGGGCGTCGAGCGCGCCGCCGGGCGAACCGTCCCGGCGCGTCGCTCACGTGCCTTATCAGATTGCATTTCATCGACGCGCGCCGCCGGCGTCGGTTCGGCAGCACACGCAGCGCAGCATGGCCGCGCCGGCGCGGACGTGTCGGCCCGAGATCCGGGCGGCGGGACGCATGGCGCCGAAGGGAGGGCGAGCGCACAGACGGTAGAAGCCGCAGCTTTCATGATCACGATGCAGCGCACCATGCGGCGGTTTCGTAGCGGATGGCGCGCGTTAGGCAGATTCAGACAGGTGTGCCCGAGCGTGGCGCACCACGACGATTTCCCAGGCGGAGTGCGGCGATGAGCAACCCAGGGCCAGTGGCGCAAGCCGACTTGGCGATAGCGGAACCGGGCAACCCACCGGACTGGCAGCCGGCCTTCGCCGTTTGCGTGACGACCATGAACCGGGTCGACACGCTGGCGGCGTGCCTCGCCAATCTGGCGCGTTGCGAGCCGCCCGCGGCGCTAGTGGTGGTGAGCGACGATTCGCCCGAGCCGGCCGTGCGTGCGGCCAACGAAGCGGTGGTGGCCGCTCACGCCGGCGTCGTGTATCTCGCCGGACCGCGGCGCGGCGTCTGCGCCAATCGCAACAACGCAGTGAAATACTGCCTGGAACACGCGCCGAAATGCGACTACGTGTCGTTCGTCGACGACGACATTCTGGTCTACGCCGATTTCTTCGCCGTCGCGCGTCAGCATTTCGCCAGCCTGCCCGTCCTGCAGCGGCGCATGACGATGCTGACGGGCGGGGCGTCGAGCGGTCCAGGCCTGCACGAGTGCAAGCCGGTGCGCCTGTCGTTCACCGGCTATTTCAAGGAAGGCCGCGAGCCGCAGTGCGTGAACCTGCATGCGTCGGTCTTTCCGCTGGCGCTATTCACCCACGACCTGTGGGACGAAAACATTTTCTTCGGCACCGAAGATGCCGAGTTGTCCTTACGAGCGCTCAGGCGCGGCTACCGGATCGATCTGGAGCCCGCCTTGTGCTCGCGGGACACCATGCCGGGCGGCGGCGTCCTGAACGGCGCCGGTGCGGTGGACGGGCTCACGCGCTATCAGCTGAATTGCGAGGCAGCGCGCCTTTATATCGGCGTGAAACGGTATCGGCTGATCGAGCCTAGCCTGTCGCGTTGCGCGGCTTTCTTGCTGATCTATTTTGGTCATCTCACACTGTATCTGGCGCGGCGCCGGGCGTTGTCCCAGCTCGTGCCGATCGTCAGGATATCGAAGGTATGGCGTGCCGGCGTGCAAGGCTGAGTGGCGCCGCGCCGTGCGGATGTCGAACCTGGAGGAGTCGCAATGGGGTGGAAGGGCGCATTACTGGAGATACCAGTCTGGACGGCCGGGCAGTTTCATCGGCCGCGCATCGATCCGCTGCGCGAGACGCCGCGCGATATTCTCGTGCTGCGGCCCAACGATTTCGGCGACCTGCTGACCACGACGCCGCTCTTTCAGGCCTTGCGATGGCGCTTTCCGGCGACCCGCATCGTGGCCGGCGTGGGCCGCTGGGGGCGTCCGATCCTCGAGAACAATCCTTATGTCGACGAGATCGTCGAGCTCGACGCACCGTGGAACAACAAGGTCGTGCGCAACCAGTCGCCGCTCGACGTGGCGCAGTTCATCTGGCGCTCCGGGCAGGTTGCGGCCTTGCGCCGCCGCAATGGCTTCGACGTCGGCATCGATGTGCTCGGCTCGCACGTGGGCGCCTTGCTGATGATGCGCGCGAAAGTCCGCTACCGGGTAGGCGTGCGCGGGTATCGCGGCGGCTGGAGTGCCTGCCGTTCGCATATCGTGTTTACACCGGAGATCCACGTGGCGCGGGCGGCGCTGGCGCAGGCCGAATTGCTCGGCGCCAGCAGGCTCCCGGAGCCGCGGCCGCAGTTGTACCTCACCGACACCGAGCGCGCGCAAGCCGCCGCGCTCTGGCGCACGGCCGGTTCCAGCCAGCCTGAACCGCTGCGTCTGCTGGTGGGTTGCGCGGCCGGTCTGGTCGAGAAGAGCTGGCCGGCACAGGCGTTGATCGCGGCGCTCGAGGCCCTCTCGCATGCGCTCGGTCACGCGCTCGATATCGTGGTGGTCGGCGGTGCCGCCGATGAGGCGAAAGCCGCCGAGATCGTCGCGGCCTGCGGCAGCGGCGTGACGATCCGCTCGCTTGCCGGCCGCGTCTCGTTGCGGGGCACTTTTGCGCTCGCCGAGCAGGCCGACGTGGTGTTGACCAATCCGTCGATGCTCCTGCATGCGGCCGCCGCTTTTCGCCGTCCCACGGTGGCGGTGCTGGGTGGCACGTTTGCCGATGCGAAAGCGCACGATACCGTCTGGGGCTACGCGCCGCCGTATAGCAGCGTGGCGCCGTTGAAGAGCGCCACGGGCGCCGCTGCGGGCAACTGGCCGACCGTGGAGCAGGTTGTGCAGGCAGTGCTGCGCGCCATGCAGTTGCGCGGCGAAACGCAGCGCACCTTGAGCGCGGAAGCACGCGGCTGAGACCCGGCCGAATGGGCCATCCATGCCCGCGCATGCCGCGCGTGGTGTGCCCGCCTCCCTACCGCTCGAGGATCGCGTCGAACCACACCTGATGGCTGGTCGAGCCGGCATTCGTTTCCTGAGCGACTTCCACTTCGTACCGATGCACCTGTCCGTCTCCGGAGACCGGGAACTTGTAGGTCGAGTCGAATACCGGCGCGTAGAGATCCACCGTGTCGAGCAGCACGCCGTCGCGATAGACATTAGCCATGCCGGACGATGCCTGACGCAGGAAGCGCAGATCGAACGGTCGATCGGACGAGAACGCTACGCGGGCACCGGGCGTCGCGCTCACGAGGGCATGGCGAAAGGTGGCATACGGTTGCGGCGTTTCGGCCCATCCTGCTGCCGGTTCGGGTTTGCGGATCGCCTTGTAGGGTTCGCTGCCGATCCGGTAGATCGTGTAGAGATAGGCTGGATTGGCGTAGACCTGCGACAGCCGCGCGAGGAAGCTGGCGCGATCCTGTTCGGTCTTCATGTCGCGGGTTAGCGAGAGCGGAAACGGATCCTCGTCGGCGATGAACTTGATGTTGTTTTGCGTGACGTATTCGTCGATCGTCTTGTTCATGCGCGCGTGATAGGCGTTCATGTTGACCACACCGTCCAGGTTGACGGCCCGCCCCTTGTCGTAGAAGTAGCCGGTGTTGCCGGTCTGGAACGCGCCCACGGTGTCGCCGGGCCGCGCGATGCGGTTCAGCACCCGGATGCCGTCATACCAGCCATACGTGCGCGTCTCTTCCGACAGCAGCTTGGCCTTCGAGGTCACACCGAAGCAGACCAGCGGCAAAACCACGGCGGCGGCTATCGTGGAGCCGCGCAGGCGGGCGGGAAAGCGCAGCGAAGCGAGCAGGCCGGTTGCGGCCACCGTCGCGAGGATCGTGAAGGCGAAGATTGGCGGCAGGAAATAGCGCTCATACGGCATCAGGCCGTAGAGGATATTGCCGAGCGTGTACAGGCCGCCCACCCCGGCGACGAACAGGATCTGGCGGCGGCTCGCGGGAAAGCTTCGATAGCTGAAGACCGCCGTTGCGACCAGCACCGCAGCCGTGATCAGCGCAACGGGCCTCGACCACGTCGTCGAGAAGGGATCGTAGCCGTTCACCGAGGTGATGCCCACCAGCATCCGGCCGATGATGTAAAAGGCGCATAGCACGTGGTTGCGCAGTTCGGCCTGCGACTGGTTCGACAGCGGCGAGGAGAACAGGCTCGATTTGCCCGTGGTCACCTGGCCGCTGGTCGGCAACGGCGAACCATAGTGAAGCTGGTTCCAGAGGCAATACGGACCGACCACCAGCGCGAACACCGCGAGCGTCACGATCAGGAATGCCAGGGTTTCCCGGCGGCTGGCCCGCTTGCCGGACAGGAAATACAGCAGCGTGACGGCGACGAGAAAGGCCGCGTCGACCCGGGCCAGAAAGGTGACACCCAGCAAAGCGCCTAGCGCGAGCGCCTTGCGCGTGGCGTGCTCGCCGATCTCGAGCGACACGACGTAGGCCATGGTCGCCGCGACCATCATCGTCGAGAGTCCGGTTTCGAGGCCGAGGCTGCCGTTGCGGGCGATCGCGAGATTGAACGCCCACAACGCGGCTGCGGCGATGCCGCTCCACTGGCGCTTCGTCAGCCGGGCGACGATGGCGTAGATGAACACCACGGTGACGCTATTGCAGATGGCGAGCAGCGTCTCGGCCAGATACACCGGAATTTCCAGATTCTTCGGGAAAATCCAGAAGACCGGCACCATCAGCCACACATAGAGCGGCTGGTAACCGCTCGTGAATACGACCCCGTCGAAGGTTTCTCCGAGCCCCAGCGCAATGTTGCGGGCAATTTTCAGCGAGTAGCCGAAGTCCTCGAACAGCCAGAAATTCGTGACCCATTCGATCGGGCGGTAGATGAAGACCGCGCGCCAGGCGAAGGCCAGCAGCACCAGGGCCATCAGGATGAAGAGAGGCTCGATCTTGAGGCGCGCTTTGATGGTTTTCACGAGTGACCCGAATTAGTGAGAACCGGCCGGCAAGGAGACCCGGGTCCAGAGCTTGCGCGCGAGCGCGCGCAACTCTTGCGAGCGGTACAGCGACCACGCGAGGTTCGCGCCGGTCATGGCGCAGGCCGCGGCGATGATGGCGGGCAAGCCGCTCAGGTTGCAGGCGAGCGCAAGCGAGACCAGCAGGAACGACAGATGCGCCAGCATGCTCGTGACAATCAAGCGCACATGCAGGCGCGCGAAGTAGAGGTAGGCGCCATAGTCGAACAGCGCCTTGGCGACCACGACGCTGCCGGCGCCCACCAGTCCGAACAGATGGGTCGCAAACCAGAGCGCCGCGACGAACACCGGCAGTTGCAGCCAGCTCACCCGCGCGACGTAGGCCGGATTGGCCTGGGCCTGGATCAGGATGCCGAGAATGCCCGACTGGCCCGCGAGCCACACGCCGAGCACGAGGATGCGCCCAACCGGCGCGGACGCCGCAGCGATGGGCGCGCCGAGCCAGATCGTCAGAAACGGCGCGAGCGCGAATAACGCGACGATCATGCAGGGCGTGAACGCGCCGTTGAGGAACGCCAGCGCATCGCGGGCGAGATCGTCGGCGTCGGTGCGCGAGGCGGCCGAGAGACGCGGAAACAGCGAGCGCAGCATCGCGCTCGGCAGCATGTTCAGGCGTTGCACGAGGTTTTGCGGCGTCGCGTAGTAAGTGACGAAGCGCGCGCCGAGTATCGAGCCCACCAGCACCCGGTCTAGCGAGCCGGAAATCGCGCCCGCGCCGGAAAACAGCAGCATCCATTTGCCGTAGCCGAACAGCTCCCCGATCACGCGCCGTTCGGGCCAGCGCATGCGCTTGATGCCGAGTGCGCGGAACGTCGCGATGCCGAGCAGGATGCCGGCGATCAGGCGCGCCGCGACGGCCGCCGGAATCACCACCGCGAGCGACGGCGAAAAGCAGTAGATGGCGGCGAGCGGCAGCAACTGGAACAGCATCGTGCCCAGGGTCTGGTTCGCGTTATAGCTGGCAAAACGCTCGACCGCGGTGATGGCGCCGGCGAACACCCAGGTGACGTTGGCAAGCGGCACGGCGATCGCGATCCACGGCAGCGCGCTCATGACTTCGCGGCGGAAAGCGGGTTCGATATGCACGCCGTACGAGACGTAGAAATAGGTGCCGAAGTACACCATCAGGCCGCCCAGCACCCCCGTGCCGAGATTGAGAAAGCAGGCCCCCCAGAAAATTCGCTCGACCGAATCGTCCTGCGCTTCGCGGACTTTCGCGATCTGGTTCTCGGTGGCGAGGCTGGTGCCCAGATCGAGCAGGCTGAAGTAGCCGATCAGCGCCCACACGAGGTTGATCACACCGTAGCGCTCGACGCCCATCAGATGAATGTACGCCGGCACGGTCGCGAGCGACACGATGGTCGGTGCGATCAACCCGGCGAAGTTGATGACGATATTCTTGAGAAGGGTTTTTTCCATGTGACCGGCGGGCTTGCGGCGAAAGGAGGCGACCGGCGCGTGGCGCCAGGCGCCCGATGCATCCACGCGACGCCCTGTTAGCCGCGATAGTGCCAGCGCGAGCCGCTCGTGTTTGTGCGAGGCCGCACCCAGTGGCACAGTCCGCCGCGCCGGCGCCGCCTGGGCATGGCGCTCACCCCGGCGACGCCAGCAGGCCGAGAAGCTGCGGCTTGAACAGGAGCGCCCCCTGGGCGCTGACGTGATTGTCGTCGTCGTAGACCGGCACGCCATTCAGCACCGCATGGCACAGCGTGCCGTCGCACAACGCCGGGGTGGCGTCGAACAGCTTCACGCCGGGCGTTGCCCCCATGCGCTCGACGAGCGCGCGGTTGAACGCCTGGTCGGCCCGGTCCGCGGCCGCGGCAGGTTCGACCCGCGCGGGGTCCGCGTACGAGCGCGGTAACAGGTAGCCCTTCAGCGTGGGCGGATTCTGGAAGATCACGACCCGCGGCGTGCTCTCGAGCAGCGCCTTGACCGTGAGCGGAAGCTGGCTGGCGAGGGCGTCGCGCGAACGGGTCTGGGTGGCGTCCGCATGCGCATCGGTGGTCACGAAATGGGTGGCCTTCTGCAGTTCGCCGTCGCTGATCCAGCCGTTGCTGTAGAGGCTCCAGCGCGCCACCAGAAACACCACCGCGGGCTTGAGGCTGTGAAGCGAAGCGACGATCGGCTCGGCTAGCCCCAACTGGCTGCAGAACTTGCCGCTCTCCGCGCCGTCGCTGCGCCGCGTATCGAGCAGCGGCGGGCAACCCAGATGCGAGAACAGCATGAGGCGATAGTTGCGCTCCTGCGCCATCGCGACGAAAACGGGTAGCCATGCCCCCGCGTGCGAGTCGCCCCACACCACCATCAGCGGTCCCGTGGCCGCGCTGTTGTAGGCCTTGCAAAACGAGTCCGCTTGCGCGTTGGCGAGATGGCAGGGTTCCTCGGGAACCTGATGTCTGAGCGACAGGTTGAGCGCAACCTGAGCGATGCCGGCATTCTGCGCCACCGGGCGCGACGGCACGCCGCCTTTCGCGTAGAGGAGCGCGCCGCTTGCCGCCAGCGCCGCGAGCACGGCGCACAGCGTGCCGATCTTCAGCGGGTTGTTTTTCCAGGCACGCAGAGGACGTTCGAGCAGTTGATAGGTCAGCGTCGCCAGGACGAAGCTCGCCGCCAGCAGGGCCAGCTTCGTGCCGTTCGAGACGAGGCCGACGTCGATGATATTGGCGAGCGAGAGCAGCGGCCAGTGCCAGAGATAGAGCGGGTAGCTGATCAGGCCGATCGCAACCATGAGGCGGTTGCCGAGCAGTTTGCGGTTGAGCCACGCGTCGGGCCCGGCGGCAATGATCAGGAAGGCGCCGACGGTCGGCAGCAGGGCGCGCCAGCCGGGAAAGGCGTCGTTCTTGTCCAGCAGAAGCAGCGCCGCCGCGATGACAGCGAGGCCCGCCAGCGACAGGCGATTGCCCTGTTTCGACAGGCTCGCGGGCCGATGCAGCAGGACGTAGGCCAGCACGCTGCCGATCATCAGTTCCCACACGCGCGAGAGCGGCGAATAGAACGCGGCGGTCGGATCGGCCTTGACGGTGAGCATATTGACCGCGAACGACGCGCTGCCGACGATCGCCATGAGCGCGAGAAACCCGAGCTTGCGCCGCCATGCGAAGCTGACCAGCAAGGGCCAGAAAATATAGAACTGCTCTTCGATGCCGAGCGACCACAAATGCAGCAGCGGTTTGGTGGCGGCCGTATTGTCGAAGTAACCGGACTCGCGCCACAGCGCGATATTCGAAATGAAGCCGGCGCCGGTAAACACATGCTTGCCGAGCTGCTGATACTCGTCGGGCATCAGCGTGTACCAGCCGAACGCGAGACTCGCGAACAGTACGAGCACGAGCGCCGGGAAGATCCGCTTGATGCGCCGCATGTAGAACTCGGCGTAGCTGAAGCGGTTTTCTTCGAGGCTTTCGAAAATGATCGTGCTGATCAGGAAGCCCGAGATGACGAAGAAGATGTCCACGCCGATGAAACCGCCGCGCACGAGCGACGGGAACGCGTGAAAGCCCAGCACCGAGAGGACCGCGATAGCGCGCAGGCCGTCGATGTCGCGCCGGTACTTCGGCGCATGCAGAGGCCGCAGATGCGGCTGCGGACGTGGCTGCGCGGTCGCGCCGTGCGCCGGCCGCTTCGGGTGAGCCGGGCGGTCCGCGCCGGTGTCCCGGAACAGGGCGGCCGGCAGCGCCGTCGCGGCCGCTGCGCCTCCTTCGAGGTCGGCGGACGCTACGCTGGCTTCGGTCTCAGGCAATGAAGCGCCCTGGCTCTTGAATGGCATAGTGGACTCGTGCTGGGTGATTCGGCGGACGACGGCTCGCGCAACGCCTGCCGGGCCGCTGCACGCGCCCGCAGGCGTGGTCATCGCCCCGATTGTGAGACCTGGCCGCGATGCAATGTGTGGGCGGCCGTACAGATAGGCGGACGCGCGTTTGATTAAATTCCAACAAACACCTGACACACAGGCTTGCAAATACCAAATCGAGTTGCGGCGATGCCGATGCGATCGCGTGCCTTGCTGGCGCGCTTCGCTCCGGGGTCGCGATCGCACGAGGAATCACCATGAGACCTGTCGTCTTCGACGGCTGTGCGGCTTGGCTTCATGCGGGGGAAGGACGCCACGGCGTGGTGCTCTGCAATCCGTTCGGCTACGACGCGTTGTGCACCCACCGGGGCTGGCGCCGGCTGGCGGAACGGCTCGCCGCGGCGGGCATGCCGGTGCTGCGCTTCGACTACCCGGGAACCGGCGATTCGGCCGGCAGCGAAGAAGAGCGTGGCCGGGTCGATGCATGGCTCGCGAGCATCGCGTCGGCGATCCGCTATCTGCGCAGCAGCACGGGCGTCGAACGGGTGTCGCTGTGCGGACTGCGCCTCGGCGCCACGCTTGCCGCACTTGCGGCGCAACGCAGCGGTGAGGTGGAGTCGCTGGTGCTTCTTTCGCCGGCGCTGTCGGGGAAGAACTATCTGCGCGAATTGCGGGCGCATCGCCAGAGCTGGTTGAGCACACCCGACGGCATCAACGCACAGCCCATTGCCGAGGGTACGGCCTATGTCGAGGCCTTCGGCTTCGGCGTGCACGGCGACGACATCGCGCAACTCGCGGCCATCGACTTGCGCCGCGATACCACGGCGCCCGCGCCTCGCGTGATGATGCTCGATGCCAGCGACCGGGCGCGCGCCGGTGCGCTTGTGGATCACTACGCGGCGCATGGCGTGGCCGTTGAACGGCGTGCGTTCGACGAGGCCGATCGTTTTCTCATCGAAGCGCTTTATAGCGTGGAACCGGTCGAGGCGTTTTCCGCGGTTGCGGAATGGCTTGCCGCGCTGCCTGAGGCGAAGCGGGATGCATGTGACGCGCATGGATCGTACGACACGCATGACGCGCATGACACGGCCAGCCACGCGGCCCTGCCTGCCGCCGGCCGCGAAGAAGAGGACCCCGAACAACCGTTGCTGCCTTTGCCGGAGGCGCAAGCCGTCGAGCGTCCAGTGGTTTTCGGTGCGTACTTCGGCGTGCATTGCCAGCCCGATACCCCGCGCGCCGAGGCGCCGGCCGTGCTGTTCATCAATACCGGCGCCAGTCATCACATTGGCGACGGCCGCATTTTCGTCCTGTTCGCTCGCCGGCTCGCCGCGCTTGGCATCGCCTCGCTGCGCATGGATCTGGGCGGCCTTGGCGACAGCACACCGGCGGCGCAGAGCGTCACGCTCGATACGATCTACGCGCCGCAGTCCTGCGCCGATGCCATGGCCGGCGCAGACTGGCTGGTCGCGCAGGGGCATCGCCAGGTGGTGACGTTCGGGGTCTGCGGCGGGGCGTTCGTCGGCTTGCATGCCTGTGCGCACCATCCCCAGATGACCGCCTGTTTCGGCGTGAATCTGCAGAAGTTCATCTGGGATGGCGAAGCGCGCTCGCCCGGCACGGCCGGTCTCGCCTCGTCGCGAGTCTTGCGGCGCTCGGCGCTGCGGCTCGACAAATGGAAGCGTGTGCTGCGCGGCGAAACCTCGCTGCTGCGGGTGTTGCGCGGCCTGTCGCAACGCGGCGCGCGCAGCGTGTTGTTGCGCGTGGCCGAGCGGATCGAGCAGGTCACCGGGCTCTCCCTCGTGCGCAACGAGGCGGTTGGGCTGCTGCAGAAGCTCGAGAGAAAAGGCGTCGACGTGCATCTCGTGTACGGCGAATACGATCTAGGGGTCGACGAACTGAAGATCCAGTTCGGCGCAAGGCTGCGCGCGCTGCGGCGCTTTTCGCGGGTCCGGGTGCTGACTTTGCCGACACTGGATCATGCGTTGTTCACCCGCGAGGCGCGCGAGGCGGCCATGGCCGATGCGCAGGCGTGGTTGCTCGAGCGCTGCGTGGCGTCGCCCGCCGCGTCCGAGCATCACGGCGCGGCGCGCCCAGGCGGCGCGCCGGTGGGCGGCGTGCTCGGCAATGCGCCGTAAGCGCAGTGTCGCCGCGTGCGGCGACCGCATCGCGCGAAGCCAGTGTGGTCGCACGAACAGACCGGCGTTTGCGGCGATGCTTCAATGCCTCTGTCGCGGTGGACCGCGCGATCTCGGCGCTTCGTTGCGCAGGTCCGGCTTGCCGCACCAATTGGGGAATCCCGCATGAACGATTTTGCCTCGCCTGTCATGCTGCCCGCCCACGTGCGGCAAGCACAGGTGTGTTGCACGGTCCAGTCCGTGATCCTGGCCGGAGGTTCCGGCACGCGGCTGTGGCCGCTGTCGCGAGAACATAGTCCCAAACAGCTCGTCGATCTGCTCGGCGACCGCTCGTTGCTCGAAGCCACCGTGCAGCGCGTGAGCCACGTGTTCGATGCGCGGCGCTTCGTGCAACTCGAGCCGCTGGTGGTGTGCCGCGAGGATCTGCGCCTGCCGACGGCGGAGCGCCTGCTCGACTGCGCGCCGCACGCCCGCATCGTGCTCGAGCCGGCCTCGCGCAATACCGCGCCTGCGCTCACCGTGGCCGCGCTGGCAGCGCGTGCGGCAGCACCCGACGGCGACGATCCGGTGCTCATGGTGATGCCGGCCGACCATCTGATCGCCGGACAGGCCGCCTTTGCCGCGGCGCTCGGCTATGCCGTCGAACATGCGGCAAGCGGCGCGATCGTCGCGCTCGGCGTTCCGCCGCAGCACGCCGAAACCGGCTATGGCTACATTCGCACTGGTGCGCTGCTGGGCGAGGCCGGCTCGCGTGCGATCGAGCGCTTCGTGGAGAAGCCCGGTAGCGAGCTGGCCGAACACTATGTCGCGTCCGGCGAGTACTGGTGGAACAGCGGCATCTTCGTGGTGCGCGCTTCGGTATGGCTCGCGGCGATTGCGCATTACCAGCCGGCGATGGCGTCGGCGTGTGCCGATGCCTTCGCGCGCGCGGCGTCGGACAGCAGCGGCGCGCTTCATCTGGATGCGGCCGCCTTCGCGGGCTGCCCGTCCGATTCGATCGACTATGCGGTGATGGAACACCTCGGCTCCGATCCGCGTTTTGCCGGCGTGGTCGTGCCGCTCGTCGCGGGCTGGTCCGATGTGGGCGCATGGGATGCCGTGTGGCAGGTCTCGGATAAGGATGACGACGGCAATGTGGCGCGGGGCCGCGTCATGTTCGAAGGCAGCACCGATAGCTTTGCGCACTCGGGCGGCCGGCTGGTGGCGTGTGTCGGCGTGACGGGCCTCGTGGTGGTCGAGACGGCCGATGCCGTGCTGGTCGCCGCGAAGGATCGCGTGCAGGACGTGAAGGCGATCGTCGGACGCCTCAAGGCCGAACACGGCGCCGAGGCGCAAGAGCATCGCAAGGTGCAGCGGCCGTGGGGCTACTACGATTCGATCGACCGCGGCGAGCGCTTTCAGGTCAAGCGCATTGTCGTCAAACCGGGCGGGCGTCTGTCGCTGCAGATGCATCATCATCGCGCCGAGCACTGGGTGGTGGTGCGCGGCACGGCGCGCGTCACGCGCGGTGCGGAAAGCTTCCTGCTGTCCGAGAACGAGTCGACCTATATCCCGCTCGGCGTCACGCACCGCCTCGAAAATCCGGGCAAGACACCGCTCGAAATCATCGAGGTGCAATCGGGTGGCTATCTCGGCGAAGACGACATCGTGCGCTTCGACGATCAATACGGCCGTATGCAGGGGACCGCCGATGAATGCCCGGGCACTTCAAGTCAGTGATCTCGCCGGCGGCGCGGGCGTGGCCGATGCCCCATCCGCGTTCGACGAACGGCGCTTTCGCCATGCGCTGGGCCGCTTCGCCACCGGCGTGGTGGTGATTTCGACCGGCGCGGGCGAGAGCATGCACGCGATGACGGCCAACGCCTTTATGTCCGGCTCGTTGAATCCGCCGCTGATCGTGGTGTCGGTCGGGCACCGCGCGCGCATGCATCGCTGCCTGATGGATCACGCGCACTTCGGCGTCAGCGTGCTCTCGGACGAGCAGGAGTCGCATAGCCGCCATTTCGCCGGCGACGCGCAGACCGCGTTTGCGCCGCGCTTCGCCGAAGTCGACGGGTTGCCGGGCGTGGTGCTGCTCGAGCATGCGGTGGCGCGCTTTGCCGCGCGCGTGGTGGACCGTCATCCGTGCGGCGACCACACGCTCTTTATCGGCGAGGTGCTGGTGTTCTCACTCGATGAGCAGGCGCCGCTGGTGTTTTTTGGCGGACGCTATGCGTCGGTCGCCATGGGCCGCGCCTGAGCGGGCCACCGCGCCGCTCGCGCAGGCCTCGCACGAACTGTGGTGGATTTGCCAATCGATGCGCTTGCGTGCGTCTTCGCACGATGCAACTTTTCCATCTCCCGCACGCTTATCACGCAAGCTTGCAGCGCGTCGCTGCAAGGTGCGTTACATGAACGAAACAATTCTTCAGAGGGATAACCCTGTTAGGACGTTTCCCAACTGGCGCATCTGTTTTTATGCTAGCAACGTATCGATTAATACAACAAAACAAAAGAAAAAAACCGAGAGGGCCGTTTCATCAACAGGCTACGCGGGGGATACAAACCCGCAGCGGGGAGAGTGTCATGGAACAGGGAAACAAGGATCGATCACTGGTCAGCAAGGTGATGGATGGGCTGGTCACGGGTATCGTCGAAGAGAAGTACGGCGCCGTGCTGCCGCCGCAGGATGTGCTGTCCAAGGAGTTCGACGTGAGCCGGACGGTCATGCGCGAGGCGTTGTCGATGCTGCTCGCGCGTGAGATGCTCGACGTGAGGCCGAAGATCGGCACGCGTATCCGGCCCATGCGCGACTGGCGGATGATCGATGAGGACGTGGTGAGCTGGCGTTTTCGTGCGAAGCCCGATCCGGTTTTTCTGCGCGACGTGATCGAGTTCCGTGCGTTGATCGAGCCGCGCGCCTGCGCCCAGGCGGCCGCGCGCGGGACGGCCGCCGAGATTGCGGGAATCCGCGAAGCCTTCGATCTGTTCCGCTCGAGCCGGCCCGGCGAGAGCGGCTACCAGGGCGCCGACGAGCTGCTGCATACGCGGATCGTCTCGGCGAGCGGCAACCAGTTCTTCCAGCAGATGGCGACGATCATTCGTGGCGCGCTGTCGGCGATCAATCCGATCGTGGCGGGGCGCGAGGGCGGCTGGGAGGCTGTGATCGGCACGCATGGCCGCGTCGTCGAGGCGATTGAACGGCGCGATCCGAAGGAGGCCGAAGCGGCCTCGATTGCGATGATCGACTTTACCGCGGAAGAGATCCGTCACGCGCTGTCGATCGAGCCGCTCGGCCATACCTGAGCGGCACGCCGTGCGCGGCGCCAGTGTGGCGCCGCGTACAGACCACGCGGGCTGCATCGCGGACAGTGTCGCGAGAACTTCGCGGGAGTCCGCCATGTACAAATCGCTTCAGGCCTGCCGGGGACTCGCCGCGTTGATGGTGGTCTTCTATCATGCGCGTGGCGCGATTTCCCAACCCAAATACTTCGGCGAGTCTGTGCTCGGCAATGCGTTCATCTTCGGCGGCTCCGCCGGGGTCGACTTCTTCTTCGTGCTGAGCGGCTTCATCATCTTCTGGATCCACGCGAAGGACATCGGTCAGCCGAAGCGCCTCGGCAGCTATCTGGCCAAGCGGGCGATCCGCATCTATCCGACCTACTGGACGATCTTCGCCGTGGTGTGCTGCGCGGCGCTGGCCGTGCCCGCATTGCGCCAGACGGTGCCAGGCGATCCATGGACGCTGCTCAAGGCATTGCTGCTCGTGCCGATGGATCCGGCCACGCCGGGTGTCACCGCGACCGGAGCGCCGGTTCTGACCGTGGCGTGGTCGCTGCAATTCGAGGTGATGTTTTATCTGTTCGTTGCGCTGGCTATCATCGCGCCGCGTGCGTGTCTGCTGGTCGCGGCGCTGTGGGTCTTCAATTTCTTCACGTGCCGGACGGTTTGCAGTTTTCCGCTTGGCTTCTTCGCCGATTACCGCATCCTGCTGTTCGCGCTTGGCGGCGCGACCGCCTGGCTATGCCGCAGGACCGTGGCGAGCGGTGCGGCGGCTACGCTGCCCGCTGCGGTCGCGCGCGGCGGATGGCGCGTGGGGCCGTGGACGGACCGGCTGTCGCTGATGCTCGGGGTGAGCATCCTGGTCGCCGCGGCTACGTTGCACACGCTGGGTCTGATGGACGCCGGCGTGGTACGGCAGGAGTCGCTGATCAGCCTGTATGGCCTCGCCAGCGCGCTGATCATTTTCGGCGTGGTCAAAGCCGAGGACCGTGGCGCGGTCCATGGCGCGCACGCAGGATGGCAAGTGCTGGGCGCCGCTTCCTATGCGCTGTATCTGCTGCACTATCCGCTCATCAGCGTGGTGATGAAGCTGATGATGGTGCTCGGCCTGCGAGGCCTGGGGGGGGCGGTGTTCGCGCTGGCTGTGGCCGTCAGCGTATCGGTGGCGGCCGCGGTCCTGTTTCATCTGCATGTGGAGCGGCCGATGCTGCGCACGCTTGGCGCCTGGCGCTGGCCGGCGCTGCGCGCGGCAGGCAGCCCGCGCGCGTGAGCGCGTTGGCTTCGCGTCTGAGTCGCGTCGCGTTGCGTCGCGTGCGCTGCGCGGCGCTCTCGCATGTCGAGCGGTGCGCCCTGCGCCTGTGTTGCTTCGTCACCGTCACCGCGGCAGTGGTCTGCGTGATATCGTCTTTTCCTTTTGATTTCTACCGGTAGGGCCGGGTCGTATTGGCCTGCCCGTGCCGGGATCGATGGGAGAGAACGGGTCATGAACGACACCGCCGTGATTCACTGGGGCATCGTCGGCACCGGCCGCATTGCCCGCCGCTTCGCGCAAGGTCTGGCGCACGTGCCGGCCGCACAACTCACCGCGCTCTGGTCGCGCCGTCCCGAACCCGCCGCAGCCTTCGCCGAAGAATACGGCGGCAGCGTGTGCGCCAGCTTCGAAGCCCTGCTCGCCAGCGGCATCGACGCGCTCTACATCGCCACGCTGCAGGATAGCCACGTCGACTACGCGATCGCCGCGCTCGAAGCGGGCCTGCACGTGCTGTGCGAAAAGCCGGCCACCATCAACGCGGCGCAGCTAGAACGTGTGCTCGCGGCGGCCCGCCAGGCACAGCGGCTCTTCATGGAAGCGATGAAGCCGCCGTTCTATCCGCTCTACGAGGCGCTGCGCGCCCATCTCGCTGCCGACCCGATCGGCGAGATCGGTCTCGTGCGGGCCGGTTGTTCGGCGGCGAACGTGCCGCCCGACCATCCTTCGTTTTCCTTCGAGCACGCCGGCGGGGCGTTGCTCGATATCGGCATCTACGAGATGTTTCTCGCCGTCGACTGGCTCGGCGCGCCGCTCGAAGTGCAGACGCTGGGGCGGCTCGGCGCGACCGGCGTCGATACCTTCGCGAGCCTCAATAGCCAGCACGAGCGCGGCATCGCGCAACTGTTCTGCGGACTCGATCTGTACGGCAAGGGCGACGCGCTGCTGCTCGCGCCCGGCGGCCACGTGACGATTCACGAGAACTGGTGGAACCCGGCGCGCGCGACGATCCGTTATGGCGATGGCCGCGTCGTCGAACTGGATGTGCCGTTCGAAGGCGGCGGCCTCAACTACGAGACCGCGCATTTCTGCGAGCTGATCCGCGCGGGGCAACTGGAGAGCCCGGTGATGCCGCACGCCAAATCCTTGCAGATGATCGCAATGGCCGATGCGGCGCGCGCCGCGCTTGGGCTGCGGTTCGCGGGCGAGTGAGGGGCAATGAGGGGCAGTGGGTGACGCCGCGGCGGCGCGAGCGTGCGGGTGCGTGGGCATGCGCGTCCCTATGTCGTCACGTTGACTGCAAGCCGCGGTGGTACGATTTGCGTCGGCGCGTTTGCGTCGGCGCGGCGCAGAGGTGCCGCCAAAGCTTTCGATTACCTTCCGCAGGAGCTGTCCTCGATGCGCATGCTTGGAAAACTGTGGCGCGACAACAAAAGTCTCGTCGCCTTTCTCGTTCTGATGGTGCTGTTCCGCAGCGCGATCGCCGACTGGAACGTGGTGCCGAGCGGCTCGATGCTGCCCACCATTCGCGAAGGCGACCGCATTTTCGTCGACAAGATGGCCTACGATCTGCGCGTGCCGCTCACGCATATCGCCATCGCACATTTGCACGATCCGCAGCGCGGCGACATCGTGACGATCGAGTCGTCGGCCGCGCATGAACTGCTCGTCAAGCGGCTGATCGGCCTGCCCGGCGACAGCGTGGCGATGCGCGACAACGTGCTGTATGTGAACGGCGTGCGCGCTGCCTACCAGCCGCTGAAGTTCGGGCCGCTGCCGGGCGATGCGACGTCGCCGGCCGACTATCTGACCGAGCGTTTCGACGGCGTGGTGCATACGGTGCGGCTCTCGCCCGAGTCGCCGAGCCCGCGCAATTCGTTTGGGCCGGTGATCGTGCCGCCGGGCCAATACCTGATGCTCGGAGACAATCGCGACAACAGCGCGGACTCGCGTTACTTCGGCTTTTTCCCGCGTGGGGAATTGATGGGCCGCACGCGCCGCGTGGCGTTCTCGCTCGACCCCGATCATTACTATGAGCCGCGCTTTAGCCGCTTCGGTGCGCGGCTCGATACGCCGCCGCCGCTCGCTGCGCGTTGAGCGTCTGAGCGGGGCAGCCACAGTCAACTTGACGCCGGGTGATACCGGCGGCTGCGCGGCCTGAGCAGCTTAAGCCCCGCGCAAGCGCCCCTGCCGATTCAATGCCGTGTGGGCAGCGCGAGACGCTGCTCATACCAGTGCTGCACCCATTCCAGCACCTGGCAGAGCACCCAATAGATCGCGGCCGCCGCGAGGTACAGCGGCAACGGCTGATAGGTCGAAGCGATCACTTCCTGCGCGCTTCTCAGCAACTCGGTCACGGTGATCACCGAGACCAGCGAGGTGTCCTTGATCAGGCTGATCAGACTGTTCGACAGGCTCGGCACGGCAATGCGCAGCGCCTGCGGCGCAATCACATAGCGCAGGGTCTGGCGCCGCGACAGGCCGAGGCTATACGACGCCAGCCACTGGCCGCTCGGAATGCCGAGGATCGCGCCGCGCATGCTCTCGGACAGATACGCGGCCACATTGGCCGATAGCGCGATCACGCCCGCCGGAGTCGGATCGAGCGAGACGCCGAGGCTCGGCAGGCCGTAGTAGATCACGAAGATCTGCACCAGCAGCGGCGTGCCGCGCATCAGGCTCACATAGATCCGCGCGATCCAGTTCAATCCCCGGTTGTGGCTGATCCCCATCACGGCGAGCACGCTGGCGGCCAGCAACCCGAAGATCATCGACAGAACCGCGAACTTGACCGTCAGGACGGCGCCCTGAGCGAGCACCGGGAGCGATTGGACGAGCAGGGAAGTGGTGGACATGGGCGGTGAGTGTTGTGTGCAACAAAGCGCACATCATAAACGGGTGATGGGGCGCAGACGTATACGCGCGCTCACCAGGGCGGGGCGCATGGGCGTTGCTGCAAAGAAAAAGGCGGCATCGCCAGGATGCCGCCTTGTGTCCCGCGTGGGGGTTTTCTACCGGCGCAGTCAGCTTCAGTTCGTGACGGGCTTGGTCACGTCGATGCCGAACCACTTGTCGGAGATCTTCGCGAAGGTGCCGTCCGCTTCGAGCTGGGTCATTGCCTCGTCGATCGCCTTGGCGAACTTCGGATTACCCTTCTTGAACGGAATGCCCGACGGCGTGCCCGCGCCGACCATCGCACCCGTGCGCAGCGGCAGCGGCGAGGTCTTCAGCAGGTAGGCGAGCATCAGGCGGTCATTCAGCGCGGCGTCGAGACGGCCGGCGGCCAGATCGGCCAGATACTCGGGCGCGCCCGGATAGGTCTTCACATCGATGCCCGGCACCGACTTCGCCATGTCCATGTAGTTCGTGCCCAGACCGACGCCGAGCTTCTTGCCCTTCAGATCGTCCAGCGACTTGAACTGGCGCGTGTCGTCCTTACGCTGGATCAGCTGCGCAGCCGAAAACGTGTAGCCGGGCGAGAAATCGAGCACCTGCTTGCGGGCGTCGGTGATGCCGACCTGGTTGACGATCACATCGAACTTGCCGGCCTGCAGGCCGGCGATGATGCCGCTCCATTCCGTCGTCACAAACTCGGGCTTCACGCCGAGTTTCGCGGCGACGGCCTTGGCGATGTCCACGTCGAAACCGACCAGCTCACCCGACGGCGCCTTCGAATCGAACGGCGGGAACGTGCCTTCGAGGCCGATGCGCAGCGTGCCGCGTTGCTTGACCTGGTCGAGCAGGTCGTCCGCGTGGGCCGTCGCGGCGGTGAACGAGGCGCCAATCAGGCCGGCCACCAGAATGTTTTTCAGCAAGCCAAACTTCATCGTGTTCCCTTATTCATGCTTGTTGCCCAGGAGGGCGGTTTGAACAGCGGAAAGGATAACAAAGCAGACTATCGGCACTTAAATACTGTTTGTTTATGCCTATATAACCTGGTCGGACCCTTGGCCTGTTGGTGCTTCAGCCCGCGCTTCAGCCCGCGCGCCGGCAGTGTCTCAGTTTAAGCCAGCGCCTGTGCGCATTCTGCCACCAGCGAGGGGCCGCGGTAGATAAAGCCCGTGTAGAGCTGCACCAGCGCCGCGCCGGCTGCGAGTTTGGCGCGTGCGTCCGCGCCCGAGAAGATGCCGCCGACGCCGATGATCGGCACCGTCTCGCCGACCTCGGCGCGCAGCTTGCGGATCACTTCATTGGACGCGTCGAACACCGGCTTGCCCGACAGGCCACCGGCTTCGTCAGCGTGCGGCAGGCCCGTCACCGCGGTGCGCGAGAGCGTCGTATTGGTGGCGATCACGCCTTCGAAGCGGTGCCGCAGCAGCGTGTCGGCGATCGACTTGATCTGCTCGTCGTCGAGGTCCGGGGCGATCTTCAGCGCGAGCGGCACCAGCTTGCCGTGCAGGTCGGCGAGGCGCTGCTGCTTGTCCTTCAAGGCGGCGAGCAGGGCATCGAGTTCGCCCGCGCCCTGCAACTGGCGCAGGTTCTTCGTGTTCGGCGAGGAGATGTTGACCGTCACGTAGCTCGCAAACGGATACACGCGTTCGAGGCAGTACAGGTAGTCTTCGGCGGCGCGCTCGATCGGCGTGTCGGCGTTCTTGCCGATGTTCAGGCCCAGCGTGCCGCGATAGCGCGCGGCCTGCACGTTCTTCACGAACTGGTCGACCCCGGCGTTGTTGAAGCCCATCCGGTTGATCACGCCACCTGCCTCCGGCAGCCGGAACATGCGCGGCCGCGGATTGCCCGCCTGCGGGCGCGGCGTGACGGTCCCCACTTCAATAAAGCCGAAGCCGAGGGCCGCCAGCCCGTCGATGCACGCGCCGTCCTTGTCCAGCCCGGCGGCGAGGCCCACCGGGTTACGGAAGGTGAGCCCCATCACGGTGCGTGGCGCCTCGGGCACGCGCGGCGCGAGCGTGCCGGCGATGCCGGTGCGGCCGGCTGCGCCGAGCAGGCGCAAGGTCAGATGGTGAGCATCTTCCGCGTCCATGCGAAAGAGTTGGGCGCGTACGAGCGGATAGAGGGAACTGAACACAGGGCGGAGCCGGGCGGCTAAAAATGGGAACCCGCCATTTTACCGGCTTTGACGGGACGGCAGGGTGCGTAGGACGCGATGGGGGCGATCGTGGACGCTGGTGCTTGCCTCAGCGCCGCGCCGCCGGCGTCACAACCGTATCGGGCCGCGCCGGCCCTGGATGGCGGCGTCGACCGGCGCCAGCTCGAGGCTATGCGGATCGAGCGTTTTCCAGGCGCCGTCGACGAGGCCTTCGAGCGGCCGGAAATTGGCCTTGTACGCCATCTTCTGGCTCTCGCGGATCCAGTAGCCCAGATACACGTAGGGCAGGCGCAGGCTGCGCGCCTGCTCGATCTGCCAGTAGATGTTGTAGGTGCCGAAACTGCTGTGCGGCAGCTCCGGCTCGAAGAAGGTATAGACCGAGGACAACCCGTCGCCGAGGATGTCGATCATGCTGATCATGCGCAAGATGCCTGGCGCATCGGGATATCCGGCCAGCGGCTCGCGGAATTCGACGAGCCGCGAGTTGATCCGGCTTTGCAGCAGGAACTGCTCGTACTGGTCGCGGCTGTCGCGGTCCATGCCGCCGCCCGCGTGCCGCGCCGACTGATAGCGCATGTAAAGCGCATAGTGTTCTTCGTCGTAATGCAGCGGGGCGACCGTGGCGATGAGGCCGCCATGTTTTTTCCACACTTTGCGCTGCGTGCGGTTCGGCTCGAACCGGTCCACCGGCACGCGCACCGGCACGCACGCGCGGCAGCCGTCGCAATAGGGGCGGTAGGTGAACACGCCCGAGCGCCGGAAGCCCGCCTTGACAAGGTCGGTGTAAACATCGGAGTTGATCAGATGGCTGGGCGTGGCGACCTGCGAGCGTGCCACGCGCCCCTCCAGATAGCTGCAGGGGTACGGCGCCGTTGCATAGAATTGCAGCGCGGAAAGGGGTGAAAGCGGCAGCTCGTTGGGGTGCGTCACGTTGGCAGCTCTCGAAGCGTCTCTGGTATTTCACACCCGCCGCAGTCTCGGCAGCGGGCCCGGCTTGGCACGTTACGCCGCGGGCGCGACGACATCGAGCAGGACCGTCTTGTCGAAACGCCAGGGGATGGGCGCGGCATCGACAGACGCGCGGACATGCGCGATGAACGCCTTGCGCGCTATCTCGCGACCGCCCAGCGACGCCAGATGCGACGTGTTCTGCTGGCAGTCTATCATTTCTATTTTGTGACGTCGCAAGTGTCCGACGAGCGCGGAGAGCGCCATTTTCGACGCATCGGTCACCTCGGCGAACATCGATTCGCCGAAGAACATCCGGCCGAACGACACGCCATACAGACCGCCTACGCGCTCGCCCTCGAACCAGGTTTCGATGCTGTGCGCTTCGCCCGCGCGATGCAGCGACGAATAGGCTTCCACCACATCGGCGGTGATCCAGGTGCCGCGCTGCCCGCGCCGTGGCGCCTGCGCGCAGGCGCGCATCACGGCGGCGAAGTCGTGGTCGACGCGGATTTCCCACGCATCGTCGCGCAGCACGCGCTTGAGCGTCTTGCGCAGCGAAGGCGAGACCTTGAATTCAGCCGGACGCAGGATCATGCGCGGATCGGGGCTCCACCAGAGCACCGGCTGGCCGTCGGAGTACCAGGGGAAAATGCCGCGCCGGTAGGCGTCGATGAGGCGCGACGGCAGCAGGTCGGCGCTGGCGGCGAGCAGTCCCGGCGCGCCGCTCGACGCGCCGAGCGCGCGCTCGACGGCGGGGAACGGATCGTCGGGTCCGAGCCAGGGAACCATGCGTGCGCCGCTCAGCCTTCGCGCAGCGAGCGGAAGATGTCGCCGGTATGCAGGCCGTAGCTGCCGGATTGGCGGTCGGCAAAGAAGAAGCGCAGCGTCTGGCCGACGGTCGGAAAGGCGATGTCGTCCCACGGAATCTCGTGTTCCTCGAACAGCTTCACTTCGAGGCTTTCCTCACCGGCGTCGACGTCGAGATCGAGCAGCCGCGCGAGGTAGAACAGATGCACCTGATGCACGTGCGGCACGTTGAGCAGCGAGAACAGGCTCTGCACCTCGACGCGCGCACCGGCTTCCTCGAGGGTTTCGCGGGAGGCGCCTTCGGAGGTGGTCTCGCCCATTTCCATGAAGCCGGCGGGCAAGGTCCAGTAGCCGTAGCGCGGTTCGATGGCGCGACGGCACAGCAGCACCTTGTCGTCCCACACCGGGATGGTGCCCACCACGTTGCGCGGATTCTGATAGTGCACGGTACCGCAACTGGCGCAGACGAAGCGCTCGCGATTGTCGCCCGGCGGAATGCTCAGGCTGACCGGGTGACCGCAGACAGAACAGAATTTCATAGGAAGGGGACGAAGAGTGGTAACAGGAGTTTATCACCAGGGCGAATTATCAAGATGGCGGTGCCTGGCGAGGGCGCGAAATCGGAGCGGGAAGCCGCGCCGGCGGCCCTGGCCGGATGGCTAGTGTGGAAAAAATCGCTTAGCAAAGGGCTGGTGATTGCATTAGGATTGCTATTCAGTTTGGACGCCCTGACAAGGGCATTTTCAATGCGGTAGGAGGAGGGCATGATGCGCAACAAACAACGCTCCGAGCGGGTTCGGTTTATCGTCGCCTGCGGGGTCATGGGCGGGCTCGCGGTCAGCAAGTTCTTCGGCTGGATCGACCGGTCGGTTGACATGCAAACCATCGGCGTCGTGATCGGAGCAGGGGTGGGGTCGCTCAGAGTATTTACGCTCGTCTGAGCATGTCGCTTCAGGTTGGCATGTCTTTATTCGGACTACAGATTGATGGAGGTTGGATTGATGACTTTTCCTACGTGACGGCCGTTGCGTGGTCGTGGGCGCGCTATGTCAAACGCCGGCGTATGCCGGTGCGGCGTTCCGCGAGGCGGGTGCATCCCATGCGGGCGCTTTTCTGCTCGTCCACTGCTGCGGACTTTTTCAGCGGCCTCTGTCTTTTCCCGCTGTGCGCGCTGGCCGTATCGCTGTTTTCGGATCCGTTGCTGCACGCACTGCTGTCGGGTAACCGTTTGCTTCTGAGTGCGGCCGGGGTCGTTGCGCTGTGTTCGGTGACAGAGAATTTTTAGCGAGGCCGCGAACGAAACGCACAAAGCGCACAAACAAAAAAGGCCTGCCGGTTAGGCAAGCCCTTGATGTTTTCGACGTTAGCTATTCGATGCGTACGCGATACGATTAGCTGCTTGGTTGCGGGGGTAGGATTTGAACCTACGACCTTCGGGTTATGAGCCCGACGAGCTGCCAGACTGCTCCACCCCGCGTCCGTCGAAGAAAAGATTATAGGACAAACCGCATACCCGCGCAATACCTTTTTAAGAACAGACTTCAACATGGCGGCGAGCGCGTTGCTGATACGTACGCGCCGCGTTGTGTGCAGCCATGAGGGCGAAGGGTCTCGATGTCGTATTGCCACTGATGTTGTGCGGATCTCGAAGCGAGTCATCAGGACCGCTGCGCTAGAATCCGTTTTCCATCTGCGTCGCTACGCCGTGTCTATCCAACACCCGGCATTGATATCCGCCAGGTTGCGGCGACGCATCCCTCTCTCGTTCTTCTTCCGCCCATGGACATCGTTCAAGATCTGCAGTCGATTGCCGCTCAGGAAAACGCCCTGGTGTTCCCCCATTTCGATGCCGATCGCGCATGGCAACTCGGCGCGTATCTGCACGAGGTTGCGCAAGCGCGCGGACTCGCGCTCGCCATCGACATCCGCACCTTCGGCCAGCCGCTGTTCTTCAGCCTGCTCGCGGGCGCCACGCCGGACAATGTCGACTGGGCACGCCGCAAGGGCAACGTGGTGGCGCATTTCCGCCGCAGCTCATACGCGCTCGGTTTGCGCATGCAGCAGGCGGGCAGCACGCTCGCCGAAAAGCACGGCTTGCCGCTCGGCGAATACGCCTCGCATGGCGGCGCGTTTCCATTGACGGTGGCGGGCGCGGGTGTGATCGGTTCGGTGACGGTGTCCGGCCTGCCGCAGCGCGCCGATCACGAGCTCGTCGTGGAGGCGCTGTGCGCGCACCTCGGTCAGGACTACAGCAAGCTCGCGCTTGCAAAGGCCTGAACTCATGCGCGTGCCTCCTTATGCGCTGCTCGCCATCGCCATCGTCGCCGAGGTGATTGCCACCTCCGCGCTGCGTGCGTCGGAAGGCTTCTCACGCTGGTTGCCTGCGGCGGTGGTCGTGCTCGGCTACGGCGTGGCGTTCTACTGTCTGTCGTTGACGCTCAAGACCATTCCAGTCGGGATAGTCTATGCGATCTGGTCGGGTGCCGGCATCGTTCTGATCAGTCTCGTTGCCCTGGTGCTGTATCGGCAGGTGCCCGATTTGCCGGCCATCATCGGACTCGGGCTGATCATCTCAGGTGTCGTCGTGCTCAACCTGTTCTCGAAGATGCAGGCGCATTGAGGCGTTGCGCGTTACTTGCAGCGGACGATCATCGAACGGTTTTTCACGTTGGCCGATACGACGTTGGTAACGCTGCCGCCGGCGGCGCCGCCTTCATCGTTGTCTTTTGAAATGATGTCGTAGCCGGTGGCGCCGCAGGCTTGCCCCGCCTGGACATAGCAGGACGCCCAGCTCGACGCGGCGTCCGCGCCGCTGCAGTTCACCGCAAAGCCGGTCTGGCCGTTCGGCAGGTTGATCAGCGAGGTCGTATTCGACGACGCACACGCGCTCAAGGCGACGGCGGCCAGCAGCGCAACGGGCAGGGCGCCGATACGCGCCCACGCGCTGCGGCTCGCGCCGTGCGCTGCCTCGGTGGCAGGGCACTGGCCGGACGGGCGAAAGCGCCGCGTAAGTTGCTTCATGGTGTGTCCTCTTTAAACGGATGGCTAGACGAATGGCGAAAGCGACGGCGTTGCAAACGCCGCGCGGCCGGAGCGCGAGCAGCGCGAGTGGCGACCGGAGGCGCTACGGCGCGGCTCAGTCGAGCTCCGGGTCGATCGTAATGCCCGCGCTTCTGACCATGCGGCGGCTCTCGGCCCCGCTTTCAGTGGCCGCATCTTCCCAGATGCTGATGGCCTTTGGAATCTCGATGCCATGGTTGCCGGCATAGGCGAACCATGTGTTGGCCGCATCGGGCTCGGCGATTTCAGTTTGCTCTAAAAAATATTTTCCCATATTGCGGACTCCCGGATCGATTAGGTCCCACGCACATATCGTGCCGCGTACCGGGTTCGACCGTGTCGCGTCGCGCAAGTGCGGCGCAAGGCTTTTTTTCACTGAGAACTTATTGTCGCCAGATGCGACTTATACCTGTTGGACGCACGCAGTGGTCCGATTGCACCCGGGCTCCTGGTCGAGCACGTCCGAGGGTGGACCGCGGTGCAGTCCGGCGAGTACCATAAGTGCGAAGTCCGATTTCGCCGGGCCTGTGGTTCCGGCGTCTGATTTCCTGACGGATTCTTCTGATGAGGCGACCATGGAAATTCGGTTTCCCGCGGACGCGCCCGCTTACCGCGATTCCAACCTGACAGTCGTGTTCCGCGCGCTGGTAGACGGCGAGGCCGTGCCGTGCGCGATTTCGGTGGAAGCGCTCGAAGACCATTTCGGCGCATGCTCCGAAGACCGCGAAGGCTGGATGCGGGCCTTCGACGCGGGGCGTGGACGTATCGAAGAGGTGGCGCGCGAGCATCTGCAGATCAGCAACGGCACTCCCGTGCTGCTGAAGAGCGGGCATTTTCCGCCAGGCAATGTGGCTGGCCTGTAGCGGCTAGGCAAAGGGCGCTGCGTAGCGAAGGAGGGTGCGTGCCGCGCTGTGTCCCATCGTGCCGCAACTGCATGCCGCCATCTCATGTGCCACCCCGTGCGTCACCTTATGAGCCACCTCACGCCGCCACTTTCGCCGCGTCCTGCGCAGCGGCAAAAGCAAGGCGGATACCCTCGTCATACGAGGTCTTCCTGATCGGCCCAATCAGCGCCTGCAACGCACTGTCGTCGAGGATGAGCGGCTCGCTCATCAGGTAATTCATCTCCACCATTTCCCGCATGATCGGATTGAACAGGCCGAGTACGCGCAGCATCGGCTTGCCGGCAACCATCAGTCTGGGTTCGCGTCCGGCCAGCGCATAGGCTTTGGCGGCGATCTCACGCTGCGTGATCGTACCGGCGCCGGCGAGGTGCAGCCAACGGCCATAGGCCTCGGGCGTGCGCGTGAGGGTCTCGACGACCGGTCCGACATCCGGTACGAACACGAACTCATGCGGCACGTCGATCGGGCCGACCATCTGCGCCCGCGTGCCGCGCGCCGCGCTTTCGAACACGCCGTTCACAAAGCTGCGCTCGACGCCTGGGCCGTAAAAGTCGGGCAGGCGCAACACGAGCGTCGAGAGTCCATGATGGCCGTGCGCGTCGAGCACCAGATTCTCCTGGGCGAGCCGCATCTGGCCTTTGAACGTGTGCGGTTCACGGGGATGATTTTCCGTCACCGGTTGGCTGCGCGCGCGGCCGTACGGATAGACCGTGCCGATCAGGATCAGGCGCTCGACACCTGCCGCGCGCAGGCCGGCCAGCGTCTTCTCCATCAGCGGCGGGTGCGTCTCGAACTGGTTGTAGGGCACGCCCACCAGATATATGGCCGTTTGCAGGCCTTGGGCCGCAGCGACGACGGACGCCGGATCGTCCGGGTTCCACGTGACGATCTCCGCACGCGGATCCTGGCCGAAAGCCGCTTCGAGCGAACCACGCGAGCGCCCGATGACCCGGTAGTCCCGCCCGGCGGCGCCCAGCGCGTGAGCAATGCTTTGGCCGATTGCCCCGGCGGCGCCGAACAGACCGACTTTCCCTACGTTTTCCATGACGACTCCTTGAACAAGGTGACGGACTTCGATGTGCCGCCAAATAACTGGATGAATTTTTATGAACATCGTTCAGTGAACGGTGTTCAGTTTAATTTGACTTTTCAGTTTGTCAACCGGAAAATGCGTGGCATGGGAATCAATGAACGAAAGACTCGCGAGAAGCAGGCGTTGCGCGACCGCATCCTCGAGGCGGCGCGGCGCATCGTCATACGCGAAGGGTTCGCGGCGCTGTCGATGCGCAAGATCGCCGACGCCATCGAATACTCACCCGCTACGCTATACCTGTACTTTGCTAGCCGCGACGAGATTGCGCGTGCGCTGTGCGCGCAGGGCTATGCGCAGTTGCTTGCCGGTTTTGAGCCGCTCGCGCAGATTGCCGATCCCGCCGAGCGGCTGAAGGCGCTGGCCCGTGCCTACGTGGCGTTCGGCGTGGCGCATCCGCAGACGTACCGGCTGATCTTCATGGAAGATCCGACCTACCTGGGCGCGGCGCTGGGCGGCGCGAGCGAAGCGGAGAAGGCGTCCGCCGGCGCGGCGAACGAGCGGGCGAATAAACCGGCGGGCAATCCGGCCGCCCCCCAGGCCGCCCCCCAGGCTGCTCCCCAGGCCGACGCCCAGCTCATCAACCCCGCGGCCTCCGACGATTCCAGCGACGCGGCGATGCGCCTGATGGTGGGCGCGCTCGACGAGCTGAAAGCGGCGGGGCGCCTGCCGGCATCGGCGGACGGCGCGGTCTGGGCCGAGGCGTTGTGGGCCACGATGCATGGAATCGTGGCGCTCAATCTGACCTGTCCGGTGTTTCCGACTTCACCGCTCGACACGGTTATCGACGCCGCGCTGGACGCCTGGTTCGGCGTACGCGAACAGCCGGCTGCGGCCGCCGCCGCGGCGCCGCCGGCCGCAGCCCGATCCACGCGCGCACGCCGTCCGGCCGCGAAGCCGAAAGCCGTCGACGCGTGATAACGTTCAGCCTTCCATCCGAACACGCCTTTCCACCTGCTACGCCATGTCCACTCCTGAAGCATCCGCCGTCAGCGACGAAGTCACGACCTACATTGCCAACCGCATCGGCTTTATCGAACTGGAGCGCCCGAAAGCGCTGAATGCGCTCTCGACGGGCATGATCCGCGGGATGCATGCCGCGCTCGACGCCTGGCGCGAGGATCCCGATGTGCTGGCGGTGGTGGTGCGCAGCCAGCATCCGCGCGCGTTCTGCGCGGGCGGCGATATCCGCTTTCTGTACGAGTCGTTTCAGCGCGGCGACGAGGCGGCGCGCGACACCTTCTTTATCGAGGAATACCGTCTCAATCACGCCATCTTCACTTACCCGAAGCCCTATATCGCCTTGATGAACGGCGTGGTGATGGGCGGCGGCATGGGGATTTCGCAAGGCGCGCATCGCACGGGCGGCTTGCGGGTGGTGACCGGCTCGACCCGCATGGCCATGCCGGAGACGCGTATCGGACTCTTTCCCGACGTCGGCGCCGGCTGGTTTCTGGCGCGCACGCCGGGCGCGCTCGGCCGCTATCTGGCCGTGACCGGCGAGACCATTGGCCCGGCCGACGCGCTGTACGCCGGTCTCGCTGACGCCTATATCGACGACACGGCGTTGCCCGCGCTCGTCGACACCTTGCGTAGCGAAGTATTCGAGCGCGGCGTGGACGTGGTGGCATGCGTCGAGCGCGAAACGGTGGCGCACAAGGTCGTGCCGACGCCCGATACCTCGCCGCTGGCGGACACGCGAGCCTTTATCGACCGGCATTTTGCGCTGCCGGACGTGGCGCAGATCCTGGCGTCGCTCGAGGCGGTGAGCGGCTGCGAAGAGGCCGAGTGGGCCGAGCAGGTCGTCGGCGTGCTGCGCGAACGTTCGCCGCTGTCGATGGCGGTGTCGCTGGAGGTGGTGACGCGCGCGGAGGGCGCGATGGCGGATTGTCTGCGCCGCGACCTGGACCTGACGCGCACGAGCTTCGCGCATGGCGATGTGGTGGAAGGCATCCGCGCCCGCATCATCGACAAGGACAACGCGCCGCGCTGGCGCTTCGCCCGCATCGAAGAAGTCCGCGCCGACGATGTGGCGGAGATGTTCGAGAGCCCGTGGCCGGCGGCGGAGCACCCGCTGGCCGATCTGCAGGGCTAGAGCATCAAACGCAGGGACGATGCGTCGGGATCAGGCGCAGGATAGGCGGGTTCCGCGAGACCGCAACTCAGCGTCCCTCATTCCTCATCGTCGAACGCCATGAACGCGCGCATGAACACCAGCGCGCCCCAGCCCCACATGGCGTTGGCGGCGAAGCCCTCGGCGAGGCGCGGCAGCATGTTGCCGCTCGGCCAGATGCCGCGCAGCGGATCGACCACGAACACGCTCGCCGCCGTCAGCGCGATGCCGCCGAACACAAACGCCTGAATCCACGGCGCGCGGCGCTCGGGCGCGACGCGCAACAGCCATGCCATCAACACCGCCCACACGGCGCTCCACACGGCATTCGCGATGAATTCCGGCAGTCCCAGCGGCAGGAACGGCGCAGTCGAAAAACCTGCTGTGTCGATCAGCCCCGCGGCGTGCAGCAGCGCGAGGGTCGATTCGTGGAAAAACAGTGAAGCCAGAAAGCCGGATACGAACGGCAGGATGATTTTTTGCATGCGGTGCAGCGCCAAGGGCCCGGTTGGCGGCGACCGCGCGGCCCGGGCCGGATTATCGAAAGACGCGTCATTATATAGACGCAGCGGCGGGTTTCAGGGTGCCGTCTGTATGCTTAAGCGTCGGGCTAATCACGAAAGTGGAAAACCTAAGCTAAAAAAAATCGTTCAAAAGCCTGGGTCCGATCCATAGACTGTTTCTCCATGTAGACGGCATTGCCGCCGTCGTCCACTTACCGCGCGCCGGGAAGGCGCACGTTTCGTCAAGGGAAGCTGTCGCGATGTCCTTTCTGAAGCCGGTCTCCGCTGTTCCCCCTACGGCACCGCCGCGCTGTCGGCGCGGCCGCTAGCCGCGCGGCCAGCGACGCCCGTGAGCCTGCCCGGCTGCCGGTCCAACGGTCAGCGCAGCGTTCGCCGCCGGCTCGTCCGCGGGCTGGCGAGCGCGGGAGTCCTGAATCAACGCTTTTCCGATCTGTCTTGCGGTATGGCCGTGCCGGTTGACTGAGGCCGCGTCGCCGGCCCGGCGTGGCCGCGCCGCCATGGTGTGCGCGCGCCGGCCCATCCCGCCTTTATTAATCCAGTCTCGAACAAGCAGGAGCAGCAAATGAATGTGTTCTGGTTCATCCCGACTCACGGCGACAGCCGGTATCTCGGTACGTCCCAAGGCGCACGCGCAGCCGATTACGACTATTTCCAGCAGATCGCCGTCGCCGCCGATACGCTCGGCTACGAGGGCGTTCTGCTGCCGACCGGCCGCTCCTGCGAAGACGCATGGGTTGTCGCCTCGAGCCTGATCGCGGCCACCCGGCGCCTGAAGTTTCTCGTCGCCATTCGCCCGGGCATTACCTCGCCGGGTCTCGCGGCACGCATGGCGTCGACCTTCGACCGCCTGTCGGGCGGGCGTCTGCTGATCAACGTGGTGACGGGCGGCGACGCGGCCGAGCTCGAAGGCGACGGCGTGTTCGTCAGTCACGATACGCGCTACGAAATCACCGACGAATTCCTGTACATCTGGCGTCAACTGCTGACGGCCGCGCACACGAACGACGCGATCGATTTCGAAGGCAAGCATCTCACCTCGAAGGGCGGCAAGGTGCTGTATCCGCCGGTGCAGGACCCGCATCCGCCGCTGTGGTTCGGCGGTTCGTCGCCGGCCGCGCACGAGATGGCCGGCGAGCACATCGACACGTACCTGACCTGGGGCGAGCCGCCCGAAGCGGTCGCGAAGAAGATCGCCGACATCCGCGCCCGCGCCGCAGCGCATGGCCGCGAGATCAAGTTCGGGATTCGCTTTCACGTCATCGTCCGCGAGACGGAAGAGGAAGCGTGGGCCGCCGCCGACAAGCTGATCAGCAAGCTCGACGACGAGACCATCGCCCGCGCGCAGGCCTCGTTCGCCAAGATGGATTCGGAAGGGCAGCGCCGCATGGCCGCGTTGCACGGCGGCAAGCGCGGCAGCCGTGAGGATCTCGAGGTGTATCCGAACGTATGGGCCGGCGTCGGCCTCGTGCGCGGCGGCGCGGGTACGGCAATCGTCGGCAATCCTGAACAGGTCGCTGCACGCATGAAGGAATACGCGGACCTCGGGATCGATACGTTCATCCTGTCGGGCTACCCGCATCTGGAAGAGTCGTACCGCTTTGCCGAACTGGTGTTTCCGCTGCTGCCGAACCGCAAGCGCGCGAGCGCGAGCGGGCCGCTGTCGGGGCCGTTCGGCGAGATCGTCGGGAACAACTATTTGCCGAAGGTCAGCCAGAGCTAGGCGTGGCCGGCGAGGTCCGGGGCTGCGGTTCAGGCAGGCGAGCGCAGCCTCTGTATGGATAAGAAGTGGAGTAAGCGATCATGGCTCGATCCAGTGGAAGTGAAAGTGCGGTACGGCGTCTCGGCGGACATGTGGCGCCGTGGATTGCGCCGCTTGTGATCCTGCTCGCGTGGGAGTTTGCCGCGCGCAGCGGCGTCCTCTCGACGCGCGTGTTGCCGGAGCCCATTGCGGTGGTGAAGGCGGCGTGGTCGCTGATCCAGTCCGGCGAAATGTGGGCCGACGTCAAGGTCAGCACGTGGCGCGCGGTGTCGGGCTTCGCGGTGGGCGGCAGCATCGGCCTGGCGCTCGGGCTGGCCACGGGACTCTTCAAGCCCATCGAAGTCGCACTCGATTCGACCGTGCAGATGGTCCGCAATATTCCGGCGCTGGCGATGATCCCGCTCGTGATCCTGTGGTTCGGCATCGAAGAGGAAGCGAAGGTGTTTCTCGTCGCGCTCGGGGTGTTCTTCCCGATCTACGTGAATACGTTCCACGGCATCCGTTCGGTCGACGCGAACCTGATCGAGATGGCGCGCAGCTATGGCGTCAAAGGTCTCCGGCTGTATTGGGACGTGATCCTGCCGGGCGCGCTGCCGTCGATTCTGGTCGGCGTGCGCTTTGCGTTCGGCCTGATGTGGGTCACGCTGATCGTCGCGGAAACGATCTCCGCGCAGTCGGGGATTGGCTACATGACGATGAATGCGCGCGAGTTCCTGCAAACCGATGTGGTGGTGGTCGGCATCCTGCTGTATGCCGGACTCGGCAAGCTCGCGGATGTGCTGGCGAAAACGCTGGAGCGCGTCACGCTGCGCTGGCATCCGGCTTATCAACGGGGAGCGAAAGCATGAGCGCGACGACCTTGTCGACGAGTTTCGGCGGCATCGCGGGCGGCGATCTCGAAGCGGAACTGGCGCAACCACGCACTCGCGATCACGATGCCGACGAGGCCGCAAGCCTGGAACGCGACGATGGTTCTTCGGGCGTTGTCGATTTTTCACGCGCTGCTGCAGGGGCCGGTCCGCTGACGCGGGACGCGTCGCGCAGCGCGGACCACGCGGTCGAGTTGCGTGGCGTCGGCAAGCAGTATGGCGAGCGCACGGTGCTGACGGATTTCGACCTGTCGATCGAGCGCGGCAGTTTCGTGGCGATCGTCGGCCGTAGCGGTTGCGGCAAATCCACCTTGCTGCGGCTCGTCGCCGGGCTCGAGAAGCCGACCGCCGGCGTGCTCGAAAAGCGCGGCGAGCAGGGGCAGCCGCTCGATACGCGCATCATGTTTCAGGACGCGCGCCTGTTGCCGTGGAAGAGCGTCTTGCACAACGTGATGCTGGGTCTCGGCCGCGGCGCTCGCGAGGATGCGCGTGCGGTGCTCGCCGAGGTTGGCCTGCTCGAACGCGCCAACGATTGGCCCGCGCAATTGTCCGGCGGCCAGCGTCAACGTGTGGCGCTGGCGCGTGCGCTGGTGCACCGGCCGCAACTGCTGCTGCTCGACGAGCCGCTCGGCGCGCTCGACGCACTCACGCGCATCGAAATGCATGCGCTGATCGAACGCTTGTGGCGCGAACATCGTTTCACCGCGCTGCTCGTCACGCACGACGTGCATGAAGCGGTCGCACTGGGCGACCGGATTCTGTTGATCGAAGAAGGGCGCATTGCGCTCGATCAACCGGTGCCGCTCGACCGACCCCGCGCGCGCGCTTCGGCAGGGTTTGCCGCGCTTGAAGACCATGTGTTGCAGCGTGTGCTGAAGACCTCGCCGAACGACGACGGTCTCCCGTATCGCGCCGCTGATGCGCATCGCGACGACCGCCTCGTGCGGCCGACCGAAGTCCGTTGGGCTGTCTGACAGTCCCTTGCCTGACCGTTTTTTATCGATTCACTGGAGTCACTCGAAATGAGCATTTCCGCAATCAACGTACGTAATCAGTTCAAAGGCAAGGTCAAGGAAATTATCCGCGGACCGGTGGTGTCCGAAGTCGACGTCGATACGCCGTTCGGCATCGTCACGTCGGTGATCACGACGCGTTCGGTCGACGAGCTCGATCTCAAGGTCGGCTCGGAAGTGGTCGCGCTGGTGAAGTCGACGGAGGTGTCGATCGCGCGCCTCTAAGCGCATGGGGCTGTGCTTGCCGCTGCCTGCCTGCCTGTCTGCGCTAGCTGCTGCCAGCCGCCGTTAGCCGATAACGCCGCCGTTGCGTTATTTCGCTTCGGCTGCGCTGGCGGGCGGCGTGTGCGTCATCTTGTCGTGCGTCGGTTTGGGCGGCCGCTTGACCGGCATATGATCCGGATTCGCCGGATTCTCCGTACCGGCCGCCTCGGGCGGCCTCACCATTGAGGCGCCGCTGTCCACTGGCGGTGTCTGCGCGAGTACCGGTCCCGCCGCGACCGTGAATGCCGCAAGCGCGCAAAGCGCTGCGAGCATTGCAGGTTTGTTCGGTTTCATCCGCTCCTCCCTGGTCTGGTCTGGCGGTTTTCGGCCACATGAAGCCGCCTGCGGCCACCGTCAGGCGCTCCGTTCCCTGGTAGACCGCAACCCGAGCGGAAAATTCGCTTCTCTTCCATGTTTCGCGACCCTGCCGCGTGCGTCCTGACGACGCGCGCCCGAAGCCTTGCGCAACACGCAAGCGCCGCTTACTCCACGTGAATCGATTCGAAGCCGCGCGTTAGCGCAGACGCTACTTGGTCGGACACGGAAACGCAGCCTGCAGCGAGCGCAGGATCGCGAGACCGACCGGGAAATCGTCGGACAGGCCGGGGTGGTTGGTGAAGAATTCGTCGAGCAGCGGGTACACCGTCTGCGGGCCGATGGGCAGCTTTTCGGGTGGACAGAAGAGGGGCTTGCGTTTCTTCGATATCAGGTCGCCGTTGGCCCATCCCAGCTCGTTGAGCGCGCCGGTGATGTAGGCCGCGTAGATCGAATTGTTGTCGACGTGGTTCCACTGCTTGTATTGCTCGGCGGTCATCTCGGCGCTCGCGTTGAGCGTGAAACACGCTGTAAGCAAAGTCAGCGCGAGTGTTCGAATTCTTAACTGCATTATTGCATCCTCATACCGTATCGTTTAGCCCGCTATTGTAGGACAGGCGCCGGCTTGCGAGCGGATTGGCGTGACTGCGCGGCACGTGCTGCGGGGGCGCTCGGATCCATCGGCGATAAAAAAAGGCCCACCAGGGGAAGTGGGCCATAAAGAGTGATGAGAGACAAAATCCTCTCAGGGAAGAGGAGGTCCCAGTGTAGAGCGGTTGACCTCGAATCAGGTTTCAGGGCTACTTACATGCCTTACGGCATCTAACCCTGGGTCTGGTTGGAGGGTGGAATTTCTTTGCGCGGATTGCCCGGCGCGGGGTGAAGGAGGGTGCCTTGATACCGGTTCGGTGAAGCGGAGGAAAGGCGTGCGCGCTGCCGGCATATAAAAAGGAATCCTGATTGAATGGGTTGCGTTTTGGGCGCTTGATAAGCGTTCTTCTTACGTTGCCGTTCGCCTCGGGAACAGTAATTGCTGCCTGGCAGATAGGCCTATCAAGGGCAGCGTTCGCAGCATGCAGGACGTGAAGATGAATGAACCACACGGGAGGAACAATGCGAAAACGCATGATAAGTGGATTGCTTGCCGGCGCTGCCGGTCTGTTGACGTTACCAGGCGTGGCGTTCGCGCAGACTCAGGCGTACACCAATAGTCCGGTGAATCTGTACGCGGGCCCGGCGGACGATTATCCCGCTGTGTCCCAGTTGCCGGGCGGTGTGCCGGTTACCGTGATGGGCTGTGTCAGTGGTTACACGTGGTGCGATGTGGCGTTGCCGGATTTGCGTGGCTGGGTCTACGCGGGCAATCTCAGCTACCCGTATCAGGGCAATAACGTGCCGATCCTGAACTACGGTACGGTGATCGGACTGCCTGTCGTCACGTTTTCAATCGGTGCGTATTGGGGCAGCTATTACCGCGGACGGCCCTGGTATAACAACCAGGAACACTGGGCGCATCATCCACCGCCGCCGCCTGGACGCGGTGGTCCGCCTCCGGGGCATGGTGGCCCTCCGCCGGAACATGGCGGTCCCCCGCCGGGACATGGTGGTCCGCCTCCAGGCGTGGGTGGTCCTCCGCCAGGAGGAGGCCGTCCGCCTGAGGAGCGTGCTGCTCAGCCTCCGGGACGGGGTGGTCCGCCGGTGCAGCATGGTGGTCCAGCACCGCAAGAGCATGGTGGTCCGCCGCAGCAGCATGGGGGACCGGCGCCTCAAGAGCATGGCGCGCCTCCGCAGCAGCATGGCGGCCCAGCGCCTCAAGAGCGTGGCGCGCCCCAGCAACAGCATGGAGGTGCTCCGCAAGAACATGGCGGAGGAGGTGGCGGCCACGATAATCATGACCAGCACAACAATTAGGATGAGGGGCTGAGGTGGGGACGGCGGGGATCGCCGTCTTCGCTTTTGCGATCGTCGTGGAGAAAGTCGCTCACGCTGTCGCAGCTATATGCCGCCGCGATGCGATGACGAGCTTAATGCTGAGCGCAGAGCGATAGCGAAGTCCACGCTTTAAAGCGCAAATAATCGAGAAGGGGAGTTACTGCAGAACTGCTTGAGGAAAGTGGGGTGGCTGATGGGACTCGAACCCACGACGACAGGAATCACAATCCTGGACTCTACCAACTGAGCTACAGCCACCACTGGAACATCTGCTTGGCTTGCCATGAACTGGCTTGCCGATCAAGAAGCGAGATTATACAAACATGATTTGCGTTTGCCTAGCCCTTTATTCAAAGATTTCGGCGGGCTCACGCAGATGCTGTCTTGCTTCGTCGAAAATGGCGAGATCGCGCGCCGCCAGTTTCTTGTTGTCGGAGAGCACGCGCCGCCATCCACGCGCACCGGCTACGCCGCGATACAGCCCCAGCGCATGACGCGTAATGGAGCCGAGGAACGTGCCGCGCGCAAGTTCGGCCGCACAGTATTCGATCAGCTTCGCTTCGACCTGCTCGCGCGTCAGCGCAGCCTGCGTCGAGCCATAAAAGCGCGCATCGACGTCGGCCAGCACATAAGGGTTGTGATAAGCCTCGCGACCCAACATCACGCCGTCGACGTGCTGCAAATGCAGTTCGACCTCGTCGAGGGTCTTGATGCCGCCGTTAATGATGATCTCGAGTTGCGGAAAATCGCGCTTTAACTGATAGGCGAAGTCGTACTTGAGCGGCGGGATCTCGCGATTCTCTTTCGGGCTCAGGCCTTTCAGAATCGCATTGCGCGCATGCACGATGAACACTTCGCAACCCGCGTCCGCAATCGTGCCGACGAAGTCGCGCACGAAGCCATATTCCTCTACCGCATCGACGCCGATCCGATGCTTCACGGTCACCGGCACCGATACGGCATCGCGCATCGCCTTGACGCAATCGGCGACGAGCTGCGGTTCGTTCATCAGGCACGCACCGAATGCACCGCGCTGCACGCGCTCCGACGGGCAGCCGCAATTCAGGTTGATTTCGTCGTAGCCCCACTGTTCGCCGAGTTTGGCCGAGCGGGCGAGGTCGTCGGGTTCGCTGCCGCCCAGTTGCAACGCGACCGGCGCTTCCTCCGGCGTGAACGCCAGATGCCGGGGCACATCGCCATGCAGCAGCGCGCCGGTGGTCACCATCTCCGTATAGAGCCACGTGTGGCGCGACAGCATGCGATGCAGCGACCGGCAGTGACGATCGGTCCAGTCCATCATCGGGGCAACCGAGACGCGACGGGGATTGGCGGGAAGAGCGAGGGACATGAGGGACGGCCGGCGGCATGAATCAAACCGCGATTTTACCGCAAGCGGGCGGGGCGGCTTACGGCCGGCGCTGGAAGCCGGAAACCGGCAGAGTCGCCGGCCTATGACAAATCAAAGTAGGGCCGGAAGAAAAACGCCCCCATGGCCTATTTAAACGGCCTTGACCCCATTGTTTCCCGCGCCAGAAAAGCCCCTTACCGATTGTTTCAGGCAGGAGAAAAGTAATTTCGGATTATCGATACAAATTCTTGATAGTAAGGGAATACACTGATTCCATCAGCGTTGCAGACAAACCGGCTCGGTCACTGTTGCGACGTCTTCCTGAACCGAAGTCCGAAACGCTTATTGGAGTCATCATGAAGAACACGCTTCTTGCCGCCCTGTTGGTTGCCGCTTCCGCTACGCTCGCCGCTCCCGCTTTTGCTAGCGGCTACGGCCCGGCACCGTTCTATCGTCCGGCTGTTGGCGCACCTGCGTCGCAACAAGGCCAGAACGCACAGACGGTTGCAGCTGAACGCGCCAATGCCGATGCTAACGCATACGGTGGCGTGAACGCACCGTCGTCGCAATCGGGTAACCGCCAGCCGGTCGCCGCTTCGCAAGCGAACTAAGCGAGCCTGTGCCGGGCGTTCGTCACGAACGTCCGCTGAAAACGCCGGAGTGTCCGGGCCATTGCCCGCACGCTTCGGCGTTTTCGCTTATCCGACGGGGCGTAGGTTTGCCTGTCTCCTTGTGCCCCGCCACCCGGTGAACGGTGAGACGCTCCACTACGCAAGGCACACACCTTCCCCGCGAGCGAACTTCTCACGCTCCTCATCCTCGCTCGACTCGCGTCGCCGCGTCAGTCGCAATCGCCAGACAAATACTGCCGGCCGTTGCAGGTGATCTCGACATCGCCTCCCGCTGCCTCCGCGGCGAGCCCCTGTTCGAGCAGCTCCGCAGTGATGGTGGCAGAAAGCGGCGGCGCAAGCTGGCCGACGCCGACGTCGTTCAGACGTCGCAACGCCTCGATGGCTTCCGGACTCAATGACTTCGACATGGCCGTCTCCGTCGGGTTACTCAATTCATGCTAGCACTTTCGCTTGCCGTCGCACGGCTCGCGAAACCGCGAGTCTGCGATTCCTTACGTAGCCTTCTCAAATGTAACGGTTCGTGAAATTTTGAAATCAAGTTGCGGCGCGTTCCTGTTAAGTTCGGCATGAACGATTACCGCGTCCGGCTCATACGTGCCGTACGCAGCCTCTTTCAGCTTTTTTAGTCACGATTTCTGGCCGTCCATGACGCACGATACACAGCCGGCAACAGCGGACGACTGGTTCGCCCGCGGCAACGCCTGCGCCGAACGCGGCGAGTTCGAGACCGCGCTCGCCTGTTTTGAAAAGGTTCGCCTCGCGCGTCCCGCCGACCCCGGCGTCTACAACAACCTCGGCTCGACGCTCGTCAGAATGGAGCGTTTTCCGGAGGCACTGGAGCGCTACCGGCAAGCGGAGGCGCTCGATCCCAACAACGCGGATATCCATCACAACCTCGGCTGGATCCTCGAGCAGATGCACCGGCTGGACGAGGCGGTGGCGAGCTACCGGCGAGCGGTGCAACTGGGCAAGCTCGTCGACGGCTCGTACAACAACATGGCGAACTGCCTGCAATCGCTTGGACGTTTCGACGAGGCGCACGAGGCCTACCGTCGCGCCATCGAGATTGCGCCGCAGAGCATGGTGTACTACCGCAATTTCGTTCAGTCGAAGCGCATGACGCTCGACGATCCCTGTTTCGTCTCGCTGCAAAAACTGGCGCAGCATGCCGATGCGATGACGCCGGACAATCAGGCCCAGTTGCATTTCGCCATGGGGCACGCGCTGGCCGATCTCGGCCAGAACGATCGCTCGTTCGAGCATCTGCTCAAGGGCAATGCGCTGCATCGGCGCAGCGTCGGCTACAACGAAGCGATGACGCTGGACCTGTTCGGCCATATGCCCGGGTTACTGAACGCGGACGTGTTGAAGGACAAGCGCGGGCTGGGCGATCCTTCCGCGTCGCCGGTGTTCATTGTCGGGATGCCGCGTTCCGGGTCGACGCTGATCGAGCAGATTCTGGCGAGCCATCCGCAGGTTTTCGGCGCCGGCGAGCGGCCGGATTTCGGCAAGGCGTTGGTGGCGGCCCTCGCGCGCAGCGAGGCCGACCAGAGCAAGCTCAACTTCGATGCGATGCATCACGCCACCGCGGCGCAACTGGCCCCGCTCGGCGCCGACTACGTGCGCCGGATCGGCATCGAGGTGCCGGATGCGGCGCGCTACCTGCGCATTACCGACAAGTATCCGTTCAACTTCATCAACGTCGGCCTGATCCACCTTGCGTTGCCGAATGCGCGCTTTATCCATAGCCGACGCTCGCCGGTGGAAATCTGCCTGTCGATTTTTTCGCGGATTTTCCAGGACGTCCCGTTCGGCTACGACCTCGGCGAACTGGGCCGCTATTACCGTGCGTACGATGCGTTGATGACGCACTGGCGCGAGGCGCTGCCCGAAGGCGTGATGATCGAGGTGCAGTACGAAGACCTCGTCGACGATCTCGAGGGCAACGTTCGCCGCATGCTGGCGCACTGCGGGCTCGACTGGGACGAGCGCTGTCTCGCCTTCCATCAGACCGAACGCCAGGTCAATACCGCCAGCGCATCGCAGGTGCGCAAGCCGCTGTTTCGCACGTCGCTGGAACGCTGGCGCCCGGCTGCGGAGCTGATTCAGCCGCTGTACGACGGGCTGGGTCCGGCGTTGCTGGAGGCTGAACGCAAGCGGGCTGCTGGATAAGCCCATGCAACGGGCGTTGCGCGCGCGTCCTCGCAACTAGGTTGCGCGAGGACGTCAGGCGCTGCTGCCGGCCTTCTACGCCCGCACAAAAAGTTTCCCCCTTCGTCCCGTTTCCGCTATACCTTTCGACAACTCAAACGAGGGGAGAGGTAACGGGCCGATGCCAACACTGTCCATCAGCAAAACCAGGCCAAACGTCGAGGCCGTCATCTGGGCGGCCGATATGGCCGGCACGTTCGTCTTCGCGGTCGAAGGGGCGGTCAGCGCGATGCGCGGCGGGCTCGATCTGCTAGGGGTGATGGTCGTATCGTTCGTCGCCGCGCTCGGCGGCGGCGTGATTCGCGACCTGCTGCTGGGCGCCACGCCGCCGAGCGCGATCCGCGACTGGCGTTATCCCGCCCTGACGTTCGCAGCGGGCCTGCTGACCTTCCTGTTTCACTCGCTGGCCCAGCCGGTTCCGGACCTGCTGGTCACGGTGGTCGATGCCGCGGGTCTTGCGCTCTTCGCCGTGGCCGGCGTGGAGAAAGCGCTTCTCTTCGAGATCCGTCCGTTTGTCGCGATGCTGATGGGGACGGTGACCGGGGTCGGCGGCGGGGTGATCCGCGACATTCTGCTGGCGCGCGTGCCGCTGGTGCTACGCGCCGATATCTACGCGACGGCGGCCTTTTTTGGCGCGTTGGTGGTGATCGTCGCGCGCCGCGCCGGCGTGCCGCCCGGCTGGGCCGCGGTGGTGGGCGGGGTGGCGTGCTTCGCGTTGCGGATGATGGCCGTCGTGTTCGGCTGGCATTTGCCGAAGGCGGCGGGCTGGTAGGAGGACTGGGTCGCGGTGAGGGCGCACGGGCGCACATGCGCGCGTTGCTCGCCGCGCGGGTCCTGCGGTGCGACCGTCCGCGTCGTGGAGTGTGCTGGCGCGCCCTTGGGTGGCAGCGCTCGCTTCAATGCACGCCCGCGCGCCGCTCCACGAAACGCCGCACATAATCGTCGGCGGGACGCGTGAGAATCTCGTCCGGCGTGCCTTCCTGCACCAGCGTCCCGTCTCTCAGGATCGCGATGCGGTTGCCGATGCGCAGCGCCTCATCCAGATCGTGCGTGATGAACACGATGGTCTTGTTCAGCGTCGCCTGCAACTGCAGCAACTGATCCTGCATTTCCGTGCGGATCAGCGGATCGAGCGCGGAAAACGCTTCGTCCATCAGCAGCACGTCGGTATCGGCGGCGAGCGCGCGGGCGAGGCCCACGCGCTGGCGCATGCCGCCGGACAGCTCGTCCGGATAGTGCTCGCCGTAGCCGTTCAGACCCACCTTGCCGAGCCACGTGCGCGCCTTCTCGTTCGCTTCGGCCTTGCCTTCGCCGCGCGTGCGCAGCGCATACGCGGTGTTGTCGAGCACGGTCTGGTGCGGCAGCAGTCCGAAGTTCTGGAACACCATGCTGACCTTGTAGCGGCGCAGTTCGCGCAGGCCCTGCGGGTTCAGCCTGATGACGTCCGAACCGTCGATCACGATTTCGCCCGCGGTCGGCTCGATCAGCCGGTTGAAGTGGCGCACGAGCGTGGACTTGCCGGAGCCCGAGAGGCCCATGATCACGTAAATCTCGCCCGAACCGATGTTCAGGCTCACGTCGTTCAGTCCGACGTTGCAGCCGGTTTGCGCGAGCACGTCGGCCTTGCCCTTGCCGCTTTTGAGCAGGTCGAGCACGCGTGCATGCCCGGTCTCGGGGCCGAACAGCTTGTAGACGTGTCTGACTTCTATCGCTGCCATGTCATTCTCCTGAGCGCTTTCTCGCACACTTTTCAGCTTTCCAGGTGACTACTTCGCCGCACGGGTTTCAAGCCCGCCCTGAGCGGCGTGAGCCTCGCCGTTGGCCTCATCCGCCCCGGCTTCGGTAGCCGCGACCTTGTACGGCACGCGCGACACCGCTTTCGCCTTCCTGCGCAACGCCAGCAGACGCCGCGTACGACGATCCTGCCCATACCCCTGGCTGATCCGGTCGATCACAATCGCCAGGATCACGATCGCAATGCCCGCCTGCGTGCCCTTGCCGACATCGAGCGTCTGAATCCCCGCCAGCACATCCTCACCGAGCCCACGTGCGCCGATCATCGAGGCGATCACCACCATCGACAGCGCCATCATCGTGGTCTGGTTGATGCCGGCCATGATGCTGGGGCGCGCGAGCGGCAACTGCACGTTGACCAGCAACTGCCAGCGCGTCGTGCCGAATGCGCGCGCGGCTTCGACCACGTCTGCATCCACATGACGGATGCCGAGATCGGTCAGACGGATCAGCGGCGGCAGCGCATAGATGATGGTGGCGAGAATCGCGGGCACCTTGCCGAGGCCGAACAGCATCAGCACGGGGATCAGGTACACGAAGCTCGGCAGCGTCTGCATGATGTCGAGTACCGGCAGCAGGATGCGCCGCAGCCATGCGCTGCGCGAGGTGAAGATGCCGAGCGGCACGCCGAGCGCGACGGAGAGCACGGTGGCCACCAGCATCAGCGCGAGCGTCTCCATCAGCTTGTCCCACAGGCCGAAGCAGCCGATCGCGTAAAGCAGCAGGACGAAGAAGCCGGCGATACCGAGCCGCCGCGTCGCATTCCACGTAATCGCACCTACCACAAGCAGGATCAGCCACGGCGGCGTCGCACGCAGCGCGCCTTCGAGCGGCACCAGCAGATAGCGCAGCAGCGCGATGCTGAAGTTATGAAAGCTGTCGCCGTACTGGGTGACGAACGACTGGACCGCGTCGTTGACCCAGTCGGCAATCGACAGGTGCAGGAAAAACGAATGCATGATCAAACCTCCGATGCGCCTGAACGGACGGCGTCAAACGCCATCCGTTCAGCCCAAGCCCAAAGCGTCGCGACGTCGTCGCAGATCAGGCGCCTGCGAGCGAGGCCTGGATCTTCGACGCGACGTCGGCGGGCACCCACTGCTTCCACATCTCCGGATGCGTGCGCAGGAATTGCGTAGCCATGGTGCTGCCGTCGACCTTCTTCACGCTCATGTCGAGGATGGTTTCGTTCAGGAAGTCCATCGGGAACTTGACCTTGGTGAACAGTTCCATCAACTGCGGATCGTCGTTGTAGAAGGGCGTCGAGACGCCCACCGTCACATGCGAGACCATGTATGACGACGCGCACTGCGACGTGCTGCTCTCGTCACGCAGCGTCTTCCAGCAATCGGCGTTGTACGGCGGCATCTTCAGTTCGGTGAGCTTGTACTTGGCCATCAGCGCAGCCGGGCCCCAGTAGTAGAACAGGATCGGTTTGCCGCGCGTATAAGCCGACGCAATCGCCGCATCGAGCGCGGCGCCCGTGCCGGGGCGGAAGTTCGTGTACGAATCGTCGAGCTTGAGTACCTTCAGGAGACGCGTGTTGACGCGTTCGCAATCCCAGCCGCTCGGGCAGTTGAGAAAGCGGCCCTTGCCGGGTTCCTCGTCGTCCGTGAAGACATCCTTGTACTTCGGCAGATCGCTCACGGCCACAAGGCCCGGCGCCGACGGCTTGATACCGCGCGAGGGGTCGCCCTTGACGACGTAGTCCGGCACGAACCAGCCTTCCTTGGTGCCGCCCGGCAGCGTATCGCCGACCAGCTTGACGTTACCCGCAGCCACGGCCTTAGCGGTGATCTCGCTGCGGCCGGTCCATTGTTCGGCCCAGACCTGCACGTCGTTGTGCGCGAGCGCGGTTTCGGTGGCGGCGGTGCTGCCTGGCACCTCGTCGGTCTTGCAGCCGTAGCCTTTCTCCAGAATCTGCCGCAGCACTTCGGTGGCGAACGCACCGCTCTCCCACGTGATGCCGGCGAAGTGCACGGTCTTGCCCGCGCCGCACCAGGTGTCGGCCGCGTGGGCCGTGCCGGTTACGAGTAAGGCGACGCTCAGGCATGCCGCGCGAAGGTGTCTGAATTGCATGACTGTCTCCAAATATTGTCTGAATGTTTTTCTAGTTGATCGTGGCCGCGCGATCGAAATACGCTGCGCAATCGACGGTGTAGCGTGATTGTGCTGTTCGTTGCCGTTGCCGAAGAATTGATGTTTTTTGATCTCAGGTATGAGCCTGACTCAACTTCGGGTTTGTACGGAGCGGCGCGCCCGGCGGGGACGGCGAGGGGAGGTGACCAGAGAGGTCGGAGGCAATGCCATGGCCGCGTCGGCGGCCATGTACAGACAAAGATAGAGACGCAGGCCGTCGCGGGTTAGAACGGCTTGTAAGGCAGGAACTTGCCGTCGAGCGTGATAACCGCCCGCGAGCCGCCCTCGGGATCGTCCACCTTCTTGATGTCCAGCTTGAAGTTGACCGCGCTGATGATGCCGTCGCCGAACTGCTCGTGCACGAGCGCTTTCAGCGTCGTGCCGTAGACCTGCACGATCTCGTAGAAACGGTAGACGGTCGGATCGGTCGGCACCGGCTCGGCGAGGCTGCCGCGCATCGGCACGGCCTGCAACAGACGGATCGCGTCGGCGTCGAGCTCGAGCCGCTTGCCGACCCGTTCGGCTGCCTCGGCAGGCAGCGCATGTTGCCCGAGCAGGGCCGCGGTCACGTAGGCGAGGCTCAGGCCGGTGCCCTCGGCGAGCGCCTCCCAGGACAGGTTGTTGCGCAGCTTCGCGTCGATGATGGCGTCGGTCAGTTGCAGGCGGGCAGCCTGGCTTACTTGGCTTTGCATGGTGAGTCCTTTCGTGGGTTGCGTGGAAGGGTGTCCAAACGGGTGTCCAACGTTGCGGTCGTGCTAGCCGGTCCGCGTGCTCTACGTGTCCTGAGTCACCTGAGCGCCGCCGGCCGGCTTGTCGACATGGGTCCGCAGCGCGCACGCATCCGGATGTGCCGCCAGCGAAACGAAACGCGGCGGGGTCGCGCTGCCGTCGATGGCGTCGACGGCGCCGTTTTCGATGTCGTAGACCCAGCCGTGCAGGTTCAGCTTGCCCTGCGAGAGGGCCACCGCCACCGACGGATGCGTCTTGATGTTGGCGAGCTGCGCTTCGACGTTGTCGCGCACCAGCGCATTGAGCCGTGCCTGCGGCGAGGCATGCTGGCGGGCGGCGTTCACGGCCTTGGCCGAATCGGCGTGCCGCAGCCACGCCGCCACCGCGGGCAGATGATCGAGGCACATGCAGGTCGAGATGGCCGTCATCGCGCCGCAGTCCGAATGCCCGCAGATGACGATATCCGTGACGCCCAGCACCGCGACCGCATATTCGACGGTCGCCGAGACGCCGCCCGGTTCCGGTCCATAGGACGGCACGATATTGCCGGCGTTGCGGATCACGAACATGTCGCCGGGTTCGTGTTGCGTCAGCAGTTCCGGCACCACGCGGCTGTCCGAGCAGGTGACGAACAGCACGCCGGGGTTCTGGCTGTTGGCGAGGCGCTTGAACAGCGCAGAGTGGGCGGGGAAGACTTCCCGCTGAAACTTCAGAAAGCCATTGATGATGTTCTGCATGAGCGTCTCTCCGGGCACACAGCGATAACGAAAGGATGAACCTGTTTAGCTATAGGGTCCAAGACCGGATTATGATGGATCCAATAAGCCATACCTATAGTTGGGTCTTTATGCTGCTACGCCATATCCGCTATCTGCAGGCGGTCGCGGAACACCAGAACTTCACGCGCGCGGCCGAGGCGCTGCACGTCTCGCAGCCCACGCTGTCGCAGCAGATCCGGCAGCTCGAGGACCTGCTGCACGTGCAACTGCTCGACCGTTCGGGCCGCACGGTGCGCGTCACCGATGCGGGCGAGGCGTATCTGCGCCACGCCCGGCGCGCGTTGCAGGATCTCGATGCCGGCCGGCGCGCGATCGACGACGTGCAGGACCTGAGCCGCGGCACGCTGCGGCTGGCCGTCACGCCCACGTTTACGGCGTATCTGATCGGCCCGTTGCTGGCGCGTTTCAACGAACGCTATCCGGGCGTCACGGTGAATCTCGAGGAGACCACCCAGGACCGCATCGAAGCGGCGCTGGCCGCCGACCTGCTCGACATCGGCATTGCTTTCGACGAGATCCGTTCGCCGGATATCGAAAGCGAGGTGCTGTTCGTCGAGACGCTTAGCCTCGTAGTCGGCGCGGCCCATCGCTGCGCGGCGCAGACGGCGCCATTGGCGGTGCGGGACATGGAGCGGGAGTCATTGGTGCTGTTGAGCGGAGAGTTTGCGACGCGTCGCTACATCGATCTGTACTGCCGGCAACAGCGCATCGCGCCGCGCGTGGCGATCGAGGTGAATTCGCTCAGTGCGGTGGTGGAGATCGTGCGGCGCGGACAGCTCGCCACCGTGTTGCCCGATGCGATCGCGCGCGAGCACGAGGGCTTGCATCCGGTCGCGTTGAAACCCGCGTTGCCGCGCCGCACGGCGGTACTTCTGCGGCGCAGCGGGGCTTACCGGAGTGCGGCGAGCGAGGCGTTTGCCGCGCTCGCGGCGGCGTTCAGTGAGTCATGCTGATGGGCGGCAGCAGATGCAGCGAATGTTGCAACAGCGGATACACGCACACAAGGAAAGCGGCATACACGGCGGCCATTGTCACGCCGGCGGCCGTACCCCAGACGTCGCGCGAGGCGGGCCCCTGGCGGAAGTGCAGCGGCAGGCCCACGATAACATAGCCGAACACGAAGAACGCGATGACAGCCCAGACGGGCGACATGTCGTGACCGATGTATTCGAGCAGATGAATGAGACTGGGATTGTTCATAGAGGCATACGAGATCAGCGGAGCGAAACAGAGAGAAGCAGATCAAGTGCTGCCGATTACAACCGATGGACTCACACCGGTCAAGCGACAAAAAGTTAGATTTTTTTACACGAGAAATAACCCGTTCGACAGCTTTCACTTTGTATTGATTTAGTGATGCGATTGTCGACCGATTTTGGAAAACTGAAAGCCTGAACCCGCTTGCCGCGGGCTTATCTGTTCTTCGCCCTCCTGTTTAACGTTTTCGTAGCGGTTCGATTAACGATTTCAGTCCGTTGTGATCGATCTCGTGCATGAGCGCCAGCAATTGGCCGATTTCGCCGGGTGGAAAACCTTGGCTCGCAAACCAGTTGAGGTAGTGTCCCGGTAAATCCGCGATCAGGCGGCCTTTATATTTTCCATAGGGCATCACGCGGGTGACCAGCAATTCAAGTTTTTCCGGATTCATCGCTTGAGGGTTGAATGGAGCTGTGCCGAACTCGGCGGGGTAGCCGCATTTTAGCTGCGCTGCAGGCATTGCGCCGCCGTGGTAACTTCGACGTCTTTCGTTCACACAAACAACAGGGAACAGTGCGATGGAATACCGCAGACTAGGCAACAGCGACGTCGAGGTCAGCCTGATCGGTCTCGGGACGATGACCTGGGGCGAGCAGAACACCGAACGCGAAGCGCATGAGCAGATCGACTATGCGCTCGATCATGGCGTCACGCTGATCGACGCCGCCGAGATGTATCCGGTGCCGCCGCGTCCCGAGACGCAGGGCGCCACCGAACGCTGCATCGGCACGTGGCTCGCACAGCATCGCAGCGCGCGCGAGAAAATCGTGCTCGCCACCAAGATCGCGGGGCCGGCGCGCCAACCGCATAACCCGCGCCATATTCGCGGCGAGGGCAATCAGTTCGACCGCAAGAACCTCACCGAGGCGCTCAACGACAGTCTCAAGCGCCTGCAAACCGAGTACGTCGATCTGTACCAGTTGCACTGGCCCGATCGCAGCACCATGACGTTCGGCCGCAGCAACTATCCGTGGGTCGAGGATACGTATACGGTGCCGATCGAAGAAACGCTGTCGGTGCTTGCCGGGTTCGTGAAGGAAGGCAAGATTCGCCATATCGGCGTGTCGAACGAAACGCCCTGGGGTGTCGCGCAGTTCCTGCGCGCGGCGGAGAAGCTTGGCTTGCCGCGCATCGTCAGCATCCAGAATCCGTACAGCTTGCTGAACCGGACCTTCGAAGTGGGGCTGTCGGAATACAGCCATCGCGACGGCATCGGTCTGCTCGCGTACTCGCCGCTCGCTTTCGGCTGGCTCTCGGGCAAGTACGAGGGCGGCGCGCGTCCCGAGGGCGCCCGCATCACGCTGTTCGAACGCTTCCAGCGCTACAGCAAGCCGCATGCGGTGCAGGCGACCAGCCGCTATGTCGAACTCGCGAAGCGGCATGGGTTGTCGCCCGCGCAATTCGCGCTGGCGTTCGTCAATAGCCGGCCGTTCGTGACGAGCAACCTGATCGGCGCAACCTCGCTGGCGCAGTTGAAGGAGAACATCGCCAGCGTGGACGTGAAGTTGTCGCCCGAAGTGCTGGCGGAAATCGACGCCTTGCACGAACAGCAGCCGAATCCCGCGCCGTAAGTCTCGGCGGAGACAGACGGGCCCGGTTGCGTATGCACCGGGCTCGCGCTCAGCGAATCGCGAGTTTCACTCGCACCGCGTACAGCGCGATGAGACTCAGCACCGCGCAAAACATCAGATAGAAACCCGGCGCGAGCTTATTGCCGCTCGCGGCGATCAACCACGTGATGATGAGCGGCGCGAAGCCGCCGAACACCGTGACGCCGATGTTGTAGCTGACGGCGAGTCCCGTCGCCCGGGTGCGGGTCGGAAAGATCTCCGACATCAACGCCGGTAGCGCACCGAAATACGCGGCCTTTAACGCGCCGATCCAGATCATCGCCACCAGCATCGTCGCAAACGACGGGTGCACGTTCATGTACACGAAAGTCGGATACACCGTCGCCAGCATCAGCAGCGCCGCAACCGCCATGATTCGCACGCGCCCCGCGGTATCGGACCAGTGTCCGACGAAGGGCGTGAGCACGGTCAGCACGAGACCGGTCGCGAGCGTCGCGGCAAAGCCCGTCGCGGCAGGCAGATGCAACTGCTTGATCGCATAGGTCGGCATGTACAGGATCATGTAGTTGGCCGCCGTCGAAATGACGAGCGCGCCCACCGCCAGCAGCATGCGCATCTTTTGCGTCACGAACAGATCGCGCACTGGCGTGTGGGTCTTTTCTTCCTTGTCGAACTCCGCGCCTTCGTCGACGTATTTGCGGATATAGAAACCGACCGGCCCGATCGCGAGGCCGAACAGGAACGGGATGCGCCAGCCCCATGCTTCGAGCTGCGCCATCGAAAGCTGGCTCGTCAGCAAGGCGCCGAAGCCGGAGGCGAGCAGCGTCGCGAGTCCCTGGCTCGCGAATTGCCAACTGCCCATGAAGCCGCGCCGCTCGGGCGCGTGTTCGACCAGAAAGGCGGTCGAGCAGCCGAACTCGCCGCCGGCGGAAAAGCCCTGCAGCAGACGCGACAGCAAAATGCCGACCGGCGCCCACACGCCGATCGAGGCATAGGCCGGCATGATCGCGATCGTCAGGGTGCCGATCATCATCAGACCGATGGACAGCAGCAGCGACGCCTTGCGTCCGGCGCGATCGGCCAGCGAGCCGAGTACGAAGCCGCCCAGCGGCCGCACGAGGTACGAGATGCCGAAGGTGCCGAGCGTGAGCATCAGCGAGATCGATTCGGTGCGCGCCGGAAAGAACAGCTTGGCGATCGTCACCGCAAAGAAACCGTAGACCACCAGATCGAACCATTCGAGCGCGTTGCCGATCGACGCCGCGAGGATGATGCGGTGGACCTTGGCGGCAGAGGGGCGCAGGGCGTTAGCTTGCAGGGCGGGCGTGCTCATCGTGATCGGCTCTCGTGACGGCATGGGGTGGACCGCCGGCGACGCGGCGGTTTTCAGGCGACCAGCAACCGCGCGTCAGGCGCCGGCGGCAAGCGCTTTGGGTGGGTTCTCGCCGAGGTCCCAGAAGAGCCCCGCCATGATCTGCAGTCCTTCACGAACGACGGGTCCGAGCAGATGTTCGTTCGGCGCATGCTGCGAGCAGGCCGGATACGAATGCGGCACCCAGATGGTCGGCAGGCCGAGCGTGTCGGCGAACACTTCGTTCGGCAGCGTGCCGCCGAGGTTCGGCAGGACTGCTGTCTTTCTACCGGTGGTCTGCTCGAGCGACGCGATCGCCCACGTGACCCACGGGTCCTCGGGATCGAGACGCGTCGCCGGCGCGCCGCGCTCGACCGTCAACTCGACCATCGTGAAGCCGTGCGCGTCCAGATGGGTGCGCAGGTGCTGGGCGAGATGCTGCCAGTCGGTGCCCACCACGAAGCGCAACTGGCAGTGCGCGAAGGCGGACGCAGGAATCGCATTGACCGGGTTCTCGGGGTTGCCCGCCTTGAAGGCCAGCACTTCGAAGCTGTTCCAGCCGAACACGCGCTCTGCCGGCGTGAGACCGGGCTCGCCCCAGTTGTCGTCGACGGCGGGGTCGCCCGGGCCGCCGCCGACTGTGATATCGGCGAGCGCCCGGCGCACCGCCTCGGGAATCGCCGGCGGGCGCAGGCCGGCGACGGCGATCACGCCGCGCGCGTCGACGAGGCTCGCCAGCGCATTGGCGAGCACGGTGGCCGGATTGCGCAGCAGGCCGCCCCAGTTGCCCGAGTGATGCGCGCCGTCGCGCAGGTTCAGGGCGAGCTGGAAATTCACCGAGCCGCGCGAGCCGAGAAACACGGTGGGACGCCGTGCGGCAAGACGCGGTCCGTCGGAGGCGATCAACACGTCGGCGGCGAGCGCGTCCCGATACGTATGACAGATTGCGTCGAGTCCCGGCGAGCCGGTCTCCTCGCCCATTTCGATCAGCAGCTTGGCATTGAAACCGAGTGTGCCGCCCCGTGTGGCGAGCACGCTGGCGAGCGCCGCGAGATTGATGCTGTGCTGCCCCTTGTTGTCGGCGGTGCCGCGGCCGTACCAGCGCTCGCCTTCGATTTTCACTTCCCACGGCGACAGTGCTTCGCGCCACTGGTTGTCGTAGCCGCGCACCACGTCGCCGTGGCCGTAGATCAGCACGGTCGGCAGGTCGTCGTTTTCATGCCGCGTGGCGATCAGGAGAGGACCGGCGCCCGCTACCGGGTTGTCGACGATGCGCGTCTCGAAGCCGAGCCGCCCGGCCTCCGGGACGATCTCATCGGTCAGGTAGGCGAGCAGGGTGGCGGCGCGGCCCGCGTCCTGGCTCTCGGTGCGAAAGCCGACGCGGCGGTTGAGGTCGGTGAGAAAGGCACCCGACTCGAAGTGATGTGTCGCGTGCTCAATGGCCTGATTGCGGGTCAAGGTGGTCTCCGGGATGGGGCGGTAGAGGAAGGGTGACTTGAGATCGATTCTAGGAGGCCGTTTTTTTTGTCACAATGATCGTATTTCGAAGCTTGCGTTGCCGAAAAGGCAAAGCTCGAACGACCTTTGCGAGATCCCGTTCCATGGCCCTTTCCCTGCATGGCATTGCCTTGCGCTATTTCGTCGAGGTGGCGCGCACCGGTTCGATCAGCGAGGCGTCGGTGCGCCTGCACGTGGCGGTCTCGGCGATCAGCCGGCAGGTCGCGCGGCTCGAGTCGGAGATCGGCGCGCCGCTGTTCGAACGGCGGCCGCGCGGCATGGCGCTGTCCGAAGCGGGCGAGCGCCTGCTCGCCTACGCGCAGCGCAGCCTGCTGGAAGCCGAACATGTGATGAAGGAGATCGGTGGGCTCGATGCCTTGCACGGCAGCATGCTCAAGATCGTCAGCTCCGAAGGGTTTGCCTCGGACTTCCTGCCGACCGCGATGGCCGGCTTCCGCCTCAAACACCCAGGGATCGACTTCAACCTCGCGGTCCTGACGCCCGGCGAAGCGACGCGGCGGGTGCGCGACGGCGACGCCGACCTTGCCCTGACCTTCAGCCTCGCACCTGAAAAGGGCGTCAAGGTCGAGCACACGGAGCGGGCTCCGGTGTTCGCGCTGATGCGGGCCGATCATCCGCTCGCGGCGCGCGCCAAGGTTTCGCTGGCCGATCTGCAGCGCTATCCGCTGGTGCTGCCGGAAGCGGGCACGACCATCCGGCAATTGATCGACATTACCTGCGCGCTCGAAGGACTGCTGCTCGAACCGGACCTGACCAGCAACAACAGCGGCGCGATGTACCGCTACGCACAGCAATCCGGCGCGATCATGTTCACGGGGCTGCTGTCGGTGCGCGATCGTTACGCCGCCGACGGCTTCGTGGTGATCGCGCTCAGTCATCCGCAGATGCGCCAGCGCAGCATTCAGGTGCAGACCATGGCCGGGCGCGAACTGCCGGCTTCGGTGCGGGCGTTTCGCGATTTCCTGATTGCTGCGATCCGGGCGCCGCAGCCGAAGTGACGCTACCCCATGCCATAATTCGGCTTAACCGCTGTCACCGTTCCGTTCATTCCGGCTATTTCATTCGAAAGCAGCCTTTCTTCGTGCGTCGTCCCCTTGAAAAACCTGCTGGTGTCCCTCGATCAACTGACGCGCTTCGACGAGATCGTCGACGTGCGCACGCCGCTCGAGTTTGCCGAAGATCACATTCCCGGTGCGATCAACGCGCCGGTGCTGAGCAACGAGGAGCGTGTGATCGTCGGCACCATGTACAAACAGGTGTCACCCTTCGAGGCGACGCGGGTCGGCGCGGCGATGGTGGCGCGCAATATCGCGCAGCACCTCGAGACCACCTTCGCCGGGCGTCCGCGCAACTGGCGTCCGCTGATCTATTGCTGGCGCGGCGGCAAGCGCTCCGGTTCGATGACGACGTGGCTCAACCTGATCGGCTGGCAGGCGCGTCAGCTCGACGGCGGCTACAAGGCTTACCGGGGCTCTGTGGTCACCGCGCTCGCGAGTTTGCCGGGCCAGTTCGACTATGTCGCGCTGATCGGCCATACCGGGAGCGGCAAGACCCGGCTCTTGCAGGCGTTGCGCGAGGCGGGCGCCCAGGTGCTCGATCTGGAGGCGCTGGCCTGCCATCGAGGCTCGCTGCTCGGCGCGTTGCCGGATCAGCCGCAACCGGCGCAAAAAGCCTTCGATACGGCGCTGATCGGCGCGTTGTCGCACTTCGACGTGCGGCGTCCGGTGTTCGTCGAAGCGGAGAGCCGGCGCATCGGCGCGATCACGTTGCCGCAGACGCTGCTCGAGCGTTTTCACGGCGGCGCCTGTGTGGAAGTCGAAGCCACGCACGCCGAGCGCATCACGTTTTTGCTGCAGGACTATGCGCATCTGTTCGACCAGCCGGATTCGTTCAAGCATCAGCTCGAGCGTTTGATCGGACTGCATAGCCGCGAACAGGTAAAGCATTGGCAGCAGTTGATCGACGCAGGCAGCAGTGCGCCTGGCCCAGACGGCGTGCACGAAGCAGACGCCGCGGCGGCGCGTGCCGAACTGTTCGGCGAACTGATCGAGCGGCACTACGATCCCGCGTATCAGCGCAGCAGCCGGCAGCATTTCAGCCGCCTGGGCGAGGCGCTGCGTTTCAGTTTCAGGCCAAACGCGGCCGACAGCGTCGAGCAGGCCGCGGCGCTGCTGGCGAGTCTTGCGCAGGCAGAGGGGCCGGTAGACGCCTCCTGCCCCGAAGTCCGAGTTTCAAACTCCAAAAGATCATAACGATGAACACCACACGCCAGACTCAACCCGCAGCCGGATGGCTGATCTTTCTGCTGGTCGCCGTCGCCGGCCTTTTTTATGTGAAGTGGTTTCCGTACTACCACCGCGCCTTCACGGCCGCTGAGACGCATTCGATCGGCAAGTCGATCCTGATGGGGACCGACGCGAGCCCGCCCGCCCCGTCGCTGGCGGCCGCGCTCGGTTATGCGCTGGCCTACGGCAAGGCGATCTGGCAGGCAATGGTGCTGGGTCTCGTGCTCGGTTCGGCCGTACAGGTCCTGTTGCCCGTGCAATGGATCGCCCGGGTGCTCGGCAAGACCAGCTTCGGCAGCGTCGCGGCCGGCGGCCTGCTGGCGATTCCCGGCATGATGTGCACCTGCTGCGCGGCGCCGGTGGTGGTCGGCTTGCGGCAGCGGCAGGCCTCGCCGGGCGGGGCGATTGCCTTCTGGCTCGGCAACTCGGTGCTCAATCCGGCCACGCTCGTATTTATGGGTTTCGTGCTCGGCTGGAACTGGGCAGCACTGCGCCTCGTGCTGGGCGTGCTGATGGTGTTCGGTCTGGGCTACCTGGTGAACCGGCTCGTCACCCCTAAGGAGGCGGAGGCCGCCGACGCGCAACTGGCGCAGCTTGCTGCACTGCAGGAGCAGGCGCGCGGCAACGCGTTCGTCCGCTGGCTCAGTCTGTTTGCCCGCATGGCGGCGCGCCTGATTCCCGAATACATCGTGCTGATCCTGCTGCTCGGCGCGGCGCGCGCGTGGCTGTTTCCGCACGTCGGCCCGGAGATCGGCAACCAGTTTGGCTGGATCGTGGCGCTGGCGGTCGCCGGCATGCTGTTTGTGATCCCCACCGCGGGCGAGGTGCCGATCATTCAGGCCATGCTCTCGCTCGGCATGGGCGTCGGTCCCGCCGGCGCGCTGCTGATGACCCTGCCGCCGATCAGCGTGCCATCGCTGGCAATGCTGGCCCGCTCGTTCCGGCCGCGTCTCCTGACGCTGGTGGCGGTGTCGGTGGTGCTGTTCGGGGTGGTGAGCGGCGGACTGGCCGTCGCGCTCGGCTTCTGAAGCGGTGCACGGCATCTGTGAGCTGGACCGCCTCGCCTGAGAAATCTCGCTGCCAGTTGTCGAATCACGACCTAAACTGGGGAACTGGGGGCGTCGGGATCGAACGGCTGTCACGTTCGACGCGGCTGGGATGCCCACCAGTGGTACGATTCAGCCCGAAAAAAATCACAGGCGGCGTGCCCCTTTGCAGGTTGGGTACAGGCGACACCGGTTTAGGCGAGCCGCCGCATACACTCGAGCGATTGCAATCAGGAAATCGAATGGCGCAACAAAAGACAAATCCGAAACTTGAACAGGCGCTGACGCGCGGGGACCTCGCGATCCGCCAGGCGAACTCGGCGCGGGCCACTGCGCTGCTGCGCGCCCTGGGCAAAATGATCATTGAAGCCTCGGCGACGATCGGCGTGGAAGCCTTCACGCTGATCCCCGACGGCGATCGCATCTACGATCCCGCCGACGGTCTGTGGCCACAGGAACTGCTGGTGTCGCTCGACGGCCCGGTGGAAGAGTCCGATCCCGACGAGGTGCGTACGGTACGCCTGATTGCCGACGATCCGGGCACGCTGTTTCGCGTCGAATGGCAGCGCGCGGACGGCAAGGTCGGGCGTCAGGAAGGCGGCCCGTTCGCGACGGTCGCGTTCATCTCCGACGTCGATATTCCCTGGACGGATGACGAGGACTGAGCACGCTCCCGCTGCGCCTTAACGCATCATCCGGCGGCGGAACAGCACGGCCGCGATGCAGAACGGCACGACCACATAGGCGACCAGCACGGCGACGTGCAGCGCTACGTGGTCGAGCGGCCGGCCGAGCATTGCCGGCCGGATCAGATCGACCGCATTCGCGAGCGGCAGCACCTGCGTCACGTGCCGGGCGATGGGCGGCAACTGCGCGATCGGAAAGAACACGCCGGAGAGCAGCAGCATCGGCGTGAGTACAAGCGTCTGATAGAACATGAAGAAATCGTACGACGGCGCGAGTGCCGTCACGATCATCGCCACACTGGCAAACGCGAGTCCGGTCAGCGCGATGACGGGCAGCGCCAGCAGCATCGACGGGAAGTTTGCATAGCCGAGCGCACCGGCCACCAGCATGATGGCCACGCCGGACAGCATCGACTTGCTGCCTGCCCACATCACTTCGCCGAGCACGATATCGCCCAACGTCAGCGGCGTGTGCATGATGCCTTCCCACGTGCGCTGCACGTGCATGCGCGAAAACCCCGAATACATCGCTTCGAAACTGGCCGACATCATCACGCTCGAGGCCACCGTGCCGGCGGCGAGAAAGGCGATATACGACACGCCGTCGACATGCCCGACCATCAGGCCCATGCCGAAGCCCAGCCCGAACAGATAGATCATCGGATCGGCGAGGTTGCCGAACATCGACGCCAGCGCCAGCTTGCGCCACACCAGATAATTGCGGCGCCACACGGCGATCCAGTTGACGGCATTGGCCGGCAGGGCGGCGAACGGCTCGCTGGCCGGGGCGGCCTGGCTGGGGGTGTCGTAGGTGCGTGCGTCCATGGCGGGTGGGTGTCGAGGCAGGCTGGGTTTGGGGTGCGGTTTCAGGCGTGGATGCGTGGTTGTGCTTGCGGTTGGGTGTGCCGTGGCGCCGCTAGTCCTGCATTTCGCGGCCCGTGAGCCGCAGGAACACGTCTTCAAGATTGGCTGGCCGGTGCAGATAGCGCAGATCCGAGCGTTCCTTGAGGCGCGCATGCACCGGTTCCGCGTCGGTGACGTAGCAGAACAGCGTCTCGCCGCTAATCTCGGTGCGTTCCGCGAGCGGCGCCAGTTCGTCGCGCAAGGCGAGCGGATCCGGTCCGTAGATTTCAATCACGTCGCAGCCGATCTCCGAGGCGATCAGTTCATTCGGCGCGCCCTCCGCGATCTTTCGTCCTTCCTCGATCACGCATAGACGGTGACAGAGCCGCTCCGCTTCTTCCATGAAGTGCGTGGTCAAAAGAATGGTTTTGCCGCGCACGAGCAGCGAGCGCAGCCGCTCCCAGATCAGATGGCGCGCTTGCGGGTCGAGCCCGGTGGTGGGCTCGTCGAGGATCAGCACGTCCGGGTCGTTGACGAGCGCGCGGGCCAGCGTCAAACGCCGCTTCATGCCGCCGGACAGTTCGCCGACCCGCGCATCCGCCTTGCTTTCGAGGCGGGCGAATTCGAGCAGTGACGGCACCATGGCGCGGGCCTGCGCCGCGCTCAGGCCGAAGTAGCGGCCGAACACCAGCAGGTTCTCGCGCACCGTGAAGTCCGGATCGAGATTGTCGAACTGCGGCACCACGCCGACACGCGCCCGCGCGAACCGGGCGCGCGCCGGAATCGGCTCGCCGCACAGGCGGATCGTGCCGGCGTCCGGCGCCGCAATGCCGAGCAGCATACGCAGCGTCGTGGTCTTGCCGGCGCCGTTCGGGCCGAGCAGGCCAAAACACTCGCCTCGCCGGACGTGGAACGACAGACCGTCGACGACGGTCTTACCGGCATAGCGCTTGTGGACTTGCAGGAATTCGATGGCGGCTTCAGACATGGGTCGATAGGGATTCCGAAAGACGTGAACGGCCGGTAAGGCTGCCCATTCTAGGGCATTGGCGCCTTGCTGTTGGCATCCGTGCACTGCCGGGGTGCGGTTCTTGCGCTGCGGCATGACGTGCGAAGCGGCTGTCATGCAACGGGTGTCGCGTTGATGCTTAATTAGCGTTTTCCATCCCTTGCAAGCTGAATTGCGGCGCACCATGATTCAGGACAGAACCGCGATCAACGCGGTAGGGAGAACCACATGGCGAGCTACCAGAAAATCCTGCTGTGCTACGACGGCTCGCGCGAAGGCCGCAAGGCACTGCGTTGCGGCGCCGATCTGGCGCTGGACCTCAAGGCGGAAACGCATCTGTTGTCGGTCGTGGACATGCGCTCGAGCATCGCGCAGAGCGCAGGGCTATTGACCGACGTGGCCTGCGGCAGCTTCGAGAAGACCGCCCGCGACATCCTCCAGGAAGGCGTGGACTGGCTCACCGAGCGCGGTGTGACGGCGCAAGGCCACTTTGCGTTCGGCCATCCGATCGACGAAATCGCCAACCTCGCCAACGATCTGCAAGTGGATCTCGTGGTGGTCGGCCATCGCTGCCGCACTGGCCTGTCGCGCTGGTGGATGGGGGCGGGCAATACGCCTTTACTCGACCGGATTTCGTGCAGCATCCTGGTGGCGTGCTCGTCGGTGCAGGAGCAGCAGCAAGCGGCCGCTGCGGCCTGATTCGTTCAGTTGGCGTTTAGTTGGCGTTCAGATCGACCGCCGCGAGCTTCCACGAAAATAGCCCTTCGCGTCGCAGAATCGCGGCATAGCGCGCGTCGCCGACGCCATGCTGATACGTCACGGCGAATTCGTTGATGCCGCGATAGCCGGCCGTGGTTTGCGGCGGCTGCGGCGGCGCGGCGGTGGTTGCTGTGGCCGGCGCTGTGGCGGCCGGCGCAGGCACTGTAGGCGCCGGCGTTGAATCCGCCGCGCCGGTGCCGGGCGCATGGCTCGCCAGATCCGGCGGCGCAGGCGGACGTTGGGTGAGATCGCCGCGTGGCGGCATGCCGTTCAGCAGCGCAGCCACGCCATCCGGCGTGGCATAGGCGTCCACTAACGGACCAATCAACGCCACGCCGATCATTGCCCCAATGGCCGCAAGCGGATTGCCGTTCGCCCGCGCTTCGAGCCGACGCGTCAGCAAGCCCGAAACCTGTTCCTTCAGGCTTTCGCGTAACGCCGGATAGTCCACGTACTCGCTGACGGTCTGCGCATCACGCGCGTCGGCCGCGCGCTTCAGACGATCGAGCGCGAGGTAGGGCGACGCATAGCCATACCCCAGCACGGCGACGATCACGATCACAACCAGAACAACGATCAACGGCCGGACAAAGCCGCGTTTTGCAGGTGTTGAAACAGCCATCGGACGAGATTCTCCGTTAGAGGGGATCTAACGTGGACCGCAACCGCGGCAAAACGATCCCCCACACGCACGCCCTTACTCGAACAGCGCGTTCTGCAAGCCGGCGCGTTCTTCGGCGATGCAACGGTCGATCATCCGGCACACTGCGTCGACGGTGCCGACCATAATGAGCCGCGACGGCCCGTGGTAGACCCGCACCGGCGCGCGCCGGGCCGGTTCCGCCGTATTCAGCCCCGAATTCAGCGACACCCGTGCGAAGGCCGGCAGCGCCGACGGCAAGGTTGAGGTGCGCGGCTCCTCCACGTCGAATAACGAAGCCGTGGCACTGGATGCCTCGATCGGTGCGCAGGGCACCAGGCTGCGCAAGTGGCGCAGGCGACCGAACTGGCGGAAGGGCAGCAGGCGGGCAAGGCGTTCCATGAGTCTCTCCAGGCTTGATTCAGGGCAGCAGGGTTCAGAATTCGGTGGGGCGGATCAGCCCCACCGCAATGCCTTCCAATGCGAATTCCGCACTGCCGGCCTGAACGAAGATGTTGTCGTAATCGGGGTTCTCGGCGATCAGCTCGATACCGTTCGGCCGCCGCTTGAGACGCTTGACCGTCACGTCGTCGCCGAGTCGCGCAACGATGATCTGGCCGTCTTTTGCTTCGCTTTTCTTCTGCACGGCGAGCAGGTCGCCGTCGAAGATGCCGGCGTCCCGCATGGACAGCCCGCGTACCTTCAGCAGATAGTCCGGCTTGCTCGAAAACAGCGCCGGGTCGCAGGCGTAATGCTGCGAGATGTGTTCCTGCGCGAGGATCGGGCTACCTGCGGCCACCCGGCCGATCAGGGGCAGCGACAACTGCATGATGCTGGCGTGCGGCAGCGTGAACTGGTGCGGCGCGTCGTCATTACCGGCCAGCAGCAGCCGGATGCCGCGCGAAGCGCCCGCCGCGAGTTCGATCACGCCCTTGCGGGCCAGCGCCCGCAGGTGCTCCTCCGCCGAGTTGGCCGAGCTGAAACCCAGTTCGGCGGCGATCTCCGCGCGGGTGGGCGGAAAGCCGGTGCGTTCGATAGCCCGGCGGATCAGATCGAAAACTTCTTGCTGTCGTGCGGTGAGTTTGGTCATGGCGCCACTGTATGGATAGACAGGTGACTGTATTTTTATACAGTATTCGGCGCAATTCAAGCTTTACTTTAAGTTCGTGTCCCTGGGTGTCGTTGTGGCGTCGCTTTGGGGCGTCTTAACGGCCGTTTTCGTGCCGCAACGCCACGTCTGGCTGTCATTACCACTTTTGAGTATTAAAAAATGAAGAAACATTATTTTTAATGATGAAAGCCCTTCGATAGACTGGCCTCCACTCGCTGCATAGAACACGGGACGCGCAGTCCCAACCAACCACGACGCGGAGAAGCTGGATGATCGATCAGGGCACGGGGCTCGCAGGCAAGACCAGGAAACTCATCACGGTGCTGGCGCTGGGCGCCGCAGCGGCACTCGGCCTGGTGGCCCAGACGGCTGCAGCGGACACGACGCTGCTCAACGTGTCCTATGACCCGACACGCGAGCTGTACCAGCAGGTCAACCAGGCATTCGGCAAGGAATGGAAGGCGCAGACCGGCGAGACCGTCACCTTCAAGCAGTCGCACGGCGGCTCGGGCGCGCAGGCGCGCTCGGTGCTCGACGGCCTGCAGGCGGACGTCGTCACGCTCGCACTCGCTTACGACATCGACGCGCTCGCCAGCAAGGGCATCGTCGACAAGAACTGGCAAAAGCGCCTGCCGGACAACGCGGCGCCGTACACCTCGACCATCGTGTTTCTGGTGCGCAAGGGCAACCCGAAACACATCAAGGACTGGGACGACCTGGTGAAGCCGGGCGTGTCGATCGTCACGCCGAACCCGAAGACCTCGGGCGGCGCGCGCTGGAACTATCTGGCGGCCTGGGCCTACGCCGAGCATCAGCCGGGCGGCAACGACCAGAAAGCCAAGGACTTCGTCTCGAAGCTCTATAAGAACGCCGGCGTGCTCGACTCGGGCGCGCGGGGGGCGACCACGAGCTTCGTGCAGCGCGGTATCGGCGATGTGCTGATTGCGTGGGAGAACGAAGCATTCCTGTCGTTGAAGGAATTCGGTCCGGACAAGTTCGAGATCGTGGTGCCGTCGGTGAGCATTCTGGCCGAGCCGCCGGTGGCGGTGGTCGACAAGGTGGTGGACAGGCACGGCACCCGCAAGCTGGCCGAGGCGTATCTGAACTTCCTGTATAGCGAGCAGGGCCAGGAGATCGCCGCGGAGAACTTCTACCGTCCGCGTTCGGACAAGGTGCCGGCGGCTTTGACCGCGAAGTTTCCGAAGCTGAAGCTGTACACGGTGGACGACTCGTTCGGCGGCTGGGCGAATGCGCAGAAGACGCACTTTGCGGATGGCGGCGTGTTCGATTCGATCTACTCGCCGCAGTAAAGCGCAATCCGCAGGACGCAATCCGGCACGCCACATGTGGCGTGCCTTTTGTTCACGTGTTTAGGCCACGTATCGGCGACGTGTTGGGCCGACAGTGGCCGCCGTGGTTTTCACCCTGAAAGAGCATTCCGCATGACGACGTTGACCTTCCGCAAGCCCAGCGCGTTACCCGGCTTCGGCCTGACGCTCGGCATCACGGTGGCGTATCTGAGCCTCGTGGTGCTGATTCCGCTCGCGGCGACCTTTCTCAAGACGGCTTCGCTCGACTGGGCCCAGTTCGTGCGCGCGGTCGCCTCGCCGCGCGTGCTGGCCTCGTACCGGCTGACGTTTTTCTCGGCGCTCGGCGGCGCGCTGATCAACGCGGTGTTCGGCTTTCTGGTCGCCTGGGTGCTGGTGCGCTATAAGTTTCCGTTCAAGCGTCTGGTGGACGCCGTCGTCGATCTGCCGTTTGCGTTGCCCACCTCGGTGGCGGGCATTTCGCTCGCGGCGGTGTATGCGGGCAACGGCTGGATCGGCCAGTTTCTCGAGCCGCTCGGCATCAAGATCGCGTTTACGCCGGCCGGCGTGCTGGTGGCGTTGACCTTTATCGGCTTGCCGTTCGTGGTGCGCACTGTGCAGCCGGTGCTGGAAGAATTCGAACGCGAGCAGGAAGAGGCTGCGGCGTGCCTCGGCGCATCGCGCTGGCTGACGTTTCGCCGCGTCGTGTTGCCCGCGGTATTGCCGGCGCTGCTGACCGGTTTCGCGTTGGCCTTCGCGCGGGCGCTGGGCGAATACGGCTCGGTGATTTTCATTGCCGGCAACGTGCCGATGAAATCGGAGATCACTTCGCTGCTCATCATCACCAAGCTCGAACAGTACGACTATGCCGGGGCCACCGCGCTCGCCGTCGTGATGCTGGTGGTGTCGTTCCTGATGCTGCTTTTGATCAACACGCTGCAGTGGTATCTGCAGCGTCGCACGCGCCGCGGCGCGGCCGCGCCGGCGCTGCCCATTGCGACCGCCGCAACGGTTACGACAGGCACCGCAGGAGGTCTGCAATGAGCCACGATTCCGCTGCGCTGCCGCCGCCGCTGCCGCCTGTACAGCGCGCCGCTTCGAACGCGGCCCGCCGCGCCGATCCCGTCACCGAACCACGCCTCGTGCGCTGGGTGTTGACGGGGATCGCGCTGTTGTTTCTCGCGCTGTTTCTGGTGGTGCCGCTCATCGCGGTGTTCTATCAGGCGCTGAGCAAAGGCGTGGGCTTCTATTTCGAAGCGCTTGCCGATCCCGACGCCGTTTCCGCCATCAAGCTGACGCTGCTGACCGCCGCGATCGCCGTGCCCTTGAACCTGGTGTTCGGGCTCGCCGCGTCCTGGTGCATCGCGAAGTTCGAATTCAAGGGCAAGGCGCTGCTGACCACGCTGATCGACCTGCCGTTCTCCGTCTCGCCGGTGGTCTCCGGTCTCGTCTATGTGCTGCTGTTCGGCGCGCAAGGCTGGTTCGGCCCGTGGCTGCAGGATCACAACGTGCAGATCATCTTCGCGGTGCCGGGCATCGTGCTCGCGACGATCTTCGTGACGTTCCCGTTCGTCGCGCGTGAGCTGATTCCGCTGATGCAGGCCCAGGGTAACGATGAAGAGGAAGCCGCTCACGTGCTCGGCGCATCCGGCTGGCAGACGTTCCGCCGCGTCACCTTGCCGAACGTCAAGTGGGGCCTGCTGTACGGCGTGATCCTGTGCAACGCGCGGGCAATGGGCGAGTTCGGCGCGGTCTCGGTAGTCTCGGGCCATATTCGCGGCCAGACGGACACGATCCCGCTGCATGTCGAAATCCTCTACAACGAATACAACTTCTCGGCGGCGTTTGCCGTGGCCTCGTTGCTTGCGCTGCTCGCGCTCGTGACGCTCGGCCTCAAGCTGCTTGCCGAGCGTCATCTGTCCGCGGAACTGGCGGCTGCGCGCGACGTGCCCGCGCATGCCGGTCCCGCCACCTCGCAGCCGACTGGAGCGTAATCAATGGGCATCACCGTTCGTAACCTGCAAAAGCGCTTCGGCGATTTCACCGCGCTCGATAACGTCTCGCTCGACTTTCCGCCGGGCGAACTGGTGGCGCTGCTCGGACCGTCGGGTTGTGGCAAGACCACGCTGTTGCGCGTGATTGCCGGCCTCGAATATGCGGACTCGGGTCAGGTCGTGTTACAAGGACAGGATGTCGCGACGGTGGGCGCACGCGAACGCCAGGTCGGTTTCGTGTTTCAGCATTACGCGCTGTTCCGTCATATGACCGTGTTCGAGAACGTCGCCTTCGGCCTGCGTGTGAAACCGCGCAAGGAGCGGCCGTCGGAGGCGGTGATCCGCGAGAAGGTGCATGAGTTGCTGAAGCTCGTGCAACTGGACTGGCTGGCGCAACGCTATCCGTCGGAACTGTCGGGCGGGCAGCGGCAGCGGATTGCATTGGCGCGTGCGCTCGCCGTCGAGCCCAAGGTGTTGCTGCTGGACGAACCGTTCGGCGCGCTGGACGCGAAGGTCCGCAAGGAACTGCGCAGCTGGTTGCGCCGCCTGCACGACGATCTGCATATTTCGACGATCTTCGTGACGCACGACCAGGAAGAAGCGCTCGAGGTGGCCGACCGCATCGTCGTATTGAATCGCGGCCATGTGGAGCAGGTGGGCAGTCCGCAGGACGTGTACGATCATCCGCAGACCTCGTTTGTCTACGAGTTTCTCGGCGCGGCCAACCGGCTGCACGGCAAGGTGGATCAACACGGTTTCGTGGTGGACGGCGCCGCGTTGCCGGTGGTGGCGACGGCCGGTTTCGAAGGCCCGGCGTTCGCGTATGTGCGTCCGCATGACCTGCAACTGTATCCGCAAGCCTCGGGTCATCGCGACGGCATCGTGGTCGATGTGCGGCGTGTCGTGACGCTGGGCGGTTCGGTGCGCGTCGAACTCGCCGGGCGCGAAGGCAACGTACTCGAAGCGGAACTGGATCGCGAAGCGTGGCGGGCGCTGCAACTGGCGGTCGGCGACGGCGTGACGGCGGTGCCGCGCGCGTTGCGCGTCTTTCCGGCGCATTGAAACAGCCCGGTTAACCTATATTGCATAACTTGAGTCTGGCTGAACCGGAGACATACAGATGAACTTTCAGCAACTACGCTTTGTGCGCGAGGCCGTGCGCCAGAACATGAACCTGACCGAAGTCGCGAACGTGCTGTACACGTCGCAGTCGGGCGTGTCCAAACAGATCAAGGACCTCGAGGACGAACTCGGCGTCGATATCTTCATCCGTCGCGGCAAGCGTCTCACCGGCTTGACCGAGCCGGGCAAGGCGGTGCATCAGTTGATCGAACGGATGCTGCTCGACGCGGAAAACCTGCGCCGCGTCGCACGCCAGTATGCGGACCAGGACAGTGGTCACCTCGTGGTGGCCACCACCCACACGCAGGCGCGCTACGCCTTGCCCAAGGTGATCCGCCAGTTCACCGAGGTGTTTCCGAAGGTCCATCTGGCGCTGCGCCAGGGCAGTCCGCAGCAGATCGCGCAGATGATCATCAACGGCGAAGCGGATATCGGCATCTCGACCGAAGCGCTCGACCGCTTCCCGGACATCGTCACGTTCCCGTGCTATTCGTGGCACCACGTGGTGGTGGTGCCGAAGGGCCATCCGCTGGTGGGCCGCGAGAACCTGACGCTCGATGAGATCGCCGAGTTTCCGATCGTGACCTACGATCAGGATTTCACCGGCCGCTCGCATATCGACCAGGCGTTCGCCAAGGCGGGGGCGCTGCCCGACGTCGTGCTGACCGCCATCGACGCGGACGTGATCAAGACCTACGTCGAACTCGGCATGGGCATTGGCGTGGTGGCGGCGATGGCCTACGATCCGAAGCGCGATACGGAACTGGTCGCGCTCGATACGCAGCATCTGTTCGAGGCGAGCACGACTCGCGTCGGCTTGCGTAAGGGCGCGTTCCTGCGGGCCTATGCGTATCGTCTGCTGGAAATGTTCGCACCGCAGCTGAAGGAAGCGGATATCGCCGCCCAGTTGCGCGCAGTGGATTGATGGCGGCGGGCGGCGCATCGCTTACAATCGCCGCCATGAATACTTTGACTTCCTCCTCTTCGGGAACGCCGGCGGCGCATGCGCTGCCGCGTATCGCCGTGCTGGCGACGGGCGGCACGATTGCCGGCTCCGCCGCCGATGTCACCAATACTTCCGGTTATCAGGCCGGCGTGGTCGGCGTCGACCGTTTGCTCGAGGCGGTGCCCGCGCTGTCGGGCGTTGCGCAGATCCAGCCTGAGCAGATTGCCAGCATCGATAGCAAGGACATGGCGCTCGCGCTCTGGACCACGCTCGCGCAACGCGTCAACGCGCTGCTGGCAAGCGACGAGATCGACGGCGTGGTGATTACCCACGGCACCGATACGCTCGAAGAAACCGCCTACCTGCTGCATCTGACCGTCAAAGGGACCAAGCCGGTCGTGCTGACCGCGTCGATGCGGCCCTCGTCGGCGCTCTCCGCGGATGGCCCGCTGAATCTGCTCAATGCCGTGACGGTCGCCGCCAGCGCGGCGGCGCACGGGCAGGGCGTGCTGGTCGCGTTCAACAACCGCATTCATAGCGCGCGCGACGTCGTCAAGACCAGCACCTACGCGGTCGATGCGTTCCAGTCTCTGGAAATCGGCGCGCTGGGCTGGGTGCAGGACGGTCGCGTCGAATTCCAGCGTAAGGTCGTGCGTCCGCATACCGTCGATACGGAATTTGTGATCGGCGCCAAGTGGCCCAATGTCGAGATCGTCACGAGTTATGCGGGGGCTTCGCGGATCGCCGTCGATGCGCTGGTGGCGGCGGGCGTGCGCGGCATCGTCGTGGCCGGCACGGGCAACGGTTCGATCCATGCGTCGGTGCAACAGGCGCTTGCCGATGCCGTGACGCAGGGCGTGGTGGTGGTGCGTTCGTCGCGGGTCGGCTCGGGCCATGTGATGCGCAACGGCGCGGCGCCGGACGATGCGCTCGGCTTTGTCACGGCCGGTTCGCTCAATGCGTACAAGGCGCGCGTGCTGCTGATGCTGGCCCTCGCGGCCGGCGGCACGGGAGCGGTGGCGCTGCAGGCGATCTTCGATAAGTACTGAGCGGGCAGGGCGCGTGCGTCGTCTGGCGCGCGCCGGCGGGGCTGCTTGATGTGGATGTGATAAAAAAACGCGGCGATAGGGGCACACTGCCCTTATCGCCGCGTTGTGATTTGATGCCGTGCAATCCGACAGCCGGACACCCGACGACGACGTCTGACCGACCAAGGCTTCCCCGGCGTCGCCGGGTGCCGCTGCGGACCCCACTTGCCGCTCTCAGCCCAGAGCGGCACGATTTGTCCGATACGTTGCGCGTGCCGCGCACCGCATCGGACGCCCCACCTGCCGGTTGCCGTAAAGCTCACGGCAACCGATGTTGTTGCTACTGGGCACGCCCCCAACCGGTCGCGACGTTTGCGCCGTATGGCTACGGCTCCAGGGGCGGCCCAGTGATCTCACGCGATCGCCTTAAGCGGCCTTCGCTTCCTTACCCGGCGCCTGAGCCACTTCGAAGTTCGCCATGATTTCCAGCGCACGCACCATCGCGGAGTGGTCCCATGCCTTGCCGCCGTTCGCCGCACACACGCTGAACAGTTGCTGCGCGCTCGCCGTATGCGGCAGGGCGATGCCGAGCTTGCGCGCGCCGTCGAGCGCGAGGTTCAGGTCCTTCTGGTGCAGTTCGATGCGGAAGCCCGGATCGAAGGTGCGCTTGGTCATGCGCTCGCCGTGCACTTCAAGAATCCGCGACGAAGCGAAACCACCCATCAGCGCCTTGCGGACGCGCTCCGGATCGGCGCCCGAACGCGCGGCGAACAGCAGCGCCTCGGCCACCGCCTCGATGTTCAGCGCGACGATGATCTGGTTCGCCACCTTGCAGGTCTGGCCCGCGCCGTTCTCGCCGATCAGCGAGATGTTCTTGCCCATCAGTTCGAACAGCGGTTTGGCGAGTGCGAAGGCTTTTTCCGGACCGCCGACCATGATTGTCAGCGACGCTTCGCGTGCGCCGACTTCGCCGCCCGAGACCGGCGCGTCGAGGTAGTCGGCGCCGAGCGCGTTGATCTTCTTCGCGAAGGCTTGCGTGTCGAGCGGGGAGATCGAGCTCATGTCGATCACCAGCTTGCCTTGCGTCAGACCCTTGGCGACGCCGTCGTCGGCGAACAGCACGTTGGCGACGTCAGGGGTGTCCGGCACCATGATGATGACGATGTCGGCAGCTTGCGCAACAGCCGTCGAGTTCGCCACCACCGTGGTGGTCTTGCTGAGATCTTCCGGCACCGGATACGCGCCGTTCACGATCAGCGAGTGACCGCCCTTGATGAGGTTGCGCGCCATGTGCGCGCCCATGATGCCGAGGCCGATAAAACCGATCTTTGCCATGTGTCTATGTCTCCAGTGGGTTGGGGTAGAGAGTCGTTAGGAGAGCGAGTCGATCGCTCAGGCGGCCACGTGCGCCGCGCCGCGTGCCTGGCCGGCCACGCGCTGCACCCAGTCGAGACCTTCGGTAGTCGTCGTGCGCGGCTTGTATTCGCAGCCGATGTAGCCGTCGTAGCCGAGCGAGTCGAGCAGGTTGAACAGGAACGGGTAGTTGATTTCGCCCGTGCCCGGTTCGTTGCGGCCCGGGTTGTCGGCCAGCTGGATGTGCGCGATCGACGCCAGGTTCTTCCTGATGGTGGCGGCAAGCTCGCCTTCCATCCGTTGCATGTGATAGATGTCGTACTGCAGGAACAGATTGTCCGAGCCGACGGCGCGGATCACATCGAGCCCTTCGGACGAACGGTTCAGCGCAAAGCCGGGGATGTCGTACGAATTGCACGGCTCGACCAGCAGCTTGATGCCTTCTTTCTTCAGCGCGGCGCAAGCGAAGCGCAGGTTGTCGACGATCGTCGCGTGAGCGCGGCCGGCATCGACGCCCGGGCCGGGAATGCCGACGAGGCAGTTCAGTTGCGGTACTTTGAGCGCCTTGGCGTATTCGATCGCGCGGCCGACGCCTTCCTGGAACTCGCCGACGCGATCCGGCAGGCAGGCGATGCCGCGCTCGCCGGCTTCCCAGTTGCCCGCGGGCAGGTTGTGCAGCACGAGCTTCAGGCGATTCTGCTGCAGACGCTCGGCCAGCTCGGCGATCTGATACGGATAGGGGAAGAGGAATTCGACGGCGTTAAAGCCCGCGTCCGCTGCGGCCACGAAGCGGTCGAGGAACGGGACTTCGTTGAACAGCATGGTGAGATTGGCTGCAAATTTCGGCATGGTGCTGGGGTCTCGCTGGTCGGTCAATGAAACAACTTCGCTCGGGCGGTGCGGTGCGAACTACGCACTGAACCGCCCGGTCGATCGGGTCAAACTAGGCAGGTCAACTAAACAGGCCGACTGGGTGGACTCAGTCGAGCATGCTGATGGCGCTCGGCGCATCTTCGCGCTTCGCCGCCAGTTCTTCGAACTCGTTGATGGCGTCGATTTCCGTGCCCATCGAAATGTTGGTCACGCGCTCGAGAATCACTTCGACGATCACCGGCACGTTGAACTCGGAGAGCATCGACTGCGCCTTTTGCAGCGCCGGCTTCAGCTCTTCCGGCTTGAACACGCGGATCGCCTTGCAGCCGAGGCCTTCGGCCACGGCCACGTGATCGACGCCATAGCCGTTCACTTCCGGCGCGTTGATGTTGTCGAACGCGAGCTGCACGCAGAAGTCCATGTCGAACGCGCGCTGCGCCTGGCGGATCAACCCGAGGTACGAGTTGTTCACCACCACATGCACGTACGGCAGCTTGAATTGCGCCCCGACCGCGAGTTCTTCGATCATGAACTGGAAGTCGTAGTCGCCGGACAACGCCACGATAGGACGTTGCGGGTCCGCGGCACGCACACCGAGCGCAGCCGGAATCGTCCAGCCGAGCGGGCCCGCCTGGCCGCAGTTGATCCAGTTGCGGGCCTTGTAGACGTGCAGGAACTGTGCACCGGCGATCTGCGACAAACCGATCGTGCTCACGTAGCACGTATCGCGGCCGAACACCTGGTTCATCTCTTCGTAGACGCGTTGCGGCTTGATCGGCACGTTGTCGAAGTGCGTCTTGCGTTGCAGCGTGCGCTTGCGTTGCTGGCAGTCCGCAACCCACGCGCTGCGGTCCTTCAGCTTGCCGGCGGCCTTCCATTCCTTGGCCACTTCGACGAACAGTTCGAGCGCGGCCTTCGCGTCCGAGACGATGCCGAGGTCCGGTCCGAACACACGGCCGATCTGCGTCGGCTCGATGTCCACATGCACGAACTTACGGCCCTTGGTATAAACCTCGACGCTGCCCGTATGACGGTTGGCCCAGCGGTTGCCGATGCCGAGCACGAAGTCGGAGGCGAGCATCGTCGCGTTGCCGTAGCGGTGCGACGTCTGCAGGCCGACCATGCCGGCCATCAGCGGGTGATCGTCGGGAATCGCGCCCCACGACATCAGCGTCGGAATCACCGGCACGCCGATCGTTTCCGCGAATTCCACCAGCAGGTCTTCCGCGGCGGCGTTCAGCACGCCGCCACCGGAGACGATCAGCGGCTTGTCCGAATCGTTGAGCAGTGTGAGCGCGGCTTCGATCTGCTTGCGGCTTGCCTTCGGCTTGTAGACCGGCAGCGGTTCATAGGTGTCGATATCGAATTCGATTTCGGCGAGCTGCACGTCGATCGGCAGGTCGATCAGCACCGGACCCGGGCGGCCCGAGCGCATCAGATGAAAGGCCTGCTGGAAGACGCGCGGCACCAGCGCCGGTTCGCGCACGGTGACGGCCCACTTGGTGACGGGCTTGGCGATCGATTCGATATCGACGGCCTGGAAGTCTTCCTTGTACAGACGCGCACGCGGCGCCTGGCCCGTGATAGCCAGAATAGGAATCGAGTCGGCCTGAGCGGAGTACAAACCGGTGATCATGTCGGTACCGGCGGGACCGGACGTGCCGATACACACGCCGATGTTGCCCGGCTGAGCCCGCGTATAGCCTTCGGCCATATGCGAAGCGCCTTCGACGTGGCGCGCCAGCACGTGGCTGATGTTGCCTGCCTTGCGCATGGCCGAGTAGAACGGGTTGATGGCGGCGCCCGGCACACCGAAGGCGGTATCGATGCCTTCTTTTTCGAGCACCAGCACCGCTGCGTCGACGGCTCTCATCTTGGCCATGAATGTCTCCTGAATGTCTGTGAATGCGGATCGAGGGGGTTGAGATGGACTTTAGGCCTCACCGAAAGGTTTGATAAGATCAGTGCGGGTCGCTTATTTCGAAACAAAAAGTATGGAATGACGACGAACGCAGGACGGTTGCAACCCGCTTGCGTGGGGCCGGAGTAAGCGCTGAAGCGCTAACTGCGCTCGACAATGGAGACAAGACGTGGACCGCTTCAAGCAGATCGAAACCTTCGTGCGCGTCGCCGACGCCGGCAGTCTGGCCGCCGCGGCGCTGGAGGAGGGCGTGTCGCCGGTGATCCTCGGACGGCGTATCGACGCGCTGGAAAAGCGCCTCGGCGTCAAGCTGATGTACCGCTCGACGCGCCGTCTGGTGGTGAGCGAAGAGGGCGCCGCGTTTCTGGAGCGTTGCCGCGGCCTGCTCTCGGAGTGGGATCAGGCGGAAAACGAACTGGCCGCGGGCCGCCGGGCGGTGAGCGGGCATCTGATCGTGTCGGCGCCGGCCGCCTTCGGCCGCAAGCACGTCGCGCCCCTCGCGCCGTCATTTCTTGCCGACAAGCCTGAATTGCAACTGTCGTTCAATCTGACCGACCGGGTCGTGGACCTGGTGCGCGAAGGCTACGACCTCTCGATTCGCATCGGCGGCGCGGTCGATCCGAATTTTGTGGCCGTGAAGCTGGCCTCGAACCGGCGCGTGGTGTGCGGCACACCGGCGTATTTCCGCCAATACGGCAAGCCGAAGACGCTCGAAGACCTGCCGCAGCACAACTGCCTCGCCTTCAACCTGCAAGGGGGCCAGAACCGCGGCTGGTACTTCCGGCGCAACGGCAAGCTGGCGACGGTGCGGGTCGGCGGCACGCTTGACTGCAACGACGGCGAATTGCTGCACCGCTGGGTGTCGGAGGGGCTGGGGCTCGGCTGGCGTTCGACCTGGGAAATCCAGCAGCAGCTCGCGCGCGGCGAGCTGGAAACGGTGCTCGACGAATTCGCGCTGCCGGACTACGACATCCTCGCGGTCTACCCGCAGCAGCGTTACGTGCCGGCCAAGGTGCGCTACTTCATCGACTATCTGAAAGAGGCCTACGCCAGCAAGGATTACTGGAACCGCAGCACGTATTAGGGGCGCCCGCCGCCGCCAAGGGGCTAAACCCTTGAAAACACACCCGAATCAGGCGCCCGATTAACGGGATGGCTTGCAACCCGTCCCCATTCGGGCTACAATATTCGGCTTCTCACTTGCCACACCGGTCCAGACGCCCGGGTGGCTTTAATCCACAAGGAGTGTGTATGCGTCATTATGAAATCGTCTTTATTGTGCATCCCGATCAGAGCGAGCAAGTGCCCGCCATGATCGAGCGCTACAAGACCACGATCACGTCGCACGGTGGCCAGATCCACCGTATCGAAGACTGGGGCCGTCGCCAACTGGCCTATCCGATCGAGAAACTCGCGAAGGCTCACTACGTCTGCCTGAACATCGAATGCGACCAAACCACGCTCGACGAGCTGGAACACGCATTCAAGTTCAATGACGCGGTTCTGCGTCACCTGATCGTCAAGATGAAGAAGGCCGAAACCGGCCCGTCGCCGATGATGAAGGAAGTGCAGCGCGAAGAAGCCAAGAAGGCAGCTGCTACGCAGCCGTCCGAAGCGCAGGCTTAAGACACACTATTTAAGCTACCAGGCTAAAGCGTCGCTCTCGTGAATCGGCTGCAACTCACAGCCAGCGTCGTCGAACGCGAACCGGTGCGGTACACCCCCGCCGGCGTTCCGATCGCAAGCTGTACGTTGCAACACCGCACCGAAGTCGTCGAAGCCGGCATTGCCCGGCAAGTTGAACTGACGATGCCGGCGGTGGCGGCCGGCGAGGCGAGCGGCAAGCTGGAAAACTGTGCGATGGGCGTCGAAACGCTCTTCACCGGTTTCCTGGCAAAGAAAAGCCGCAACGCAAGAACCCTGGTATTTCACATCACAGCATTGCAGGACATTGGAAAGGACTGAACATGCCCCGCCCGACTGGTAAGAAATTCGACAAGCGTCGTCAGCAACAAAATCCGCTCTTCAAGCGCAAGAAGTTCTGCCGTTTCACGGCAGCCGGTGTCGACCAGATCGACTACAAAGACATCGAAACGCTGAAGGACTTCATCGGCGAGAACGGCAAGATCACGCCGGCGCGTCTCACGGGTACGAAGTCGCACTATCAACGCCAGCTGGATACGGCAATCAAGCGCGCTCGTTTCCTCGCGCTGGTGCCGTACACCGACCAGCACAAGGCCTAACCCGACGACGCGACAAGGAGCAATCAGAATGCAAGTTATTCTTCTGGAAAAAGTCGTCAACCTGGGCAACCTGGGCGACATCGTCAAGGTGAAGGACGGTTACGCACGTAACTTCCTGATCCCGAACAAGCATGCACGCCGCGCAACGAAAGACGCTATCGCTGAATTCGAAGTCCGCCGCGCAGAACTGGAAAAGGTTGCCGCTGAAAAGCTGGCAGCAGCTCAGGCTCAAGGCGAAAAGCTGGCAGGCTCGACGGTTCAGATCAGCCAGAAGGCTGGCGTCGACGGCCGTCTGTTCGGCTCGGTGACGAACGCCGACATCGCTGACGCACTGGTCAAGCAAGGCTTCGCAGTGGAAAAGGCGCAAGTGCGTCTGCCGGAAGGCCCGCTGAAGCTGGTCGGCGACCACGCTGTGCAAATCTCGCTGCACACCGACGTCCTCGTCGACGTGACGGTGTCGGTGCTGGGCGAACACGTCTAAGCATCATCGCAGTAGCATTTGCCAGGTAGTCTGACTGGCGAAGGGCAGGGGCCGGGTGACCGGCCCCTGCCTTTTTTGTTGGCCGGTTTGTACCCGATGGGTACCATTTGCCCGATAATTCCATCCCATGAACGCACCGTCCAAAGACCCCCAAATCGAGTCGCTGAAAGTCCCGCCGCATTCAATTGAGGCCGAGCAATCGGTGCTGGGCGGGCTGCTGCTCGACAACGCCGCGTGGGACCGCATTGCCGACTTCCTGTCGCAAAGCGACTTTTATCGCTATGACCACCGCATCATCTTCGAACACATCGGCAAGCTGATCGCGGCAACGCGTCCGGCCGACGTGATCACGGTCTACGAGGCGCTCGGCACCTCGGGCAAGGCGGAAGAGGTCGGCGGGCTGGCGTACCTGAACGCGCTGGCGCAAAACACGCCGAGCGCGGCGAATATCCGCCGTTACGCGGAAATCGTGCGCGATCGCGCCGTGTTGCGGCGTCTGGTGTCCGTGGCCGACGAAATTTCGGCCGACGCCTTCAATCCGCAGGGCAAGGAAGTCCGCCAGTTGCTGGACGAGGCCGAATCGAAAGTGTTTTCGATCGCCGAAGACGGCGCGCGCGGCACACAAGGCTTTCTGGAAATCGGGCCTTTGCTGACCCAGGTGGTCGAGCGGATCGACACGCTGTACCACACCGCCAATCCGAGCGACGTGACCGGCACGCCGACGGGCTTCGTCGACCTGGACCGGATGACCTCCGGCATGCACGGCGGCGAACTGATCATCGTGGCGGGCCGTCCGTCGATGGGTAAAACGGCGTTCTCGATGAATATCGGCGAGTACGTCGCCGTCGAATACGGTTTGCCGGTCGCGGTGTTCTCCATGGAAATGCCGGGCACCCAGCTCACCATGCGTATGCTCGGCTCCGTGGGCCGGCTCGACCAGCACCGCATGCGCACGGGCCGCCTGACCGACGAGGATTGGCCGAAGCTGACGCACGCCGTGCAGAAGATGAGCGAAGCGCAAATCTTCATCGACGAAACCGGCGGTCTGAATCCGATGGAACTGCGCTCGCGGGCGCGCCGGCTGTCGCGCCAGTGCGGCAAGCTGGGCCTGATCATCATCGACTATTTGCAGCTGATGAGCGGGTCGTCATCCGGCGAAAACCGCGCCACCGAAATCTCGGAAATCTCGCGTTCGCTCAAGAGTCTCGCCAAGGAACTCGACGTGCCGGTGATCGCGTTGTCGCAGTTGAACCGGGGCCTGGAACAGCGTCCGAACAAGCGTCCGATCATGTCGGACCTGCGCGAATCGGGCGCTATCGAGCAGGATGCCGACGTGATCCTGTTCATCTACCGCGACGAGGTCTACAACCCGGACAGTCCTGATAAGGGCACCGCGGAAATCATCATCGGTAAGCAGCGTAACGGTCCGATCGGTCCCGTTCGACTCACGTTCCACGGTCAATTCACGAAGTTCGATAATTTTGCCGGCGCGCAGAATTTCTACGCCGAGTAAAGCCTTATGTGAAAGCGCTGTTGTAACGGTGCTTTCAAAAGTGCGACGGTATCCCGGTAACGGTACAATATTGCGGTTTTATGTCAGTCATGACGTGACCAAAATTCCGGGATCCCAATGTTCGGTCGATTCATGCCCACCGAGGGCAAGTTCTTTGAAATTTTTAATGAGCACGCAAAGTGCATCGTCTCGGCGAGCCACGAACTCGAGCTGCTGATCGACAATCTGCAGGACGCCGAGACCCATAAGCAGAACGTGCAGAAAGCCGAAAAAGCCGCTGACAAGCTCACGCACGAAACCATCGACCTGCTGCACAAGACGTTCATCACGCCGCTCGACCGCGACGAAATCCACAAGCTGATCACCACCATGGACGACATCCTCGACCTGATGGAGGACGTCGCCACCGCCATTTCGCTGTACGACGTGCAGACGGTGACCTCCGAGGCGAGTCAACTGGCGCATATCTGCACAGCTACGTCCGAGCGCGTGCAGTTCGCCGTCGGCCTGCTGTCGGACATGAAGCAGGCTAGCCAGATCCTGAAGGCGTGCGAGGACATCGACCGGCTCGAGTCCGAAGCCGACCGCGTGCTGCGCTCGGCCATGTCGAAGCTCTTCCGCGAGGAAGACAACGTCAAGACGCTGATCAAGCTGAAGGCGATCTACGAACTGCTCGAGACTATCACCGACAAATGTGAGGACGTCGCGAACATCATCGAAGGCATCGTGCTGGAAAACGCCTAATGCAATCGATTCAACTTGCCATCTGGGCTGTTGCCCTCCTGGTCGCCGTGTCGCTGGTGTTCGACTTCATGAACGGTTTTCACGACGCGGCGAATTCGATCGCCACGGTTGTGTCGACCGGCGTCCTCAAGCCGCAGCAGGCGGTCGCCTTCGCGGCGGCGTTCAACGTCGTGGCCTATTTCGTGTTCCACCTGAAAGTCGCGCAGACGGTCGGCAAAGGCACGATCGACCCGGCCATCGTCGATCACTACGTGATCTTCGGCGCGCTGGTGGGCGCGATCGGCTGGAATATCGTGACGTGGCACTACGGCATTCCGTCCAGTTCGTCGCATGCGCTGATTGGCGGCCTGGTGGGCGCGGCGCTCGCCAAATCGGGCTGGCACTCGCTGAACTTCGACGGCCTGATGAAGACGGTTGCGTTTATCTTCATCTCGCCGCTGCTCGGCTTCGTGCTCGGCTCGTTCTTCATGCTGGCGGTCTCGTGGATCTACTTCCGCACGCCACCCAGCAAGGTAGACCGGCGTTTCCGACGTCTGCAGCTGATTTCCGCCGGCCTGTACAGCCTCGGGCACGGCGGCAACGACGCGCAGAAGACCATCGGCATTATCTGGATGCTGCTGATTGCGACGGGCTACGCATCGTCGATCGCGGATGCGCCGCCGCTGTGGGTGATCGGCGGCTGCTATCTGTCCATGGGCCTGGGCACGCTGTTCGGCGGCTGGCGCATCGTGCGTACGATGGGCCAGAAGATCACCAAGCTCAAGCCGGTCGGCGGCTTTTGTGCGGAGTCGGGCGGGGCGATCACGCTGTTTATCGCCTCCTTCCTCGGCATTCCGGTCTCCACCACCCACACGATTACCGGCGCCATCGTCGGCGTGGGCGCGACGCAGAAGCTGAGCGCCGTGCGCTGGGGCGTGGCCGGCAATATCGTCTGGGCGTGGATTTTGACGATTCCGGCTTCGGCCGTGCTGGCCGCGGCGGGCTGGTGGCTCGGCCACCACTTCCTGTAACTTCCGCGGCCTTTTAACGTGCCGGCGCGCTGCCTTTAAATGAGCGGCGCGCTGCCACCGTCCATCGGGACGATCGCGCCCGTCACATAGCTCGCGCGCCGGCTCGCCAGAAACAGGGCGACGTCGGCAATTTCCTCAGGCTTGGCGTAGCGCCCGAGCGGCACCTTGGCCTGACCGCGCGCCAGCGCTTCCTTGGTGTCGATGCCTTGCTGGCCGGCTTCCAGCTTCAACGCTTCCTCGACGCGCTCCGTCAAGGTCGCGCCCGGATTGATCGCGTTGATGCGGATGCCATAGCGCGCGTAGTAATGCGCGAGCCCGACGGTCGCCAGCATCAGCGCGGCATTGGCGGCGCCGCCGGCAATGTGGATGTCGCTCGCCACCTTGCCGCCCATGCCGATGATGTTGACGATCGTGCCCGGTTCGGCGGCTTCGCCGGACTTCACCCGCTCCGCCATGCGGCGCAGCACTTCCTGCTGCGGGTAAATGTACGGGAAGTATTTGGCCTCCATGGTGGCCCTGAAGGCGGCGGCGTCGAGCGTTTCCGGATCGTAGCGGCGGGCGGCGCCCGCGCTGTTGATCAGCACGTCGATCGGGCCGACGGCGGTGCTCACTTCCTCGACGATATCGGCGGCGCCATGCGGCTCGTGCAGGTCGGCGCGCGTCAGGTGGACGTGCAGGCCTTCGCTTGCCAGTTGCTCGCGGGCGCGGGCGAGATTCGCCGGATCGCGCGAGACGATCGCCACCTTCGCGCCTTCGGCCGCGAATGCGCGGGCGCAGGCCAGGCCGATTCCTTTGCTGCCGCCCGTGACGAGCACGACTTTGTCTTTCAGTCCAAGATCCATGTTGAGCACCTGCCGTCGAAGGAATATCGGGGACGATAGCAGATAGCATAGTCGCGCGTATTCGCGGGTGCATTCGAACACGGCCGGGACCTGGGTAAGGGCGGAGCAACTGCGGGGTGACGGTGGGGCGAGGGCCGACCGCAACCTTCGCTCAGAAGTTGCCGTTCGCGAAGTGTGCGATCGGGTCGTCGCTGGACTGCGTGGGGGCGGGCGTGGCACGCGAGTTGGTCGACGCGCGCATGATCTGCACGCCGCCGCTCGATGAGACGGCCTGCTGTTCCTGCCGAACCGCGACGGAGGCGGGCGGAGGTGGTTCGAAAGCGTCGGCGGCGGCATCGATCGGGTCCGGCGCGCGGTCGACGCTCGCCGGCGCCACGGCACCCGCTTCACGCGCCTGCATCTGCGCGGCGCTCATCGCGGGAGGCGGCGGCTCGAAGGCATCTGCGGACGCACCCACCGGCTGAGGCGTGGGCTGTACGGCAGTCGTCGTCAGCGGCGCACGCATCGTGGCAGCAACACGCTGCGGTTGGGATTGCTGCTGCGAAGAAGGCGCAATCACAGGCTCAGCCGCTGCATACGCCGGCTGTGACTCGGCTACCGGTTGCTGCGCCGGAATCACAACAGCGGTACCCGCATAGGACGCTTGCGGCTCCGCCGGCACCACCTTCTCAGGCGGGTTCGATGCCTGATAGGTCGGCGTCTCGAACGGCGTCGTCGGCGCATGAGTCGGCGCAGCCACGCGCCGGATACCATCGAAATGCTTGGCCCAATACGGATTGGTCAGATAGTCGATGCGAACCGTGCCGCCCGTCGACGGGGCATTGACGAAACGCAGCTTGCCCACATAAATGCCGACGTGCGAGTGAGGGCGTCCCGTCGTGTTGAAGAAGATCAGATCGCCGGGCGCCACTTCGTCCGGCTCGACCGACTCGCCGCTGCCGCTCATATCGGCGGTTGTGCGCGGCAGATTCACCGAGGCCGCGCGCGCCACGACATAGCGAACCAGGCCGCTGCAATCGAAGCCGCTATCGGGCGTATTCCCCCCCCAACGGTATGGGATGCCCACGAGGCTCATCGCCTGAATGGAGATTTCCTCGCGTCCGATGCTGTGATCGACGAAGTTCGGGAAGCCGGGCGGGGTGGTGCGATACGCGCCGTTGGACGCCGACGAATAGCCGCTCGAGCTGCGCGAAACCCGCTGCGGCTCGCTGGAGCAGGCGGCGAGCAGCAGAAGGATCAGCAGCGAAAAGCCAAGTCGGCGCATGAAGACAAGGCGAGCGTAAACACTCGCTTAAGGCGGGCGATGTCGCGATGGTAGCCCGTCCACCGTGGCGTGGGCAAGAAAAGTTGATAAATTACTTGAAGTTTACGCGCTAAGTGTTGCACGACCGGAACGCGCAAGCGGACCTTTCTCCCCTCCCCGAAGCGTGCGCGCAGACGGAAAAAAGCCGCGTCCGGTGTGACCCGGGCGCGGCTTTTGTATCGCTCAGCCGGAAATGCGACGCTGCTAACGCGGTCTACAGAATATCGGACGCGTAATCCGCCAGACGCGAGCGCTCGCCGCGCGCCAGCGTCACATGCCCGCTGTGCGCCCAGCCCTTGAAGCGGTCCACCACGTAGGTCAGACCCGAGCTGCCTTCCGTCAGATACGGCGTATCGATCTGTGCGATGTTGCCGAGACAGATGATCTTCGTGCCCGGACCGGCGCGCGTGACCAGCGTCTTCATCTGCTTCGGCGTCAGGTTTTGCGCCTCGTCGATGATCAGATACTTGTCGACGAAGGTCCGGCCGCGCATGAAGTTCATGCTCTTGATCTTCAGGCGCGAGCGGATCAGCTCCTGGGTCGCAGCACGGCCCCATTCGCCGGCGGCGTCGTCGGTCTTCTGCAGCACTTCGAGGTTGTCGTCGAATGCACCCATCCACGGCTGCATCTTTTCCTCTTCCGTACCCGGCAGAAAGCCGATGTCTTCGCCGACCGGCACGGTGGCCCGCGTCACGATGATCTCGTTGTAACGCTTGTCGTCGAGCACCTGCGCGAGACCCGCCGCCAGCGCGACGAGCGTCTTGCCGGTGCCGGCCTGACCGAGTAGCGTGACGAAGTCGATCTCCGGATTCATCAGCAGGTTGAGCGCAAAGTTCTGCTCGCGATTGCGCGCCGTGATGCCCCACACGTTGTTCTTGTGGTGGCCGTAGTCGCGCAAGGTCTGCAGGAGCGCGGTCTTGCCGTTCAGCTCACGCACCAGCGCGTGGAATGCCGGCTCGCCGTTCTGCGGTTCCAGATAGACGAACTCGTTGACCAGCATCGAGGCGCACAGCGGACCGGTCACGCGGTAATACGTGGTGCCCGTTTTGGTGTCCTGCCAGCTCTCCATGCCCTTGGCGTGCTTGGTCCAGAAATCCTGCGGCAGCGCGCGGATACCGGAATAGAGCAGATCCTTGTCTTCGAGAACCTGGTCGTTGAAGTAGTCTTCAGCGGGCAGACCCAGCGCGTGCGCCTTGATCCGCATGTTGATGTCTTTCGACACCAGCACGACCTGGCGATCGTTGCGGTCGCGTTGCAGCGCGCGCACCACACCGAGGATCTGGTTGTCCGCCTTGCCTTGCGGCAGGCCTTCGACCGGTTCGATGGAGGTCAGCTCGGTCTGGAAATACAGGCGTCCGGCGGCTTCGCGGCTGCCGAGGCGCGACAGCGAAATGCCTTCCGACATATCGCCGCCGTTGGCGACCAGCGCGTCCAGCGTGCGGCTGACCTGACGCGCGTTGCGCGCGACTTCCGACATGCCTTTCTTGTGGTTGTCGAGTTCTTCCAACGTCATCATCGGCAGATAGACGTCGTGTTCCTCGAAACGGAACAGGCAGGTCGGATCGTGCATCAGCACGTTCGTGTCGAGCACGAACAGCTTGCGGGTTTCGACCTGTTCGGCCGTATTGCCGCGCTTTCTCGTGGTGCCGCGCGTGGTGGCGACCGGAGCAGCGGTCGCGCTGGGTGCCGGCTGCTTGCCGGCCCGCGCGACGACGGGTTCCGCCGTGGCGGGCTGTGCAGGCTCGACGCGTGCGCTTTCCTGGCGCGCCGCGGGAGCCGGCACCGGTTGCAGCAATGCAGCGGTCTGTTTGGACTTGCGGCTGCGAGCCGGAGCGGCCGGCTCGGTGCTGGCGGAAGGAGTGGACGAAGCAGACGAAGAAGCAGGAACCGGCCGCAACGTGGAGGCTGCATTGGCAGCGCGCGCCATGGGCGTGGCGACGCTGACGGGGCCGAAATCGGCCGACTCTGCTTGCTCCCCTTCGGTCGCCTGTTTTTTGGCGGACCGGGCCGGCGTGGCTTTAGCCTTGTATTCGTCAGCCGGTAAGAGATTGCCGAGCTTGCTGGGTGCGGTAGGCAAAGGCATGGTTTCCCTCGAAAAAATCGGGTCACATATCGTGCGCCGCCTGTCGCATTCTGCCGGTGTGCCGGATGGCCCACGCAGTTTGCGCCCGGAGGCGCGCTTTCGGTCTAGAGATGCCGGTTCGCCTGGTTTTCGATCGGCTCCTTGACGAGAGCGCGTGGCCGAACAAATGAACGGCTTCGCGCAATTAAAAAAGCCGCCGCCCCGGCAAACGGGGCAAGCGGCTCGACTTCGGTCATCGCGTTGCGCCTCTCTGCCTCAACCACAGAGGCATGATGTACGGCGCAGCCGCGGAAAGAATGGGGTGGACAGGCACTCATTGCAGCCCAATATAACGCGCCTCACAGCGCTTGTACAGCCTCCAGAATTTCATCGACATGACCTGGTACTTTCACGCCACGCCACTCCTGGCGCAGGACGCCCTCGCTGTCGATGACAAACGTGGAGCGTTCGATTCCCCGTACTTCTTTGCCATACATTTTCTTCATTTTGATGACGCTGAAGAGCGCGCAGAGCGTTTCTTCCGGATCCGAGATCAAGGGGAAGGGCAGTTCGAGCTTGGCCTTGAAGTTCTCGTGCGAGCGCAGGCTATCGCGCGACACGCCGAGAATTTCGGCGCCGGCCTTTTTGAACTTCGGATACAGGTCGCGGAACTGCAGACCTTCGGTCGTGCAGCCCGGCGTGTTGTCCTTCGGATAGAAATACAGCACCACCTTCTTGCCCCGAAGACTGGACAGCGTGATCTCGCCACCGGTTGCGGGGGCGGTAAAGTCGGGGACGGGTTGGTCGACTGCGATGGGCACGAGGTTCTCCGGTTGTTATGGTCAGGCTGATTTACCGCGACCGGCTCACGAGGGCTGGACGATCAGCTCGCCGGAGCGGCCTGTAATCTCACCCCAGGTGACAGGGTACGATGGCAGCGTGCTGCGGTCCAGCGCGGCGTGATAGTCGCCCATGGTCGCAAACGTGTGGCCTTGAGCCCGCCAGCCTTCCAGCAGTTGTTCGAAGATGGGCGCGAGCTTTTGCCCTTCGAGTTCGGCGTGCAGCGTGAACACCTGGTCGTGCGGATTGTTCTCGGTGCGCTTCAACATCCACGCCGCGACGTTGTCCAGTTCGACGCCGTCGACACCCAGCACTTCGTCGAGCGTGGGCAGCGTGGTGGGCATCTGCACATGCGCGAGCGTCTTGCCGTCCACCACCGGGAAATACGGCGAATGGCCGCGCCCATCGGACGCATACTGCATGCCCCAGGCGTCGATCTGCTCGAACGCATGACCGTTCATCTGCCAGCCGGCTGCGCCGTGCGTGGCGGGCGGCGTGCCGAAGATCTCGACGAAACGCTCATGGCTCTTCTGCATCTGCGCGACGGTCCAGTCGCGCTCCCGCGTGCGCACGTTGTCCTGCCAGTAGACGTGGTCCCACGTGTGGATGCCGCATTCGAAGCCGGCTTCGTGGATCGCGCGCATCTCCGACGAGGCCCGCGCGCCGATATCCGGCCCCGGCAGCAGTACGCCGTACATCAGTTGCTTGATGCCGTAATGCTCGACCACCGAGGTACGCGACACCTTCTGCAGAAAGCCCGGCCGCAACACGCGGCGCATCGCCCAACCGGTGTGATCGGGCCCGAGGCTGAACAGGAAGGTGGCGCGCGCCTTGAAACGGTCGAAGATGCGGGCGAGATTCGGCACGCCTTCGCGGGTGCCGCGCAGCGTGTCGACGTCGATCTTCAGGACGATACGAGGCAAGGATCAGTCCTTGATTATTGCTGTTCGACAAGCGCGCGCGCTTCGCCGACATGGCCGCGATACGCTTCGAAAATCTTGCGCAGCGCTTCGTCGAAGGTCGACTTCGGCGCCCAGCCGAGTTCCTGCATCGTGTTGTCGATCTTCGGCACGCGGTTCTGCACGTCCTGATAGCCCGCGCCGTAGTACGCGCCCGACGAGGTTTCAACCAGTTGCACCTGCTTGGCGGTTTCCGCGTATTCCGGGAATTCCGCGGCGAGCGCCAGCATCTTGTGCGCGAGTTCGCGCACCGAGAAGTTGTTGGTCGGGTTGCCGATGTTATAGATCTTGCCGGTGGCGACACCGTCCTTGTTCTCGATGATCTTCATGAGGGCGCCGATGCCGTCGTCGATATCCGTGAAGGCGCGCTTCTGCGCGCCGCCGTCGACGAGGCTGATGTTCTCGCCGCGCACGATATGGCCGAGGAACTGCGTGACCACGCGCGAGCTGCCTTCCTTCGGCGTGTAGATCGAGTCGAGGCCCGGGCCGATCCAGTTGAACGGTCGGAACAGCGTGAAGTTGAGGCCTTCCATGCCGTAACCCCAGATCACGCGGTCCATCAACTGCTTCGAGCATGCGTAGATCCAGCGCGGCTTGTTGATCGGGCCGTACGACAGTTGCGACTCTTCCGGGTCGAACTGCTCGTCCGTGCACATGCCGTAGACCTCGGAGGTGGACGGAAACACGAGGTGCTTGCCGTACTTCACCGCCGAACGCACGATGGGCAGGTTCGCCTCGAAGTCCAGTTCGAACACGCGCAGCGGCTGCTTGACGTAGGTGGCCGGCGTGGCGATCGCGACGAGCGGCAGGATCACGTCGCACTTCTTGACGTGATACTCGACCCACTCCTTGTTGATCGTGATGTCGCCTTCGAAGAAATGCATCCGCTCGTGATTGATGAGGTCGCCAAGGCGCTCGGTCTGCATGTCCATGCCGAACACTTCCCAATCGGTCGTTTCGAGAATGCGTTTGGACAGGTGATGGCCGATGAAGCCGTTGACACCCAGAATCAGGACTTTTTTCATGAATGACGGGAAGATTGAATGAGCTGGGTGAATTCGGCTGGGGAGACGACGGACTCGCTGCCCTCGTGCTGGCGCCGCAATTCGTGGATGGCGATGGCGCGGCCATCGCCGCACACCGCAAAAACGGCATTATCGCTTACGTGGAGGCCCAGGGGCAAATCCGAGCGGAGCGCGCCGGGACGCGCAAGGCGCGCCCGCGCGACGATAAGGCGCTGGCCGTCGAGCTCCGTGAAGGCGCCCGGGTAGGGCGGCGCCACCGCGCGAATCAGGTTGTACACGTCCTGGGCCGGCTGGCTCCAGTCGATCCGGCCGTCTTCGGGCTTGCGCCCGCCGAAGTAGCTGCCGTGCGCCAGATCGTTGGGCAGATGCGGCGCTTCGCCGGCCAGCAGCGCCGGCAGCACGCGCCACAGGGTTTGCTCGGCGGCCACGGTGACCTTGTCGAACACCTGCGCGGCGGTGTCGTCCGGGAGGATTGGCACGGGCGTCTGGGCGATGATCGCGCCCGCGTCGGGCTTGGCGGCCATTTCGTGCAGGGTCGCGCCGGTTTCGGTTTCGCCCTTCAACACCGCCCAGTTGGTCGGCACCCGGCCGCGATACTTCGGCAGGAGCGAGCCGTGCATGTTGTAGGCGCCGCGCGCGGCGAGCGCGAGCAGGTCGACCGGCAACATGTGACGGTAGTAGAACGAGAAAATGAAATCCGGGCGCGCGGCGCTGACCGCGGCGCGCAGCTCGGCGCTCTTCGGATCGGCCGGCGTCACCGTGGGAATGCCGTAGCTCGCGGCGACCGAGGCCACGCTGCCGAACCAGATGTTTTCGGTCGGGCTGTCCTCGTGGGTGACGACCAGCGCCACGTCCACGCCGCGCGCGAGCAGCACCTGCAGGCAGCGCACGCCGACGTTGTGATACGCGAATACGACCGCGCGTGGTTTCATGGATTCGGTCCCTGATCGATGAGCGGCGCGGGCTGGACCGCCTGCACCACGGCCTGGCGCGGCGTCTCGGTGACGGTGGCGCCGTTGCGCTGCTCGAGGATCGTCTGCACCAGATAACGGGGACGGGCACGCACCTGCTGGTAGATCCGCCCAATGTACTCGCCGAGCAGCCCGAGCGCGAAAATGATCACGCCGAGCAGGAAGAACGTGATGGCGAACAGCGTGAACACACCTTGCACTTCCGCGCCGATGATGAAGCGGCGAATCAGCAGCAGCACGAACAGCGCCGCCGAGCCGAGCGACAGGATCACGCCGATGAACGACAGCCATTGCAGCGGCACGACCGAGAAGCCGGTCACGAGGTCGAAGTTCAGACGAATCAGCGAGTACAGCGAATACTTCGATTCGCCGGCAAAGCGTTCTTCGTGCGCCACCTCGATTTCCACCGGATTCTGCGCGAAGGTATAGGCCAGCGCCGGAATGAAGGTATTGATTTCGCCGCAGCGGTTGATCGTGTCGATGATGTGACGGCTGTACGCGCGCAGCATGCAGCCCTGGTCGGTCATCTTGATGCGCGTGATGCGCTCGCGCAGGCGGTTCATGGCGCGCGAGGCCTTGCGGCGCCACAGGCTGTCCTGACGCTGCAGGCGGATCGTGCCCACGTAGTCGTAGCCTTCGCGCATCTTGTTGACCAGCTTGCCGATTTCTTCCGGCGGATTCTGCAGGTCGGCGTCGAGCGTGATGACGATCTCGCCGCGCGACTGCTCGAAGCCGGCAAGAATCGCCATATGCTGGCCGTAGTTGCCGTTGAGCAGGATCACGCGCGACGTATCCGGCCGTTTGCGGAACTGCTCGGCCAGCAGCGCGGCGGACTTGTCGCGGCTGCCGTCGTTGATGAAGATCACTTCGTAGGCGGTGCCGAGCGCATCGAGCGCCGGATACAGGCGCGCGAACAGCGCGGCCAGTCCGGCCTCCTCGTTGTACACCGGGATGATGACCGAAACTTCCGGCGTATCAGACATCGGGGAGCGATGTTCCGTTTGACTCATTTCCGCTTATTTTCCGTATTGTTCGCAAATTTCATTGACCGCCTGGCACACGCGCGCCACGTCGCCTTCGTTCATCAGCGTGAAGAGCGGCAGCGTGACCGTGGTGCGCCCATAGTGCTCCGCATGCGGGAACATGCCTTCCTTGAAGCCGCGCGCACGGTACAGCGAGAACAGGTGGATCGCCGGGTAGTGCACGCCCGAGCCGATGCCGCGTTCCTTCAGTTCGCCCATGAAAGCCGCGCGGTCGATCGACAGTCTGTCGAGCGGCAGCGTGATCAGGAACATGTGCCAGTTGCTGTTTTCGAAGTCAGCAAGCGGCAGGCCCATGCCCAGTCTGACCGCGGCGCCGCCTTCGAAACCCGCGAAGTAGGCCCGTACGAGCTTCTTGCGCTGGGCGAGGAAACGCTCCAGATGCGGCATCTGTCCGAGGCCCACGCGCGCGGCCACATCCGTGAGATTGTATTTGCCGCCGAGCACGTCGCAGTCCATGCCGTCGAAGCCCGTGCGGGTAATGCCCTGCAGCCGGTACTTCTGGGCAAGGATGGCTTCTTCCTCGTTGTTCAGCACCAGCGCGCCGCCTTCGATCGACGTCAGGTTCTTGTTGGCGTGGAAGCTGAACGAGACGATGTCGCCGAGCTTGCCGATGCGTTCGCCTTTCCAGGTGGAGCCGAATGCCTGCGCGGCGTCCTCGATCACGCGCAGCTTGTGGGCGCGGGCGATTTCGTAGAGGCGATCCATGTCCACCGGCAGGCCCGACAGGAACACCGGAATGATCGCCTTGGTGCGCGGCGTGATGGCCTTCTCGAGCAGATCCAGATCGATGTTGCGGGTCTTCGGATCGATGTCGACGAACACCGGCGTCGCGCCAACCTCGTAAATCACGTTGCTGGTGGAGACCCACGAAGCGGGCGTGGTGATGACTTCGTCGCCCACGCCGACCCCGGCGATGCGCAGGCCGACTTCGAGTGTCGCCGTGCCGGAGTTGAAGGTCCGCACAGGACGGCCGCCGCAGAATTCCGACAGCGCGGCTTCGAACTTCTGGTTCTGCGGGCCGGTGGTGATCCAGCCGGAGCGGAGCACTTCGGCCACGCCCTGGATGGTCTCTTCATCGATTTCCGGACGGACAAACGGCAAAAACGGGACTGATGACTGGCTCATGAATGCTTCGCTCGAAAGAAATAAGGGCGGCAACCAACAAGGACGGTGACCTGCAAGGATACTTCGGCAACCCGGGGCGCACTCAACGAGTATGACGGCGCCTCTGCCAGGGTGTTACCACCCCTTACCGGCCGGCTTGCTGCGCCGGCACGCAACCGTAACAGACAGCTTGCGGCAACCGGTGCGGCGCCTAGCTGCGCGCCAGCACGACGACGCCAATCAGGATGATGCCGATTCCGATCAGCCGCTGGACGGACAGCACCTCGCCGAACAGATACCAGGCCGCGATCGCGTTGACGACATACCCGAGCGACAGCATCGGATAGGCGATCGACACATCGACCCGCGACAGCCCGACCACCCACACCGCGACGCTGATGACATAGCAACCCAGCCCGCCGATGATCGGCAATTGCGTCGCCAGCTTGAAGCCGATGGGCAGGATGTTCGCACGGGTGAATTCGAAGTGTCCAACGGCATTCGTGCCGGCCTTCAGCAACAACTGCGCGCAGGCGTTCAGCGCGACGCCGGCAAGGATACAAAAGAGCGAAATCGGATTCATCAAGGGTTCAGGTCCTGATATGGGGTCATTGCTGCGGTTTTTCTACAATCACGCGCCGCGAGTCGCGGGCGACGACTTCCATCGGCACATGTTGCGCCAGCAGCTTCTGGTACCGGTCCGGCGGCAGCAGGGCGAGGGCGTAGCGGTCCGCGTCCCAGCGCTGGACCCACTCGTCGACCGTCGGCACCCACTTCTGCGGTTCGACGGACACGCCGAAGGCCAGTTCGTCCGGATGTTCGACCATGATCATGGTGTGATCGACGTAGAACGGCAACGTGTGATCGAGCACGCCGACCGAGTAGAACGGCGTGTCCGGTGGCAGTTTGGCGATGGCGGCCTTGATGGCGGGGGCAAGCGGCGCGCCGGAGCTCAGGCGGCCGAACACGTCGTGCCCGGTGCCGGCGATGGTGCCGAGCAGCAGCCAGGCGGCGCCGAAGGTCGCCACAGCGCCGACGATGCCGCCGCGGCCGCGGCGGTTCAGCCACAGTGCGGCGAGCGTCAGGGCAAAGGCTACGCCGAGGGCGGCCAGCACCCAGACGCGATAGGCGACGTACAACTCGGTGGGATTGCGGTCGTCGCCGAGACGGCTCATGAACAGCGCGCCGACCGCCGCCACCACCAGAAACGCGGCGTAGCCGGCCAGATGGCGGCGCAGCGTGGCGGGCGTGACGAGCGGCAGGTACAGGCCGATCAGCAGCGCCAGCGCCGGAGCGATGGGCAGCGTGTACGACAGCAGTTTCGAATGCGACGCGCTGAAGAACAGGAAGATGAACCCGGACCACACCAGCATCATCGTGACCGGCGAGAAGCCGTTCGGCTGGCGCGGCAGGCGCAGCGCGTGGCGGATGCTCTGCACGCTCACCGACAGCCACGGCAGGAAGCCCACCAGGATCACCGGCACGAAGTAGTAGAACGCGCCGGGGCGGTTCTGTTCGGGCGTCAGATAGCGCTTGAACTGCTGGACGATGAAGAAGAAGTTCAGGAATTCCGGATTGCGCTGCTGCACCAGCACGAACCACGGCGTGGCGATCGCGAAGAACAGGATCACGCCGCCGATCAGGTGCAGCCGCTTCCAGACCGCCCAGTCGCGGGCGATCAGCGTGTACAGCACCAGCACCGCGCCCGGCAGGATCACGCCGATCAGGCCTTTCGACAGCACCGCCAGCGCCATCGACGCCCAGCATAGCCACATCCACAGCCGCACCTGGCCGCCCGGCAGGTTGGGACGCTGCGCCAGCAGCAGGGCGCACAGGGTCAGCTCCATCCAGAACGACAGGCCCATGTCCAGCGTGTTGAAGTGGCCCATCAGGTTCCAGTACGGCGAGGTCGCCAGCACGATCGCGGCGAACACGCCGGTGGCCGCGTTGAACACCCGCGCGCCGGTGTAGCCGATCAGCAGGACGCCCGCGAAGCCGGTCAGGGCCGTGTAAAGCCGGGCCTGCCATTCGCCGATGCCGAACCACGCGAAGGTCAGCGCGTTCATCCAGGTTTGCAGCGGCGGCTTCTCGAAGTACTTGTAGCCGTTGTAGCGCGGCGTGATCCAGTCGCCGGTCAGGAACATCTCGCGGGCCATTTCGGCGTAGCGGCCCTCGTCGCTCGGCAGCAGATGACGCCAGCCGAGCGGCACGAACCAGATGACGGCGAGAGCGAGCACCAGAAGCAGGAGGGTGCTGCGGTTGAGCGGTAGCCGGGAAGGCATATCGTTCATGGGTGGTTAGCCTGTTCTTTTGCGACGCCGCACAGGCGGCGTTTCGGTGTTGTTAGGGGCGGACGGCCGCTTTCGGACGGCCGGTTGCGCAACGTCGCTTGCGGAGGGCGAGTCCCGCGCGCCGCCGGGATGCGCAGGGTCGGCCGGCGGTTGACGCGCAGCTTACGATACCGGCAAGGCACGGGACCACGGCCGGCGTCACCGTGCCGGTTATGCTTCGATCAGCAAGGCGGCCGCGACCTTGCGGCCCTCGGCCATCAGAATGTTGTAAGTGCGGCAGGCGGCCTTGAAGTCCATGGTCTCGACGCCGATCCGGTGCGCGGCGAGCGCGGCGGTCAGGCGCGGATGCGGGAAGCGCAACCGGTCGCCGCTGCCGAACACCACCACTTCGGGCGCCGGTTCGATCAGCATCGCGAAATGCTCGGGGGTCAGCGCTTCGAAAGAAGCCACCGGCCAGGCGATGACGGGCGTCTCGGGCATCACGAGGATGCTGCCGGCATGGCGCTGGAGGTTGATTTCGACATAGCCGGCGCCGTAGCCGGTCACGGTGTTCAGGGCGCCGCTGGAATCCTGGTGTAATTTCAAATTCGTTTTCCGAAGTCGTTCTTTCCGGACTGCATGCACTTGGTGCATTGCGGAAGTCGGCCAAAATCCGCTAAATTATAACTTTTTAGCCGCCCGACGGCGCCCCTTGCTTCGCGTGCCGTCATAAGCCGCACCCGAAGCCGCTGCCGGACACCGGTCAAGGTGCCGGATCCGGCATGGCCGAACAGCTTGCCGGGCAGCTTGTCAGGCACCATACCAGGCGCTCGCTTAAGATTTCCTGAGGGTCCCCTGACCGGTTCCCTGAAGCACCCCGAGCACCCCGGCGCAATCCGCCGCCAGCCCGAATCAGACCCGTCCGCGGGAGTGCGCCTGAAATGGCCGCTTCGTGTCCAGACGCCTCCATGCCCCGTGTGTTGCGGGTCGGCCCCATTATTTACCCAGGATGAAGTGCCCGCCGTGAAACCGATTCTCAAATCCAACAAGCTGTTGAACGTCTGCTACGACATCCGCGGGCCCGTCCTCGAACATGCGAAGCGGCTCGAAGAAGAGGGCCACCGCATCATCAAGCTGAACATCGGCAATCTCGCGCCGTTCGGCTTCGACGCCCCGGACGAGATCATCCAGGACATGATCCTGAATCTGCCGGGCTCGTCGGGCTATTCCGACTCCAAGGGTGTGTTCGCCGCACGTAAGGCGATCATGCATTACACCCAGCAAAAGGGTGTGCACGGTGTCGAGCTGGACGATATCTACATCGGCAACGGCGCGTCGGAGCTGATCGTGATGGCCATGCAGGGCCTGCTCAACGACGGCGACGAGGTGCTGCTGCCGGCGCCGGACTACCCGCTGTGGACGGCGGGCGTGAGCCTGTCGGGCGGCACGCCCGTGCACTACCTCTGCGACGAAGCGAACGGCTGGATGCCCGATCTGGACGATATCCGCGCCAGGATCACGCCGAACACGCGGGCGCTGGTGGTGATCAACCCGAACAACCCCACCGGTGCGCTGTACTCGGACGAGCTGCTGCTCGGCCTGATCGAGATTGCGCGCCAGCACGGCCTCGTGATCTTCGCCGACGAGGTCTACGACAAGATCGTCTACGACGGCAAGCAGCATACGTCGATGGCGGCGCTCTCCGAAGACGTGCTGACGGTGACCTTCAACAGCCTGTCGAAGAGCTACCGTTCGTGCGGCTACCGCGCCGGCTGGATGTTCATCTCGGGCCTGACCGGCGAGAACCGCCGCCGCGCCAGGGATTATTTCGAAGGGCTCGGCATTCTCGCGTCAATGCGCCTGTGCCCGAACGTGCCCGGTCAGTATGCGATCCAGACCGCGCTGGGCGGCTACCAGAGCATCAACGACCTGATCGTGCCGAGCGGCCGCCTGTACAAACAGCGCCAACTCGCGTATGACATGCTGACGGCGATTCCCGGCGTGACCTGCGTCAAGCCGGAAGCGGCGCTGTACATGTTCCCGCGCCTCGATCCGAAGATGTACCCGATCGAAGACGACCAGCAGTTCATCCTGGAGCTGCTGCTGGCCGAACGGGTGCTGCTCGTGCAAGGCACTGGCTTTAACTGGAAGACGCCGGATCACTTCCGTGTCGTGTTCCTGCCGAATGTCGACGACCTGGCCGATTCGATCAACCGGATCGCCCGCTTCCTCGACGGCTACCGAAAACGTCATTCGGTCTGACGCGCCGGGCACCTCGCCCGCGCACAGACCCCGACACCCGTTTCCCTTAATCCTTACTCGAAAACACACGCTGCATGGAACCGATCAAAGTTGGACTGCTGGGCTTCGGCACGGTGGGCAGCGGCACCTTCACGGTACTGCGCCGCAACCAGGAAGAAATCAAACGGCGCGCGGGGCGCGGCATCGAGATTGCGCGCATTGCCGTGCGCAATCCGGCCAAGGCCACGGCCGCGCTCGGCAGCGCAGCCGGCACGGTGGAGGTCACCGATAGCTTCGACGCCGTGGTCGACGATCCGTCCATCGACATTGTCGCGGAAATGATCGGCGGCACGGGCATTGCGCGCGAGCTGGTGCTGCGCGCCATCGCCAACCGCAAGCACGTCGTGACGGCCAACAAGGCCTTGCTGGCGGTGCACGGCACCGAGATCTTCGAAGCGGCGCGCGCCAATGGCGTGATGGTGTCGTTCGAAGCGGCGGTGGCGGGCGGCATTCCGATCATCAAGGCGCTGCGCGAAGGCCTGACGGCGAACCGGATCCAGTACATCGCCGGCATCATCAACGGCACGACGAACTACATCCTGTCGGAAATGCGCGACCGCGGTCTCGATTTCGCGACCGCGCTGAAGGCCGCGCAGGAACTCGGTTACGCCGAAGCCGACCCGACCTTCGACATCGAAGGCGTGGACGCCGCGCACAAGGCGACCATCATGAGCGCGATCGCGTTCGGCGTGCCGGTGCAGTTCGACAAGGCGTACGTCGAAGGCATCAGCAAGCTGGCGGCGATCGACATCAAATATGCCGAAGAACTCGGCTACCGGATCAAGCTGCTGGGCATTGCGCGACGCACCGACAAGGGCATCGAACTGCGCGTGCATCCGACGCTGATTCCCGAGAAGCGCCTGCTGGCGAATGTGGAAGGCGCGATGAACGCGGTGGTGGTGCATGGCGATGCCGTCGGCACCACGCTGTACTACGGCAAGGGCGCGGGCGCCGAGCCGACGGCTTCGGCCGTGGTGGCCGATCTGGTGGACGTGACGCGCCTGCATACCGCCGACCCGGAGCATCGCGTGCCGCATCTGGCGTTCCAGCCGGACAGCCTGTCGAACACGCCGATCCTGCCGATCGAGGAAGTGACGAGCGGCTACTACCTGCGCCTGCGGGTGGCGGACGTGACCGGCGTGCTCGCCGATATCACACGCATTCTCGCGGATACGGGCATCTCGATCGACGCGCTGCTGCAGAAGGAATCGGAGCAGGTCGACGCGAACGGCAAGGGCGAAACCGACATCATCCTGATCACGCACGAAACCGTGGAAAAGCACGTCAACGCGGCGATCAGGAACATCGAGGCACTGACGACCGTGGTGTCGCAGGTGACCAAGCTGCGCATGGAAGCGCTGAACTAGGCCAGAGACCGATATGAACTACCTTTCCACGCGCGGCGCCGGAGCCGGCGAGCGCCATACGTTTTCCAACATCCTGCTGGGCGGTCTCGCCAGCGACGGCGGCCTGTACCTGCCCGCGGAATATCCGCGCGTCTCGGCGGACGAACTGGCGCGCTGGCGCACGCTGCCGTACGCGGATCTCGCCTTCGAGATCCTGTCGAAATTCAGCGACGATATCCCCGCCGCCGACCTGCGCATGCTCACGCGCCGCACCTACACGGCGGCGACGTATTGCCATGTGCGCGACGACGAAAGCGCCGAGCAGATCACGCCGCTGAAGACGCTCGGTGTCGAGAACGGTGCGCCGTTGTCGCTGCTGGAGTTGTCGAACGGGCCCACGCTCGCGTTCAAGGACATGGCGATGCAGTTGATCGGCAACCTGTTCGAGTACGCGCTGGCCAAGCATGGCGAGACGCTGAACATCCTCGGCGCCACCTCGGGCGACACCGGCAGCGCCGCCGAGTACGCCATGCGCGGCAAGAAGGGCATTCGCGTATTCATGCTGTCGCCGCACAAGAAGATGAGCGCGTTCCAGACGGCACAGATGTACAGCCTGCAGGACCCGAACATTTTCAACCTCGCGGTTGAAGGCAATTTCGACGACTGCCAGGACATCGTCAAGGCTGTTTCGAACGATCACGCCTTCAAGGCCAGGTACAAGATCGGCACGGTCAATTCGATCAACTGGGCGCGCGTCGTCGCCCAGGTCGTGTATTACTTCAAGGGCTACTTCGCGGCCACGAAGTCGAACGACGAGCGGGTGTCGTTCACGGTGCCGTCGGGCAACTTCGGCAACGTCTGCGCGGGCCATATTGCGCGGATGATGGGTCTGCCGATCGAGAAGCTCGTGGTGGCCACCAACGAGAACGACGTGCTCGACGAGTTCTTCCGCACCGGCATCTACCGCGTGCGCAAGGCCGCCGAGACGTATCACACCAGCAGCCCGAGCATGGACATTTCGAAGGCGTCGAATTTCGAGCGCTTCGTGTTCGATCTGCTGGGGCGCGATCCGGCGCGCGTGCTGCAGTTGTTCCGCGACGTCGAGGAAAAGGGCGGCTTCGACCTGGCGGCGAGCGGCGATTTCGCGCGGGTCAGGCAGTTCGGCTTCGTGTCGGGCCGCAGCAGCCACGCGGACCGCGTCGAGGCGATCCGCGACGTGTTCGAACGCTACGACACGATGATCGACACCCACACGGCTGACGGCCTGAAGGTGGCGCGCGAGCATCTGCAAGCGGGTATCCCGATGATCGTGCTGGAAACCGCCCAGCCGATCAAGTTCGGCGAGACGATCCGCGAAGCGCTGCTGCGCGAGCCGGAGCGGCCGGCGGCGTTTTCCGGGCTCGAGTCGCTGCCGCAGCGCTTCGAGGTGCTGCCGGCGGACGTGCAGCGTGTGAAGGACTTCGTTGTCGCGCATGCGGGCGACTGAGGGGGATTCGGGTTATTGACGGGCCGGGTCGCCCCGGCGAAAGCCGCGGACCGCTACAATATTCCTTTCAGTTCAGCGCGTCCCCAACCGATGTCCACGCCTACATCTCCCGCGCCTCGCGCCCCGATGCTTTCGACGGCCGACGCCCTTGCAACGCTGCTCGGCGCCGCCGGCGCCGTGGTCGGCAAGGAAACGCTGCCCACGCTCGAGGCGCTGAACCGCGTGCTGGCCGTCGACGTCGTGTCGCCGCTCGACGTGCCGCCCATGCACACCAGCGCCATGGACGGCTACGCGGTGCGGATCGCCGATCTCACCCAGGGCGAGCGCCGCCTGCCGGTCTCGCAGCGCATCCCGGCGGGCCATGCGCCGCAGCCGCTTGCGGCCGGCACGGCGGCGCGTATTTTCACTGGCGCGACAGTGCCGCCCGGCGCCGATGCCATCGTCATGCAGGAGCAGACCGAAGCCGCCGGCGACGCGGTCACGATCCTGCACATGCCGAAAACGGGCGAGTGGATCACGGCGCAGGGCGCGGACATCCGCAGCGGCGCGGTGATCTTGCCGGCCGGCACACGCCTCACCCCGCAGGCGCTGGGGCTGGCTGCCTCGGTGGGTTGTGCGGAGCTGTCGGTGGTGCGGCGTGTCAAGGTAGCGGTGTTCTTTACCGGCGACGAGCTGACCATGCCGGGCGAGCCGCTCAAGCCCGGCGCCATCTACAACTCGAATCGCTTCACGCTGCGCGGGCTGCTGGAAAAGCTCGGCTGCGAGGTGAGCGACTACGGCATCGTCGCCGACCGGCTCGATGCGACCCGTGCGACCCTGCGTGAGGCCGCGCACGGCCACGACCTGATTCTGACCTGCGGTGGGGTCTCGGTGGGCGAGGAAGACCACGTGAAGCCGGCGGTGGAGGCGGAAGGGCGTCTGTCGATGTGGCAGATCGCCATGAAGCCGGGCAAGCCGCTGGCGTTCGGCGCGGTGCGGCGCGGCGCGGTGGGTGACGTGAGCGACGTGGATGCTGGCGCAGCGGATACCTCGACCCCCGACACCCCCGCCGAAACCTTCTTCATCGGCCTGCCCGGCAACCCCGTATCCACCTTCGTCACCTTCCTGCTGTTCGTCCGTCCGTTCCTGCTGCGTCTCGCGGGCGTGCGGACCGTGACGCCGCGTGCGCTGTCGTTGCGCGCCGACTTCACCCAGTCCAAAGGCGACCGGCGCAACGAGTTCCTGCGCGCCCGGGTCAATCCGGCGGGCGGCCTGGATCTGTTCCCGAACCAGAGCTCGGCGGTGCTGACTTCGACGGTATGGGGCGACGGCCTGATCGACAACCCGCCCAATCATGTGATCAGCGCCGGCGAGACCGTGCGCTTCATTCCCTTTTCCGAATTGTTGAACTGACGCCGGCGGCGTCCGGTGGCGACCCAGATGAAGATTCAGCTGAAATATTTTGCGAGCGTGCGTGAAGCACTTGGTACCGCCGACGAAACGGTGGACGTGCCCGACAGCGTGGCCACGGTGGGCGACGTGCGGGTGTGGCTGCGCGTGCGCGGCGGCATCTGGGCGGAGACGCTCGCCGAGGGGCGCGCGCTGCGCATGGCCTGCAACCACGTGATGACCGATGCCGGCACGCGCATTACCGAAGGCTGCGAGGTCGCGTTCTTTCCGCCCGTGACGGGCGGGTGAGGGAGCGGGCATGACGGTTCGCGTCCAGACAGAAGACTTCGACCTCACCGCCGAGGTGGCCGCCTTGCGCGCGCAGAATCCCAAGGTCGGCGCGGTGGCCTGCTTTGTCGGCACCGTGCGCGATCTGAACGACGGCAGCGTGGTCGAAACCATGGAGCTCGAGCACTATCCGGGCATGACGGAGAAATCGCTCGCGGCGATCGTCGAGGTTGCGCGCGGGCGCTGGCCAGGCATCGAGGTGCTGGTCATCCACCGCGTGGGCAAGCTGTATCCGCTCGACCAGATCGTGCTGGTGGCCACCACCGCGGCGCATCGCGGCGACGCGTTTGCGTCGTGCGAGTTCGTGATGGACTACCTGAAAACCGAGGCGCCGTTCTGGAAAAAGGAAAAGACCGACCAGGGCGAGCGTTGGGTCGATGCACGTGTGACCGACGACGCCGCGCTCGCGCGCTGGGGGATCGGCTCGATTAATACGAAGTCCGAATAAAGCGCCGTGCTTCTTCGGCTAGACGTCGCAGGTAGCGCGGCGTTTTAGCCGCGCCGAACCTTCATGGCTCGCTCGAGCGCCCAATGATCTTCGCCGGAAACGGCTCGCCGCGCGCGGCATCGTGCGCCTGCGGATCGCGTTCGCCGCGCTCGCGCCGCGCGGGTGCGATACGGTCGAGCAAATCTCGCTGTTCGGCGGGAATCGTGTAATCCCACCCAAAACGGCTCAATTGCAGACTTTGCGCAATGCGCAAAGCCGGCTCCATGAAGCGGACCGCCGCCGCGGGCTCGTAGCGCGACTCCACCGTGTCGAGAAAGAGGTAAAGCCAGTGACTGAAGTGCCTGGGTTCGAGACCCGGCAGCGGCTGATGCGCCTGCTGCACATTGCCGCGATACTGCTTCGCACCCAGCACGAGACTCGCCCAGAACAGGCACATCTTCGGCAGATGTTCGTCCCAGCGGCCGCCGAGCGTCTGCTCGAAGACAGGACCGAGGATGGCATCGGCTCGCACGCGCTCATAAAACGCATAAACGAGCTCGCGGATATTGGCTTCGGTCGGTTCTGCGTGTCGCGCCGCCGCAGCGGGGCTGGGAGAGAGTGGATTCATGCTGTGATCAGGGGCAAATTCAAAGTCGCTAAGTACTGCGAGAAATAATGGCTCACAATCACGTTATTCAGAAAAACAACGCTGTGGTCAGACGATACCATTCAGAATGACGCATATTGACAGAAAGCCCCGAATAACATGCGCCGGCCCCGCATGTTATTGCGAAGAGGCTGGATGGACAACCCTCGCGCCGACACGGTCTTTCAGCGGATCGCCGCCGTCGCTCATTGTGACTTTGCGCTTATGAGACTGACTGACTACACGGATTATTCACTACGCGTCATGCTGTACCTCGCGGTTCGCGACGAGGGGCTGGCGACGATCCAGGATATCTCGGACGCCTACGGTATTTCGAAGAACCACTTGATGAAGGTCGTCCAGCGGCTCGGCGAACTGGGCTGGGTCGAGACGGTGCGTGGCCGCAACGGCGGGCTGCGGCTTTTCGAGCACTCGGGTTCGCTCACGGTCGGCGAAGTGGTGCGCGCCACCGAAAGCGACTTCGCGCTGGTCGGATGCTTTCCGGATGAACGGGGCGCCAACCGGCACTGCGTGATCCAGTCCCAATGCCGCCTGAAAAATGTGCTGGAAGCGGCGCGTCACGCGTTTCTGTCGGAGCTGGATCGCCACACCATCGGCGAGCTGGCCGAGCCTCATGGGCCGCTCGCGGCGTTGCTCGGCATGCGGCAGGTGATCCCGATTGCATTGGAGACGTCCGGCGACGGCGGAGCGGCGCCCGTCGATTGACCGAATCAAACCGCTTGTTCGCGTCAATTGTTAAATACTTGCTCCCGCGTGCAAAAAAGCGCTTGAAACCCGCAAAAAACGCCTCATTTTGGTGGTATTCGAAATTGGAGGTCTCTTGATGAGAGTCGACAAACTCACCACTAAATTCCAGGAAGCGTTGGCCGATGCGCAGAGTCTCGCCGTCGGTCGTGACAATCAATACATTGAACCCGTTCACCTGCTCGCGGCGCTCGTCGCGCAACAGGACGGCTCCGCACGCTCGCTGCTGTCGCGCGCCGGCGTGCACGTGCAGGCGCTGCAAACCGCGCTGAACGACGCCATCACCCGTCTGCCGCAGGTCCAGGGCACGGACGGCAACGTCCAGATCGGCCGCGAACTGACCGGCCTGCTGAACCAGGCGGACAAGGAAGCGCAGAAGCTCAACGACACGTTTATCGCGAGCGAGATGTTCCTGCTCGCGGTCGCCGACGACAAGGGCGAAGCCGGGCGCCTCGCGCGCCAGCACGGCCTGTCGCGCAAGTCGCTCGAAGCGGCCATCGCCGCGGTGCGCGGCGGCTCGCAGGTGCATAGCCAGGACGCCGAAAGCCAGCGCGAAGCGCTGAAGAAATACACCGTCGATCTGACCGAGCGTGCGCGCGCGGGCAAGCTCGACCCGGTGATCGGCCGCGACGACGAGATCCGCCGGTCCATCCAGATCCTGCAGCGCCGCACCAAGAACAACCCGGTGTTGATCGGCGAGCCGGGCGTGGGCAAGACGGCCATCGTCGAAGGGCTCGCGCAGCGCATCGTCAACGGCGAAGTGCCGGAGACGCTCAAGGGCAAGCGCGTGCTGTCGCTCGATATGGCGGCGCTGCTGGCCGGCGCCAAGTACCGCGGCGAGTTCGAAGAGCGCCTGAAGGCCGTGCTGAGCGACATCGCCAAGGACGAAGGCCAGACCATCGTCTTTATCGACGAAATTCACACCATGGTCGGCGCGGGCAAGGCCGAAGGGGCGATGGACGCGGGCAACATGCTCAAGCCGGCGCTTTCGCGCGGCGAGCTGCACTGCGTCGGCGCAACCACGCTGGACGAATATCGCAAGTACATCGAAAAGGACGCCGCGCTCGAACGCCGCTTCCAGAAGGTGCTGGTAGACGAGCCGTCGGTCGAGGCGACCATCGCCATCCTGCGCGGCCTGCAGGAAAAGTATGAACTGCATCACGGCGTGGACATCACCGACCCGGCCATCGTCGCGGCGGCTGAACTGTCGCATCGCTACATCACGGACCGTTTCCTGCCGGACAAGGCCATCGACCTGATCGACGAAGCGGCTTCGAAGATCAAGATGGAAATCGATTCGAAGCCCGAAGAGATGGACCGGCTCGATCGCCGCCTGATCCAGTTGAAGATCGAGCGCGAAGCCGTCAAGAAGGAAAAGGACGAAGCGTCGCAGAAGCGCCTGCAATTGATCGAGGAAGAAATCGAGCGGCTGAACCGCGAATATTCGGACCTCGAAGAAATCTGGACCGCGGAAAAAGCAGCGGTGCAGGGCAGCGCGCAACTGAAGGAAGAGATCGAGAAGACTCGCGCCGAAATCGTCCGGCTGCAACGCGAAGGCAAGCTGGAGAAGGTCGCGGAGCTGCAGTACGGCAAGCTGCCGGGACTCGAAGCGCAACTGAAGGAAGTGACGAAGGCCGAAGCGAAGGAGCAGAACAATCCGACCCGCCCGCGTCTGTTGCGCACGCAGGTGGGCGCAGAGGAAATCGCCGAAGTCGTGTCGCGTGCCACCGGCATTCCGGTCTCGCGCATGATGCAGGGCGAGCGTGAAAAGCTGCTGCAGATCGAAGACAAGCTGCACGACCGCGTGGTCGGCCAGGACGAAGCGATCGCCGCGGTGGCCGATGCGATCCGCCGCTCGCGCGCGGGGCTGTCGGACCCGAATCGTCCGTATGGCTCGTTCCTGTTCCTCGGCCCGACGGGCGTGGGCAAGACCGAACTGTGCAAGGCGCTGGCGTCGTTCCTGTTCGATTCGGAAGATCATCTGATCCGCATCGACATGAGCGAGTTCATGGAGAAGCACAGCGTCGCGCGGCTGATCGGCGCGCCGCCGGGCTACGTGGGCTATGAGGAAGGCGGTTACCTGACCGAGGCGGTGCGTCGCAAGCCGTACAGCGTGATCCTGCTCGACGAGATCGAGAAGGCCCACCCGGACGTGTTCAACGTGCTGCTGCAGGTGCTCGACGACGGCCGCATGACCGATGGCCAGGGGCGCACCGTGGACTTCAAGAACACGGTGATCGTCATGACCTCGAATCTCGGGTCGCAGGTGATCCAGGCGATGGTCGGCGAACCGCAGGACGCGATCAAGGATGCGGTGTGGGAAGAAGTGAAGCTGCATTTCCGCCCGGAATTCCTCAACCGGATCGACGATGTCGTCGTGTTCCATGCGCTCGATCGCTCGAACATCCAGTCGATTGCGAAGATCCAGCTGCAACGGCTGCATGAGCGGCTGGCGAAGCTCGACATGCAACTGGTCGTCTCGGACGACGCGCTGGAGTTGATCGGCAAGGTCGGCTATGACCCGTTGTTCGGTGCGCGGCCGTTGAAGCGCGCGATCCAGCAGGAGATCGAGAACCCGGTCGCGAAGCTGATCCTGGCCGGCAAGTTCGGTCCGAAGGATGTGATTCCCGTCGAAGTGGAAGACGGCAAGCTGGTGTTCGACCGCGTGGTGCATTAAGCGGTACGGTCTGCAAGGCCGCGGCGGTTGAGCCGCGAACTTGCCCGCCATGCAAAAGGGCAACGAATTTCGATTCGTTGCCCTTTTTATTTGCCTCGGCGTAGGGTGTGGTTCCCGCGGCGCGACTGAAACGGCCGCGCGCGGGACCCACGTTCAAACGTTACGCTTTGCCCTTGCCGAACAGCGACTCCAGACCACCGAGCGCACCGAGTACGCTTGTCGCGTTCAGTTGGCCTTCGGCGGGGACTTCACCGGTGGGCGTGGCGGCATTGACGACATGCGGCAGGATCTGCGACAGCAGTCCCGTGATCTGGTCAGGCTGTACACCGGCCTTGGCCGCGAGGTTGGTGACGGTGTCCGAGCCGAGCACGCTATGCAGCGCGTCCGCCGAGATCGGCTGATTCTCGCCGTTGCTGACCCACGAACTGATGATGTCGCCGGCCCCTTTGTCCTTGAACTGCTGGATCAGGCCGTTCAGGCCGCCCGGCTGGTTGTTGACGAATTCAAGCGCGGTGCTGATCAGGGCTTGCTGGCCGCCGCCGCCTTCAGGCGACTGGCCGAGCAGGGAACCGAAGGTGTCGAGTAGGCTCATGACGGTCTCTCTTGAATGCCGGCGTTCCGTAGAGACGCCGGCGGGTGAAAACGCCGCGCGGTTGCGCGGCACCGGTTGGATGGAAAGCAGGGCGTGGCCGATACCGGATGCGCTCGGGTGAAACACGTTAGATGAATCACGTCAGGCGAACAGCTTACCCCGTTCGCCTGACGACAATCAGGTGCCCGAAGCGGCGGCAGCCGATGCCGCCTTGCTCTTCTTCGCCTTTTTCGATTTCGAGGCTTTGCCGCCCGAGGCTTCCGCGGGCGCGCTTGCCGCCGCTGCGGCCGGGGCGGAGGCAGCGGCTGCTTCGGATGCCGCCGCCTTGCTCTTCTTCTTCGACTTCGAAGCCTTGCCGCCCGATGCGGCCGCAGGCGCACTCGCGGCGGCGGTCGCCGGTGCGGGTGTCGCGGCCGGCGTCGTGGTGGCCGCCGTCGTATTCGTCGACGTGGCGACCTGGGTCTTCGTTGCCGGTGTGCTGGTGGCCGTCGTGCTCGACTTCGCGGCCGCCTTGGCGCCGGTCGGCGGGGTAGACGCGCCGTTGATCGTGAGACCGGCTGCTTCGAGGTTCGTCACCGACTTCGTGCCGATGCCTTTCACGCGTGCGGCGAGATCGTCTGCATCCTTGAACGGGCCGTTCTTGGTGCGTTCGTCGATAATCGCTTTCGCATGAACCGGGCCGATGCCCTTGACAGTTTCAAGCGTCGCCTGATCGGCGGAATTGACTTCCACCGCAGAGGCGAAGGTGGCTGACAGCGACAGGGCCAAGGCAACGCAAAGCATAAGCAGCTTCTTCAGCATGGCAAGCACTCCATTGAGGGCACAAAAAGTTAGCCGGGAACGGACGACGCATTCGGTCAGCACGCGCTGCGCTTAAGCATAGGATAAATCGCGCGGCCTTCTGATGAAAACCGCCGATTTATACCGATCGATTCGTGACAAGTAAATCATCGTGGATACTATTTAAAGCTTTTGCCTATTTCGTAGGCCTTTGTGAGGCGATCGGTGCTGCGATGGTGCCAGTGCCAGTGCTAGTGCCAGTGCCAGTGCTAGTGCCGGGCGTGCGGGCTACCGCGCCGCGCACTTCGAAGTGCACTGCATCGGCAACGCTGCCGTCGGCATCCACCAGTTCCAGCAGATGATGCCCAGGCCACGGCAGCCAGGGCACGCGCGACGCGTGGCCGAGCGTCTTGCCGTCTAGACGCCATGTGCTCAAGGTCGACGTTTCGCTAGCGCGTTCGAATGAAATCCGCTGTCGCGAGGCAGGGATGTCGGGGTCGAGCGCGAAGATCGTGCCGTCGGTGGGTGCGCCGATATGCACCGCGCCGCGCGTCGAAACCCGTTGCACGGCCGCGCCGGCATCCGCTGCGAGCGCGACGAGCGGGGTTTGCGTGCCGCGCAGGAACCAGTCGTCACGGGTGGGTTCGACGCCGTTTTCAAACGTGACGCGTGTTTGCATCACACCGGGTGGCGCGGCCGGCGGCGTGCTCGGCAAACGACGGTGCAGATAGCCGACGATCGCAGCCCACACCGGTGCCGCGCCGCTCACGCCGGACACGTCCCACATCGGCGTGCCGTCCGCATTGCCGACCCACACGCCCACCGTATAACGCGAGGTGAAGCCGACCGTCCAGTTATCGCGCATATCTTTGCTGGTGCCCGTTTTGACCGCGGAGAAGAAGCGCGTGGCGAGCGGGCTATCGAATCCGAAGGTGCGGGTACGCGCGTTGTTGTCCGACAGCACGCTGGTGATGATGAAGCTGGCGTCGGCGCTGAAGACGCGCTGCGCCGCCCGGGTTGCGGTGTCGCCGGGTGCCGCCTGGCGACGCGGCAGATCGGCCGTGGATCCGGCGACCCCGCCATTGGCCAGCGCGCGATAGGCGTTAGTCAGCGCAAGCAGGGTGACGTCCGCGCTGCCGAGCGCGAGGCTATAGCCGTAGTAATCGCCGCTTTGCGTGAGCGGCAGACCGAGCGCCGTGAGGGTCTTCGCAAAGCGGTGCGGCGTTACCATCACCAGCGTGCGCACCGCCGGCACGTTCAGCGACGAGCCGAGCGCAGTGCGGACGCTGACCCAGCCCTTGAAGTCCTTGTCGTAATTCTGCGGGATGTAGAGGCCGCCGCCGGCAGCGAGATCGAGCGGCGCGTCGTCGAGCAGGGACACCGTGGTGAGCCGCCGTTCGTCGATGGCCTGCGCATACAGGAACGGCTTGAGCGTCGAGCCGGCCTGGCGTAGCGCGAGCACCGCATCGACGTCGCGGGCGCCGGACAGCGCGCCCGACGAACCCACCCACGCGCGCACCTCGCCGGTGGTGTTATCGAGCACTACCACGGCGCCATCCTGCACATTGCGCGGATGCGCGCGGGCGTTCAGTTCAAGCAGCGTACGGGTGAGGGTGTCGCGTGCGAAACGCTGCAGCCTGGCGTCGAGCGTGGAGCGCACGCGCGTGCCGGCGACCGGATGCACTTCAGCCGCGATGCGCCGCGCGAAATGCGGCGCGAGGCCGTCGTCATCCGGCGTGAGGGAGAGGGTGGCCGGCGCAGGACGGGCGAATGCCAGTTGCACGAAACCGCCGAGGTTCGCGCATTGGCCGGCCGCTTGCATGTCGCGCAGAATCCGGCAGGCGCGTTCGCTGACTTTCGCGTAGGGCGCGTTCGGCGCGCGGATCAGCGCAGCGGCCACCGCCGCTTCGCGGTCGTTGAGTCCCGAAGGCGCCTTGCCGAACAGCGTCATCGAGATGGCCGACAAGCCGATCGTTTCGCCACGGAACGGCACCAGATTCAGATAGGCTTCGAGGATCTGGTCCTTGCGCCAGGAGCGCTCGAGCCACAATGCATTGACAGCCTGGCTGGCCTTCTGCGCGATCGAACGTTGTCCTGAACGTTGTGGATCGTCGTCGAGCAGGCCGGTCAACTGCATGGTCACGGTCGACGCGCCGCGCGTGCGCGTATTCCACAGATTGGCCCAGGCGGCGCCCGCTGCGCCGCGCCAGTCGACCCCGCTGTGTTCGTAGAAGCGCTTGTCTTCGGAGACGACGATGGCCTGGCGCAACGCGGGCGAGACGTCGGCGAGCGCGACCCAGTCGCCGCGTCGCTCGCTGTGATCGATGCGCGTGCGCTGCAGCGGCTCGCCGTCGCGCGCGAGGAGCACCCAGTCCGAGCTGTGCCAGCGGGCGTGGACCTCGTCGAACGAGGGCAGCGCGAAGGCGCTGAGCGAGGTGCCGAGCAGGCTGATGCAGATCGTTGCGCGGGCGAGCCACGCCGGACAATCCGCACGTCTCACTTCGACACCGCCGGCACAGTACCCGCCGCGGGCACCACCACCAGAGGCGCATTCGGCACCGCGCCAAAGGTCGACGGCGCGTAGAGCGCTTCGACACGCGTCGGCGGCAGACCGAACGTGCCGACGTTATTGAGCCGCACCGTGTACTCGACCGAGAATTTCCCCTTCGGCAAATAATCGTAGTACGCCCGATAACCATCGAAACCGCGTTCGATAAATGCCGGCCACGCGCCACGGTCGGCATTGTCGCCGCTGTTTTCCCCTTGCGTGGCCGCCTCCGAGTCGCGTCCCAGACCCGAGCCGAGAATCGTCGCGCCGGCCGGCACGGGATCGTTGACGACGACCCAGGTCATGTCGGTCTGCGCGTCGATGTCCAGATGCACGCGCACCACATCGCCGCGCGTATAGACGCCTTTCACAGCCGGATCGAGCGCGGTGATAGTCTTGGTGATGCGGTAGCCGGCGGCGAACGGCGTTTTCAACGGCACGGCGGCGAGACTTTCGATGGTCGCCCACGGCTTGCCGGTGCCGTCTTGCGTGAGCGTCAACTGCGCCGCTGCGCCTTGATTCACCGGCGGCCATGGCAGGAGCTGGCTACGGGTGTCCTTCGCCGGCGTGGCGGGTGTCGCCGAACTCGCCGCAGGGGATGCGGCGGCCTGGCTCCACGAGATCGTCTTGTCGAACGTGCCGAGCTGCAGCCGGGTCTGCCCGGCGACCGGCGTGCTTTCGAACACCTGCGAGAAACGCGCGACCGCGAGCGAACCCCACACGTTAGCGGTCGTGGTCTGCCACGCGCCGTTGCGTTGCAGCGCGAGCAGGCCGGCGACGAGGCGTGGCATCTCGTCCTTCCACGCGGGGGCGTCGGCGAAGGTGAGGACGGTGCGAGCGGCGTTGTCTTCAGTGCTGGTCATCAACCACCACAGATCGTCGTCGGCCTCGGTCGAGAACGTGAGGCGCGTGCCCTGATACGTGAGCCGTGCCCGCAGGATCTGTTCGAGCTGCGCGCGCTTGTCGTCGCGCTGCGGGATATCCGCCACGCGCGACAGGATCGCGTAGTAGTCGAGCACGGCCGAAGTCGGCCACTGGTTCGGCGCGATCTCGATCGACTCGAGCATGCCCGGCTGCACCATCCCAAACCGCGACAGCGCCTCGAGCGCTTCGAGCTTGCGCAGATCGAGATCCTTGCGCGGCGCCCAGACATCGCGCTGGATCTTGCCTTGCACAAAGCTCACGAGGCCGGCTTCGAGCTTGCCGCGCACGTCGTCGGGCAGCGCGAAACGCGGATCGAGCTTCGCGGTTTCGTCGCTGGCGGCGAGCAGATACGCGCTCAGTGTCGGGCTGCCGTGACTGCCGCTGTCGTCGCTCGGCGGGAAGTAGTTGGCGAGGCCGTCGCGGTCGAGATAGACCGGCATCTTCGCCACCACCGCCTGCCATTGCGCGGGGTCGCGCAGACCGATCGCCCGCGAGGTTTGCTGTTCGAGGCAGTTGTACGGATAGCGTTCGAACCAGCGACGCACACCGGGCATGCCGTCGGAGAGCTTCGACTGCAACGACACCGCAATGCCGCCGCGCAGCACGCCGGCTTGCGTCGTGCTCGCGTCCGGCGGCGCGGCCACCGGCAACGACAGCGTGCCGTCGACCTGTTCAAGCGTGGCCTGTTGCACGGTCACGGGCAGCGCGGCGGTGACGCGCTGGGCGATCTTCAGGGCGTCGCTGGCGTGCGGGCCGCCTTGTTCGGCGGCGGCCACGCTCCACGTGAGCGCGCCGGACGGCCCATCGGCGAGGCCGTCGGGCGTCGTTACGTTCCAGGCGACTTCGCGTGCCGAGTCGGCCGCGAGGTCCACCGTTTGCGCTGCAAGCGCGAGACCCGGCACGTTCGGCGTGACCACCACTTTCATCGCCCGGGCCGTCGTATTGCGCACCGTGAACTGGGCGCGGAAGACATCGCCTTCGCGCACGAGCGGCGGCAAGCCGGAGATCAGTTGCAGATCCTGCGTGCTGCGAATCGACGTGCTGCCGGTGCCGAAGGTGCCCGGACCGACCGCCGCAATCGCGACGATGCGAAAACTCGTCAACGCGTCGTTGAGCGGCACGTCGAGCGAGGCGTCGCCGTTGGCGTCGAGCGTGACGCGCGGATTCCACAGCAGCAGCGTGTCGAACAGTTCGCGCGTCGCGCTGTGGCCGCCGCCGCCTCCGGCCGGCACGGCCTTGCGGCCGAAGTGACGGCGCCCGACGATCTCCATTTGCGCGGTCGACGTTTCGACGCCATAAGCGCGCCGTTCCAGCATGGCGTCGAGCAGGTCCCAGCTTTCGTTCGGCATCAGTTCGAGCAGGGCCTCGTCGACGGCGGCCACGGCGATCTGCGTGCCGGCCGGCGCGGGCTTGCCGCCCGGCATCTGCACGTGCAGCTTGATGTGGGCCTTGCCGCGCACGGTGTAGGACTTCGCGTCCGGCGTGACCGTCACGGCGAGCTTGTGCGCCGCCGTGCCCACCTTGATTTCGGCCATGCCGTAGCGGAACGCCGGCTTCGACAGATCGACGAGCGGCGTGGGCGCTTCGTATTGACGTCCCTCGTACCAGAACGCGCGGGCCCACTCGAGCGGCGCCTTCCAGCCCCAGGTGAAGAACGAATACCACGGCACTTCGTGGATCCGGCCGCGCAGTGCCAGCACCGACACGTACACGTTCGGCCCCCACGCCTCGTTGACCTTCAGTTCGACGGTCGGATCCTTGCCGTCCAGCTGGACGACGTGCGTCTCGAGGATGCCTTCGCGTTCGACCGCGACCAGCGCGGTGGCGAAGCGGAACGGCATGCGCACCTGGAAGCGCGCGGTCTCGCCGGGCTCATACGCTGTCTTCTCGGGCAGCACGTCGATGCGGTCGGTGTTCTCGCCGCCGAACCACAGTTCGTCTTCGCGCGTGACCCAGACCGAACTGCTCGCCGTCGACACGTTGCCGTCGCCGTCTTTGGCCGTGACCACGAGGTCGATGTTGCCCGCGTCGCGCAGCTTCGCGTCGCAGCTCAGGAGGCCGTGGTCGTCGCTCTTGCCGCTGCACAGCGAGCCGAGGTCTTTGGTCTCGGTGTGGTTGTCGTAGGCATAGAAGCCGCCGACCATGCGCTTTCTCGAACTCGTCGTGATGCGCGCATAGCCGTGCACGTCGAGCGCCACGCCGGCGCGCGGCTTGCCTTGCAGGTCCACGGCAAGGGCCTTGACCGGCACCGTGTTGCCGACCGACACCCATTGCCCCGACTTGATGCCCGCGACCACCGCGGCAGGCCACAGCGTCGCGCCGCCGGAGAGCGTTTGCACCTCGCCGTTCGGATCGGCGAAGGTGGCTTCGAGCGCGAGGCGCTTGGGCGCGTCGACGTGCGGCAGGTTCTTCAGCGTCAAGGCGCCGGAGCCGTTGCGATCGAGCGTCACCGCCTGCTTGTCGGCGATCAGCTTGGCGCCGTCGTCGGCGGATTGCTGGGCGTCGCTGTCGCTGTCTTCGTCGTCCGAGGACGAGGTGTCGTCGCCGGTTTGCGGCGTATAGGGCGTGAAGCTGAAGTCCGGAAACGTGTCCGTGAAGCCGGGCGTCGTGCTCTTGAGCAACGCGGACACCTGCACCGGCAGGTTCGAGGCCGCGCCGCCCGAGACGTAGTCGATCTGCAGCGCAAGCGGCGCTTCTTTAGCGGCCACCAGCGGATGGGTCTTCTCGTCGCGCACGGCAATCGTGCCTTTGAACACCGGCAAGCGGAATTCTTCGACACGGAAGCTGCCCGACTCGTAGCTCATGGACGGCGAGCTGTTGCCGGCGGCGTTGTTGTCGCTATCGTCGGAGGCGTCACTGTCGTCGCCGTCGTTGCCATTGCTGCTACCACCGCTGCCGTTCGCCGCGCCGGAAGACGCCGTCGCGTTCGGATCGCCATCGTCTAGCGTGACGCTGTATTCGCCCAGTTTCGCCGCGACCGGAATCGTGAAGGTCGAATCGGCGCTGTGGTCGGCGGCCCATTTGAGCGGCAGATGATAGGTCTGGCCACTGCCGAGATGACGAATCGTGACCCGGGTCGGATACTTTTGCGGATACGCGAAGCCGTGCAAGGTTTCGACGCGGATCAGATGCTTCATCGAGACCGTCTCGCCGGCGCGCAACAGCGTGCGGTCGAAGACGGTATGCGCGCGCACGGTTTGCTCGATGCTGGTGTCGGTGGGCACGTTGAAACGCCAGGCCTCGATGCCGCGGTTCCAGTCCGAGCGCACGAAGGCCATGTCGGAACCGGTCTTCGGATCGTCGACGCGGGCCGAGACGAAGAAGCCTTCGAAGCTCCCTTCGCCGCATTCCTTCACAGGGGAGAGTGGCTTGTCGATGGTCAGCACGCCGTGCGCATCCGTTTTGCCCTCGGCGAGCGGGGCGCCGTTGCAGTCGCTCACCTGGATGGCGGCGTTCGGTACCGGTTGACCCTTGTCGAGCGAGGTCACCCACACCACGCTGTTTTCACGCCCTTGCTTGAAGTGCACACCGAGATTGGTGACGAGCACCGCAGTACGCACGTACATGGGTGCTTTCCTGCTGAGTAGCGACGCGCCGAGCGCGGGCGAGGCCAGTTCGATTACGTAGAAGCCCGGTTTCGTCACCGGCACGCCGACCACTTCGAATGGGCGCAGCGCCTTCGGATCTTCCTTCGGCAAGGCGAGGGTTTCGACGCCTCGCTGTCCCGCGAGCAGGGACAGCGAGCGGATGTCGATTTCAGGGTCTTTCTTGTTGTCGTCGCTGGATTCGTCCGGCGAACGCGGCACATACACCGGGTTCTTCGAGCGCTGCAGCAAGCCGGGCATCAGCGAGTCGATACCCGAGCGATTCATCGAATAGCCGTCGAACTGGTCGACGAGGCGCATCCACTTGCGGATGTCGGTGTCCGCATCGACGCGCAGTGTGGTGAACTGCGCGTTGCCCGCATTGAGGCCCGCCACATGCAGATCCGCTTCGACGTTGCGCAGCGTCACCGGCACGAGCGCGGGCATGTCCGGTTCCGCAAAACGTTCGATGATGCCGAACGTCCCCGACGAGAACTTGGCCAACGGCGGCATCGGCGCCGTGGTGGTCTTGAGCGGGAACAGGTCGGTGTTGGTGAGCGCCCGGCCGCTGACGTCCTTCAGGTTCGCGGGGATGTCGATGGTGAGTTCGGCGTGTTCGGGCAGCGGCGCCGCAAATTCGACCGTCGATGTTTCGGAATCCTTGTCATCGGGTTTGAAGGTGGGTGCGATCGTGCCGCCGGGGCCCTTGAGCGTGAGCTTTTCGGCGTCGGTCCGGCTGATCGGCGCGTTGAAGCGCACTTGCACCGGACGCAGCGGCGTACACGGCGCCTTGGCGTTTTCGCGCTCGCAGGAGAAGCTGGCGGCGAAGGGCTCGCGCACGGTGTAGTCGAAGCGGCGCTCGACGTCGTTGGCGAGACCGCTCGGGCCCGCCACGCCCACGCCGTACACCAGTTGCATCTTGGTGGCGGCAGGCAGCGTCTGCTGGCACTGGAGCGTCAGGATGCGAGCGGCATCTTTTTTCAGGCGGAAGTGCTTGAGCAGCGCCGCGCGTGCAGCGTCGTCGAGATTCTTGACGGGGATGCGATTGCCGAGGCCGCTCGATTCGCACCAGACATGCTCGTGCACCGAGGCGTCCGTAGCCGGTCCGTTCAACTGCAGGACGAACGCCTGGTCTTCCTCGATTTCGCCGCTGTCAGGATGAATCTCCTGGACGAATGGGCCACCCGTTTGAAACGCGTAGCGGTGCGGACCCGTGATGGCGTGGCCGGCAAACGATTTCAACCCGTCGTTGAGATCGACCGTGCAACTGAGACCTGGCGGCAGGTCTGCGGTGAAGTCCCAGGCCCAGGTCTTGTCGTCGATCCAGTGCGCCTCGCCGCCGCTCGCGGCCGCGTCGTTGCAATGCACCTGGGCGGGCGCCGCGGCCGAGGCCGAGCCGAAGGCGATCATCGCTTCGTCGAACTTGACGACCACTTGCCGAACCTGCGCCACCTTGCCTTGCGGCGACACGCTGGTGATGCGTGCTGCATCGGCGCGCCACGACGAGGCGGCCAGCAAGGCGAGCGCTGCTATCGTTGCCCACATCCACGTCCATCTGAGGGTGCCGCTTCGCATCGACCGCGCTCCTGTTCGCTTACAGAATGCTGGCGATTCTACCGGACGATCATCAGTATCCCCAACCTTGTTAGGCGTCGGAAAATCCCGATGGTCGATGACAATGCAAATCGCTTGACTTAGAGTGCACTCGAAGTCCTAACCTGAGTTCCGTCATGTCAAAAGCACTCACCATTGGCCAGGTCGCGGCAAGCACCGGCGTCTCCGCACACACGCTGCGCTACTACGAACAGGCCGGCCTGATTCGGGCGGTCGGTCGCACGGAGGCGGGGCATCGTCTCTATGCGCCCGGCGACCTCGACTGGCTGCAGTTCGTGATGCGTCTGAAGGCGACCGGCATGCCGATCGCCGGGATGCAGGCTTTCGCTGCGTTGCGGGCGCAAGGCGAGGCCACGATCGGCGCGCGGCGCGAGATGCTGGCGGCGCATCGCGACACGGTGCTCGCGCATATCGCGGAGTTGCAGATCAACCTCGAAGCGATCGTCGACAAGATTGCCTACTACGAGGCGGCTGAGCGCACGGTGACACGACAGGTCGACCCCTCTCAATCAGACAAGGACTCACCATGGAACACGCACAAAACGACCGCTACACCCGGGGCTGGAACAAGCTGAAGGAGATCGACGGGGCCACCGGCGAGAAGGTGATCGCCGCGCTTGCGCCGATCGCCCCGGATTTCGGGCGGCTGCTGATCGAGTTCGGTTTCGGCGATATCTATAGCCGGCCGCAACTGGATCTGCGCTCGCGCGAGATTGCGACAATTGCTTCGCTGGCGACGCTAGGGTGCGCGCAGCCGCAACTGAAGGTGCATATCGAAGCGGCGTTGAATGTCGGCTGCACGCGCGACGAGATCGTCGAGGTGTTCATGCAGATGGCGCTTTACGCAGGCTTTCCGGCGGCCCTGAACGCGTTGTTTGCCGCCCGGGAGGTGTTCGAGCGGCGTGATGTGGAGGAGGCGTGCGGCGAGGCGGTGGGGGAGGCTGCCTAAGGCAGACGATGCGGCTGGAGGCGGCGGAGCAGGAGCGCGGCGAGGTTTGCAGAGCGGCTGCCTAAGGCTTGAAATGCAACTAACGGTCAAGCAGTCAAGGCGCCTCCAACAACGCCTTGACCCGCATCATCGCTTGCCGCCCACGCCGCCTACACGGCCTTATCCGCCTGCCCGTCAAAACCAGCCTGCAGATACCGCCGGCTGACCGATTGCAAGTAAAGCAATAACCCGGATCCGGCAATCGCGAGACTCGCCATATTGGCGACCCAGAACCCGCGTGCGCCGGTCAACCAGACGGGTATGGCGCCGCCGATATCGAAGCCGAGCAGATAGCCGCCGCCAAGCCCCACACCCCACAGCGCGATGGCATAGATCACCGTAGGCACGACCGCCACCTTGTAGGCGCGCAACACGAAGGCCGTCGTCACCTGCAGCGAATCGAACACGTGATAGAACACCACGATCAGAACCAGCGGCATCGCGGCCGCCGCGACCAGCGGGTTCGGCGTATAGCCTTCGATGATCAGCGGCCGCAGCGCGAGCGCAATGGCTCCATAGCAGCAGGCGATCGTCACGGCCATCAGGATGCCATGCCGCGACAGCGTGCGCGCCGCTTCGTGGCGATGCGCGCCGAGCGCCTGGGCCACCAGCGTGGAGGTGGCAATGCCGATCGACAGCGGCGTCATGTAGAGCACCGCGCCGACGTTGCCGGCAATCTGGTGTCCGGCGAGCGTCGTGGTGCCGAAGCGGGCGATGAACAGCGCCATGAAGGTGTACGAGGTGACCTCGATCAGATACGAGAGCCCCATCGGAATACCGAGGCGTAACTGGGCAACCTGACGGCGCCAGACCGGCCAGCAGAAGTGCGAGAAGATCGCGAACGGCCGGAACACGTCGAGGCGCGTCATCAACAGAATGCCGACGACGGCCAGCGTCCAGTTGATCGTCGTGCTGGCGAGCGCGCAGCCCGGGCCGCCGAGCGCTGGCATGCCAAAGCCGCCGAAGACAAACCAGCGATTGAGCGGAAATTTCATCAGCAGCGCGCCGACCTGCAGGATCATCACGAGCCGCGGCTGGCCGACCGCGTTAGTCAGCGAACTGTAGATACGAAAGGTCAGGCCGGCCGGCAGGCCAAACGCCAGGATCTGCAGGTAAGCGACCGTGCGTTCGTGCAGCGCCGCCGGCACGCGGGCCACGCGCAGGATCGGCTCGGGGAAGTACAGGATCAGGAAGCCGATCGTCATCAGCGCCAGCGCGAGCCAGAACGACTGGCGGACTTCCTCGCCGATCTGGCTGTAGTGACGCCCGCCGTAGAGCTGGCCGGCAATCGGCTGCAGGGCGGTGAGAATGCCGGTCAGGCCGATATAGACCGAGATATAGATCGACGAGCCGAGGCCAAGCGCCGCGAGGTCGACGGCCGAATAACGCCCGACCATCGCCGTGTCGATCACGCCGAACGCGATGATCGCCAACTGGCCGATCAATACCGGCCAGGCAAGCGCGGCGATCTTCCGTACGTCAGCGAGCATGATCAGTCCGTGCTGGCCGGCGCGGCTTGCCTCGGACGCCAGGCGCGGTGTCTGGCGGGCGGCTTCGGACGGTCGATGCGCACGTACAGGCGGAAGCGCTCGTCGCGGTCGGCGACCCGGCGGCCTTCCCACACCATCTTCCAGACGAAGTCCGACATCGAACTCGGTTCGCCGTAGTCTTGCGTGTCCTGGCGCAGGATCACGTCGCAGTCTTGATCGAAAGCAAAATGCATGTGACCGAAGTAGGCAAACGTCGCAATCTGCGCATTGCCGAGGCGCACCGGCGAAATGCAACTGTAGTCGTCCGGCAGATGGGTCGCGATCTGTTCGGCCACGTCCTTATAAGTCCGGCTGTAGTTGATGATGGGCAGCCACAGCGTCATCACCAGCACCCACATCAGCGTCGTGCCGGCGCTGGAGAGCACCACGCTGCGCCACAGCACTTTCGGATGGCGCGCGAGGCGCCAGCGGACCAGCACGAACCAGCATACTGTCACGGCGACCGCGCAGATGAACGACAGCATTTTGAACTGCGGCACGAAGCCCGGCGCATACCGGGCCATGTTGCGCGCGAGCGGCGCCGGAAAACCAGTGAGGCCCGCGATCCAGAACAGCCAGACGGTACTGCCGAGTATCGTAAAGCTGAGGAGGGCGAACCAGTCGATGGCGTTGATGGTGCCGCGGTTGAGCGTGGGCAGCGCGAAGGTGGCGAGCACCGCGAGCGCCGGCAGCAGCAGCATGAAGAGCAGGTTGGTCTGATGGCTCTGCAGCACGACGAGGATCAGCAAGGGCGTGATCACCGACAATGGAATCGCCACGTGCGGCGCGCGCCGCAAGCCGGACCAGCTGAACCACGACCAGATGGCCAGCGGCCAGGCGGGCCACGTGAAGAGCGGCAGGTTTTTCAGCGCATAGCGGGCCACCGAGCCGGGCGGTCCGGCAAACGTGTTGATGCTGGTGCTCACCCACTGATTGAGGTACCAGACGGCGTCGTCAGGGTAGGCGGAGAGCGCGGCGATCGGCCAGGACAGCGACACCACCAGCGCGACCGGCAAGCCGGCCAGCAGCAGCCAGCGCGTGCGCGCCGCGGGCACGATGATCGTCATGGCGAGCGTGCCGACCAGCAGCGCGGCCACCAGCACGGGGTTGCTCGCCAAGGCCACGAGGCCGAGCGCGAAGCCCCAGACGAGCGCGCCTTGCACCGGCTTGTCGATCATCCGCACAAGGCCGTACAGGAGCATCGCAACGCAGACGAACTGCGCGAGTTGCGGCGTGGTTTCGTGGCCGCGCTCGGCGAGGCCGAAGCAGGCGAGCAGAATCAGCAGTGCGCCGTCCGCGAGCGTGCGGCCGTAATCGCGCGGTTCCGGCTCGCCGCCGAAGGCGTATTTGAATGGTTGGACTTCAGGGCGCCGGCCGAGCAGATAGGCGGTGTACCAGACGAAGGCGCAGGCGCCGCAAAACAGCAGGCCGGTGAAGACGCGCGAGGCATTGCTGGCGTCGACCCAGGGCGCCAGCGCACGGATCGAACTGGCGCCGAGCCAGTAGCCGAGCGGACCGTTGTCGGTCAGATATTTGCCGACCAGGTTCGGCAACAGCCAGTCGTGCGCGTTGCCCTTGGCCATGGTCCACATGACGCCGAAGCCGGCCGCATCTTCGTTCTTCCACGGGTCGCGGCCGAACAGGCCGAACGACGCGTAGACAATACTGATGGCCAGCAACAGCCAGCGCGGCAGGGCGCTCGTGGCGGAGGCAGTGAGGCGAACGACGGATCTCATGCGGATATGTTGATCTCGGATAAACGCTTCGACCGGCGCCGGGCAGGGTGCCCGGCAGCATGGCCGATTCGCAGCATCCGGCATTGTAGACGTGGCGCACTGCGCGCGTCACGGTCAGTAACAGGCGGCAACGTGGCGCACCGGCCCGTAACGGGGCGTTGAGCGGCGCGATACGGCGCAGGGAAAGCAGCGGCGCCAGGCGACAAAAAAGGGCAGCTTACGCTGCCCTCCTGTGCTGGTGCTTGAGCGCCCCGTCCGGCCTGCAGCCAGTGACGGGGCGGATACACCCTGGCTATTACTTCGCTGCCTTGCCGGTAGCGCGCGAGCCGAACTTCTTGTTGAACTTCTCGACGCGGCCTGCCGTGTCCATGATCTTTTGTTGACCGGTGTAGAACGGATGCGATTCCGACGACACTTCGATCTTGGCGAGCGGGTAGGTCTTGCCTTCGAATTCGCCGGTTTCGCGCGTCTGGATGGTCGAACGGGTCACAAACTTGAAGTCGATCGACATATCGACGAACAGAACTTCGCGGTAATTCGGGTGAATGCCTTCTTTCATGGTCTTTCCTTTAGTCTGGCGGTAGCCAACCCGCGTGCAGCCGCTTATGCGGAAGCATCTTGGCGCGAGCCACTTGCCTAAGGTCGAAAAACGGCGATTATGCCAGAAAATCAGACGGTTGACGAACTTTGCGGAGGTTTTTTCACGGCCGGCGGGTTGGCGGGTTGACTGGTTGGTTGGCTGGCCGCCGGTTGCGGTTCCAGGCCGGGTCTCATGCCCGTGACCTCTATGCCGCCGGGTTCCGTGCCGCTTCTTAGGCCTGCAGTGCGCCCACCCGCGCCGGATCCTGCCGGTAGTAGCGGGCCAGCAGCCGGTAGAGCTCCGGGTATTCGGCTTCGAACGCGTGCGGCTGGACGAACAGCGCCTCGCTGCAAACGGCAAAAAATTCCGACGGATGGTCCGCCGCGTAGGGATCGATCAGCGATTCCCGCTCGAAACGCGTCCAGCGGCGGTCCGGTACCGCATCCACCCTGGCGCAGAAGTGGTCGTAGGCGTGGTCGAATACCTGGCCCCAGGCGGTTGCATCGAGTGGCGCGTGCCAGCGGCGAAACAGCGGCGGGTGGCCATCGGCCTCGCCGCTCAGCATGTCGATCTTGTGCGCGAATTCGTGAATCACCACGTTATAGGCGTCCGTGCCGTCCGTCATCTGCGCGTCTTCCCACGACAGCACCACCGGACCGCCTTCCCAGGCCTCGCCGCTGGCGTCGTGCTCGACTTCATGGACCACGCCGTCTTCATCCTCGACGGTTTTGCGGATCACGAATTCGCCCGGATAGACAATCACGCCGACCCAGCCGCGATAGAGATCCAACCCAAGGTTCAGCACCGGCAAGCAAGCCTGGGCGGCGATCGCCACGGTCATCGCATCGGTCAGCTCGAGTTCGTGCGCGGTGGAGAACTCCTTCTGCGCGATAAAGAGGCTGCTCAGTTCGCGCAGCCGCGCGAGGTCCGCCGCTTCGAGATGGTTGAGGAACGGCAGACCGGCAAGCGTTGCCTGCCAGAGCGCGTCGTCAATCGGATGGTTGCGCAGTGCCCGCTCGCGGCGGCGCGCATCGAACCAGTGGGTGAGTTTCGCTAGCATCGCTCAGTCGATCTGTTTTTGCCACGCGGCGAAAAGGCCGCCACACACTGCTACCCCAACGAGGTAGTAGAACCCATCGAGCGAAGTCAAAAAGCTCGCCTGTTGCGCGACCATCCGCGCGATCTGCGCCATGGCGAGGCCGTGCGCCTCGGTGAGCGAACGGCCGGTTGCGGCGAAGCCTCGCGTCAGCGTGGCAAGCGTGTTCTGGAACACCGGATTGAACGGATTCACGAACTCGGCAAGACGCGCCTGATGCAGCGCCTCGCGATGCTGCTCGATGATGATCATGGACGCGGTGGCGAACGAGATCGTCAATTGCCGCACGATGTTCTTCAACCGGTAGCCGTGCGTGAATTCCTCGATAGCGAAGATTCTAAACGTCAGATTGGCGACTGGCAGCACGATAAACAGTAACAGCAGACCGCGCAGCAGCAACGGCACGAGTAGCGCCTCCTCGCCGACGCCGGGTTCCATGCGCGTCATCCACGCCGCGGCGAACGCGGCGAGCGCAAAGCCCGGCACGATGATCCACTTCTTGCGCGGCAGCAGCTTCGAATAGCGCAGGTAGACGAACAACGCGCTGGCGGAGATAAGCGAGGTCACGCCGACGAGCCTGCCGGCGTTCTCCACCGGATAACCGAGACCGCTTTCGAGGAAACGCGAGATCAGATAACTGAAAGCGGTGGACTGGTAGTAGTAGAACATGTAGAGCACGAGGCCCACCTGGAACGTCTTCTCGCGCAGGGCGTGCAGCCGCACCAGCGGATTCGGGTGGTGCCATTGCTGGTAGGCAAACCAGGCCAGTGCGCCGATGCCCAGCAGGGTCAGCAGGATCAGTCCCGGGGACCCCGTGAACAACTGGAAGCGCAGTTGCTGCATCACGATCTGCAACGCGCCTTGCGCAAACGCGAAAATCACGTAGGGCCAGAAGTGTGCGGAGCCGCGTTCTTCCGGCTGGCGATCGCCGGAATTCGGCAGGGCGAGCAAGGCCAATACGGCGAACAGGACACCCACCGGCGCGGTGCAGGCGAACAGCGCGCGCCAGTCGAAATGCGCTACGAGCTGACCGCCGACCAGCGGCGCCAGCGCGCTGCTGAGCACGATCAGAAGCAGAAACGCGCGCGTCGCGACTGGGCGCTGTTGCGTGGTGAAGCTGATCTGGATCAGGATGCGGCACGTGCCCATCATCGGGCCGATGAAGTAACCCTGAAAGCCGCGCGCGAACGCCAGTTCGAACGAGGTTTCGCATAGCGCCGCCGCGAGTGCGCCCGCTGAATAAAGCAGCATGCAGCCGGCGACGTAGCGCCGGTAACCGAAGCGCTCCACCCACCACTGCTGTTGCAGGATGCCGAGTACGGCCGCGACGGCGTAGGCGCTCGACGACCACACCAACTCGTCGGGCGACGCGTTGACCCCGCCGGCGATGTAGCTCGTGAAGAACGAGAAGATGGCGTTGTCGAAATAGTCGAGGCCGGTGACGACCGCCAGCACCCACGGGAAAAAGTCGCCGCGCAGTTTTTCGACGCTGAAGAGCGGCACGCGGGATGTGGCGGCGCTCATGCGGATTCGTCCCGCGCCCTGGACTTCTTCGACTTGCGTGCGGCTTGTGCTTCGCGGCGTTGCTTGAGGAGCGTATCGGCGTTTTCGCCGGCGAGACGGCGCACGACGTAGTCGAGGTCGTGACTGAGTTCGGCCTTCAGCGTTTGCGCTTCCTTCAGTTCGCGACGCATCGCTTCGATGCGCGCGTCGAGTGCGTCGACCTGTTGCGAGAGCCCGTCGCGGATCGCCTGCAGCGACTCGGTGGAAAAGCGGTTGCTGCCGGTTTCAGTGGACTCTAGCGGGCGCTTCAGCATCTCGGTGATGCCTTGCAGCGAAAAGCCGAGCGAACGCAGTCGCAGAATGCGGGCGAAACGCTCCAGGTCGTCTTCGTCGTAGAGCCGGTAGCGGCCTTCGCTGCGCGTGGGCGAGACGAGGCCGCGTTCCTCGTAGTACTTGAGCGTGCGCGGCGTGACGTTTAGACGATCGGCGGCGTCGCGTACGGTGAGCAGGGTGGGGCGGTCCTTTGACATGGGGCGTGAAGCAGTGAAAGGGAGTGGGTAGTATAGTGCAACGTGAACGTACACGTATAGGTTTGAGGGGATGAGATTGCGTGTGGCGACGCGAGTCGTATCGGTGCAGGTTCCCTGGGTTTGCTGCAGACGGGGAAAACCGCCGGCGCAAACGTCGGCGGTGGGGTTGCTGTCGGGTTGCTAACTGAGCATCTATTTAATCTAATCGTCCGACTGGCCGTACTGGTACGGCGAAAAATAACCGCCCGCCGCCGATACTGGGACTGGCGGCTTACCGCGATTGAAATATTCCAGGGTGTAGTCGATGAATGCACTCGTTTTGGCCGGCAGATATTGGCGCCGCGGATAGATGATCGATACGTTTTCCTCGGGGTCGTCGATTTGATGGCTTTGCAATATGCGCTTAAGTGTGCCCGCGCTCAATTCGTCCGCCACGAACTGCGACGGCAGGATCGCGATACCCATCCCCGCGAGCGCCGCCTGGCGGACCATCACCGCGCTGTTGACGGTGTAAACCGGCCGCAGCAAGATTGGTTGCGATGTTCCTGCCGCATCGGTGAAATCCCGCTTGATCTCGGGCTGCCTTTCCTGCAGCGCGACGAATGAGTGCGACGCGAGTTCATCCAGTGAGACCGGCTCGCCGCGGTTCGCGAGATAGGCCGGCGCGGCGCACATCACCAGGGGATTCGTGCCGATGAGTCGTTGAACCAGTTCGCCATCGGGTGCCATCGTCGATGTCATGATGCCGACGTCGTATAGGTTTTCGTAACCGTCCTTGATCATGTCCATGTTACGTTCGGCGAGCGTCAATCGAACAGTGACTTTCGGATATCGACGCCGGTACCCGTCGAGTAGCGGGGTCAATGAAAGCAGCGACAACGCTTCTGCCGCCAATAGGTTGAGTGTGCCGCTGGGTTCCTGTGCGCTATGCACGACCGAGTTTTCCAGACGATCGAATTCCTCGAGTACGCCACGGCATCCTTGCAGATAACGCGTGCCTGCCGCGGTGAGCGAGACGTTGCGTGTGGTGCGATTGATGAGTCTGGTTTTTAAATGGGCCTCGAGCATTGCAATCGACCTTGTCACGAGGGCGTTGGACACGGCAAGTTGCCGTGCCGCCCGACGAAAACTTTGTGTGTCAGCGACATTGACGAACACACGCATCGCTTGAATGTGATCCACGGATTGCCTCGCATGCGCGGTGTGACCGCGCGAATATTGTCGGGAAATCAAGTGTTTGAGTTTCGCGCTGCTTGTGGCGTCGAACTCGGTGTAAGTGCTTTTAAATGTTATGTTGAATCGAATAATATTTCAACAATTTGAGATCGTAAACAATATTATTTCCCGTTTGGCTCGACGCAAATTATTGATTTGAAAAATGAAATGCTTTTATTTTTAAGCGTGTGCCGATATCGGGTGATGAATATGGATGGATTCCGGTGGTCAGGTCGATCCTCGGCCGGTAATCCAGGATGGATAAGGCGTTCATATGATCGGGCGGCCGGGGGAAATGGGGATTGCCGTTGAGGTTTCTTTGTGATTGGTTATCTATCGTGCTCATCGGTCGACGGTCTTTCTGCCGGATTTCGGATTAATTGTTTCAATTTTTGATTGGTTGCGGTCCGCACCGGATTTGAGCGAAAAATACCCCGACCTTATTCTGTTCTATTAGTTGGACGCAAGTCTATAGCTAAATGATCTTTGCGTTTCTGAGGTCTCAGCCGGGGATCGCGCTATTAGCACGTTTTGTAATCGGATATTTCAACGGTTCGCTCTGTGTGTCGGGAATTCAAACAGGCGGCCCCGCACCGCAGCCACTGGCTCGCGATTAACTTCGAGGGGCGGGATCCGAGATCGACAACGGTTGCGTCGTGCGCTGTCCTCGGTACTCGAACGCGACGGATGTTGGGAGTACGTCTGGCGCTGGCAGATCATGCGGCCGCGCATCCCAGCTTTCGGCCCAGGTTGAGGCAAGCGCGCTTGCAATGCCGACGATCTGCGCTCCCGTGACCGAGAGGACGAGAATAACGATGGGGCTCATACGAATCCCGGCGCTTCGGGAGCTGGCAACACATGCTTTGCGTTGGCGCTCATCGGAGAGAAATGACGACTCCATATTGGAATGCGGCCGCCGTACGAAATTTTTTTCATATCTGTTGGAAAAAGCGGGCCTGTGCGAGCGCCCCAAACACGCCGCGTTTCGTGCCGTCGGCACGGAGCGCGTCAACTACTCTGTTATTGGCGCTGCTTCAACGAGATGAAGCAGCGGACGGAATGAAGTTCGCGGACAAGGCCATGCGCGCCTGAGCGGCAACCATGGCTGCCTGTTCGGCGAGCATGGATGGAACATTACGTTCGGATAGATCGGTGAAGTTTCCCACTGCTTGCCCCGGCGAAGAATGCTTGTGGAAATTTCCTGTGGTTGATTTTTAATCTATTGATACGAAGATTCCAATATAAATTTAAAAATATAGGTGGGAGAATGAAATTGAAATCGTCGTGTTTGCAGAATTGTGAATTAAGTATGCGTTTTGATTGATCGCGGAAGTCACGTGAATCCGGACGATTCGATACCCGAGCGAGGAGGGGTGCGTACGGCATGTCCAGATGGCAGATCCGTGCAACGCCCCACAAGGTGCTGTTGCAGTTTCATCCTGAGACCGCACAGTGTTTCGACCGGTTTCGAAAATTTTGGACACTGCCTTGGAATCGCTGGATCGGTTCGCTAAAACACTAGAAAGCTTAATTCAGACAGACACTAAGTAAGTATCGCAAGAGGCACTTCAATAATCAGAAGACGTAGCGTTAGGGGCTTGCGCGACAGAGATTACTCATCATCCGAGGCAACCCCGGAGAACGCTTAATGAAGTTGATCGCGCGGGCGCTGCAGAATCTGTTCGTTATTTCGTTAGTTATGCTGAGTTGTCAGGCATGCGTGATTGAGACGACGCATTATGACGATGGAAAGACCGAAACACATGTGATGGGTCTGGTGCGGCTAGACATCTATCGTTCGTCGGGCGGTCAACCGGGTCTGGTTGCCACGCGTCTGCGCTCGGTTGGAATTCGTTTTGGCGGGGAATCGGGGATCGGATATTTCGACGATAGCGAGATATCGGTCCCGCTGGATTGCCGGCTCGTTTTTCTGGTGCAGACCGATGCGCAATTGGTCGCTGCCGGAAAGATTGTCAATGACGGACTTGACGGGAGAGGGCCATGTGTGACCCGTTACTGAAACTGCTTATGTCGATCGTCGCGGTGGTGTTTGCGACGGTGTCCTGTTCGAGTACGCCGCAGCATAGCAATACGCTGATTTTCGGAACCAATACGGCGGTTGCGCTGGATGTGTCGCAGTTGCCGACCGGCAATCTCGGCGTGACGCTGGGTTATCGCAGACAGGAGGTTGTGTGGATACCGTTGCTGGCGAACACGACGAATGCGTCAGGCGCCGAGACCCCGGCGGTCTGTCAGTCGGACTCGTGCAAGAGCTTTAACGGCACCACCGGAAGCGATGGGGAGACTAATGGCGCAGGTGCGCGCGATACCTATTCTGTGCTGGCGACTTTTTCCGGGCAATCGGCAGGTGGGTCGCTGGTTTCATCGTCCGGGGCGGGTGTTACCGGTGGCGGGGCCATAGCGCAGTACATTGCGACGGGATTCGCGGCACGTGCGTTGGCGGAAAGTGGGGCAGCGGTGGTGAACACGAATGCGCCACAGGCGAATGTGTCGTCAGGGCCGGCGCAAACCGGCAAGCTGCGATCCCGGACTCGGGAATAGACGCTACGGGCAGCGTCGGATTAACAGTGCGCGGTTGCACCAGGCGTTTTATCTCTAATCAGCGGAGAACCTACCATGTTCAATGACGCGCTTCACGTCTGGAAAAAATTCAGATCCAAACAAGCCGCTCAAGCACTCGAAGACTCGCTTGAAACGATGCTGAAGGCTGGTCAACGGAACGTCGTTCAGTTCGCAAAACTTGCTGCGTTGGCGAGGACGATTCGCGATTGCGATTTGCCGAACCTGGATCGAGCCTTACTCATCGGGACAATGGAAGAGATTGCCGACCGCGCTGAACTGGAGGCAACCTTCGAGGCGGAGTCGCTTCAGGTTCTGCTGGACGAGCAGCGGCAGAATCGCCAGACACTATTTACGGATCGCTGCGAGCCGAACGATCCGTGTGCTGAGACTTTCGTTATACCGTCCACGTCGACGAAACATTGATTGGCGGGTCGCGTGGCGTCAACCCCTTCCCTTCAGGAGTCTGCCACTGCACGTCTTCGACGTGCAGTGGCAGCGCCCGCGTCTCGGTCCTCAAGCACGTAACCCATATTTCTCACTGTGTGAATCAGCTTGGGATGGAAGTTGTGATCGATTTTCGCCCGCAACCGCTTGATCGTCGCTTCAACGAAATTTGTTCCACTAACGAAATTCACGCCCCAAATTTGCGAAGCGATGATTGAACGGGGAAGAATCTCGCCCGTCCGCTCCGTCAGCAACCACAGCAAGGAAAATTCCTTTGAGGTTAATGAAGTCGTTTTGCCTTGACGCATTGCTTTCCGACGCACCAGGTCCAGTTCCATGTCGGCCACCACCAACACTGAGCGATCCTGCGTGCTTTGAGAGTGCAGGATAGCCTGCACCTTCCCAAGAAGTTCGGCAAAATTGGGAGGTGGAATCGAGCAGTCATTCGCTCCAAGGGTATGAGCATGCGGATCACGTGACGCCGTTAAAAGTACAGGCGAAGCGTAGAGTCCGTTTGATCCAACTCGCGTAAAGCTCCAATCTTTCTCTGCGGCGCAGCGAGAAGCGAGAACAACCAGACCATAGTTCCCACTGGCGGCGAGGTGCTCTCCGGTAGCATCATCTTCATCAACCCAGTCTGCCAACAGACTAGCCTCGGACAGCGACCTGGCGATATATTTTCCAGTGACGCGTCCCCCACCAACGACTAAAATTCGCATCGAAAATCCTCTCCAAGAAGCTGCCGCACCGGAAGAAATGCCACTGAGGGAATCATGGCTGTCGACCGCATCGCTATCGATTTGCCCTGAACCGGAAGTGACCAATGCAAATATGTGTGCCTCGTCAAAAAAATGGAGAACTCAAGTGCGAAGCTACCAGGTGTAATTAATTCCCCCGGCATGGCTGAGGCATAAAATGTCTCGCCGTAAGACCTGGAAGATTTTCAGAAGCCTCATTGAATAAAAAAATGGCCATTACCCAGCGGAAGGTAATGATCGACGGCGCAATAAAATAATCCCACCGTCAAATACTAGACCTGTTCGCGCCTGAATGGAAACCTGTCGATTAAAAATCCTGATGATGAGGAAACGATCACTCCTTTCGTTTTGCTAAAGGTAGACAATCCATTAAAATTGAATACCGGCATCGATGATCGCCCTTTAGAGCAGACCTCCTGTAGTACGCGATATCTCCTGGCGGCGTGCAGGTGTAGCTCGTTGTAGTGGTCGAACGCGATCAGCTCGCTATACAACGCCATTCTCGCGTCTAGCCGGGCATTCATCTTCAATGCTCCCACCCCCTCGGCAATGCTGCAGGAACCGCCCGAATCCGCGGCATCGCCAGGCCAACTCGGATACCAGTATGACTTGGGCGAAGGACTTCGATAGGCTTCATCACATTAGAACCGCACGTGAGACTACCTCATCGTTTGAGTGTTGCTCATATGAGGCTCTGCAGGATGTCCCAGCCATCCAAACTGACTAGTTATCGTCCTATCTTCGGTTTCTGGATCGAATGTGGAGCGAATCTGCGTTAGATGGCATTCGCAAATCCCTTAAAGACCATTCAATGACTTCGCTGGAAACGTAACACGCAACTCGAGCTCGAGGCGGTTCGCGCCTGCTTCGGCACGAATGCCAGTGCGACCTCGGCGTCTTGCGATGCACTCCAATGCCGGATTCTGCATGACCAGATCACATATCCGTGCGGCACCTCAATAACTTGCGTCACGTAGCAACGAACACAATGCAGCCACGATGTAACTATAGAGCGCTAAATCCACAAGAATGGTTCTCTGAATTACCAGCCAGTGGCTCCGGGCGATATTTTCTATTGGCGAACGATCATGTTGATACGCAAACCTGCCGTGATGACAAAAATGTCACGTTTGTGTCACGTTTAGCAGTGTCGATCCACTAACATACAACTACAAGTTTATCGATACGCGCCGACAATATTAAATCTCTTACATCCACATAAAATAACTGTAATTCGAACTATTTCGTTATCGATGCGCTTCTCTAAAAATAAATATCTCATTGAATTTTCATCAAACTCATTATCCGAAAGGAGGTGCGACAGTACCATCGTCAAATTATATATTGCAAAAAATAGTATCCAATCGGCATCAAAATTTTTAATGTTTAAAACTCCATGGAGATAACTGTCATGAGCACCTTTATCTACGACGAACATAACCTGCAAATACAGGGATTCTATACTTCTGCCGATCCGAGTAAAATTAAGTTATCCAAAAAACTTAAAGTCACAGCAGGTGAGCGAGATATTTATGGAAATGGCAAGATGACCGGAATCTGCTTTGTAAAATACACTTACAAGGCTGACGACGTGACTTTTGATTCTTCGATAGCCGGAGAGATAGAAGATAACATTAAATCAAAAATAAAATTCCTGGATCATGCTCAGAGTAGCGATGTCACCACCAAAGGCTGGCAGCGCTTCACAAGCGATGAGGGCGGACGTAATGACCAGTATTATCACGACTATTCCACACCCGTCGACAAAACGGTCCCCACTCCGGTAATAACGACGGGGCAGGTTTCCAACACGCTGCTGTTTTTTTTGCTTCCTCCTACGCAAAAGTCGGGCGGCGTCACCACCACCATATATGCATTCTATCCACCGGACGATTCAACAAACCAAGATCCGACAAAGCCAAGCAATCCGTATAGTACCTATAACACCTGCACAATCAATTTTAATGTAAATACACCAACGGCCGACAAGGATGATTTCACGATGAGTGATAAATATGTATCTGGATCTGGCTATCATGATTGCATTCATATTTATTATATTGATTACAGCTCCGCAAAAAAAGCCGCGCAGGTCGTGCCGGCCATTCTTCAGTGGGATTTCGATATAAAGTGCCCTGCCGACCAAGGTTCGGGAAAAATGGTAAACATGGGCTATCCAGGGGGAAGCCCAGTTATTTCCCTATTTACGCAAGGTGGCACCTCGGGACTTGCTGACGTCACAATATTGGCACTCAACGCTAGCGATTCGGCGCTGTGGCCATCTGATACCAAGTACGAGTACCCACCTCACGGCAGCCCCTACAATTCTGCGGAGCCTCTGGATGACATTACCGGTCACTACCCGACCACCTCAAACTGGCAGACAGTGGAGATGTCGCGCCTGTTCGATTCTGGCTTTAATCCTAGCGGTATCCCCGGGGTGCCTATGGTGAGTATTTTTGGTGGCCACTTTCATGCGGGCGGGAACGATGGGTGTACGGATTCCGATTACAGATATAACGATCTGTACGCAATTGATTGTTTTGGTACAACGCTGGCAATAACAATTGACAATGACAGCACCGACTACTGGAATCACGAACAAGCGATTTCATCGGTCACGGTTTACTGGCCTAGCTGAATTTTCAATACCCATTTAAGCACGTCCAATAATGACATTTAATTTTCGCTGTTATTGGAAAAAGGATATCGACCATGTCAATGATCTACTCAACCGCGTTCAATGAACTCGGTGCCATTTCCGGAGAACCCGATCCATGCACGGGAATTTTCCCGAAGAAGATTACGCTGGGAAAGATTAAAGGAAACTACGGCCTGGGGCCAGATTTCAGTCTGGAGTTGCAGTTCAACCCTCTTGATACGATTGGTGTCACCGATGGGACAGTAGGTCCGTTTGGCTACGGTTGGAGCCTGGGGTTGCCGTGGTACACCTACGACACAAACACCAGCAGCGGACAACTGGTCTTACTGGAGGGCCAAACTTACGTAATGAGGAATGCGAGCGTCGGCAGGACGCCGACGCTCGACGGCTACAAGCTGCAGGACATGAAGGTAAGCCTCCCTGACCCGACAACAATAGTCGTACTTTATGCGAAAGGCGAGCGACTGACTTATCGTGTCTACGATCCCGCCAGCAACAACGCATGGATCGAGTCAATTACATCACGAAGCGGTCGAAGTATCCATTTCGAATATTATCAGTCCGGCAACGTGATTCAACTCATGTCGATTACCGATGATACTGGAATAAAACTTGTCGAGTTTGAATACGTTACGGCGAATACTACGGTCAATTTTAACCCCACAGCCGACGAATCCAGCGCTGATTCGTATTCGGTAAATCTCAGTCTTTTACAGTCCCTTCTCGACACCGTCACTTTTTCGAGCGACCTATATACCTCAAAATTTACCTATACGTCACTTGTTTCAGACGCATCAGCCTGGTATGTCGAAACGTTTGCCGATTCCAACGGATTGACGGAAAACGTCGAATATAGAAACACCCTGATTTTACCGGAAGATGGTCCGATTACCAGTATGTTCTCTGTTTCTAAATATACCAGAAGTCTTGGACCGAAACTGCCGAAATCGACCACTACTTATGAATTTGGCATTGACTGTGGATATCCTGAGGTCGGTTTGGGAAATAATTTCCTCGGCGCCAATACCAATGTGAGTTTCACGAGCAATACAGATACACTCTTAAACTACCCCGAACCGTACTATTACAGTAATCGAGTAACGAAATCTGTCGACGACGCAAGTTCGATCACTGAAGTCTACACATACGACAAATTTCATCGCCAGGTGGAACTTACCACCACCCAGGACGGTGGCGTCCATTTAAAAACAGAGTCGGCGACTTATTACGCAGACGAATCGCTCGGCGCCGATGATCCGAATCAGTCACCTATATATACACGTCCCAAAGAGAAGAGGACGCGCTACGACGCTGAAGGAAAATCCCGCGAGGAGGTAACCTCATACACTTGGGACAACAATTTCGGCGTTCTGTTGACAAAAACCGACAACACTAAAGTATCCACGACTCTCACTTACTATCCTGCAGAGGGAGACGCAAACAACTGTCCCGCCGATCCCAATGGTTTTGCCACTCATCTTAAAGAGATGGTCGTGGCTCCGGCACCTGACCTGCCGCCTGTATCGGCTCGCCATCGAACATTCACATATGACAGCCAACCTCGGCTCGACGGTGCAGGCTCCTATTACCTGGTCGTAGCGACCGAGACCGCAGCCGACGACGACGGCACCGCGTACAGTGTTCGCACCCACAGTTACTACGACTCCACTGACAATTTCACCGCGGGTCGAAAAAAACAGGTGATCGACTCCTGTATCACACCGGAAACCTCAACTTCGCTCGACACAGCCCATGCATTCACCTATACGCAAGATGAGACTCTCGCACGACTGACCATCACAACGACCAAAACGGGATTCGATGGGAAAACAAGCCGTCATTTAAGGACCAAGTCATATCTTTCAGGGCTCCATTACTCGGCAACGGACAACAATTCGTTGGCGGTGGACTTCGCGTACGACAAACTGCACCGTCTTGTTTCGACGACGATGTGTCCGGGGACTTCGTTCGAAGCAACTCGCCAGTGCGCCTACACGAAAGCGACAGCCGATACTCCGCAGCAGAAACTCACAACGGACGTAAGCGGTGCGCAGTCGCGCGATTCGTTCGACGCCGATGGCAAGCTGATCCGGAGCGAAGTCCGCGATGCTGATGCGATGGTCAGTTCGAACACCTCAGCCTTTTACGTTACGGAAGAATATGTCTACGATCAACTTTCCAGAAAAGTATCGGAGACTTCTTATGATTATCTGGCGGGTGACACGCTCGACTCACCGTCCATTTCAAACTGCACGAGCTACGCCTATGACCTCTGGGGCGAACTGACGTCAACCCAATACGATAGTGGGTACGAAACCACTCAGCAGACCGATCCTGTGGCTATGACAGTATTCAGCACGGTGGTTGTCGACGGCGTATCAGAACAGCAAGTACAGAGTCAATACGATGTGTTTGGGAACGTGATAACGCAGGCCCGTTTCGAAGCCGACGGCGTGACACCATACACAGAAGCGACTTGGGTATATGACGGTTTTGGACGGAAAATTAGCGAAATCGATCCTCTGAAGAACGAGACCCAGACAAGCTATGATTTTTTCTCGAGGGAAATACAAACCGTCTGTGCCGACGGGTCGAGGGAACTGATCAGCTATGCCCCGCATACCCGACACAGACTCACCAAGTCATTGACCTGTCTCGGCAATGGCGACGACGGTGACGGAACGCTGCTAGGTGAACGAACATTCGATGGACTGAGCCGAATCACGTCAATCCAGACAGGAACGCGTTGTACACAGTACGGTTATGTTGATGGCGGACCCAAGCCACAATCGGCAACTACGCCTGCAAAAAACACATTCAACTACGTCACTCAGCCTGAACTGGGATACCTTATCACCCACTGCAATCTTGCAAGCCCCCCGGTCGAAGGGCAAAGCGAGAGTGTTCTTGACTACACTTATGATCCGAAGACCGGGGCATTGTTGACGGCCTCGACTCAAGCCGACAGTGGCGACGAGTCAAAACAGATAAACACCTACTACCTTTGCGGCAAGATTAAAACCCAAACGATGGATTACAGCTTTGCTGGTGAGTCGAGTTCGCGCGCCGCCTTCTATAACTATTCGCTCGGCGGAAAGGTGACCAGTTGTACGGATGTTATTGGCAATACGCACAAGATTGCCTATACAAAGACGGGCCTTAGAAGCGGCTATAACTTGAGTGATAAAGTCAGTTCCGCCTATATGTATGACGGCTCTGGGAGGCTTACACAAACAGTATCCCAAGATAGCCAAGGTAAGACCCTTACAACTGTGCTCACCTATGACACGCAGGGACGCGAGGAAACGCGTACGATTAGCACTCCAGATGGTGTAAAGCAGCAACAGACCTTGGTTTGCGACCTAAACGACAGGGTTACATCCCGGAGTTGGACACGAGATGGCGCGTCCGTCCGCAATGAAGAATATAAGTATGATTCGTTGGGTCGCGTGGCTTCGTATCAGTGTACCGGCAGCGTTCTTCCCGACATGCCCAACGGCTATAGCCTGAATTCCGTAGATTTCACATTCGACGTCTGCGGGAATCTTGCTACTGCCGACTACGATTTGACAAACGCGCAGCAGGAGTCGATCAACAACACGAGCACATTTCAATATTCGGAGGACGATCCTACCCAGCTAATGCAGGTTTTGAACAACAAGGTCACGGAGTGGGACGCGACACTCGAGTACGATCTGGACGGCAATATGATCGCCGACCAGCAAGGGCTTGCGCTGACCTATAGCGCGCGCGGTCAACTGCTCCAACAAACAAACACCGTCGGCAATCTGGTTTCGGGTCAGATCTGGTACGACGCGAACGGCAAGCAGGTCGCCGAGAAATGTTCGGGCGAGGCTAACGCCGTCATGCTGTATTACGCAGGAGATCAACTGGTCAACGAGACGCAAGGTTCTGCGGGGGCAGCTTGGCTTGGATCGGAAGGTCGATTGTGCACGAGCGGTAGCGTCGTACAACTGTTTGGTGTCGACCAGCAAGGATCGGTTGTCAAAGTCTATAGCGGGGGCAACGTGACTGATCGATGCTATACGCCATATGGTTACAGCCTGGGAGAGAGTAAAGCACTCGAAGACGTTTTGGTGGGATACACCGGCGCGAAGCAAAGTCGCGTGACTGACTACTACCTGCTCGGAAACGGGTATCGAGGGTACAACACGTCACTGGGACGATTTTCAGCGTATGACAGTGCAAGTCCCTTGGGTGCGGGCGGCGCCAACGGGTATATGTACTGCGGCGGAGACCCGGTGAACTCGGACGATCCGTCGGGCCATCGTTTATTAAAATGGCTTGGGTTGACGGGAGAGGTTATTGCGGAAGCTGTGGGTGACGGGGCGGGGAGCGCTGCGGCTGTCGAATCGGCGGAACAGGTGGCTTCGGGCGTGTCAGGGGCTTTTCGCGCCGTGGACCAAGTTGCATCGGCAGTAGTCCCGTCCGTCGGAGGGGCCGGGGTAAGTGCGCTGGACCACGCTGTCAGCGCCGGGATCAGCGAGGGTACACCTAGAGCTATCCGTAAAGTAAAGGGCGCGCTCGGCCATGTGGGGAAAGGTACGATCAACGTTGTGGACGATCGCGCAGTGGGTGACAGCATCGCACACGAGGGTAAAAAACAGGCTCGCGAGTTAATGGGCAAGTCTGTCGACCGACTCATTGACAGAGTCCGGGCGATGCCGGCACTCCACCCTGCAACCGCGTCCGATTTCTATGCAAGTCGTATCCCTACCGAAAGTCCCTTTGCCGGTGGCGGCAGGCCGGGTACGCCTAGGCGATCTCGCGCGGTCATCCCCGGACGCAGCCCGAGGGAACTGGACCGAAGCAGAATACACCTTGACATTCCGCAAGGTTACAAGGCTTCGGATGTCCCTTCCCCTTCCGATGGCAGTGGAGTAGCCGGGTTTAACTACTACACGCGCAGCACCTCGACAGAGTCACTAGATGCAGGACGATTTGGCGAGAGCAATTGTTAAAGTTGCCGGCTGGTCGCCGCGCGCAAACGAGACAGGCTGCGGCGCCTGTCTCGTTTGAACATCGGGTTGGTGACTCTTCGGCGGTGCGGTTCACCCCAGCGCGGTTGCGGTGCCGACGATCCCGTCGGACCTGCACAATTCGCTTTGCGCAGTACAATTGAGCCAGCCATTGGCCACAAGAAGACGGGAGCGCACTCGAAAGGAACCGGCTCAAAGGTGCGCTGAGCGACGAGATGCACGCGGTGCTGTGCAGCCCTGGCCACGACAACTTCAGATTCAATCGACAAGCGCAAACCGCGCCTAGTCCGATCAGACAACCCGCGCAAAGGCGGGCAGTCTCTCGGCCACCGCGAGAGCGGCGCCCTTAGTGCATACAACAGCGCTTAACTCCCCCCGCCACGCCGCATCATGTCGAAGAACTCCGAATTGCTCTTCGTCTGGCGGATCTTGTCGAGCAAAAATTCCATCGCCTCGACTTCGTCCATATCGTGAATGAACTTGCGCAGCACCCAGATCTTTTGCAGGATCTCAGGCTTGATCAGCAGCTCTTCGCGACGCGTACCGGACTTGTTAAGGTTGATCGACGGATAAACGCGCTTCTCAGCAAGACGACGCTCAAGGTGCACTTCCATATTGCCGGTGCCCTTGAACTCTTCGTAGATCACGTCGTCCATGCGGCTGCCGGTTTCGATCAGCGCCGTACCGATGATGGTGAGCGAGCCGCCTTCTTCGATGTTACGTGCGGCGCCGAAGAAGCGCTTCGGACGTTGCAGCGCGTTCGCATCCACACCACCCGTCAGCACCTTGCCCGAAGCCGGCACCACCGTGTTGTAGGCGCGCGCGAGACGCGTGATCGAGTCCAGCAGAATCACCACGTCGTTCTTCATTTCGACGAGGCGCTTGGCTTTTTCGATCACCATTTCGGCGACCTGGACGTGACGCGCAGCCGGTTCGTCGAACGTGGACGCGATCACTTCGCCGGCCACCGAACGCTGCATTTCCGTCACTTCTTCCGGGCGCTCGTCAATCAGCAGCACGAACAGGATGACATCCGGATGGTTCTGCTTGATCGCGTGAGCGATGTGCTGAAGCATCACGGTCTTGCCGGACTTCGGCGAGGCGACCAGCAGGCCGCGCTGGCCCTTGCCGATCGGCGCGATCATGTCGATGATGCGGCCCGTGACGTTTTCTTCGCCACGCATTTCACGTTCGAGCAGCAGCACCTTGTTCGGGTGCAGCGGCGTCAAGTTCTCGAACATGATCTTGTGTTTCGAGGCTTCCGGCGGCTGGCCGTTGACCTTGTCCACCTTCACCAGCGCGAAATAACGCTCGCCGTCTTTCGGCGTACGCACTTCACCTTCGATCGTGTCGCCGGTGTGCAGATTGAAGCGGCGGATTTGCGACGGGCTGATATAAATATCGTCCGTGCTGGCCAGATACGAGGTTTCCGGCGAGCGCAGGAAGCCGAAGCCGTCAGGCAGCACCTCGAGCGTGCCGTCGCCGAAAATCGTTTCGCCAGTCTTGGCGCGCTTTTTAAGAATGGCGAACATCAATTCCTGCTTGCGCAGGCGGTTCGCACTTTCGATCTCGAGGCCATTGGCCATCTCGATCAATTCGGACACGTGCAGAGTCTTAAGCTCGGATAAATGCATACGGAGAACCCGCAGGAGAAGGTGCGACCTGAAATGAAATCTGGGAGGAGAGTGAGCGGAACCGCTCAGGGACTTAAGCGTCTTTTCGACGTTTTGCGGATTCTAGCATAGCACACGCCAATTTCAGCCAGCGTGGCGTCACAGCATCTAATTGTTGTCCGTGTTGTCGGCTGACAACACGGACAATGTGCGCGCACTGAGCGCGCAAGCGGCGCTTCGGCTACAGCGTATTACAGGTTGCCGTCGAGGAACGCGGTGAGTTGCGACTTCGACAGGGCGCCGACCTTTTGCGCCGCGACTGCGCCATTCTTGAAGAGGATCAGCGTGGGGATGCCGCGCACGCCGAACTTCACCGGCGTGGACTGATGTTCGTCCACGTTGATCTTGGCGATCTGCAGGCGGTCAGCGTAGTCCTTCGCAACCTCGTCGAGGATCGGTGCAATCATCTTGCACGGACCGCACCATTCTGCCCAGAAGTCGAGCAGCACGGGCTTGTCGGATTTCACGACGTCCTGTTCGAACGATGCGTCGCTGATATGTTTGATTTGTTCGCTCATATATGAATACCTCTCTCGGATCGAGGCCCGCCTGAATTGCTCGCCACGATACACCAAACTAAGAAAACTTCCGTTCGCGTTGCCGCAAAGGGAGCCGCACTGGAACATTCGCGGGCGATCCTCTCGAAGCGCTCCGGAATGCGCAGAATGCTCGGCTTTACGGGACATTCGTACGTCAGTTTAGCCTAAATTGCTATGCGTTGCCGGTGGTGATAGTACTCATACAGGCAGTAGGGACAAGGGCTGCCGGTAGGGTGCCAGCGTCGGTGACACACCGTATCTGGTGGTTGCGGGCGTGAACGCAAGTGGGCGTTCATCAAACTTTGTTCGCATTAGGAGTCGCGCGGCCTGTCGACCGATGGTAGAATCTTTGGTGACGGGCCTCCTCGCATGGAGGGGCGGTCAACCTGGTCAGGTCGGGAACGAAGCAGCCACAGCCGTTTTCCACCAGTGCCGAGGGTCAGGCTCGTCACCTTCCTTTTTTCATCGTTTGTTCGTTGCTCGCCGCCTGGTTGGTTCAAAGCTGGCACAACGGTTCCCCCCAGTGTTTCCCAGTCGCATTGAGTCGACTTTGCGCGGTTTTTTCGCGTATCAGTTGCTGGCCGCTCGGCTGTCCGACTTCCGGTTCGCCGCTCTCGCATCGCCCTATTTTTTTCTATCGATTCGCTTGCCATTTTCAATGAGGCGGCGACGTGTATCCGTATGCGGTCGAATCGCCTTGGCGCGCTATCGTTACTGATACAATTTCCCGATGACCTATCAAGTTCTCGCACGCAAATGGCGACCGAAGGATTTCGCTTCGCTCGTCGGACAGGAGCACGTGGTGCGCGCGCTCACGCATGCGCTCGACGGCGGGCGCCTGCACCATGCCTATCTGTTCACCGGAACCCGCGGCGTCGGCAAGACGACGCTCTCGCGCATCTTCGCCAAGGCGCTGAATTGCGAAACCGGCGTGACCTCAACACCGTGCGGCGTGTGCCGTGCGTGCCGGGAGATCGACGAGGGGCGCTTTGTCGATTACGTGGAGATGGATGCGGCAAGTAATCGCGGCGTCGACGAAATGGCCGCACTGCTGGAACGGGCGGTGTATGCGCCGGTCGATGCGCGCTTCAAGGTCTATATGATCGACGAAGTGCACATGCTGACGAACCACGCCTTCAACGCCATGTTGAAGACGCTGGAAGAACCGCCGCCGCACGTCAAGTTCATTCTGGCCACCACTGATCCGCAGAAGATTCCGGTCACGGTGCTGTCACGCTGCCTGCAGTTCAATCTGAAGCAGATGCCGGCCGGTCATATCGTGTCGCATCTGGAGCACATCCTCGGCGAGGAACACGTGCCGTATGAGGCCCAGGCGCTGCGCTTGCTGGCGCGCTCGGCGGACGGCTCGATGCGCGATGCGTTGTCGCTCACAGATCAGGCGATCGCCTATTCGGCCAACCAGGTCACGGAAGAAGCGGTACGCGGCATGCTGGGTGCGCTCGACCAGAGTTACCTGATCCGCCTGCTCGATGCGCTCGCCGATGGCGATGGCCCGGCAGTGCTGGCGGTCGCTGACGAGATGTCCTTGCGCAGCCTGTCGTTTTCGACGGCGCTGCAGGATCTGGCCAGCTTGCTGCACCGGATTGCCTGGGCGCAGTTCGCGCCGTCGTCAGTGCTCGACGAGTGGCCCGAAGCGACGGATTTGCGGCGCTTTGCGGAGGCGCTGAGCGCGGAGCAGGTGCAACTGTTCTATCAGATTGCAACGATTGGCCGGAGCGAGCTCGGCCTCGCGCCGGATGAGTACGCCGGCTTTACGATGACGCTGCTGCGCATGCTGGCGTTCGAGCCGGCGCCCACCGGTGGTGGCGGAGCAACCACCGCGGGGCGTCCGGCTGGAGCCTCGGGCGCCGGCGGGGTGAAGCGTAGCGGCACGCCGGCTGTAGCGGCATCGCAAGCTCAGGCGGCGCCTGTGCGGGCGGCTGTGGTGACGCCGTCGGCGGCCTCGGTGAATGCTGCGCCGAGTGGCGACGGTATCGGTGAGCCCGGTCCGCGCGCTCAATTCGAAACGGCTCGCGTGGAGATGGATTCGGCGGCGCGGTCGACGGTTGCTCGGGACGCTGAGCGGGTCGTTGGCCAGGCGGTCGTTCAAGATGCGGCTTCGGTCGCCACGCGTTCGCATGCGGAGAGCGCGCCGGCGCAAGTGGCGGTGATTGCCGCTGCGGCATCGGCGGAAGAGGGTGGTGAGCCTGTTGTTGCCGATCGCAATGCCACTCCGGCTCCTACCGCGGAGATCGCAGCGAGCCCCGTTGTTAATCCAGATGCGAGTGCCGATGTGACTCCGGTGGCGACCACGGCGACGGGTACCACCAGTCCGGCGACGGACTCGGCAGAATCGGCTTCGGTCGCGGCAACGACGGCGGCAACGACAGCCGCCGAACCGGCTCCGGCGGCAACGCCAGTCACTGTCGCCGCAGAGGTTCCTGTTGCATCGGCAGTAACAGCCACGGCAGCGGTTCCAACGGCACCGGCAGTAACGGCCGCTGCACCGGTTTCCACGGCTGCGACGGGCACAGCGGCCTCGACACCCAAATCCGCCGTTCAAGCCACACCAGCACCCGCACCCACCTCGACCTCGCAAGACGACGCTCAAGCCGATGACGCCGCGCCGCGTCGCGCAGGTGGCGCCAGCGCCGCGCTCGATGTGTTGCGCAGCGCCGGCCTGAAAGTGTCATCCGATCGCGGCCGCGCCGCAGCCGCCGCAGCCAGGCCCGCCCCCACAGTCCCGCAGAAACCTGCCGCCCCCCGCGTGACCGTCCCGGTGCCCACACCCGGCGCGCCGCGTCGCGCGCAGGAAGCTGCGCCCGCCCGCGCTACGGCACCGTCGGCGCCAGCAGCGCGCAACGGCGGTCAAGGCAGCCAGGGCGGCTCATCCGTGCCGCCGTGGGACGACATGCCGCCTGACGATTTCGTGCCGCTCTCGGCCGAAGACGACTACTTCGGCCCACCTGACGACGGCTACATGCCGGTCTTCGACGCCGGCCCCGACGACGTACGCATGCCCGCCGCCGCATCCGCCCCGGCACCGGTCGACACGCGCCCCTTGCCGCCCGCCGTACCGCTCGACGCCCTCGGCTTCAACGGCGATTGGCCGGCGCTGGCCGTCGGCCTGTCGCTTAAAGGCATTTCCTACCAGCTCGCCTTCAACAGCGAACTGATGGCGCTCGAAGGCGCCACGCTCAAGCTCAATGTACCGGTGCCGCAGTACGCTGAAGCCTCGCAGGTCGCCAAGCTCAAGATCGCGCTGGCCGAACGGCTCGGCAAGGAAGTCGAGGTACTCGTCGAAGTGGGCCCGGCGCGCCGCACTGCGGCCGCATTCGACGCCGCCGCCCGCGCGCAGCGTCAGAAGGAAGCCGAGCGCGAGATTGGCTCGGACCCGTTCGTGCAATCGCTGATCCGCGAATTCGGCGCCAGCATCGTGCCGGGTTCCATCAAGCCGATCGCCCCGGACGCCGCCGGCAGCCCTTCGTCGACGCATTGATTTACGGCGCATCATAGCGCCATACCCCCAAATTTCACGCTATCAAGAAGGAGCACGTCCATGATGAAAGGCCAACTCGCCGGGCTGATGAAGCAGGCCCAGCAGATGCAGGAAAACATGAAGAAGATGCAGGACCAGCTCGCGCAGATCGAAGTCGAGGGGCAGTCGGGTGCGGGTCTCGTCAAGGTGACGATGACCTGCAAGAACGACGTGCGCCGCGTGTCGATCGACCCGAGCCTGCTCGCCGACGACAAGGACATGCTGGAAGACCTCGTCGCCGCTGCATTCAACGACGCCGTGCGCAAGGCCGAAGCCACCGCCCAGGAAAAGATGGGCGGCATGACCTCGGGCCTGCCGCTGCCGCCGGGCTTCAAGCTGCCGTTCTGATCGTTCGCATCGTTTAGACCCCCGGCTGGCCGAGGCGCTGCGGGCAGGCCGCGGACCCTGTCCGCCAATGCTTCCCCGCAAGGCCGCAACGCTACACGGCAGAGCGGTGCAACGCGCTCGAGCGTCGTACCGCTCTGCCGGCTGCCATATGACGGCTTCCAGACCGCAACGCCTTACCCACATCGACATCGCCGATTCCGCATGAAACAACCTTCCGCCTTGTCGGCGCTCGTCGAAGCGCTGCGCGCGCTGCCCGGTGTCGGGCCGAAGTCCGCGCAACGTATGGCGTATCACCTGATGCAGCACGATCGCGAGGGCGCGGAAAAACTCGGCCGTTCGTTGCTGTTTGCCACCGAGCATCTGCAGCACTGCGAGAAGTGCAACACCTTCACCGAAGCGCAGATCTGCGAGGTGTGCAGCGACGCGGAACGCGATCCGGCGCTGCTGTGCGTCGTCGAGACCCCGGCCGACCAGATCATGCTCGAGCAGACGATGACCTATCGCGGCCTGTACTTCGTGTTGATGGGCCGCCTGAGTCCGCTCGACGGCATCGGTCCGAAGGAGATCCATTTCGACCGGCTCGTCAAGCGAGCCACGGATGGCATCGTCAAGGAGGTCGTGCTGGCGACCAATTTCACCAACGAAGGCGAAGCCACCGCGCATTACCTCGGGCAGACGCTCAAGGCCCGCGGTCTGGCCGTCACGCGGCTTGCGCGCGGCGTACCGGTGGGCGGCGAGCTGGAGTATGTCGACGCCGGCACGATCGCCCGCGCGATGCTCGACCGGCGCTCGCTGTAGCGCGGTGCTTTACTTTTACCTGGGTAGCCCGGGTAGCACACGTAGCTGAGGACACGAGACCATGAGCGTAACCCCCGACGCGACGCGTCCCACCGGCCCGCTGGCAGGCGTGAAAGTGCTCGAACTCGGCACGCTGATCGCCGGCCCGTTCGCCGCGCGCTTTCTCGGCGAGTTCGGTGCGGAAGTGATCAAGATCGAAGACCCCAAGGGCGGCGATCCGCTGCGCAAATGGCGCAAGCTGTATCCGGAAGCCGGCGGCACTTCGCTGTGGTGGGCCGTCCAGGCGCGCAACAAGAAATCCGTGACGATCAACCTGAAGGCCGAGGAGGGCAAGGAGATCGTGCGGGGTCTGGCGAAAGAAGCGGACATTGTGGTCGAAAATTTCCGCCCGGGGCTGCTTGAGAAGCTTGGGCTCGGTTATGACGTGCTGTCCGCCGAGAATCCCGGTCTCGTGATGGTGCGCCTGTCCGGCTACGGCCAGACCGGACCGTATCGCGACCGGCCCGGGTTTGGCGCGATTGCCGAGTCGATGGGCGGGCTGCGGCATATCACGGGGTATCCGGATTTGCCGCCGCCGCGCATCGGCATTTCCATCGGCGACTCGATCGCCGCGCTGCACGGCGTGATCGGCGCGTTGATGGCGCTGCATCACAAGCAGGTGAATGGCGGCAAAGGGCAGGTGGTCGACGTCGCCCTCTACGAGGCGGTCTTCAACATGATGGAGAGCGTGGTGCCCGAATACGGCGTCTACGGCATGGTGCGCGAGCGCACCGGTGCGTCGCTGCCGGGCATCGTGCCGTCGAACACCTATCCGTGCCGCGACGGCAGCATCGTGATAGGCGGCAATAGCGATCCAATCTTCAAGCGCTTGATGCTCGCCATCGAACGCGCGGACCTCGCTAACGATCCTGCGCTGGCGCATAACGACGGCCGCGTGCCGCGCACTCAGGAAATCGACGGCGCGATCGCCGCGTGGCTCGCTACGCGGACCATCGACGAGGCGCTCGAGGTGCTGAACGCCGCGGATGTGCCGGTGGGTCGCATCTACAGCGTCGCGGATATGTTCACCGATCCGCAATTCATGGCGCGTCAGATGATCCAGCGCTTCAAATGGCAGGACGGCAAGGAAATCACCTTGCCTTCGGTCACCCCCAAGCTCTCGGAGACGCCTGGTGAAACGCGCTGGCTCGGTCCGGAACTGGGCGAGCACACCGACGAAGTGTTGAGCGCGCTCGGCTACGACGCGCAGCAGATTGCCGCGTTGCATGCGCAACAGGTGGTGTGAGTGTTGAGTGCGCCTGGCCGCGTGCTCAAGCGGTGCGAGTAGCACGCAGTGGGTCGCGTGCCGTGGGCGACTCTTTCGGCGTGGGCCTGTCGAGTAGCGGACTGCTTGCCCGCCTGGACGGCCGCCTCGGGCCCCGCCGGCAGACCAATCCAAAGCGGCATGCCGTCAGGCGACGACACGCCGTTTTCCGCTCTGGCCACGCGAGCCGGCGCGCCTACGGCGTAATCACCACTTTCCCCACCACCCGCCGTTCGGCCATCTCCCGTAGCGCCCGCCCGGTTTCCTCGAGCGGATAGCGCGCCGACACATACGGCTGCAGCTTACCTTCGCCGATCCACCCCACCATCTGCTTGAATGCCGCCGCGTTGTGCTGCGGCTCGCGCTTCGCAAAGTCGCCCCAGAACACGCCGACAAGGCTCGCGCCTTTGAGCAGCGCGAGGTTGAGCGGCAACCTGGGAATCTCGCCGTTCGCAAAGCCCACCACCAGATAACGGCCGCGCCAGCCGATACTGCGGAACGCCGGTTCCGCATAAACGCCGCCGACCGGATCGTAAATCACATCCGGCCCTTTGCCGTCGGTGAGCGCCTTGATGCGCTCGCGCAGGTCTTCGGTGCTGTAGTTGATCGTCGCATCCGCGCCGTGCTTCACGCAGATGGCGAGCTTTTCGTCCGAGGACGCCGCCGCGATCACCCGCGCGCCCAGCGCCTTGCCGATCTCCACCGCGGCGAGGCCGACGCCGCCGGCCGCACCCAGCACGAGCATCGTTTCACCCGCCTTCAAAGCCGCGCGATCGACCACCGCGTGGTGCGATGTGCCATAGGCGAGCGTGAAGGCCGCCGCCACGGCAAAGTCGATGCCGTCGGCAAGCGGCACGCAGGCGGCCGCAGGCGCCACGGCCTGCTCCGCGAAGCCGCCCTGGCCGGTGAACGCCACCACGCGCGCGCCCGGCTGAAACTGCGACACGCCGGCGCCGACCGCGCGCACAATGCCGGCCACTTCCGAGCCCGGCGTAAAGGGCAGCGGCGGCTTGAACTGGTATTTGTTCTCGATGATCAGCACGTCGGGGAAATTGACGCTGGCCGCCTTGACGTCGATCACCACCTCGCCGGCTTGCGGCGTGAGGTCGGGCAACGCTTCGACCACCAGGCTCTCCGGCGGGCCATATTGATTGCAGCGAATCGCGCGCATCGTGTCTCCATTTCGATCGGGTTCACTTCGGTATTCTGAAGTGTAAAGCAAGCCGAACGACCGTGCGTTTTTGTCGTGCCGCAGGCGCTGCATCCGCGATGCCTGGCGTGTCGTTCGCGCGTCTTCTTTCCTCGGTTACAATCGCCGCATGCGAATCCTACTCAGCAACGACGACGGTTATCTGGCGCCAGGCCTTGCTGCGCTTTACGAAGCGCTGAAGGCGTTCGCCGACGTCACTGTGATGGCGCCCGAGCAGAACTGCAGCGGCGCGTCGAACTCGTTGACGCTGTCGCGGCCGTTATCGGTGCTGCGCTCGTCGACGGGTTTCTATTACGTGAACGGCACGCCAACCGACTCCGTGCACATTGCCCTGACCGGCATGCTCGACCACACGCCCGATCTGGTGGTGTCCGGCATCAACAACGGCCAGAACATGGGCGAGGACACGCTGTATTCCGGCACGGTCGCCGCGGCGACTGAAGGCATCATGTTCGGCGTGCCCGCCATCGCGTTTTCGCTGGTCGACAAGGATTGGGTCCATCTCGACGCCGCCACGCGCGTGGCAGCGGAAATCGTCGCCCATTACCTCGAGCATCCGCTGGCCGGCAACCCGTTGCTGAACGTCAATATTCCCAACCTGCCGTACGAGCAGCTCGGCGACTGGCGCATCACCCGTCTGGGCAAGCGGCATCCGTCGCAGCCGGTGATCCGCCAGACCAACCCGCGCGGCGAACCGATCTACTGGATCGGCCCGTCGGGTAGCGCGCGCGATGCGAGCGAGGGCACCGACTTCCACGCCGTCGCCAACGGCCAGGTGTCGATCACGCCGCTGCAGCTCGATCTGACCCACACGGACATGTTGCCCGCGGCGCGCGACTGGCTGCGCGCCGGGAGCGGCGCTTCATGACCAACGAGCGCGCAAAGCGCTTTCCGCTTGGCCTCGAGGATCTGGTGCGCGAGCCACGGCGGCCCGAAGGGCGCCCCGGCGAAGTGCGCGCGGCGAACCTCGCCGCGGCGACCGAGGCCCGTGTGGCCGGCGCGCGCGCGAAGACCTCGGCACGCGGCGAGATCGCCGGCGGCCGTACCGCGAGCCAGCCGGCCAAAGCGGCGGCTTTGGTTAAACCCGCGGTTAAACCCGCAGTTAAACCGGCGCTCAAGCCCGCAGTCAAAACGGCGGCCAAACCTTCGGCATCCGTCGTCACGAAACAAAGCGCAAGCGCGACGGTGGCGAAGCCGCTGGCCAACCGGCCTGCGCCCAAGCCCGTCGCGCCGCGCCCGAGCGCCAAGCCTGCCGAACGCAGCGCTGCACCGAATGTCGCGTTGAACGGTGCACTTGCACTGACTTCGGAACGGGTTCGCGAGCGCATGGTCGAACGCCTGCGGGCAAACGGCATTACCGATCAGCGCGTGGTGCATGCGATGTCGGTGGTGCCGCGCCACATGTTCGTGGACCCGGGGCTTGCCCCCCAGGCTTACGAGGACGCGGCGCTGCCGATCGGCCATCACCAGACCATCTCCAAGCCTTCGGTGGTCGCGCGGATGATCGAGCTGGCCGCCGCCGGCCGGACCCTCACGAACGTGCTCGAAATCGGCACGGGCTGCGGTTACCAGGCGGCGGTGCTGAGCCAGGTTGCACGCGATGTTTATTCGATTGAACGCATCAAACCGCTCTACGAGCGCGCCAAGACCAACTTGCGTCCGCTGCGCATTCCGAACATCCGGCTGCACTACGGTGATGGCCGCATCGGTTTGCCGGCGGTCGCGCCGTTCGACGCGATCGTGATTGCCGCGGCAGGCCTCGACGTCCCGCAGGCTTTGCTCGAGCAACTTGCGATCGGCGGGCGCCTCGTTGCGCCGGTCGGCACGCAGGATGGCCAGACGCAGCAGGTGCTCACGCTCGTCGAACGGACCGGGCCCGCGCAATGGCGCGAGTCGCGGCTTGATCGCGTTTTCTTTGTACCCTTAAAATCCGGAGTGATTTGACACCGATGAGTATGTTGCGCGCGATGCAAAAAAACAGCCTGAATGTCCATCTGACCGTAGCCCAGCGTAGCGTGTGCGTGGTCGCGCTCTCCCTGTTGGCGGCCTGTGCGACGCGGCTCGATAACGCGCCGGTAGTCGATAAATCCGGCGACCTCGGTACCCAGTCCGCGCAGCAGGCGCCGGCGGCACCCGTGCCGCTGGGTCCGCCGCCTCCGGGTTATTACCGGGTCAAACCGGGCGATACGCTCTACCGCATCGCTCTGGAAAACGGTCAGAATTATCGCGACATCGCGACGTGGAACAACCTGACCAACCCGAACCAGATCGAAGTCGATCAACTGCTGCGGGTGGCGCCGCCAGGCGCGAACGTCGCGGCGCTTACGCCGGGCGTGGCCACCTCGCCGGTGATCGGTGGCGGCGTGCAGACGGCGCCGCTGGGCGGTTCGTCGGCGCCGCCTCCGCCGCCGGGCGGAACGGCAGGCGTGGCGTCGGTGCCGCCGGTCTACGGTGCGGGTTCAAGCGCCACCACGATCCCGCCGCAAACCGGCGCGAGCGACACAGGCGCGGCTGCTGCGAGCAACGTCGCGTTCGCCTGGCCGGTGCGCGGCCCGATCCTCGGCACGTTTGACGACGCCACCAACAAGGGCGTCAATATCGGCGGGGCTGCCGGCGACCCGGTGAAAGCGGCTGCCGATGGCCGCGTCGTTTATGCGGGAAATGGGCTGCGCGGTTACGGCAATCTCATTATCATCAAGCATGATGCAACTTATCTTACGGCGTATGCACATAACCGCGCTTTGATGGTAAAAGAGGGAGACGCGGTGACCAAAGGGCAGAAGATCGCCGAAATGGGCAATAGCGATTCGGACCGTGTGATGTTGCATTTCGAAGTTCGCCGGCAGGGTAAGCCTGTCGACCCACTGAAGTATTTGCCGCCGCAATAAGCGATACGACCATGCCGAAATCGAAGCGCCGCCCGCCGCAAGCCGAGTCTGAGAAGATCAGTCGCGCCACGCAAGTTACGGTGGAGGACGGCGGTGCTTCGGAGGTCGAAGACGATAGCGTTGACGATCTGGACAACGCACGCGATCTCGACGAGCGCCAAAGCGGTACGGAGGAAGCCGGCGAAACGCGCGAAAGCGCGAGCGACGCCGCGCCCGACGCCGACGATTTCCGCGCGCTGCTGCAGGCCGAACTCACGGCTGACACGATCCAGCATTACCTCAACCGGATCAGCGTGAAGCCGCTGTTGACGGTGGAGGAGGAGCAGCGCTATTCGCGGCTGGCCAAGGCCGGCGAGTTCGAAGCGCGCCAGGTGATGATCGAGCGCAATCTGCGGCTCGTCGTCAGTATCGCGAAAGGCTATCTGAACCGCGGCGTGCCGCTGCTCGATCTGATCGAAGAGGGCAACCTCGGCCTGATGCACGCCATCGAGAAGTTCGATCCCACGCGCGGCTTCCGTTTTTCCACGTATGCCACCTGGTGGATCCGTCAGAGCATCGAGCGCGCCATCATGAATCAGGCGCGTACCGTACGTTTGCCGGTGCACGTGATTCGCGAGCTCAACCAGGTGCTGCGCGCCAAGCGCCATCTGGAGAAGAACTCCATGAATTCCGGCGACGCGGCCGACCGCCGCGACGCCAGCATCGACGATATCGCGTACCTGACCGGCAAGACCACCGACGAAGTCACCGACATCCTCGCGCTGAACGAGCACACGGCGTCGCTCGACGCGCCGCTCGATCTCGATCCGGCGAGCAGCCTGCTCGATCTGCTGTCCGACGACCAGAGCCAGTCGCCGGATGCCGAGGTGCAGCACCGCGAGCTGGAAACGTTGACGCGCGCGTGGCTCGCCCGCCTGTCCGACAAGCATCGTCACGTGATCGAGCGCCGCTTCGGGCTCAATCATATCGAGCCGGCCACGCTCGAAGAGCTGGCCGACGAAATGGGCCTCACGCGCGAGCGTGTGCGCCAGATCCAGCAGGAAGCGCTGGTTCGCCTGAAGCGCTTCTTTGCCTCCAACGGTGTACGCAAGGACGCCGTTTTATAAGCCGATGACACCGATTCTTGTTTTCGACATCGAGACGATTCCCGATGTCGCCGGCATTCGCCGCCTCGAAGATTTGCCCGCCACGCTCAGCGACGCCGAAGTCGCCGAGCATGCCTTTGCCGCGCGCCGCGAAAAAACCGGCAGCGATTTCCTGCCGCACCACCTGCAACGGATTGCGGCGATCTCCTGCGTGTTCCGCGACAACAACGGCTTTCGCGTGCGCTCGCTCGGCACGCTGGAGGATGGCGAAGCGGCGCTGGTGCAGTCGTTCTACCGGGTGATCGAGAAGTACACGCCGCAACTGGTGTCGTGGAACGGCGGCGGCTTCGATCTGCCGGTGCTGAACTACCGGGCGCTGGTCAACGGGATTCCGGCGAGCCGCTTCTGGGATCTGGGCGAGGACGACCGCGAGTTCAAGTGGAACAACTACATCAGCCGCTACCACGCGCGCCATACGGATCTGATGGACGTGCTGGCGATGTACCAGGCACGCGCCAACGCGCCGCTTGACGCGCTTGCCAAGCTATGCGGCTTCCCCGGCAAGCTCGGCATGGACGGCGGCCAGGTGTGGCACGCGTTTCAGGACGGGCAGATCGAAGAGATCCGCAATTACTGCGAGACCGACGTCGTCAACACTTACCTGCTGTACTGCCGCTTCCAGTTGATGCGCGGCGGTTTCTCGCCGGAAGAATACGCAGACGAAATCGCGCTGGTGAAAAGCGCGCTGGCGCTCGAGCCTTCGCCGCATTGGGCGGAGTATCTGGCAGCGTTCGATAAGTAGGCGGCTCCGGGCCGCGCGTCGTCGAGCGTGCGCGCGGGGGCGAGGTTGTCCGCCGCGTCGCGCCCCCGCCGGACGACGCTCCAGTTGATCCGCCGCATCGTCAAATCTTCGTCGCCGCTTGTGGTTCGTCTACAATCTCGCCTTCCCCCAACAGTCTGTCAGGAAGCCGCAGGTGTCTCAGATTGCCCCCCATCGTGCCTCGAACCGCTCGTCCAGACGCAAGAAAAAAGCGTCCGCCGAAGCGGCTACGTCAGCCGCGCCCGCCGCGTCCGTTATAGCCCCGATTCTGGAAGTCGAATCGCTCGACATGGAAGCGCGCGGCGTAGGCCGTACCGTCAACGAAGACGGCACGCCGGGCAAGGTGATTTTCGTCGAAGGCGCCTTGCCGGGTGAGCGTGTCACCTATTTGAGCTACCGTCGCAAGCCGAGTTTCGAACAGGCGGAAGTGGTCGACGTGCTGCGCGAAAGCGTGATCCGCACCAAGCCGCAGTGTCAGTTCTTCGGCACCTGCGGCGGTTGCTCGATGCAACACCTCGACGTGCGCGCGCAGATTGCCGTCAAGCAGCGTGTGCTCGAAGACAATCTTTCTCATCTGGCGAAGCTGCGGCCCGAAACCGTGTACCGGCCGATTCACGGTCCGTCATGGGGATACCGTTACCGGGCGCGCCTCACCGTGCGCCACGTGGCCAAGAAGGGCGGTGTGCTGGTGGGCTTCCACGAACGCAAGAGCAGCTTTATCGCCGATATGACCTCGTGCGAAGTGCTGCCGCCGCACGTCTCGGCGATGCTGGTGCCGCTGCGCCGGCTGGTCGAAGGCCTGTCGATTCGCGAGCGCATGCCGCAGATCGAACTCGCGGTCGGCTCGACGGTGACGGCGCTGGTGCTGCGCATTCTGGAGCCGATCAACGCGGCCGACGAGCAACTGCTGCGCGAATTCGCCGATGCCCACAACGTGCAGTTCTGGCTGCAGCCGCAGGGGCCGGATTCGGTGGCGCCGTTTTACCCGCTCGATGCCCGGCTCGACTACACGCTGCCGGAGTACAACATCCGCATGCCGTTCAAGCCGACCGACTTCACCCAGGTGAATCACCAGATCAACCGGGTGCTGGTGGGCCGCGCGCTGCGTCTGCTGGCGCCGTCGCGCGGCGATCGCGTGCTGGATCTGTTCTGCGGCATTGGCAATTTCACGCTGCCGCTTGCGCGGATATCGAAGGAAGTGGTGGGCATCGAGGGCAGCGAGGTGCTGACCACGCGGGCGCTCGCCAATGCCGCGGAGAACGGCGTGGCGGAGCACACCTCGTTCGCCTGCCGGAACCTGTTTGAGGTGACCGCCGACGACATGCGCGCGCTCGGCCACTTCGACAAGTTCCTCATCGACCCGCCGCGCGAAGGCGCGCTGGCTGTCTCGAAAGCGCTGGCCGAGATCGCCCAGAGCGGCGACGGTCCGCTGCCGAAGCGGATTGTCTACGTGTCCTGCAATCCGTCGACCCTCGCGCGCGATGCCGGTCTGCTCGTTCACGAAGCCGGCTACCGGCTCAAGGGCGCGGGCGTGGTCAACATGTTCCCGCATACGTCGCATGTGGAGTCGATCGCGCTGTTCGAGCGCGACTGACCGCGACTACGCTCAAGCACAGCGCACAAACAAAAACGCCACGACCTTAAAGTCGTGGCGTTTTTGTTTGCTTGGACGTCGATCAGGCGTTGAGCTGGATCAGTTCCAGTAACGCTCGTCCTGTGTGTGGCTTAGAACTGCCACCACGACTTCTGCTGACCGGGCCGTGCATGACCGGTGATGTAGGGGCTGTCCGGGAAGGTGCCGGCCAGCACGCGCTTCGTATCGTCGGCCAGTTGCGGTTGGTCGAGCTTCTGGTACGAGAGCATCATGATGTGCAGCGCGTCCTCAATTGCCGGCGCATTCCGGTAATCCCGGATGGCGAGCTGCGCACGATTGATGGCGGCAACGTAAGCACCACGACGGTAGTAGTAGTCCGCTGCGTGAACTTCGTGCGACGCGAGGGCGTTCACGATATAGCGCATGCGTTGTGCGGCATCCGGTGCGTACTTGCTGTTCGGATACTTGTCGACCACCACCTTGAACGCGTCATACGACGCGCGCAGCGACTTCGGATCGCGCTCGCTCATGTCCTGGCCGGAGAAGCGGCCGAACAGACCGAGGTCGTCGTTGAAGTTGATCATGCCCTTCAGGTAGTACGCGTAGGCAATGTCGGGGTGACCCGGGTGCAGCTGGATGAAGCGGTCGATTGCCTCATTGGCGGCGTCGTTCTCGCTGTCTTTCCAGTTGCAGTAGGCTACGTTGATCTGCGCCTGCTGGGCAAAATGGCCGAACGGATCGCGACCCTCAAGCATTTCGAAATATTTCGCGCACTTGCCCCAGTCGCCGCCGGACAGCGCGTCTTGCGCCTCCGTATATAATTTGTTGTTTGGCCATGTAGCCGTTTCATCGGTCTTTTCCGGCAGGCCATGGCAGGCTGCCACGACGGCGATAGCCGCGACGCAGGCGAAGTAACGTGCCACTCTGCTAGCCGTGCTTCGGAGTGTGGCCCGGGCTGCTGTCCGCAGTGCTGTCTTTCGGGCCACCGTCTTTTGGGCCGATTCGATAATGATGTTCAAGGCTCGCATTTTCCAGTCTAGCTTTACGTCCAGGTGACCCAGACTCAATGACCCGTTCAAATAATCCGGTTCCTTCTACAGGTGCCCGGAATAGCAACAAAGATTATAGCCCAAGCGCTGACCCCACCGACGCGTTGGGTAGGGATTCGTTAGACGACGATCTCGACAGCGACGCGCTTTTGCCCCCGCAGAGCGCGGGAGAAGTGCCTACTGTGAGCAGCAAGGCCGTGGACAACACGCCGCGCGTGGTCATCGTCCCCGACGAACTGGCCGGCGAGCGCCTCGACAAGGTGCTGGCCAGAGTCTTCCCGGAGTTTTCGCGTAACCGGCTGCAAAGCTGGATCGAAGCGGAGCGCGTGCGCGTGGACGGCGTGCCCGCGAAGATCCGCCAGCCGGTGCCGCTTGGCGCGAGCATCGAGCTCGTTCCCGATCTGCTGCCGGAGCAGCTTGCCTTCACGCCCGAACCCGTGCCGCTCGACGTTGTCTACGAAGACGAGACGCTCGTGGTGATCAACAAGCCCGCCGGCATGGTGGTGCATCCGGCGGCCGGCAACTGGAGCGGCACCGTGCTCAACGGGCTCCTGTATCGCTACGGCGAAGCGGCGTCGGGCTTGCCGCGCGCCGGTATCGTACACCGGCTCGACAAGGAGACCTCGGGGTTGATGGTGGTGGCGCGCACGCTCGAGGCGCAGACCGATCTCGTGCGGCAATTGCAGGCGCGCACAGTTAAGCGCCGCTATCTCGCGCTGGTGTGGGGCAACATGCCGGACGAGGGCACGATCGACGCGCCGATCGGCCGCGATCCGCGCGAACGCACCCGCATGGCGGTGGTCACGAGCGCCTCGGGCAAACCCGCGCGGACTCACTTCCGCCGTGTCGACTCGGCCATCTGGCAACGGCAGCCGGTATCGGCGATCCACTGCGATCTGGAAACCGGACGCACCCACCAGATTCGCGTGCATTGCGCGCACATCGGTCATCCGCTGCTGGGCGATCCGGTCTATGGACGCGCACGCGGCAAGCGCTCGGTCACGCCGCTGCCCGACGGTTTCGCGCGCCAGGCGCTGCATGCATGGCGCCTGGGCCTGATTCACCCGCAGACCGGCCGCGAGATGCAATGGCGCGCCGAGGTGCCTGAGGACATGGCGGCGCTGTCGGCGGCGCTCGGGCTCGGCCGCGACGACGCGGGCGAATTCGACGAGGCGTATTACGAAGATGAGGAAGGGGAAGGTTACGAAGCGTCTTTCGATGACGAGCTGGACGACGATGATGAGGACGACCACGCATGACGCAGCCCGCCGCTACGCAGCCTGAGTTGACGCTCGCCGATGTGCTGCAACCCGCCTGGCGTGTCGCGCCGCGCGTGCGTTCGCTGGTGACCACGCGCAACGGCGGCGTGAGCCTGCCGCCGTTCGGCCGCTGGCACGATGGCGTCGAGACGCCGGGCGGCCTGAACCTCGGCCGGCTGGCTGGCGACGATCCGGCTTGCGTCGAGCAGAATCGCGCGCGTCTGATGAGCTTGACGGGTGGCGCCGAAGCGGCGTGGCTCCAGCAGGTTCACGGTGCGGATGTGGTGGATGCGCACGAGGTGCTGGCGCGGGCCCGCAAGGGCGAGCCGCTCATGCGCGCCGACGCCAGCGTCACCAACCGGCCCGGCACGATTTGCGTCGTGATGATTGCCGATTGCATGCCCGTATTGCTGTGCGACGCCGATGGCCGCGCGGTGGGTGCCGCGCATGCAGGGTGGCGCGGCCTGGCCGCGGGCGTCGTCGAGAAGACCGCGCAGCGCGTCGCCGATCTCGCGGGCACGCAGCCCGGCTCACTGCACGCGTATCTCGGACCGTCCATCGGACCTGCCACGTTCGAGGTGGGGGCAGACGTGCGCGACGCATTCATGAATGGCGCCGAGGATTCGCAACGTGAGGCGACGGCTCGTGCGTTCGTGCCGCGTCCCGAGGCGGCGGGCAAATATCTCGCCGATCTGCACGCGCTGGCGCGTTTGCGTTTGCAACGTCTTGGCGTGACGCAGATTACCGGTGGCGACACATGCACGGTGACTCAGCGTGAACGTTTCTATTCTTACCGGCGCGATCGCGTCACAGGCCGCATGGCCGCCTTGATCTGGCTTGCCGACTGAGCGCGCACGCCCGCTTATGCCGCTGGCGGCCATAACAGGCGGGGATCGTCAGGGTTTGTTCGGGGGCGCAGCGGGCATTTTTGTTGCGCCGCCAAAGGCGAACGCGCCGGCCGCCGGGCTCTCCATAGCGCGGCTCGAAAAGCGCCGCTATTTCCCGTGTTAAATGCAAAAAAGGCCCTGCAAATATGGGCCTTTTACATTTCTTGTCCATTCGTTCTAGCGGGCCACATTAAGGCGATGAAATACATGGGGAAAACGATAATTAAAAAAATATCGCACTGCGGCAAAATCGGGAACAAGCATTGACATGCCTTGCGATGGGGAGCAAGAATGTTCCCCACACACGGGACAGGGCGTGACGAGGTCGCGAGCAATCGCCCACGTGCGTCGGAAACCTGCCTCTCAACCGTCCGTCAGGACTCACCGGTCAAAAGCAGGTATGGCAGCATCACAACATTCCTCGACTTCCTCAAGCACGGACTCCACGACGGAGCAGCAGACCAGTGCAGGTCCCGCCGGAGCGCAGCAGTTATTCGATGCCTGGATCAACGCATGGCGTTCGCTTGGCGTGCCTGCCGCGGGTGCCGGCGCGGCGTTCCAGATGCCGCAGATGCCCTCCATGCCGGCCATGCCCGACTTCAGCAACGCTGCGGCCGCGATGGCGCCGTTCGCCGGCCTGAAGGTACCCACCGCGGCGATCCCTTCGGAGCGTTTGCAGAAGCTGCAAGCCGACTACTCGCGCGAAGCGATGCAGTTGCTCCAGCAATCGGCTGAGTCGACGCCGAAGATCCCCGAACTGAAGGACCGTCGTTTCAGCGCGGAGGCATGGAGCGCCACGCCGGCGTATGCGTTCACCGCCGCATGGTATCTGCTGAACGCGCGCTATCTGCAGGAGCTGGTCGAGGCGCTCGATACCGAACCGAAGGTGCGCGAACGCATCCGCTTCGCGGTCCAGCAGTGGACGGCGGCGGCCGCGCCGAGCAACTTCCTTGCGCTCAATCCCGAAGCGCAGAAGACCTTGCTGGAGAGTCGCGGCGAGAGCCTGCGCCAGGGCGTCGCCAATCTGTTGGGCGACCTGCAGCGCGGCAAGATTTCGCAGACCGACGAATCGCGTTTTGTGGTCGGCAAGAATCTCGCAAACACCGAAGGCTCAGTGGTGTTCGAGAACGACCTGATCCAGTTGATCCAATACAAGCCGCGCACGGCGAGCGTGCGCGAGCGGCCCTTGCTGATCGTGCCGCCTTGCATCAACAAGTTCTATATCCTCGATCTGCAACCGGAGAATTCGCTCGTCGCTCATGGGCTCGAGTCGGGGCATCAGGTGTTCCTGATTTCGTGGCGCAATGCGGATGCCTCGATTGCGCATAAGACGTGGGACGACTACACCGACGAAGGCGTGCTCACCGCGATCGAAACCGTGCGCAAGATCAGCGGGCGCGAGCAGATCAACACGCTCGGCTTCTGCGTCGGCGGCACGATGCTCGCCACGGCGCTGGCCGTTGCGGCGGCGCGCGGCGAACATCCCGCAGCTTCGATGACGCTGCTCACCGCCATGCTCGATTTTTCGGACACAGGTGTGCTCGACGTGTTCGTCGACGAAGCGCATGTGCAGATGCGCGAGCAGACCATCGGCGGCAAGAACGGCGCGAAGCCGGGACTGATGCGCGGCATCGAGTTCGCCAACGCGTTCTCGTTCCTGCGTCCGAACGATCTCGTGTGGAACTATGTCGTCGACAACTATCTAAAGGGCCGCACGCCGACGCCGTTCGACCTGCTGTACTGGAACAGCGATTCGACGAGCCTGCCCGGACCGATGTACGTGTGGTACCTGCGCAATACGTATCTGGAGAATCGTCTGCGCGAGCCGAATGCGCTGACCGTGTGCGGCGAGAAGGTGGACCTGTCGCTGATCGATGTGCCCACCTTCATCTACGGTTCACGCGAGGATCATATCGTGCCGTGGCGCACGGCCTATGCCTCGGTGCCGCTGCTGAGCGGACCGCTGGAATTCGTGCTTGGCGCGTCGGGGCATATCGCGGGCGTGATCAATCCGCCTGCCAAGAACAAGCGCAATTACTGGGTGCTGCAGACAGAGGGCAAGCACTTGCCGGAGAGTCCGGACGACTGGTTCGAACAGGCAACGGAAGTGCCGGGAAGCTGGTGGCCGGAATGGACCCGCTGGCTCGATCAATACGGCGGCAAGAAGGTCAAGGCGCGCGCCACTGCGGGCTCGGCCGACTATCCGGCGATCGAGGCGGCGCCTGGGCGCTATGTGATGCAACGCGAGTAACGATGGCGGGTAGCGCAGACAAGGCGCGGATGAAGGCGCGGATGCGACCAGAACGATTGACGCCGGCTGTGTGAGCCGACGGCGTTGGCGGCACTGAGCAGGTGATTGGATTTTTAACTTGACGGGCGGCGGAGCGACTGGCCGCGATGCCCGGAGGAAATTGAAATGACTGATGTAGTGATCGTATCGGCCGCGCGTACGGCAGTCGGCAAATTCGGTGGGTCGCTGGCGAAAATCGCTGCACCCGATCTCGGCGCACTCGTGGTTCGCGCTGCACTCGAACGCGCGGGTGTGAAGCCCGAGCAGGTCAGCGAAGTGATCCTGGGCCAGGTCCTGACGGCAGGTTCCGGCCAGAATCCGGCGCGCCAGGCGCTGATCAAGGCGGGCCTGCCGCTGGCGGTGCCCGGCATGACCATCAACAAGGTGTGCGGCTCGGGCCTGAAGGCCGTGATGCTGGCGGCCAACGCCATCATCGCCGGCGACGCGGATATCGTGGTGGCGGGCGGCCAGGAAAACATGAGCGCGGCGCCGCACGTGCTGCCGGGTTCGCGCGACGGCTTCCGCATGGGCGACGCCAAGCTGATCGACAGCATGATCGTCGACGGCCTGTGGGACGTCTACAACCAGTACCACATGGGCGTGACGGCTGAGAACGTCGCGAAGGAATACGGCATCACGCGCGAACAGCAGGACGCGTTCGCGGCCCTTTCGCAGAATAAGGCGGAAGCAGCACAGAAGGCGGGCCGTTTCGATGATGAGATCGTGCCGGTCGAGATTCCGCAACGCAAGGGCGAGCCGCTACGCTTCGCCACGGATGAATTCGTGCGCCACGGCGTGACGGCCGAATCGCTCGCCGGTCTGAAGCCGGCCTTCTCGAAAGAAGGCACGGTGACGGCCGCCAATGCGTCGGGCCTGAACGACGGTGCGGCTGCGGTGCTCGTGATGTCGGCCAAGAAGGCCGAAGCGCTGGGTCTCAAGCCGCTCGCGCGCATCAAGGCTTACGCCAGCGCCGGTGTCGATCCGAAGGTGATGGGCATGGGCCCGGTGCCGGCTTCGCGCCGCTGTCTCGAACGCGCGGGCTGGAGCCCGGCCGATCTCGACCTGATGGAAATCAACGAGGCGTTCGCTGCGCAGGCGCTCGCCGTGCACCAGCAAATGGGCTGGGACACGTCGAAGGTCAACGTGAACGGCGGCGCGATTGCGATCGGCCACCCGATCGGCGCGTCCGGTTGCCGGATCCTCGTCACGCTGCTGCACGAAATGCAGAAGCGCGACGCGAAGAAGGGCTTGGCCTCGCTGTGTATCGGTGGCGGCATGGGCGTGGCGCTGGCTGTCGAACGCGCCTGAGTCTGAACGAATGAGTTGAGTGTTGCCGCGCGCCGCGGCGTCAGCGGTCCGGGTCGAAGCGGTGCGTGGTGTGCGGTGTAGTGGCCTCGCCAGCCGGTCGCCCGGCGGCAGCGGAGATGCAGTACAGGCGAGGGAAGGGGCTGCCGGTCGGCGCCTCGGAAAAACGATAATGGAGTGTGGTTTATGGCACAGCGAATTGCGTATGTAACGGGCGGGATGGGCGGCATCGGCACGAGCATTTGCCAACGTCTTCACAAGGAAGGCTTCAAGGTCGTCGCCGGCTGTGGCCCGAACTCCCCACGCCGCGTCAAGTGGCTCGAAGAGCAGAAGGTCCTCGGTTACGACTTCATCGCCTCGGAAGGCAATGTGGGCGACTGGGAATCGACCAAGGCGGCTTTCGACAAGGTGAAAGCCGAGGTCGGCGAGGTCGACGTTCTGGTCAACAATGCGGGCATTACGCGCGACGTCGTGTTCCGCAAGATGACCCACGAAGACTGGACGGCGGTGATCGACACCAACCTGACGAGCCTGTTCAACGTCACCAAGCAGGTGATCGACGGGATGGTCGAGCGCGGCTTCGGGCGAGTGATCAACATCTCGTCGGTGAACGGGCAGAAGGGCCAGTTCGGGCAGACGAACTACTCGACGGCGAAGGCCGGCATTCACGGCTTCACAATGTCGCTGGCTCAGGAAGTCGCCACCAAGGGCGTCACGGTGAACACCGTTTCGCCTGGCTACATTGGTACGGATATGGTCAAGTCGATCCGCCCCGATGTGCTGGAAAAGATCGTTGCGACGATTCCGGTGCGCCGTCTCGGCCAGCCGGATGAAATCGGTTCGATCGTAGCGTGGCTCGCGTCGGACGAATCGGGCTTTTCGACGGGCGCGGATTTTTCGCTGAATGGCGGTCTGCACATGGGCTGATCCGTGCAGCGTCCGGTCGCAAGACAGGGCGCTACAGGGTTCAGGTGTTTCCGGCGGCGTCTCGTACCTGCAATCGGGCCCGGTTGCGCGTGCGGCAGGACGCCGTTTCTGCGCTTCAATGGCGCTCAAAGGCGTTAAATGACCACTACTACAAAGAAAACTGCCGAACGACTCATCAAGAAATATCCGAACCGTCGGCTCTATGACACCGAGACAAGCACGTACATCACGCTGACGGACGTCAAGCAGCTCGTGTTGGACCAGGAGGATTTCAAGGTCATCGATGCGAAGAGCAACGAGGACCTGACGCGCGCCATTCTGCTGCAGATCATCCTGGAAGAAGAGAGCGGCGGTCTGCCGATGTTTTCGTCGTCGATGCTCTCGCAGATCATCCGTTTCTACGGACACGCGATGCAGGGCATGATGGGTACTTATCTCGAGAAGAACATCCAGGCGTTTATCGACATTCAGGCCAAGCTCGCCGACCAGTCGAAGAACCTGTATGAAGGCAAGGCGATGAACCCTGAGGTCTGGTCGCAGTTCATGAACATGCAGGCGCCGATGATGCAGGGCATGATGACCAGCTACATCGAGCAGTCGAAGAACATGTTCGTGCAGATGCAGGAGCAGATGCAGAACCAGGCGAAGTCGATGTTCAGCACCTTCCCGTTCACGCCTGCCAATCCGCAGACGGATCCGGAGCCGGAGAAGAAGTAAGGCGGCATGAGTGTGCGCCGTCCGGCTCAGGGTCGGACTGGCGAAACTGCTGCAAAGAGGGCGCAGCGGGCTGACCGTGGGCAGTCCGATGGGCGGGAGCAATGGATGCTCCGGTGTCGACGCCGGCGGGTGTTCGCGCGCCTGCGCGAGATGCCGAAATGGTGGAGTTTGCGTTAAGAAAATGGACGTGCGCTGGTGTTGACGGGGTTGACATTGGTGGGTCGGATACTTACCGTTTGCTGACGATGAGGGTACGCCTTAATCGATCGTCGAACGGGGCAACCTGGCGACAAATACGGTCACCACGCCGCCAAACAGCCGCTTAAGCGGCTGTTTTCATTTCTGGAGACCGGCCGCACCTGCGCTAGCTTAGCGTCGTGAGTCTGGTCGTTTCACGCGCGACGTCCGGCGGACGGCCTTCGCTTTACGCGGGGCCCAGACCGTGCTGCGGGGTACAATGTGAGGTTACGTTTACCGCCATCCGCCGGACCGACCCTATGCCGCAAGCTACTTCCCCCATTTCGCCGAACACAGCCGCCCCCAAGGTCGGCTTTGTCAGCCTCGGCTGCCCCAAAGCGCTCGTCGACTCCGAGCAGATCATCACGCAACTGCGCGCCGAGGGCTACGAGATCTCCGGGACCTATGACGGCGCTGACCTCGTGGTCGTCAACACCTGCGGCTTCATCGACGAAGCCGTGCAGGAAAGCCTCGACGCGATCGGCGAGGCGCTCACTGAAAACGGCAAGGTCATCGTCACCGGCTGCCTCGGCGCGAAGAAGAGCGCGAGCGGCTCGGGCCTGATCGAAGAAGTCCATCCCAAGGTGCTGGCCGTGACCGGTCCGCATGCGCTGGGCGAAGTCATGCAGCACGTGCACATGCATCTGCCGAAGCCGCACGATCCGTTCGTCGACCTGGTGCCCGCTGCGGGCGTGAAGCTCACGCCGCGTCACTATGCCTATCTGAAGATTTCCGAGGGCTGCAACCACCGCTGCACGTTCTGCATCATCCCGTCCATGCGCGGCGACCTCGTGTCGCGTCCGGTCGCGGACGTGATGCTCGAAGCGGAAAACCTGTTCAAGTCCGGTGTAAAGGAACTGCTCGTGATTTCGCAGGACACGAGCGCGTACGGCGTGGACGTGAAGTACCGCACCGGTTTCTGGAACGGCAAGCCGATCAAGACGCGCATGACGGACCTCGTCGCCGCGCTCGGCGAACTGGCCGCGCAATACGGCGCGTGGGTGCGCCTCCATTACGTCTATCCGTACCCGAGCGTCGACGAAGTTATCCCGATGATGGCCGAAGGTCCGTTCAAGGGCCACGTGCTGCCGTATCTCGACGTACCGTTCCAGCACGCGCATCCCGAAGTGCTGAAGCGCATGAAGCGTCCGGCCAATGCCGAGAAGGTGCTCGAGCGCGTGCGCGCCTGGCGCGAGATCTGCCCGGACCTGACTATCCGCAGCACGTTCATCGCCGGCTTCCCCGGCGAGACCGAAGAGCAGTTCCAGACGCTGCTGGATTTCATTCGCGAGGCGGAACTGGATCGCGTCGGCTGCTTCGCTTACTCGCCGGTTGAAGGCGCCACCGCCAACGAACTCGACGGCGCCTTGCCCGACGAAGTGCGCGAAGAGCGCCGCGCGCGCTTCATGGAAGTGGCTGAGGAAGTGTCGGCCAAGCGTATCGCGCGCAAGGTCGGCAAGACCTTGAAGGTGCTGGTCGACGAGATCAATGACGACGGCGGCATCGGCCGCACAGCCGCAGACGCGCCGGAGATCGACGGCGTCGTGTACATCTCGCCCACCACCAAGGCGTCGAAGCGCTACAAGGTGGGCGATTTCGTGTCCGTGAAAATCACCGGCGCGGACGGCCACGATCTGTGGGGCGAGGTGTAAGCCATGTCCACGGCGGCGAGCCCGGCAATCCTCGCGCTTGGTGAGGCGATGGTCGAATTCAACCAGTCGTCGAAGGACCCGTCCAGCTACCTGCAGGGCTTCGGCGGCGACACGTCGAACTTCTGCGTCGCGGCGGCCCGCCAGGGCGCGACAGCGGGGTTTGTGTCGGCGGTCGGCGACGATCATTTCGGGCGTCTGCTGCTCGATCTGTGGCAACGCGAAACGGTGGATACGTCGACGGTGAAGGTCGACAGCCACGCGCCGACCGGCGTCTATTTCGTCTCGCACGGCGTCGACGGTCACCAGTTCGATTATCTGCGCGCAGGGTCGGCCGCTAGCCGCTATGCGCCGTACGATCTGCCGCTCGAGGCGATTGCGGCCGCGCAGGTACTGCATCTGTCCGGCGTCAGCCTCGCGATCAGCCTCAGCGCCTGCGACGCGGCCCTGGCTGCGATTGGCCACGCGCGCGCCAACGGCGTGCGGGTGAGTTTCGACACCAATCTGCGCCTCAAGCTATGGCCGCTCGCGCGGGCGCGTGCGGTGATGGTCGAAGCGATTCGCCATACCGACATCTGCCTGCCGAGCTGGGACGACGTGACTGTCTTGACGGGGCTCACAGGCCGCGACGAGATCGTCGATTACCTGCTGGCGCTCGGGCCGCGCGTTGTCGCGCTCAAGCTCGGCAAGCAGGGTGCTTATGTGGCCACGCCCGACGAGCGCCGCGAGGTGCCGGGGCACGTCATGGACGCGGTCGACGCGACCGGCGCCGGCGACTGCTTCGGTGGTGCGTTCGTCGCCCGTATCGTGGCGGGCGACGATCCGTTCGCGGCGGCGCGTTACGCGAATATGGCGGCGGCATTGTCCACACAAGGTTTCGGGGCGGTCGCGCCGATTCCCGGGCGCAACGCGGTCGAGAAGGCGTTGGCGGCCTGAGCGGGCGAGGTTGTCGTGAGCGGCCTCGCGTCCGCCCGACGGACCACACGCCTCGACACCGGCGCACAAGGCGGCCCGCGAACCCCCACGCTGAGTGGCCGTCCAGATCGCGATCAGAGAGTCAGACAGTAAGAGGAGCGAGCGATGCAACGAGAAGTGGTGGTGGTAAGCGGCGTGCGTACGGCAATCGGCGACTTCGGCGGCAGCCTCAAAGACTTCTCGCCGACCGATCTCGGCGCCCGCGTGGTGCGCGAGGTGCTGTCGCGGGCCAAGGTGACGGGCGACGAAGTCGGCCATGTGGTGTTCGGCAATGTGGTCCACACCGAACCGAAGGACATGTATCTGGCCCGCGTGGCCGCGTTGAACGGCGGCGTCGCGCAGCATGCGCCCGCGCTCACGGTGAACCGCCTGTGCGGTTCCGGCCTGCAGGCGATCGTCTCCGCTGCACAGAGCGTGCTGCTCGGCGACGCGGACATCGCCATTGGCGGCGGCGCGGAAAACATGAGCCGCGCGCCGTACATGATGCCGGCTGCGCGCTTCGGTCAGCGCATGGGCGATGCGCGTCTCGTCGACATGATGCTCGGTGCGCTGCAGGACCCGTTTCAGGGCATTCACATGGGCGTGACGGCCGAGAATGTCGCACAGAAATACGGCATCTCCCGTGAGGCGCAGGATGCGCTCGCGCTTGAATCGCATCGACGCGCGGCTCATGCGATCGCCAGCGGTTACTTCAAGGAACAGATCCTGCCGATCACGATCTCATCGAAGAAAGGTGATGTCGTGTTCGAGCAGGATGAACACGTGCGTCTGAACCCGTCGGCGGAAGACTTCTCGAAGTTGAAGCCGGTGTTCGCCAAGGAAAACGGCTCGGTGACGGCCGGTAACGCGTCCGGTATCAATGATGCGGCTGCCGCCGTCGTGCTGATGGAGCGCAGCGTGGCCGAGCAGCGCGGCGTGAAGCCGCTGGCGCGGCTGGTGGCCTACGCACATGCGGGCGTCGATCCGGCCTATATGGGCATCGGCCCGGTGCCGGCCACCCGCAAGGTGCTCGAACGGGCCGGCCTGACGGTGGCCGATCTCGACGTCATCGAAGCCAACGAAGCGTTTGCCGCGCAGGCGTGTGCGGTCAGCAAGGAACTTGGGCTCGATCCCGCGAAGGTCAACCCGAACGGCTCCGGCATTTCGCTCGGCCACCCGATCGGTGCGACCGGCGCATTGATTACCGTGAAGGCGCTGTACGAGCTGCAGCGCATCGGCGGGCGTTATGCGCTCGTGACGATGTGCATTGGCGGCGGCCAGGGCATCGCGGCGATCTTCGAACGGATCTGACGCCGGGCGCGCTGCGCCTCGTCTCATGCAACAGGAAGGAAACGGATGCTGGAATCGAAAGCAATCAGGAGTGTCGCGCGTTGGCGCGGCTGGATCCCCGGTGCCGCAGCGGTGCTGCTGCTGGCCGGTGCAGGCAGCTTGTCGCCCCGCGCAGCGTGGGCGCAGAGCGATGCGGTCAAGGAACTGGCGGCGCCGCCCCCCATCCAGTTGCCGCTCAAGCCGAGCCCGGAGTTCGCGAAGTTTCCGCGCTACGCCGGCACGCTCGGCACGCGTCAGATCGTATTGCGGCTCGGCGCGAAGACCGACGACCCGTCCGGCGTGCACGGCGAATATCAGTACACCGATACGGGCGAAGTGATCCTGATTGCGGGCGACCGCGACGGCGATACGCTCGAAGTCGAGGAGTCGAACGATGGCACCCACATCACGGGAAACTGGGTCGGCAAGTTTGCCGCTGACGGTTCGTTGGCGGGGGACCGGATGAACGTCGACGATTCGGATCCGCAGCCGTTCGACCTGCGTCCGCTCGCAGCCGGACAACCGGTGCCTGCGCCGGGTGCGCCGGCTCAGCCGCCGGCGGCCGGAACCGCGCCGTCGGCTCCCGCAGCGCCTGCAGCGAGCGGCGCGCATACGGTAAACGGAGTGAACAACCTCTCGATCGGCGAGTAAGCGCGCCGCTCGCGCGCTCTGCCGATCCGCCTGGCGTTCTCTCATCGTTCCATTTTGGCTCTACGCGAATTGACCATGACTCAATCCAAACCCAGGCGCGGCCTGCAAACCCGTATCGTGCGCGCTGAAGATCAGGTGACCCCGGGCTTCGAATCGTTCGCGGTGCCGGTCGCGCGCGCCTCGACGGTCGTCTTTCCGGATCTGGCGACGATGCGCTCGCTCGACTGGCGCAACGACGGTCAATGGCGTTACGGCTTGCACGCCACGCCCACCTCGCTCGTGCTGGCGCAGCGGCTGGCGGCTATCGAAGGCGGCAATCATGCGCTGCTGCAACCCTCGGGACTGTCGGCGATTTCCAATGTTTATTTCGGTCTCGTCAAAGCCGGCGACGATGTCCTGATCCCCGATAACGTCTATTCGCCGAACCGCGAGCACGGCGACTGGCTCGCTCGAGACTTCGGCATTACGGCGCGCTACTACGATCCGATGATCGGCGCCGGGATTGCCGATCTGATCCAGCCCAATACGCGGCTGATCTGGCTCGAGGCGCCGGGCTCGGTGACGATGGAAGTGCCGGACGTGGACGCGATCACCGCGGCGGCGCGAGCCCGCAATGTGATCACGGCCATCGACAATACCTGGTCCGCGGGGCTCGCGTTCCGTCCGTTCGAGCATGGCGTCGATATTTCGGTGCAGGCGCTGACCAAATATCAATCGGGCGGTGGCGATGTGCTGATGGGCGCGACGATTACCGTCGAGCGCGAGCTGCATGTCAAACTGAAAGCGGCGCGCATGCGCATGGGGATCGGCGTCTCGTCGGACGACTGCTCGTTGATCCTGCGCAGCCTGCCGAGCATGCAGGTGCGCTTCGAGCAGCATGACCGCAGCGCGCTCGCGCTGGCGAAGTGGCTGAAGACGCGGCCGGAGATCGCTGCGGTGCTACATCCCGCGTTGCCCGATTGTCCCGGGCACGAGTTCTACGAACGTGACTTCACGGGGGCGGGCGGCTTGTTTTCGGTGGTGTTCGATGGACGTTATACGCCGGCGCAAATCGATACGTTCTGCGAGTCGCTCGAGCTGTTTTCGATCGGCTGGAGCTGGGGCGGCGCACATAGTCTCGTGATGCCGTACGACATCGCCTCGATGCGTACCGCAGCGCAGTGGCCGCATCGGGGTACGCTGGTGCGCTTCTACATCGGGCTGGAAGAAGAGGCCGATCTGCGCGCGGATATGGAGCGGAGTCTGGGTACGCTGGTGTAATTGCAGCTTGCGTCGTTGAAAAAAGCCCATCGAAACCTGGTTTCGATGGGCTTTTTTTGCGTCTGCAGCGGGCGGGTGGGGACGCGGCAGTGGTCTCAAAACAACCGCAACACCCCATCGAGCCCAACATGATTGAACGCGACACTCGCCGCTTCGCGCACTACCGGCTTGGCGCGAAACGCCACGGATAACCCTGCCTCGGCCATCATCTTCAGATCGTTGGAGCCGTCGCCCATCGCGATGGCCCGGCTGGGCTCGATGCCAAGCGTCGCACAGGTCTCGCGCAGCGTGCGCGCCTTGACTTCCGCATTGACGATCTCGCCCGTGACCTGGCCGGTCAACTTGCCGTCGACGATTTCGAGCGTATTGGCTCGCGTGAAATCGAGGCCAAGGCGGGCTTTCAGCTTCTCGGTGAAGAAGGTGAAACCGCCGGACACGAGCAAGGTCTTCAAACCGGCCGCTTTCACGCCGTTCAGCATCTGTTCCGCACCGGGCGACAGGCGCAGCCGATCCTCGTACACACGTTCCAGCGCGCCCGCGTCGAGTCCCTTGAGCAGCGCCACCCGGCGAACCAGGCTTTCGTTGAAATCCTTGATTTCGCCGCGCATCGACGCTTCGGTGATCGCCGCGACTTCGGCCTTCAGGCCGCAGAAATCCGCGATTTCGTCGATACATTCAATCGTGATCAGCGTCGAGTCCATGTCCATGGCAACCAGGCCGAAGTCGCGCAACTGCCGGTTGGGTTCCACAAACGCGTAATCCAGGGCGTGCGTGCCGCAGTAGACGTCCAGATCGGCGCGCTGGGACGGGCTAGCGTCGGCAATGCGGATCGCGTGGGCGTCGATGGCGGTGGCGCGCGAGCCGCGCGCGAGCGCGACGAGCGTCTTATGGTGGTCGGCGGACAGGGGCGCGGGGCTTTGGATGACGAGGTTCATGTCGACGAGGAAAGAGCGCGCGGCGCGCGCGGAAAATCCCGTTATTGTAACGGGTAAGCACAATGCATCCGCCGGGCGGCCCGGTCATACTTTCGGAACCGGCAAGCAGCGCCTATAACCCGTTTGAACCTGCGAAAGCCACGCATGATCAACGGATGCGCTCCCCATAGCGCCCATCACGCTGCCCATACAAAATCACGGAGACCGCCATGACCCTGCCTGCCACCGCCGACGACCCTCATATCCTTGCGCGCGATTTCGATCTCCAGCATCTGACACCGGCGTTCTACGCCGATCCCTATCCGGTCTACCGCGCGCTGCGCACGCACGAGCCGGTGAAGCGCATGCCCGACGGCTCGCTCTTCCTCACGCGCTACAAGGACGTGCAGGCGGTCTACCGCGATCCCAGGACGTTCAGTTCGGACAAGACCGTCGAATTCAAGCCGAAGTACGGCGCGTCGCCGCTCTACGCGCATCACACGACGAGCCTCGTGTTCAACGACCCGCCGCTGCATACGCGGGTGCGCAAGCTGATTGCGGGCGCACTCACGGCGCGGGCGATTGCGGCGATGGAGCCGGGCCTCATCCGGCTGGTGGATGGATTGCTCGACTCCGCCGCCGATCAGGGCCGCCTCGATCTGATCGGCGAATTCGCCGCCGCGATTCCGCTCGAGATCATCGGCAATCTGCTCGTCGTGCCCCACGAGGAGCGCGCGCCGCTGCGTGACTGGTCGCTGGCGATTCTCGGCGCGCTCGAACCGGCCTTAAACGCCGCGCAGCTCGAACGCGGCAACCGTGCGGTGAGCGAGTTCGTCGCCTATCTGCAGGATCTGGTGGCGCGCCGACGTCGTTCGCCGGGCGATCCGCAGCACGATGTCCTGACCCGTCTGATCGAAGGCGAAGTGGACGGCGAACGTCTCTCGGAGGTGGAACTGCTGCAGAACTGCATCTTCATCCTGAATGCCGGCCATGAGACGACCACCAATCTGATCGGCAACGGACTCGTCACGCTCAGCGAATGGCCCGACGCGCGTGCCGCCTTGCAGCAGGAGCCGGGACTGATCGACAGTGCGGTCGAAGAGTGCCTGCGCTTCGAGAGCTCGAACCAGCTCGGCAACCGGATGGCCACCGTCGACACCGAGATTGGCGGACACGCCGTGGCGCGCGGCACACCGGTCACGCTGTGCATCGGCGCGGCCAACCGCGACCCGGAGCAGTTTGCCGATCCCGAGCGCTTCGAGATTCGTCGCGAGCCGAATCGTCATCTGGCCTTTGGCTTCGGCATTCATCAGTGCGCGGGGCTCTCGCTCGCACGGCTCGAAGCGCGCATTGCGATCGGGCGTTTCGTGCAGCGCTTTCCTTCGTACCGCTTAAGCGGCGCGCCGACGCGCGGCGGCCGGGCGCGCTTTCGCGGGTTCGCCGCGGTGCCGTGCGAGGTGGGCTAAGCGGACTCCCCGCGGGCCGTAGCTTTTGCCGACACGGCGCAAGAGTTACAGGGCGCTCAGTTCATAACCCGCGCATGGCGCTGTCGCCGCGGCAGCGGCCGCCGTGGCACGCTTGATGCGTCGTCGAAGGTCCCGGCCTTTGGGAGCGCACGATGTCACACATGATCTGGAAAGGCGCGATCAGCTTCGGCCTCGTGCACGTCCCGGTGCAACTGTATCCGGCGACGCAGTCGGAGAAAGTCGGCTTCAATCTGCTCGACAAGCGTTCGATCGACCCGATCGGCTACCGGCAGATCAACAAGCGGACCGGCAAGGAAGTCACGCGCGACGATATCGTGCGCGGCTTCGAATATGAGAAGGACAAGTACGTCGTGCTGTCCGACGACGAGATCCGCTCGGCAAATCCGGAGTCGACGCAAACCGTCGATATTCTCGCCTTCGTCGAAGCGCCCGAGATCTCGTTTCTGTATCTCGACACCCCGTATTTTCTCGCACCGGACCGCAAGGGCGAGAAGGTCTATGCGCTGCTGCGCGAGGCGTTGAAGGCGTCGGGCAAGATCGGTATCGCCAACGTCGTGCTGCACAACAAGCAGCATCTGGCGGCGCTCATTCCGGTCGGGCCGGTACTTGCGCTCAACACGCTGCGCTGGGCCGACGAAGTGCGCGACTACAACGAATTGAAGCTGCCGTCCGAAGAGCCGAAGAAGGCGGGCGTGACCGCGCGCGAACTCGATATGGCGAAAAAGCTGATCGACGACATGAGCGATGGCTGGGATCCGTCCACCTATCACGACACGTTCCGCGACGACATCATGGCGCTCGTCGACCGCAAGGTTCGCGCGGGCAAGACCGAAGAGATCGTCGAGGTCGAGACGCCGCGCGAGTCGCGTCGGTCCGCGGAGATTCTGGATCTGTCGGAGCTGCTCAAGCGCAGTCTCGGGCGCGGCAAGGGCAAAGCCGGCAGCCGGTCGCGTGCGGCGCCGGACCATGACGACGCAGAGGCGCCCGCGACGACGCGACCGCGCAAGACCAGCACGACGCGCCGCGCCAGCGGGGTCGCGGCTCGTACCGCCGCTTCGCCTAGTAAGGACGCCTCGCATCGCAAGCGCAGCGCCGCTTGAGGATGCTTTTAAAGTACGGCCATGACCGACCGGCTCGATCCCTATCACCGCAAGCGCCGCTTCGACGAGACGCCCGAACCGTCCGGCAAGCCAGCCCGCAAGGCTGCGGCCGGCAAGATGCCATCGCGCAAGCCGGCGCACGCGCTCGCCTACGTGATCCAGGAACACGACGCGCGTCGCCTGCACTACGACTTCCGGCTCGAACTCGACGGCACGCTGAAGTCGTGGGCGGTGCCCAAGGGGCCGAGCCTGGATCCGTCGGTAAAGCGGCTCGCCGTCCATGTCGAAGATCACCCGCTCGAATACGGCTCGTTCGAAGGCGAGATTCCGCCGGGGAACTACGGCGCGGGTTCGGTCATCGTGTGGGATCGCGGCACGTGGGAGCCGGACGGTGGGGCTGCGCACGCGCGTGAGGCGTATCGGGCGGGCAAGCTCAAGTTCTCGCTGATGGGCGACAAGCTTCACGGTGGCTGGATGCTGGTGCGTAGCCACATGCGCGGCAGCGGCGACAAGGAGCAGTGGCTGCTGATCAAGGAGCGTGATGAGGCGGCGCGCAACGAGGCCGACTTCGACGTGCTCGCCGAGCGGCCCGGCAGTGTGCTCGACGGGGCGGCCGCGCGCCGCGTAGGTAACGCGGGCAAGGGGGCCGCGCGGAAAACCGCGGCTAAACGCGTCGCCGAGAAACCTGCCGCGACAAAGCTGGCGGCAAGTAAGCCAGCCACGCGCTCCAGCAAGACTGCAGCGTCGAAGACAGCACCGAAGGCAACAAGCGGCACACGCAGCACCAACCCGAAGAAGACCGACATCGTCGCGAACCGCAGCGCGGAGTCGCTCCGTACTTTGGCTGCGTCGCCGGCGATCGAGGGCGCAAAGAAGGCCGCCTTACCCGCCACGTTCAAACCGCAACTGGCGACGCTGGTCGAGTCCGCTCCGCCGGGCGACGAATGGTCGTACGAGATCAAGTTCGATGGCTACCGGGTGCTCGTGCGTATCGATCGTCGCGTCGCGAAGAACCCGGTTCAGATCTATACACGCGCCGGCAACGACTGGTCCGCGAAATTCAGCAAGCAGGTCGGCGCGCTCGCGCAACTCGAGCTCGATAGCGGATGGCTCGACGGCGAAGCGGTGGTGCTCGATCACAACGACGTGCCGAACTTTCAGGCGCTGCAAAACGCGTTCGACGCCAACCGGCCGCAGGACATCGTGATCTATCTGTTCGACTTGCCGTTTCTAAATGGCTACGACCTGCACGGCGTGCCACTGGTGCAGCGCCGCGCCATTCTGCACGCACTGCTCGAAGGGGCGGACAACCGCGTGTTGCGCTTTTCGGAAGACTTCGACTTTAGCGCCGACGATCTGCTGAAAAGCGCCTGCGATATGGCGCTCGAAGGCATCATCGGCAAGCGGCGCGACAGCCGCTACGCCTCGGGGCGCAGCGCGGCGTGGATCAAGCTGAAGTGCCGCCGCCGGCAGGAATTCGTGATCGGCGGCTACACCGAGCCGGCGGGCAGCCGCGCCGCTTTTGGCGCGCTGCTGCTCGGCGTGTACGACGCCGAAGGCAAGCTGCGGTATGCGGGCCGGGTCGGCACCGGTTTCGATGCAGCGTTGCTGCGCGCGGTGAAAAAGGAGCTCGACGCGCGTGAACAGTCGCGCATGCCGTTCGCCGAGACACCGCGCGAACGCAGCCGCACGCCGGTTCACTGGGTCAAGCCAGAACTCGTTTGCGAATGCAACTTCGCGGAGTGGACCGACGAGCGCATCGTGCGCCAGGCGTCGTTCGTCAGTCTGCGACACGACAAACCGGCGCGGCAGATCGTCAGGGAAACGCCGCGCGAAGGAGGCGATGTGCAACACCATCCGAGTGAACGTTCAACGGAAGCGCCCGCGAAAATCCGCGCGGCGAAAGGTCCGGCAACTAAGGCGTCTGCCTCGCGTGCCCCGGCTGTGGACGAGCCAGCAGCGGCGCACGCCGCCCGCGCACGCGCGACGAAAAAGGGCGCTTCCACCGAGACGGTGGCCGGTGTGCGGATTTCCCATCCGGATCGCGTGATCGACAAGCGAACCGGCACGCGCAAGATCGACCTTGTGAAGTACTACGAATCGATCGAAGCATGGTTGCTGCCGCATTTGCACGACCGGCCGGTTTCGCTGGTGCGGGCGCCGGACGGCATCGGCGGCGAGCTGTTTTTTCAGAAGCACAGCCAGAAGCTGTCGATTCCAAATGTCACCCAGCATCCCGGGCTCGATGCCGGTCATCCGCCGCTGATCACGATCGATACCGTCAAGGCGTTGATCGGCGCCGCGCAAATGGGCACGATCGAACTGCATACGTGGAACGCGCTCGTCTCGAACATCGAGAAGCCCGACCGCGTGGTGTTCGATCTGGACCCCGACCCGGCGCTCGGCTGGGACAAGATGATCGAAGCCGCCCAACTCACCCGCACGCTGCTCGAAGAACTCGGCCTCGCGTCGTTCTGCAAGACGAGCGGCGGCAAGGGATTGCATGTGGTCGTGCCGTTAGCCAAACACGCAGGCTGGGACGAGGTGAAGACGTTTTCGCAGGCTGTCGCGCAGCATATGGCGGCCACGCTGCCCAAGCACTTCGCCGCGAAGATGGGGCCGCAGAATCGCAAGCGCAAGATCTTTGTCGATTACCTGCGCAACAACCGTGGCTCGAGCACGGTGGTCGCTTTCTCCGCACGGGCGCGGCCAGGGCTGGGCGTGTCGGTGCCGCTCGCATGGGACGAGCTTGACGGTACGACGGCCGGCGATCAATGGACCGTCGCCAATCTGCATGAACGGCTTGAGTCGCTGCACGAGGACCCTTGGTCCGCTTACGCAAAAACGCGCCAGCGCATCACGGCGGCCATGAAAAAGCGGCTGGATGGCGCGAAGACCGATTGAGCAGACGGTTGGATCTCGCCCGCATGTCCGCAGGCAAGCGGCGTCGAGACCGCACGCAAACCGCACGCAAACCGCACGCAAACCACACGCAAACCACACGCAAACCACACGCAAGCGGCATCGCAAGCATTAAGCGCGTGAAGCCGGTTCATCCAGGCGCCACGTCCCAATACGGCGGATCGCCGAAGTGTGCGGCGAGAAAGTCGATGAACGCCAGGGTCTTCGGCGGCACGAACGCCCGGCTCGGATAGACCGCCCAGATCGCCACCGTTTCGGCGAGCGGATAACTGTCGAGAATGGTCACGAGTTCGCCGCTGCGCAGATAAGGCGCGACGTCCCAGGTCGATTTGAGCGCAATCCCGAAGCCGGCCAGCAGCGCATCGCGAATCACTTCGCCGTTATCGGTGGCGAGGCGTCCGCCCACGCGCACGTCGAGGCGCCCGGCGGGCGTTTCGAACGCCCACGTGTGCTGGTCCGAGAGGATCACGCATTCGTGTTGCGCGAGATCCGCCGGGTGATGCGGCACGCCTCGCCCGGCCAGATAAGCGGGCGAGCAGCAGATCACGCGCGGGTTCGCGGCCAGCCGTTTCGCCACCAGGGTGGAATCCTTCAGCGCGCCGAGCCGGATCGCCAGATCCACCCCGGCATCGACCAGGTCGACGAGGTGATCGGAGAGGCGCAAATCGACGCTCACGCCCGGATAGCGGCGCAGAAATTCGGGAATGACCGGCGACACGTGCTGGCGTCCGAACGACGACGTCATCGCCACCCGCAAGCGGCCGTGCGGCTCGGTTTGCGCCCGGCCGACCGAGGCGCGCGCCGCGGCGGCGGCATCGAGCAGCGTCTGCGCCCGCGTCATGAAAATCTCGCCGTCCTGCGTGAGACTGATGCGGCGCGTGGTCCGATGCAGCAGGCGCGCGCCCAGCAGCCGTTCGAGCTGGGCGAGCCGGGCGCTTGCCACCGCGGCCGACAGACCGAATTCGCGGCCGGCCGCCGACACGTTCGCCAGCAGAGCGGCCCGCACGAACAGCGCGACGTCGAGCAGGTCGAGCCGTTCGCGTTCCTGAAACATCGGCGACGGGGAGGGCGTAGATGACGCAGTGGAAACCATTCTTCTGATTTTCAAGAAAATGTTTAAGTCATTATGCCTGTTCCGGGCGGGTAAGGATCGTCCTAAGATAAGCACACGTCCGAGCCGTACAGGGCTCTTGCAGCCCCGTAGTGCCGGAATGCATGCCCGTTATCCCGCATCCTTTACGAACGAATCAGGAGTTGCCATGAAAGCTGTCGGTCTTCACCGTTACTTGCCCATCGACCATCCCGAAGCACTGCTCGATGTCGAGATTCCGCAACCGGAAGCCACCGGTCGCGACCTGCTGGTCAAGGTCGAGGCGATCTCCGTGAACCCGGTCGACTTCAAGGTGCGCTCGCCGAAAGACACCGTCGAGAAGGCGCCGCGCGTGCTCGGCTGGGATGCGGCCGGGACGGTCGCAGCGGTGGGGCCGGAGGTCACCTTGTTCAAGGTCGGCGATCCGGTGTTTTACGCCGGCAGCATCACGCGGCCGGGCGCGAATAGCGAATATCACCTGGTGGACGAACGGATCGTCGGCCGCAAGCCGGCCTCGCTCGACTTCAGCCACGCCGCCGCGTTGCCGCTGACCGCGATCACCGCGTGGGAAGCGCTGTTCGATCGCCTCGGCGTGTCGCCGCAGGGGGCCGATAAGGGCCGCTCGGTGCTGATCATCGGCGGCGCGGGCGGGGTCGGTTCGATCGGGATTCAACTGGCGAAACAGCTTGCCGGCCTGACCGTGATTGCGACGGCTTCGCGTCCGGCGTCGGCGAAATGGGCGACCGAGCTCGGCGCGGACCACATCGTCGATCACTTCGGCGACATGCCGGCGCAACTGAAGCAGATCGGCTTCGAGCAGGTGGACTACGTGCTGATGTTCAACGACACGGACAAGCATTTCCCGGCAGCGGCCACCGTCGTCAAACCGCAGGGCGGCATCTGCACGATCGTCGAAAATGCCAGGCCGGTTCCGGTCGAACTGCTGAAGGCCAAGAGCGCGGCGTTCCACTGGGAATTCATGTTCACGCGTTCGATGTTCGGCACGCCCGACATGATCGAGCAGCACAAGCTGCTGACCGAAGTGGGGCGCCTGATCGACGCGGGCACCTTGCGCACGACGGTCGGCGAAGACCTGGGCAAGATCAACGCGCAGAACGTGCGGCGCGCGCATCAGTTGCTGGAAGAAGGGCGGGCGATCGGCAAGCTGGTGCTGACCGGTTTCTAGGCGGCTTTTTGCCTGACCGCAAGCGGGTTAACACCCGATCCGCGCGAAGCGCGCTCGGGTCCGCTTGGCGGTAGACTGACAGGGCTCCCAGGCAAAAATAGCCGCGCATCTCGCCCCGAGAGGGTGCAGCGGCACAACGAGGAGGTGACACCATGAGCCCGTGCTTCAGCCGCTCCGCCGTTTCGCTTGTTACTTCGCTGGTTGCTTCGCTTGCCTGCACACTCGTCCCGCCGGCGTACGCCGCCACCCCCATCACGGTGACCTCGCAAGCCGCGCCGGACGGGCCGATCCGCTATACCGTCAAGGTCACTTCGAAGCAGTTCGGCAATGCGCAGGAAACGCGCACGATCCGCTCCGGCGAGTCCGACGACTTCACCTGGAAGACCGTGCCGCCCGGCGGCCCGGTCGCGGCCGTGGATCAGTGCCCGGCCGATGCATCGCTGCCGGTCGATACCAACGGCGCGATGCTGCGGCAAACGCAGATCCGCTTTGCGCCGGTGGTCGCCGGCGACGGTACCGCCACGGTCCAGCTCAGCTTCCAGGCGCAGACCCCGCACGGCACCAGGGCAGTGACGAACAAGGGCAAGACGCTCCAGTGTCCGAACGGCCTGACGGTCAGTCAGATCGTGCGCTTTACGATGCCCACGAACGGCAGCACGAAGACGCTGACCTTGAACGACGGCACCCAACTGGCGGTGTCGGCGAAGCGCTGAGCGGCCGGCGCGCCACGCCATGCGTGGCTGACTAGCGCCCGGCCGCGGCACGCTCCACGAGTCTCGACGCCAGAAACCGGTGGTCGGCGGAAAACAGCCGGCGGTACGTCAGCAGCACGGCGCCCACCGTGCCGAGCGCCGACGAAGCCGCGATCAGGAACATGATCACGATCTGATAGCGCACCGCCTGCAGCGGCGACTGACCGGCCAGCACCTGACCCGTCATCATGCCGGGCAGGCTGACCACGCCCACCACCGCCATCTGGTTGAGCGTCGGGATCATGCCGGCCCGCACGGCCTGGCGCGCCGGTCCCTGGGCGGCTTCCCAGCGGGTGGCGCCGAGCGCGAGCGCCATGTCGACCCGGTCGCGCCGCGCGGTCAGCTCTTCGGTCATCCGCTCGATGCCGAGCGACACGCCGGTAAGCGTATTGCCGAGGATCATGCCGAGAATCGGAATCGCATATTGCGGCTCGTACCACGGACGGATGCGGATCACGACGAACAGGCCCACCGCCGCGACCAGCCACGAACTGACCCAGATCGACACAATGCTGTCCTGGCGCTGACCGGCGTAGGTGCGCGCGCCGCGTTGCGCGCCCGCGAAACCGGCGATCAAGGTCATCACCACCATCAACGGCAGCACGACAAACCAGCGGTCGAAGCGGAACACCCAGCCGAGCACATAACCGATGGCCAGCAACTGGACGACGGTACGCACGGCCGCCCAGGCCAGCTTGCGTTCGAGATCGAGCTTCAGCGCCAACGAGACCGCACCGTTCACGACGATCAGCAAGGCGGCGATACCGACATCCCACAGGCTGAGGTTTTGCAGGGTCATGGCGTGTGCTCCGGGTGATCGCCGTCGCGCGTGGAAGAGAGGGCCGCCGCGGCTTCGTCGAGCACGCCGGCGCGCATCGTCAGATGACGCTCGCTCATGCGTTTTGCCTGGGCCGGATCGTGCGACACCCACACCGACGCATGCGCTTGTCCGTCGGCTTTGAACCAGGCTTCTACGAGGCCTTCGATCGCGTGGGACGACTCGGGGTCGAGCGAGGCCGTCGGTTCGTCGAGCAGCAACACTTCCGGGGCGAGTTGCAACACGCGGATCAGCGCGGCGATCTGCGCCTCGCCGCCCGACAGTTCGCTCGCCCGCTTGTCGAGAAAGTCTTCGCCGCGGCCGGCCTGGACCGCCAGCGATGCCGCCCGTGCGCGATCGAAGCGTATGTCGCGATAAACCTTCAGCGAGAACGGATAGCGCAGGTTGTCTTCGACCGTGCCGTCCAGAATCGCGGGACGCTGCCGGATGTAGGCGACGTTGCGCCGGTAGCGCGGGATCGTCGCGCGTTCGACCGGTTGGCCGTGCCAGGCCATCTGTCCGCCGGCGAGCGGGTCGAGCAGCGCAAGGGCGCGCAGGAACACGCTCTTGCCGGAGCCCGACGGCCCGGTGACGGCGACCCGGTCGCCCGCATACAGGGCAAAGCGGGTGGGTTGCAGCAGCATCTGCCCGCTTTGCGGGTCCTGCCGGGCGATGTCGAGGGCCTCTACGAGGGGAGTGTCCGTCATGGCTGGAATGGGGTTATGGGTACAATGCACGCCCCGCGCACGCTGGTGCGACTGCCGCGCGCGGTGAACCGGGCATGCTATCTGCTGTCCGATACGCAAACACGAAGAACCGGAGTGTCTCATGGCAGCGTCGCGCATCGGTGGACGGATCGGCAAGATCATCGCCTGGATTGTGGCGGTCATCATCGTCCTGATCGCCGCACTGACGATTTTTATTCTGACCTTCGACTGGAACCGCGCGCGTCCCTACGTCGATCAGAAAGTGAGCGAGGCGATCGGCCGGCAGTTCGTGATCCAGGGCGATCTGGAAGTGGGCTGGCGCCATCCGGTGGGCGAGACCGGCTGGCGCGCCTGGGTGCCCTGGCCGCGCTTCTCGGCGGCCAACATCACGATAGCGAATCCCGACTGGACCCAACAGCCGCACTTCGCGACGCTCGACGAGATCGACTTCGAGGTGGCGGTGCTGCCGCTGCTCGCGCATGACATTGTGATTCCGGCCATCAATCTGGTGAATCCTTCGGTCGACCTCGAGCGGGTGCTCGACGGACGCAATAACTGGACCTTCAAGCTGCCGTCGTCCGCGGGACCTTCGGAGTGGACGCTGCAGTTGCACGACATCGCCTTCGACAAAGGCACGATCGCCTATTCGGACCAGCAGAAGAAGACCGACATGCAGGTCGTGATCGATACGCTCGGCCAGGCCATTCCGATCGGCGATGTGATGAAGCAGCAGGAAGCCTCGTCGCGCAGCGCGTCGGCGCAGGTGGTCGGCAAGCAGGGCGCGAGCCGGCTGACGGCCCAGGCGAATGCGATTGCGGCATCGGAGGCCACGGCGGCGTCCGCGGCTGCGGCTGCATCGGGGGCGTCGGGGGCAGCGGGAGCTTCCGGAGCGGCGGGCGCTTCGGGGATAGAGGGCGCGTCCGAGACGTCGAACGTAGCGGGTGCATCAGGTGCATCCGCCGCCGAAGCCGCCGCATCCGGCAGCGCCGCATCGCACGCTTCCTCAGCCGGCAACCCCGCGAGCAACACAACGATGACGTCCGCGGCCTCCGCGCCGATCAACCCGGCCAGCAGCGTGGGCGCCGGTGCGCGTCCGCCGGTGCCGCCGTACGCGATCGGCTGGACCGTCAAGGGTTCGTACAACCGCACGGCCGTCTCGGGCAGCGGCAAGCTGGGCGGCGTGCTCGCGCTGCAGGACGTCAACCGGCCATTCCCGGTCCAGGCGGACATCAAGATCGGCGACTACCTGCATGTGGCCGTGGTCGGCACGCTCACCGATCCCACCCACCTCGCCGCCATCGACATGCGGCTATGGGTGCAGGGCACCAGCATGGCGCGTCTGTACGGGCTGACGGGCGTGACCTTGCCCGATACGCCGCCGTACGCCACCGAAGGCCGGCTGGTGGGCCAGTTCAAGCGGGTCGGCAGCGTCTATAAGTATGAAAATTTTACAGGCCGGGTGGGCGGCAGCGACCTGAACGGTTCGCTGACCTATACCGCGAGCGAACCGCGGCCGATGCTGCAAGGCGATCTGGTATCGAACCTGCTGCAGTTCTCCGATCTCGCCCCGATCATCGGCGCCGATTCCAACGCCAGCAAGGCCAGGCGCGGCGACGCGACGGCGCAGCCGGCCAACAAGGCGCTGCCGGTCGAGCAGTTCCGCACCGACCGCTGGAAAGCGATCGACGCCGACGTCAAATTCACCGCCCGGCGCATCGTCAAGAACCCGGACCTGCCGATCACCGACCTCTACACCCACGTGGTACTGGCTGACGGCGTGCTGTCGCTGGTGCCGCTGTCGTTCGGCGTGGCGGGCGGCACGCTTGCCTCGGACATTCATCTGGACGGCAGCACGACGCCCTTGAAGGGCCGTTTCGCGACCTCGGCACGCCACCTCAAGCTCAAGCAACTGTTCCCGAACTTCAAGACGATGCAAAGCGCGCTCGGGGAAGTGAACGGCGATGCGTCGATTTCCGCAACCGGCAATTCGCCGGCGGCGCTGGCGGCTACGTCGAACGGCGAGGTGAAGGCGCTTGTCACCGACGGCACCGTGAGCCGCCTGCTGATGGAAGCGGCCGGCCTGAACGTGGCGAACGTGGTCTACGAAAAGCTGTTCGGCACAGCCGATGTGAAGATCAATTGCGCGGCCGCGGACTTCGTCGTGACCGACGGCGTGCTCGACCCACGGATCTTCGCACTCGATACCGACGACGCCGTGATCGACATCGACGGTAACGTCAATATGCGCGATGAGTCCATGGACCTCGGCGTGCATCCGCATACGAAGGGCTTCCGCGTGTTTTCCTTGCGCTCGCCGCTGTACGTGAAGGGGACGTTCAAGGATCCGCATGTGGGGGTGAACGCAACGGCGCTGGCGTTGCGCGGCGGCGCGATGGTCGGCCTCGGGCTGATCAATCCGCTCGCCGCGCTGATTCCGCTGATCGCGCCGAGCAATAACAAGCCGCTACCCTGCGCGCAACTGCTGGCGACCGTGCGCGCGAAGCCGAGCGCGCCGCCGCCGGGACAGAAGGAAAAGACCCGTGCGCCGCTGTCGCTGGATGGCGCGGCTTCAGCGCCGGCCGCAGCGAACGGCGCGGGCAAGCCTGCCGGGCCGGCGGTGGTGGCGCCGGCGAATGCCGCTAGCTACAAGGGCAGTTAGAACCGTGGGTAAGGGAGATCAGCGCAGCGAACGCGGCGCTGCATCGCCGGCGGCGTCCTGACGCCGCACGCCGCGGCGTGCGCCGCCTACCGTACGGGTCGCGCCGAACTCCGGCAGAATCCGGCCGCGGGCGCGGCTCGCGAACACCAGAAACCCGAAGCCGTCCGCTTCATACCAGTAGCCGCCGTTTTCGAGGCCGTCGAGCGGCTGTTCCAGGGCATTGGCAATCGATTCAATACAGCGCCGGCGCAACTCCGCGGGCGCCGGATAAGGCGGCTGCGCACCCCGCACGCTGCACAGGAGCACGTCGAGGCCAGGCAGTACGTGAGCGTAGAGCACGGGCTCGTCTTGCGCACGGGCTCGCGCGATTTTGGTGTCGAGCTGGCCGAACGGTTTGAAATGCCGTAGTACGGCAAGGAACGACTCATCGCCGTCCACCTTCGCGCGCCTACGCTTTTTCGGGAAGGACATAAAAATTCGCCTGAAAAAGAATTGCAAGAAACGCAGCGTCCTCATGCGACCACTCCCGGCTTCGCGCCGCCGCACGTCGATCTTTTATAGCATACGAAAATGCCAGATTCACGGTGATTCGACGATCAATCCGCCTCACACCCATCCGCACGAATCGTGCCGAATCGCCCTGCCGCGCGCATTCGCATCCCAGCACATGTCTCCACACTTCTGTTTCCATAATAGTCGCACGGGCCGCGTAGGTGACTCTCCCGCCAATAAAAAAAGACATTTTTATGTTGGCCAGCGCCTGAAGGGCGGCCGATTGAAATATCTTGGGTTCACGTCGATAATGGCCCGGTTCCGCTGCGGCGGTTCGGCGGCCTGCGCCGCGTGGGGGCGGCGCGCAGCCCACCGCTTCGACCGTGCAGCGACCGGACAGACTACCAGGCGAACATGAAACTTTTCACCAAGGGTCTGCTGCTGATTGCGATGCCAAGCGTCGTCGAACTGGCATTGCTCGGCCTCGTCTTCGATACCCAGCAGCAAGCGGCACAAGCCGCGCTGTGGGTGGCCAATAGCAAGCACATCCTGTATCAGTCGTCTTCGCTGATCGACCCGCTGCTGCGTCAGGCCGCGCGGATTCGCACGGGCATGGTGGTGGGCGACCCCGCGTTCATCGACCGGCGGGCGGCATGGGTCGACCTCGCCGACCGTCTCGATCGTCTCGAACAACTGGTCGTGGACACGCCCCAACAGGCCACGCGCGTCCGGCAGATGCGCGCCATGGTCGACGCCTACCGCACCCAGGCGGACACCATCTCGCAAGGCCTGCACGAAGGCCGCAACATGACCGCGTATGCGGCCCTCGAGGGCGGCGCGGTGCCGCGCCAGGTCGCGCTGTTTCGCGACCAGCTCGATGCTTTCGTCGTCGAGGAGTCGCGGCTCGATGCCGAGCGCAATGCGTCGCTCGCGCAGACGCGGGCTCGCCAGCAATACGCACTGATCGCCGCCGTGCTCGGCTCCATGCTGATCTGGGGCATCACCGCGCTGGTGTTTGCGCGCAGCATCGGCCGCCGTCTCGAGGTGCTGACCGGTAATGCGGAACGGCTCGGCCACGGCCGGCCGTTGAGTGCGCCGCTCTCGGGCAACGACGAGATCGCCGCGCTCGATGCGGTCCTGCACCAGACCGGCGCACGTCTGCGCGCCGCCGACCAGGATCAGGCGGTGCTGAAGGCGCGGCTCGAAGCGCGCGCCAAAGAACTGGCCGGGGTCAACGAGGAGTTGCGCCAGGAAACGCAGGACAACGAGATGTTCATCTACAGCGTTTCGCATGACTTGCGTTCGCCGCTTGTCAACCTGCAAGGCTTTTCCAAGGAGCTGCAGGTATCCTGCGATGAGTTGCGCACCACCATCGACGCGGCCCAGTTGCCGGCGGACGAGCAACACCGTCTGACCAGCGTGCTCGACGGCGACGTGCGCGAGTCGTTGCAGTTCTTGCGCACGGCCGTGACGCGCGCCGCGGCGATCATCGAGGCGCTGCTGCGCATCTCGCGGGCCGGCCGGCTCGAGTATCAATGGCAGCGCGTGAGTATTGGGCGCGTGGTGGCGCGTGTCGTGGACGGTCTGGCCGGCGCGATCGAAGCGCGCGGCGCGCTGGTCACGGTGCGCGAGTTGCCGCCTGCGTGGGGGGACCCGAGCGCGATCGAGCAGATCTTCAGCAACCTGATCGGCAATGCGCTCAACTTTCTCGATCCGGACCGCGTGGGCCGCATCGAGGTCGGCGCGTGCGAGCCGGAACCGGTGGACGAGCGCCAGCCGCCGGTGCTTCGCACGCGTACGTACTATGTGCGCGACAACGGACTCGGCATTCCGGCGGCCTATATGTCGAAGGTATTCCGTGCCTTCCAGCGCCTGCACGGCGAGGTGGCGAAAGGCGACGGCATTGGGCTCGCACTGGTGCGGCGCATGGTCGAGCGGCACGGCGGGCGGGTCTGGGTGGAGTCGGCGGAGGGGGCCGGCTCGACGTTTTTTGTCGTGCTGCCCGAACAGCCGGCGCGATTGTGAACCGGGCGTGAGCCGGGCCGCCTGGACCGTCGAACCGGCATAGCGGCGCAACGTTTATCTGAATGGCATGAAACACAAACAAAGGGTCACGCACCTGCGCTTTGTGGGCACGGAGGCAATATGAAGAATGGGGAAACGGTCAGCATCATTCTGATCGAGGACGACGACGGCCATGCGACACTCGTCGAACGCAATCTACGGCGAGCCGGCATCTCGAACGGGTTCCTGCGCTTTGCCGACGGTCAGCAGGCGCTCGACTATTTTTTCGGCGACCCGCCGAGCGGGGACGCGGCCGGCAAATATCCGCCGCGCCAGGACCTGACGAACTTCGTCGTGCTACTCGATCTGAAGATGCCGCGCGTGGATGGCTTCGAGGTGCTGCGCCGTCTGAAAGAAGCGCCGCAGACGGCGGCTGTGCCGGTGATCGTCCTCACGACCACCGACGACCCGCGCGAAATCGAACGCTGCTATGAACTCGGTTGCAACGTCTACATTACGAAGCCCGTCGAATATGACGCGTTTATCGAGGCGGTGCGCCGCCTCGGTTTCTTCCTGCAGGTGGTGAAGCTGCCGCAGGGCCAGCGTTTGGCCGCATCGTAAGAACCGCGCCGCCGGAAGTCTGCCAGAGTGGACCTAGCCAAAGAAAGAACCAGCATGACCGAAGACGTATCCACGCCACCCGCGGCTTATGTGCTTCTCGTCGACGACGACGAGGGCATCCTGCGTCTTGCGCGCAAGTCGCTGCAGCGGGCCGGTTGCCGGGTGGCGCTCTGTTCCGACGTCGAGAGCGCTCGCGAGCGTATCGCCGGCGGCGCGCCGGACCTGCTCGTGCTCGACTACCAGTTGAACGGCCCGGAGACCGGGCTCGATTTCTTCCGCCGTCTGCGCGCCGAAGGCGTGCGGATTCCGGCCATCCTCGTCACGGGTTTTACCGACGAATCGCGCGTCATCGAGGCGCTGCGCTCCGGCGTGTCGGATGTGGTGCCGAAGTCCGGCGATTACCTCGACTATCTGCCGGAGGCCGTCGAGCGCGTGCTCTCCCAGGTGCGCCTGCAAAAGGCCTCCGACGAGGCTGTGTTGTTGCGCGACCGCGAGTTGCATTACCGGACCTTGTCCGAGGCGCTGCCGCACCTTGTGCTGACCTGCGGGGCCAATGGCGATTGCGACTTTCTCTCGAAGCAATGGCTGGAGTACACCGGTCTCGACGAAGGCCACTCGTTTGGTCTCGCGTGGCTCGAGGCCGTGCATGAGGACGATCGCGAGGAAATCCGCCAGACCTGGCTGAAGGCGGTCAGGAGCGACGCCGGCGACTATCGGCATGAATTGCGGATTCGTCGTCATGACGGCGAATACCGCTGGTTCGACGCGCGGATCGTCGCCATGCGCGACTCCGACGGCGTCGTCAGAAAATGGTTCGGCAGTTGCACGGACATCCATCCGCAGCGCGAGGCGATCGAAGAGCGCGAGCGGCTGCTTGCCTCGGAGCAGGCCGCACGGCACGCCGCGGAAGAGGCGAATCGCGCCAAAGACCGCTTTCTGGCGATGCTCTCGCACGAACTGCGCACGCCGCTTACGCCAGTGCTGGCCGGGGCGAGGGTGCTCGAACTGATACCCGAGTTGCCGGACCAGGCGCGCTCGTGCGTGCTGATGATTCGCCGCAACGTGGAACTCGAGGCACGCCTGATCGACGATCTGCTCGATCTCACCCGGGTCGCGAACGGCAAGCTGCGTCTGTCGCTCGAAACGGTGGACGTGCATGAGGTGATCGACAGCGTGCTAGATCTGTTCCGCAGCGAGATTCAGGTCAAGCAGCAGGACGTCCACATCGACAAGCTGGCGCAGCACCACTATGTGCTGGCCGATCGCGCACGGCTGCAGCAGATGCTGTGGAACCTGATTCGCAACGCCGCCAAGTTCACGCCGGACGGCGGCCATATCTACGTGCGCACGCGCGACGAGCGGATGCAGGTGCAGATTTCGATCGAGGACACGGGCATCGGCATCGAGCCTGAGCAGATCGGCAAGCTCTTCAATGCCTTCGAGCAGGGCAACCAGAACATGACCCGGCAGTTCGGCGGCCTGGGGCTCGGTCTGGCCATCACCAAGGCATTGACCGACGTGCACGGCGGCACGGTGACCGCACAGAGCCCAGGCGCGCACTGTGGGGCAACCTTCACGATCACCTTGCCGACGGCGGCGAAGCCGGTGCAAGAAGCGGTCGTGCCGGCGCCGGCGGCGGCCCATCCGGCCGGTCTGCTGACGATCCTGCTGATCGAGGATCACGTGGACACCGCCGAGGTGATGGCGCAACTGATCCGCGGCCTGGGCCATGAGGTGACGGTGGTGGGGCTTGTCGCCGACGCGCTGGCGGCCACCCAGTCGGCCAGCTTCGATCTGATCGTGAGCGACGTCGGTCTGCCGGACGGCACGGGGCTCGACTTCATCAAGGCCTTCCGCGAGCATTCGGATGTACCGGCCGTGGCCTTGACGGGCTTCGGCACCGATGAGGACGTACGCCGCTGCCTCGGCGCAGGATTCAGCTCGCATCTGACCAAGCCGGTCAATTTCGGCCAGCTCGAACAGCTGATTGAAAGTGCGGCGAACCTGAAGGCCGAAAAGACCGCGGGCACCGATTCCACGTAGTGCGAAACGTTGGCTAACGGAGGTCGCGCCCGGTCATGAGCCGAGCCTCCGGTTGCCGGCCACCGCCGCCGGCGGTCACGGTCACGGCCACGGCCGACGGCCGACGGCAACAAAAAGGCCTGCTGCGAAATCGCTCGCAGCAGGCCTTTTTGTTTGAACCGGTTTGAGTCTGTTTGATGCAACGCCCCGTGAGGCGCAGCGATCCCTCAGCGTGGTGCGTTCTTCAACGAATCGCGGATCTCGCGCAGCAGCAGCACGTCTTCCGGCGTCGGGGCAGGTGCCGGCTCTTCCGCGGCGGCGGGCTTGCGCAGGTTGTTGATGAACTTCACCATCAGGAAAATGATGAACGCGAGGATGATGAAGTTGATCAGCACCGTGATGAACGAGCCATAGCCGAACACGGCCACACCCGCGGTTTGCAGGTCTTTGTACGACTCGGGACTACCCTTGAAGGTGGCCGGAATGTCGCCCAGGCGGACGAATTTGTTGGAGAAGTCGAGACCGCCGGTGGCGAGACCGACGACCGGCATGATCAGGTCTTTGACAATCGAATTAACAATCGTGGAGAACGCGCCGCCGATAATCACACCGACCGCAAGATCCATCACGTTGCCTTTGAGGGCAAACTCCTTGAACTCCTTGACCATGCTCATTGGGATTCCTCCTTGAAGTCGATGGCGCCATGATAGCCAACGTCAGGAGGATAGGGTAGTGCTTTAGCCTTGAAACGATCACTTGAGCAACTATGACTCGAGTGCGCGGGCCCGTTCGAGATGGGCCGCAAAACTGACCGGATCGATGTTGGCGCCGCATAGCAGCACCCCGACGCGCTTGCCCTGCAGGGTCTCGCGCAAGGGGCCGAGCAGGGCCGCGGTGGCGGCCGCGCAGGCCGGCTCCACAGCGAGCTTCAGTTGCATGAAGAGCGTCAGCATGGCCGAGCGCAACTGGTTGTCCGTGACCGTGACGAGCCGGTCGATGTGCCGCCGGCACAATTCATAGCTGTACTGTTCGGTATGCGGCGCCATCAGCGAATCCGCAATGCTGTACATGTGCCCCATCCTGATCGTATGGTTGGCGGCGAAGCTCTTGCCCATCGCGTCCGCGCCGTCCGGCTCGACCCCATACACGTGGATGCGCGGATTGGCGAGGCGCAGCGCGGTGGAGACGCCGGCGGCGAGACCGCCACCGCCGATCGGCACGATCACGGCGTCCAGATCCGGCGTTTGCGTGGCCCACTCGTAGCCGAGCGTAGAGGTGCCCAGCACGGTGCGGTAGCCGTTGAATGGATGCACGAAGTAACGGCCTTCTTCGGCCTCGATGCGCCGTACGATCTCGAACGCTTCGGTGGCGTTCTCGGCCAGCACCATTTCCGCGCCGTACTGGCGGCATAAGGCGATGCGCGCCGGATTCGCCGAGCGGAACACGACGACTTTCGCGCCGATACCGAGCCGCATGGCGGCATACGCGACCGCGACCGCATGATTGCCGCCCGACACGCAGGTGACACCCGCGCTGCGTTGCGCTTCGTCGAGCGCGAGCAGGTTGGTGAACGCGCCGCGCGTCTTGAAGCTGCCGCCCGCCTGCAGCAGTTCGAACTTGAAGTTCACCACCGTGCCTTCCAGCGACGGGAAGTCCAGCTTGTCGAACACCGGCGTGCGTGCAACCCACGGCGTCAACGCAAAATGCTGCGAGGCGATGTCGTCGAGCGTGGGAATCGGCTCGCCGTCGATCGTGTGGTCGGTGTGCTGCGGCGTGGCGGTGGACATGGCGTGTGGAGAAAGCCTTTGTGATGTTTTGAGTCGGGCAGCCTGGTTCAGTTCAGTACGATTTTGTCCATTCAGCTTTACCGGATTCGATTCAATCCTAGGCGTGCAGACTCAACGTGTGTGTGCGTCAACCGACATGCTGTGAATGAACTTGCCGAGGAAACGCTCGCAGGCAGCGAGCTGTTCGAGTGCGACGAATTCGTTGGCCTTGTGCGCCTGCTGGATATCGCCAGGGCCGCACACGATGCTCGGAATGCCGGCCAGCGAAAAGAGCCCCGCTTCGGTGCCATAGGCGACCTTGAGTTTGTCCTGATCCGCGGTCAGGGCGCGCACGAGCTGGGTGATGGCCGCCTGCTCCGACGAATCGAGCCCGGGCGCCGCGGCAATCTTCGAGAACTCGATGGCAGCCGATGCATGTTCGCGCAGCATCTTCGGCAGCAGCGTTTCTCGGGCGTACTGATCGATGCGCGCAAAAATCGGCTCCGGGTCGAGCGTCGGCAGATTGCGGAATTCGAACTGGAAGCGGCATTCGGCCGGCACCGTATTGATTGCGTTGCCGCCTTCGATGGTGCTGGTCTGCGCCGTCGTGAACGGCACGTCGTAGAGCTCGTCGAACGGGCCTTGTTCGCGGAACTGGTCCGCCATGTCGCGGATGTAGCAGATCAGGCGCGCGGCGTACTCGATGGCGTTCAATCCCTTCGGCGTCAGCGAAGAATGCGCGGCCTGGCCGCGCACGCAGCAGCGGTACGCATTGATGCCCTTGTGCGCGATGATGGGACGCATGCTGGTCGGCTCGCCCACAATGCAGCCATCCGGCTTGACGCCGCGTTTCATCAGGTCTGCGATCAGAAGCGGCGCGCCCACGCAGCCGACTTCCTCGTCGAACGACAGCGCGAGGTGAATCGGTTTGGCCAGCTTCGTACGCTGCATTTCCGGCACGAGCGTCAGCGCTGCGCCGATGAAGCCCTTCATGTCGCAGGTGCCGCGGCCATAGAGTTTGTCGCCGCGAATTTCGGGCTTGAACGGATCGCTGTCCCAGCTTTGGCCGTCGACCGGCACGACATCGGTATGACCCGACAGCACGATGCCGCCGTTGGTCTCGCCGTCGTGCGCCGGAATGGTGGCGAACAGATTCGCCCATTTACCGCTGGCGTCGTGTGTGAGCGTGCCTTCAATGCCAAGGGCACGCAGTTCGTCGCGCACGGTTTCGATCAGGCCGAGATTCGGATTGCGGCTCACCGTATCCATCGAGACGAGGCGGGTGACCCAGGGAAGCGAAGCGGGGGAGGAACCGTGCGCAGAAGATGAGGCAGACGATGCGGGCGTTTGTGCGGAACGTGCTGATTCAGCGACGTGAGACATGACAAGACTCCGGCTTTTAAGTCTTTCGATCATACCGAAAAAACGCTGGGCCGGCCAAACCACCAATATGCTGCGGTGCGTATCTTGCGCACCGCAGCATGGTCACGCGTTGTCGCCGCTCAGCGTGCCGCGGCGGTAGTAGCGGTTCCCCGCGTGGGCGAGCCGAGTGCGCGCAGCGTCTCCTTCACCGTGGCCACCCGCACCGCCAGATCCGGCGTGCGCGTTTCGATGCGCAGCTTGTCTTGCCCGGCGAGCTTGATGTGCTTGTGTTTCTGCACCATCTCGATGATCCGCATCGCGTCGATGGGCGGGTTGGGGATGAACTGCAGACCGATGACCGTTTCGCCGGCATCGATCTTCGAAATGCCGAGCGGTTTCGCGGCGAGCCGCAGACGATGCGTTTCGACCAGTGCGTGCGCTTGCGGCGGCAACTTGCCGAAGCGGTCGATCAGTTCCTCCTGGATGCTGTCGATCGAGTCGTTATGTTCGCAGTTTGCGAGGCGCTTGTAGAGCGATAGACGCTCCTGCACGTCGCCGCAGTAATCGGCCGGCAAAATCGCCGGGGCGTGCAGGTTGATCTCGGTGGTGGCCGCGAGCGGTGCCGTGAGATCGGGTTCCTTGCCTTCCTTGAGCGCCTTCACGGCGTCGTTCAGCATGTCGGTATAAAGCTGGAAGCCGATCTCCTGGATCTCGCCCGATTGCTTGTCGCCGAGCACTTCGCCGGTGCCGCGAATTTCGAGGTCGTGCATGGCCAGATAGAAGCCCGAACCGAGTTCTTCCATCTGCTGGATTGCTTCGAGACGGCGCTGTGCCTGCTTGGTCAAGCCTTGCGGGTCGTGCACCAGCAGATACGAGTACGCCTGGTGATGCGAGCGGCCCACGCGGCCACGCAACTGGTGCAACTGCGCGAGGCCGAACTTGTCGGAGCGGTGAATCAGGATCGTGTTGGCGCTCGGCACGTCGATGCCGGTTTCGATGATGGTGGTACAGAGCAGCACGTTGGCGCGCTGCGCCACGAAATCGCGCATCACCCGTTCGAGTTCGCGCTCGTGCATCTGACCGTGGGCGACCGCAATACGCGCTTCGGGGACGAGCGCTTCGAGCATCTGCCGGCGATTCTCGATCGTCTCGACTTCGTTGTGCAGGAAGTAGACCTGGCCGCCGCGCTTCAGCTCGCGCAGCATGGCTTCGCGAATCACGCCGTCTTCTTCGCGGCGCACGAAGGTCTTGATCGCGAGCCGCTTTTGCGGCGCGGTGGCGATGACCGAGAAGTCGCGCAGGCCTTCGAGCGCCATGCCGAGCGTGCGCGGGATCGGCGTGGCGGTGAGGGTCAGCACGTCGACTTCCGCGCGCAACGCCTTCAACGCCTCCTTCTGGCGCACGCCGAAACGGTGCTCCTCGTCGATGATGACGAGGCCGAGACGCTTGAACTGCACGTCCGACGACAGCAGCTTGTGCGTGCCGATCACGATATCGATGCTGCCGTCGTTGATCTGATGGATCGAGGCGTTGACTTCCTTGGTCGACTTGAAGCGCGACAGTTCGGCGATGCGCACCGGCCAGTCGGAGAAGCGGTCTGTGAAGGTTTGCGTGTGCTGTTCGGCGAGCAGCGTGGTGGGCGAGAGCAGTGCGACCTGCTTGCCGCCCATCACGGCGATGAAGGCCGCGCGCAACGCGACTTCGGTCTTGCCGAAACCGACGTCGCCGCAGACGAGCCGATCCATCGGCTTGCCGCTTGTCATATCGCCGATCACGGCGGCAATCGCCGCGGCCTGGTCGGGGGTCTCTTCGAAGCCGAAGCTTTCCGCGAATTTCACGTAGTCGCGCGGATCGAGCTTGAACGCGTGACCTTCACGGGCCGCACGTCGCGCATACAGATTGAGCAGTTCGGCGGCGGTGTCGCGAATCTGCTGGGCGGCCTTGCGTTTGGCCTTTTCCCACTGGCCCGAACCGAGCGAGTGCAGCGGTGCGCTTTCGGGATCGGCGCCGCTATAGCGCGAGATCACGTGCAACTGCGCGACCGGCACGTACAGCTTGCTCTCGCCCGCATATTCGAGGTGCAGGAATTCGGTTTCGCCTTCGCCGAGATCCATTGTCACCAGACCCATGTAGCGGCCGATGCCATGTTGCGAATGCACGACCGGGTCGCCCACCTTGAGCTCGGACAGGTCGCGCACCATCGAATCGACGTTGCTGGCCTGTTCCTGGCGCCGCCTTCCGGAGCGGCGCGCGAGCGGGCCGTACAGTTCGGTTTCGGTGACGATGGCGATGCCTTCGGCCGGCACCGCAAAGCCGCTGGAGAGCGGCGCGACGCCGAGCGCGAAACGTTCGTCGCCGGTCAGCCAGTCGTTGAAGCTGTCGCTCGAAGTGGGCCGCAGATGATTGTCGGCCAGCAGTTGCAGAAGCGTTTCACGCCGGCCCGCGGATTCGGCGGCGAACAGCACGCGGTTCGGCGTGCTCTCCAGATAACCGCGCAGCGCTTCGACGGGATCTTCCGCGTGACGATCGATGGCGAGGTTTGGCAGCGGCGTGGACCAGCCGCCGCCGGCATTGCCCGGCAGCACGAGACGCGCGAACGGCTTGGCGAGCGTGAAGAAGTCTGCGTCCGAGAGGAACAGGCGCTGAGGTTCGAGAATCGGCCGGTCGCGGTCGTGCGAGAGGAAGTTGTGGCGCTGCTTCGTATCGTTCGTGAAGCGCTTGATGGCCGCATCGAGATCGCCGACGAAGGCGAGTTGGGCGCGCTCGGGCAGATAGTGGAACAGCGTCGCGGTTTCCTCGAAGAAGAGCGGCAGATAGTATTCGATGCCCGCCGACGGCACGCCGTTGCCGATGTCCTTATAGATCGACGCGCGGCTCGGGTCGCCTTCGAACACCTCGCGCCAGCGGCTGCGAAAGGCGGTGCGGGCGGCTTCGTCGAACGGGAATTCGCGGCCGGGCAACAGGCGCACGTCCTTCACCGGATAGAGGCTGCGTTGGGTGTCGGGGTCGAAGGCGCGGATCGAGTCGACCTGATCGTCGAACAGGTCGATCCGGTAGGGCAGCGGCGAGCCCATCGGAAACAGGTCGAGCAGCGAGCCGCGTACGCAATATTCGCCCGGACGCACGACCTGGCTCACGTGTTCGTAGCCGGCCAGCGTTAACTGGGCCTTCAGCTTGGCTTCGTCGAGACGCTCGCCTTGCGAGAACGAGAACGTGTAGCCCGCCATGAAGGAGGCGGGCGGCATGCGATAGAGCGCGGTGGTGGCCGGCACCAGCAGGATGTCGCAGCGGCCCTCGCCGAGGTCGTGCAGGGTGGCGAGGCGCTCGGAGACGAGGTCCTGGTGAGGCGAGAAGGTATCGTAAGGCAGCGTTTCCCAGTCGGGCAGCAGGCGCACCCGGGCGTCGGGCGCGAAGAAGCCGATTTCCTGCGCGAGGCGCTGGGCGTCCACGGCGCTCGAGCAGACGACGGCGAGGAGCGGCACCTGATCGCGGTAGGCGAGGTGGTAGCGGGCGATGAGCAGCGCATCGGACGAGCCGTGCGTGCCGTCGAAGGCGAAACGCTGGCCGGCCTTGACGAGCGCGACGGGCGAAGAGGACTGCGATGATGCGGCGATGTCTGGCATAGAAGGGAAAAGGCGGCCGGTGGGTCACACGTGAGCGGCAAGTTTACGCGTGTCATGGCGTGGATGCGAAGGACCTATTATAAAATCCGTCCTTTACTTTGACTTCGCGGCGTCCGCACCAGTGACTTCACGTCTTTTTGCTCTGATTCCGTGCGCAGGCACCGGCAGCCGATCCGGCGCCGCGATGCCCAAACAATATCGCACTGTAGCCGGTCGCGACCTGCTGCACTATTCGCTGGCCGCGTTCGACGCGTGCAGCGAGTTCGCGCAGACGCTGGTGGTGATTGCCCCAGACGACCAGCATTTCGACGCCCGCCGCTTTGCCGGCCTGCGTTTCGCGGTGCGCCGCTGCGGCGGGGCGTCGCGCCAGGCGTCGGTGCTGAACGGCCTGCACGCGCTGGTCGAATTCGGTGCCCGCGACGACGACTGGGTGCTGGTCCACGACGCCGCGCGGCCGGGCATTACGCCTGGCTTGATCCGCACGTTGACCGGCGCGCTGAAGGACGACGCGGTGGGCGGCATCATGGCGCTGCCGGTGGCGGACACCTTGAAGCGGATTGCGCCGGACAGCGGCGCGCGGATCGAGCGGACCGAGCCGCGCGACGGCTTGTGGCAGGCGCAGACACCGCAGATGTTCCGGATTGGTATGTTGCGCGAGGCGATTTTGCAGGCGCAGCAGGACGGTCACGACCTGACGGACGAGGCGAGCGCGATTGAGTGGCTGGGCTACGCGCCGCGACTGGTGCAGGGCAGCTTACGCAATTTCAAGGTTACGTATCCGGAAGATTTCGACCTGGCCGAGGCGATCCTGAGCCGGCCGGCGGCTTCCTGAAGAGTTTCATTGTTGATAACCGGACTTCACGCTATGGATTTCAGAATTGGACAAGGGTATGACGTGCACGCGCTCGTCGAGGGGCGGCCGCTCATTATTGGCGGGGTGACGGTGCCATACGAGAAGGGCTTGCTAGGGCATTCCGATGCGGATGTGTTGTTGCATGCGATTACCGATGCCCTTTTTGGCGCTGCCGCGCTGGGGGATATTGGGCGGCATTTTTCGGATACTGATGCGAAGTTTGCCGGGGCGGATTCGCGGGTTTTATTGCGTGAGTGCGCGGCGCGCGTTGCGCAGGCTGGGTTTGCTATTGGGAATGTGGATAGTACGGTGATTGCGCAAGCGCCTAAGCTCTCGCCTCATATCGATGCTATGCGGGTTAATATTGCTGAGGATTTGAAGCTGCCGCTTGATAAGGTTAATGTTAAGGCTAAGACTAATGAGAAACTTGGGTATCTCGGTCGGGCTGAAGGGATTGAGGCGCAGGCTGCTGTTTTGTTAATCAGGAAGTGACTGGCTTTTTTTTGCCTGCGCGGCGCTTTGGTTGTGCTCTTGGGGTGTTGGCCTTTCCTTGATTTCTTAGTGGTCTATTAGGTTCGCCCCTGTGCGGGGCGGCACTTACTTTCTTTGCCGCCGCAAAGAAAGTAAGCAAAGAAAGCGGGCTCACACCGCCAGCGTTTAGTGAGCCATCTAGGTCCACCACCGGAAACGGCCCAAGACAAGTTGCTCTCTCGCACCTCATACGGCGGTGACAAAGCAGTCATCCGTTCCAGCGTCGCGCTACGCGCCCCGCCGCAGGGCACGACGCCTTCTGCAAACTCTGTAGGTATTCTAACCATCTTGGCTCAAGACCTTTGCTGCACAAGCGGGGTTCCCAGGCAGACCCAACCGCGACGCACGGAGTGCGGAGTGGGATGGATGAGCGCTGTGTCACGAGCGGGGGAAATGCGAGGGCGGGTCTTGTCTTGGGCCGTTTCCCGTGGTTCATTGAGACGGCTCACTAGGGGCTAGCGGTTGCAGCCCGCTTTCTTTGCTTACTTTCTTTGCGGCGGCAAAGAAAGTAAGTGCCGCCCCGCACAGGGGCGAAGCTAATAGACCGATAAGAAAGCAAGGAAAGGCCAACACCTCAAGAGAACAACCAAAGCGCCGCACAGGCAAAAAAACCCAAATAAAAACCAAAAAAGACGCCACGCAAAAGAGAAGCCGCGCAGCGTCCCAACTGAAAGTGAAAAACCGCTTACTTCCCTTCAGCGACAATAACCTGAGCAGCAGCATTAACAACAGCCGCAATGCGCCCAACATCCCGCAACTGAGTAGAACTCATCCCCTCAGCAACAAGCGTCTCAAAGTGCGACTTAACGCAAAAATGGCACTTGCCAATAATAGAAGCGGCGAGAGCATACATCTCAAACCGCCGTTTATCCACGCCACCATGCGAAGCATAAGCATTCATCCGCAATCCCGCCGGCTGCGACTTCAGATCCGCACTGTCAGTCATCTCCACGTACGGATACCAGACATTGTTCATCCCCATCAAGGCAGCAGCCGTCATCGCGCCATTGACTTCCTCAGCCGATAACACCCCCGCATTGCGAATCGCATCGACCAGCACCGCGCTCTTCGCCGCAAACGCCGCCGCCAGCGCAACACCCACCGCATCCGTGCCTTCCAGCGATGAACGCGCAATCGTGCCGTCCAGATTCAAACGAATGTCTTTAGCATAATCAGGAACAAGTGCTTTAATCGCAGACAAGAATTCCATTGATATCTCCTATCAGGTTGCCGATAAAAAAGCCCGCTGGCTCTTTCAAGCTTAGCGGGCTTCCGACTGCAATGCTTACAGCGTTGCGCCGCCAACTGCACGGTTGCACGGGCACAGTTCGTCCGTTTGCAGACCGTCCAGAATACGCAGCACTTCTTCCGGGTTACGGCCGACGTTCAGGTTGTTCACCGAAACGTGCTGGATCGTGTTGTCCGGGTCGACGACGAACGTTGCGCGCAGCGCCACGCCTGCTTCCTTGTCGCGCACGCCCAGCTGGTCGATCAGCTCGCCCTTGACGTCGCCGAACGCATAGTGGTTCAGCTTGCTCAGGTCCTTGTGCTCACGGCGCCATGCCAGTTTCACGAATTCGTTGTCCACGCTGCCGCCCAGCAGGACCGCGTCGCGCTCTGCGAAGTCGTTCGCCAGCTTGCCGAATTCGACGATTTCCGTCGGGCACACAAAGGTGAAGTCCTTCGGGTAGAAGTAAATGATCTTCCACTTGCCCGGGAACGACTGTTCGGTGATTTCTTCGAACGCCGACACGCCGTTTTCTTCGTGATTGTTGAAGCCCGGCTTGGCTGCGGTGACGGTGAAAGCTTCGAGTTTGTCGCCAACGGTTTTCATGCGGAATACTCCTGTGAAAGGTTGCCAATGAGTTGGAAATACAGCCTGTTCAAGCTACCTGCTCGCTGTAACGAATACGTTACACACACATAATTATAACTCTATTGATGCATCGCAGCAATAGCTTTTAACTAACAAGTCGGATAGTTTTTCTTCACTGCGCCGATAGCCGGTTCAAATGTCACCCTTTCCGAACCTTTCACGGCAAGACCGTTGCGCGGCGGGAAAATGCGATCATGCGCTGCAGCATGCGTCGTTGGGGACGCGGAAGCCGCAGCCGGTGTTTCAGGCGCCTTTGGCGAGCGGAAACTCGATCGTGACTTCGAGTCCCGGGCCGGGGGTCCGGTTGCGCAGGCGCAGACCGCCCCGATAGCGGCCCACCAGGCGTTGCACGATCGCCATGCCGAGGCCCGTGCCATTGGCCTGGGTACGGGCCGAATCGACCCGATAGAACGGCCGGGTCACGAGGGCCAACTGGTCTTCCGGAATTCCCGGTCCTTCGTCGACCACGGACAGTTCGACCCGCGAATGCGACACGCGCGTCTCGAGGATCACGTGCGGAATGCCATCGCCTTCGCTCAGCCCATACTTGCGCGCGTTCTCGAGCAGGTTGCCGATCACGCGCCGCATGTCGGTTTCGTCGGCCTCGATGACCGCCGACGGCGCCAGACGCGTGATCAGGCGCATGCCGTCTTCGGACGACATGCGCGCCGCCAGTTCCTGGGCGATCACGGAGAGGTCGACCGGTTCCGGGACGCGTTGCACCGGGCGCGCGTAATCGAGGAAGCGGCCGATGATCATGTCCATCTGCTCGATGTCGTCGACCATCGCGTCCTTGGTGGTCTGATCCGACGGACTCATTTCGGTTTCGAGCCGCAGACGGGCAAGCGGGGTGCGCAGGTCGTGCGAGATGCCCGCCAGCATGAGCGCCCGGTCGGCCTCGAGCTGTTCGAGGTCCTGCACCATCTGGTTGAAGCTGCGGTTGGTTTCGGCGGCGACGCCCATGCCGCGCTCGGGCAGCGGCTCGGGCGATTGTCCCGAGCCCACCTTGCGGGCCGCCATGGCGAGCCGCGCAAACGGCCGGTTCACCAGACTCGTGATGAAGGCCGCGCCGAACAGCGACAGCGCCAGCGCGAACACCCCCCAGCCGGCCCATTGCAGGCCCGTGGCGTTGTCGAGCTGATCGCGGTCGAGCGCCACCCAATAGTCGTCATCGTCGATCTTGAAGCTGATCCACACGCCGGGGATGTCGTTGACCGATTGCGCAATCACCGTGTCGTCGCCGAGGCGCCCGCGGATGTCGTGTTCGATCAACCGGTTGAGCGACTCGTCAGGCTGCAGCTTGTACTTGTCGGTGGTTTCGCGCGGGTACACGCGCACCCCTTCATTGCTCTCCAGATCCTGCAGCAACGCGCGCCGCAGGTCGGGATCGGAATAGAGGAGTGCGGTTCGCGTGAGCTTGACGATGGCGACGAGCTGCAAGGCCACGCGCTGCGCGCGCGGCTCGCGTTCGATCACCCGGAAGCTCTGGAACCAGGCGGCGAGACTGACTGCGATCAACAGTGCGATCAACAGAAAGGTCCGCCAGAAAAGGCCGCCGAACGCGAGCGTCAGGAGGCGCCGGTCGATCCGCATGGGCCCTTCTTATCTGAAAACAGAAACGGAAAGCGCGAACAAGCTCAGGCTGCGCCGTCGGGAATGAACACGTAGCCAAGACCCCAGACGGTCTGGATGAAGCGCGGGCTGCCCGGATCGGGTTCGATCAGCTTGCGCAGACGCGAGATCTGCACGTCGAGGCTGCGGTCGAACACTTCGTATTCGCGGCCGCGCGCCAGTTCCATCAGCTTCTCGCGCGACAGCGGCTGACGCGGATGACGGGCAAACACCTTCAGCACGGAGAACTCGCCAGTGGTCAGCGGAATTTCCTGGCCGGCCTTGGTCAACGTGCGGGTAGCGAGGTTGAGCGCGAATTCGCCGAACTCGAAGACCTCGGTGGTCTCGGACGGCGCACCCGGCAACTCGGACGGCGACTGGCGGCGCAGCACCGCGTGAATCCGCGCCACCAGCTCGCGCGGGTTGAACGGCTTGGGCAGATAGTCGTCAGCGCCCATCTCGAGGCCGACGATACGGTCCACATCCTCACCCTTGGCCGTGAGCATGATGATCGGCGTGCGGTCGTTGCTGCCGCGCAGACGCCGGCAGATCGACAGCCCGTCTTCACCCGGCAGCATCAGGTCGAGCACCAGCAGGTCGAAACGTTCACGCACCCAGAGCTTGTTCATTGACGGCGCGTTTTCGGCGACGTAGACGTTGAAGCCCTGTTCGCCAAGATAGCGGCGTAGCAGATCGCGCAGACGCGGATCGTCATCGACGACGAGGATTTTCGAAGGGTTTTTGGTTTCCATGGTCGGCATCTTAGCGCGATTACAAAGTGGTGCGAGTTTGCATCAATTCGCGGGTTACAGTCAGTTACAAAATTTACCCGCACTGTGGCACGACGTAAAGCGGTGGCAGGTAGACTGCTTTACTGAATGCGGCTGTTCGGTGGATACTTCACTCGACTAAAATTCTCGCTCCCGGCTTCTTTCCGGGGTTTGTACACGCATTTAGGGTAGCCGGTTGCCGCACCACGAAGGGAACAAGATGAAGGGAGGGGTTTGGCCGAATCTGCGCCTAAGCGTGATTGCGCTGGCAGTGGCCGGCACCCTCGCGGGCACGTTAGGCCCTACGCTCGCCCATGCCCAGTCTTCCGACGAACGGGCATCGAGCGCACACGCGCCTCATTTCCGGGGCTCCAAACTCTCTCGCCAGTCGCGCACTCCCACCGTCGATCACCCTGCTTCAGACGCCATGATGCGTACTGCAGTTCCCCCCGATCTCGATCAACGTCGCCGCGACGGTCACATGACGCCGGAAGAACGGCGTCTGCTGCGCCAGCATATCGAAGACGCCGTGCGCGAGTTGTACAAGCGCTAGGTCGCCCATCCAACGCCTGGCGTCTGTCTGCAGGTGTCGCGATGGAGGTGAAAAATTTCGTTGCACTTCCCCCGTCAACTTTCTCACCTGATTTGCCGTTGAGTCGGCAGAGGGGACAAGCGTATGGACGGCTGATGCTTTCGCGCCGCCGCCATCGCCACCCGACCAGGGACGACAGACAATGAAAACGCTGTTCAGGTTGACGCGCGGCATGTCGGCGCCGTTGCTTGCTGTTGCAGCCTTTGCCACGCTTGTGGGCACGCCGCCGGCCGTGGCCCAGGACGGCACGCCCCATAGCCCGCACGCGAAACACCATGCACCCGTGGCAACCGCGGACGACTCGGCCGAGGCCTTGCTCGACGGCGACGACGCGCGCTTCTTCCTGACCCGGGTGGGCTTCGCGCCGGATAACGCCGAGGTCGCGCAATATGTCGGGCTCACGCGCGAGCAGGCGGTCGACCGGGTGCTGGACGCCGCGCACACCGAAGCCTCGACACCGATGCCCGCCTGGGTGCTGGAGCCGATCCCGACGCGCGACGCGCGCAAGGTCTGGACCCAGGACCAGCGCCAGGCCGAGCAGCGCGAGCGCGGCCAGCGTTACGAAGAGTTACGCGCATGGTGGGTACGCGAGATGTTGACCACGCCGTCGCCGCTCACCGAGCGCATGACGCTCTTCTGGAGCAACCACTTTACGTCCGGGCAGGACAAGGTCGGCTATCCGCAGTTGATGGCGCAACAGAACATGTTGTTCCGCCGCGATGCGCTGGGCAATTTCGGCGAACTGCTGCACGACGTCGCGAAAGACCCGGCCATGCTGCAGTATCTCGATGGCGCCGGCAGCCGCAAGGGCAAGCCTAACGAGAACTTCGCCCGCGAAGTGATGGAGCTGTTCACGCTAGGCGAAGGGCACTACTCGCAGCAGGACGTCTCGGAGGCCGCGCGGGCCTATACCGGATGGACCCTCGACCCGGATACCCAGGGCTACGTGTGGCGCGCCAACCTGCATGACGACGGCATCAAGACGGTGTTCGGGCAGAGCGGACCGTTCGACGGCGATCAGGTCCTCGACATGCTGCTGGCCCGCCCGGAGACGGCCACCTTCGTTACGACCAAGCTGTGGCGCGAGTTCGTTTCCGATACGCCGGACCCGGCGCAGATCGCGCCGATCGCCGCGCGTTTTCGCGCGAGTCGCTATGACGTCAAAGTCGCGTTGCGCGGACTGTTCCTGAGCGACGCGTTCTGGGACGAGCGCAACCGCGGCATGCTGGTGAAGTCGCCGGCCGAGTTCGTGGTGGGCGCGTTGCGCGAGTTCGATATCGGCTACGACAACACGGCGCCGTTCGCCGGCGAGATTCGCACCCTGGGCGAGAACCTGTTCTATCCGCCCAACGTCAAGGGTTGGCCAGGCGGCACGACGTGGATCAACAGCTCGACGCTGCTCGCGCGCAAGCAGTTCGTCGAGCAGCTGTTTCGCGCCACCGAGACCGCCGCTCCGCATCACGCGCAAACCGGCATGAGCCAGGATCCGAAGGGGGCGGCGATGGTGCAGCGTGCCATGGCGAAAGTGGGTCAGGGCGGAGTACGCTTCGATATCGACACATGGCTCGCCCAGTTCAACACCGCGCCGACCGCCAAAGCGGGGCTGTCGGCGGAACTGCAGTTGCAGCACGCGGTGCTGCCGCTTGCGCCGGTCGACGCGATCGAAACCGATTCGACCGCCAGCGCCTACCTGGAAGCGCTGCTGATGGACCCGGCTTACCAGCTCAAATAAGTCGCCATGCGTGGTGAACTGAATCGGCGCGAGCCGGGCGGCGTCCCTGGCGCCGCCATAACCGAACGAGGTGCAGCATGAAGCGGCGCGACTTTCTTTCGATGACCACCGCGGCAAGCGCCGCCCTCTGGCTGCCGCGGGCGTTCGGCGCGCAGGCACAGGTTCCGGGGCAGGCCGACGGCACGGCGCTCGCGCGAGGCGGCTATGGCAATCTGCTGATTCTCGTGGAGTTGAAGGGCGGCAACGACGGCCTCAATACGGTGATTCCGTACGCCGATCCTACTTACTATCAGTTGCGCAGGAATATCGGCATCAAGCGCGAACAGATGATCCAGCTCGACGAGCGCACCGCCTTGCATCCGGCGTTGCAGCCGTTGCTGCCGCTGTGGCAAAGCCAGCAACTGGCGATCGTCCAGGGCGTCAGCTATACGCAGCCGAACCTGTCGCACTTCCGTTCGATCGAGATCTGGGACACCGCCTCGCGCTCGGATCAATATCTGCGCGAAGGGTGGCTGACGCGCGCGTTCGCCCAGCACGCGGTGCCGCCGAGCTTTGTCGCGGATGGCGTGGTGATCGGCAGTGCGGAGATGGGGCCGCTTGCCAACGGCGCGCGGGCGATCGCGCTGGTGAATCCGGCGCAGTTCATCAAAGCCTCGCGGCTGGCGACGCCGGTGTCGTTGCACGAACGCAATCCCGAGCTGGCGCATATTCTCGACGTCGAGAACGACATCGTGAAGGCCGCCGACCGTCTGCGTCCGCGCGAAGGACAATTCCCGCTGAAGGCCAACTTCCCGGCGGGCGCGTTCGGAACCTCGATCAAGACTGCGATGCAGGTGCTCGCCGCCGGCGACACGCTGCAAGGTCGGCCGCTGAACGGGCAGGGCGTGGCCGTGATCCGGCTGACGCTGAACGGCTTCGATACCCACCAGAATCAGCCCGGCCAGCAGGCCGCGCTGCTCAAGCAGCTTGCGGAGGGATTCGCGTCGATGAAGTCGGCGCTGGTCGAGCTGGGGCGCTGGGACAATACGCTGGTGATGACGTATGCGGAGTTCGGCCGCCGGCCGCGCGAGAACCAGAGCAACGGCACCGATCACGGTACCGTCGCGCCGCATTTCGTCATGGGTGGACGGGTGCGCGGAGGTCTGTACGGCGCGCCCCCCGTTTTGACGCAACTGGACGGAAGCGGCAACTTGCCTGTGGGTGTCGATTTCCGCCAGCTCTATGCGACCATCCTCGGACCGTGGTGGGGACTCGACGCTACGGCTGTCCTGCAACAGCGCTTCGAGCCGGTGCCGCTGCTGCGTGCGTGAGCGGTGCGTCGCGGGCTGGTTGGATGTTGCGCACGCAACCGGCCTGGTTAAGTGGAGCGGCCTAACGCTGACGCGCGGCGCGCCACGCGATCCATAGCTTGCGGATAGGCGTCAGCGCAATACGCTGATGCAGCACGTGATAGCCGTCTCGTTCAATCTCGTCGAGCTGCGCCAGCGCAAGCGCGCCTTGCGCGCGCAAGGTGCGCTGCGTGCGCCGCTCGCCGGCCGGCAACGCGGCGAGCGCGGCTTGAATCGCATCGCGTGCGCGGCTGGTCTGAAAGCGCATCAGTTCGGTGAAGGCTTCGCTGTATTTGCGGTTGATCAGGTCGGCCGCCGTGACGTTGAAGCGCTGCATCTCGTCGATCGGAATATAGATGCGCCCGTGGCGCGCGTCGTTGCCGAGTTCGGCGACGAGCTGGGCCAGCATCAACGCGTGGCCGAGCGGCGCGGCCCAGGCTTCGGCCTCGGCGGGATGCCGTGCGCTCGCGCGTGCGACCAGCGCGGCAAACGTGCCGCCGACGCTTTGCAGATAGCGGCGCAGGTTCGGGTAGTCGAGATAGCGGGCCTGGTCGAGGTCCATTTCGAAGCCCGCCAGCAGCGTTTGCAAGGCCGGATACGCCGCTTCCACGCCGCCGCCCAGATGCGCCGCGAGCGCCTTCGACACCGGATGCGAAGGGGTACCCGCGGCCAGCGCGGCGATTTCGTTCTGCCACCAGGCGAGCTTGGTGCGGCCAATGGCCGGATCGCTGGTTTCCTTCACCGTCTCCTCGAATTCGCGGCGCAGCGCGAACAGGGCGGTCAGGAGCGGCTGGCGTCCCGCGGGCGCCTGACGGAGCGCGTAGTAGCTGCTCGAACCGGGGGGCGCCGCCTTCTGCTGGCAATATTCGTCGAAATTCACTTGAATGGAGTGGTGGGGAGGCTGAAGCAGGGGCGGCACGGCGCGCGTGCCGTGCGTACGTTAGCCAAAAATTGTAGCATCGACCCACGTCCGGCAAATGCAGACAAGCGCAAATCTATCGGTTAGAATCTCGCGCTTACGCTTTCGGACACGTGCCGGACCGGCTTGACCGGCGGGGCGCAGACGGGGGCTAGCCAGACATCGGACGCGGCGTGCCAACGCTTCGACCGGCTGCGAGGATGGCGAAATTGGTAGACGCACCAGGTTTAGGTCCTGACGCCAGCAATGGTGTAGGGGTTCGAGTCCCCTTCCTCGCACCATGTATTTGTGAGAACCCCGCCAGTCGATGACTGGCGGGGTTTTTTGCTTGATGGGACTGGCTCGCGGGGTTGGTCTTCCGGGGTCGGCCTTCCGGGGTTGGCCCTCGTTACTCGCTGCGGGTCTGCACGCTCTCGATGATCTTGTCGAGCGCCGCGCCGAACGCCGCTTTCTCGTCCTCATCAAGGCAATCGAACAGATCGGCGTTCCACCTGCGGGCGACGGGCATGACCTTGCGATATAACTCGCGTCCTGCGGGCGTCAGGGAAATCAGTACGACGCGCCCGTCTTCTTCGCTGGCCTCGCGCTGCACGAGCCCCTGCTTGATGAGCGCTTCGGCAGCGCGGCTGGCCTGGCTTTTGTCGAGGTTGGCGTGCCGCGCCAGATCCATGATCGAAAAAGGCCCGAACGATCCCACCGACGCAATCACGCGCGCCTCCGGCACGCTCACGCCGAGCTTTTCCTGGTAGCGCTCGCCGATGCCGCGCTCGGCAAGCTTGTTCAGGACGTGCAGGCGATACGTCAGAAACTGTTCGAGCCCGGCTTTGGCGGAGGCCTTCATGGTCGTCCCGAGTTTGAGTGGAGGCGGAAGTGGCGCTGTGATTGTTGCCGCAACCGCCGCACGGGTCAACGCGTGCCGTACTTCAGGCGCGTCAGTTGCTCGGCTTCGTTAGTGAGCAGCCGCGCCGCGTCACGGATCGCGACTTCGAGCGTGATGGGGCCGGGCGCCGGCGAGAAGCAGCCGCTGAAGTGCTCGGACAGGCGCGGCAGCGCGGCGGCGTCGACGCCGCCGGACAATAGCGTGGCCGGCACGCCCGCGGCGCGCGCGTGGCTACAGGCGATGAACGGCGCCTTGCCGTGCAGCGTCTGCACGTCGGAGCGGCCTTCGCCCGTGATCAGCCAGTCTGCTCCGGCGAGCGCGGCGTCGAGACCGATCAGCCGTGCGACCGTCTCCGCGCCCGGTTCGAACTGCGCGCCGAGCATATGCAGCGCGAAACCGAGGCCGCCGGCCGCGCCGGCGCCGGGCAGGTTGCGCGCCGTGCGCTGCAGCGCCGGTTCGATCAGGTCGGCGAAGCGGCCGAGGGCTGCGTCGACGCTTGCAATCTGCTCGGGCTGCACGCCTTTTTGTGGCCCGAAGACCGCGGTGGCGCCATGTTCGCCGGTGAGCGGATTGTCCACGTCGGACATGCCGACGAACGATGCATCGGCAAGCCGCGCGTCGAGTTGCGAGACGTCCACGCGAGCGAGGCGGGCCAGTTGTTCCGGCGTCGGCTCGAGTTCCCGGTCTTCGGCATCGAACAGTTTCACGCCGAGACCGGCCAGCAGGCCCGCGCCGCCGTCATTGGTGCTGCTGCCGCCGAGCGCGACGAAAAAGCGCCGCACGCCGGCATCGAGCAGGGCGCGAATCGCCTCGCCCATGCCACGCGAGCTGCGTGCTTCAACCGGGACGCCCATGCCGACCGGGTCGGTAATGCCCACGATCTCGGCCGTCTCGACAATCGCGCTGCCGTCGGCGAGCAGGCCTGTGGCCGCTTCGCGCACCGGCCCCGCGGCGCCGCGCACGGTCAGCACGCGGCGCTCGCCGCCACCGGTGAGCATGGCGTCGAGCGTGCCTTCGCCGCCGTCGGCCATCGGGCAGATGCGTACCGTGGCATCCGGCCGCGCGCGCGTCACGCCGGTTGCAATGGCAAGCGCCACCTGTTCGGCGCTAAGCGAGCCTTTAAAAGAGTCGGGAGCAATGACGACGATGGGCGCGGACGACGGGTTCGGCATGGTGTCTCTGGATGGTTGGAATCGAGGCGATGGCGGTGCAGGCGGGCATGGGCCCGAACGCGTTCGCTAGCTTATCAGCATGCCGCGCGCGGCTGAATATGTCGAACGGCATAGCCGGCATCGAACGCGGCGACCCGGGCAAACCGCGGCGGCGATGGCTGCAGGCCGCCCAAACGATCCCAGGACGGCCGCAAAGTTGACTCAAAGCACCACCAAAACGGCCCGAAAGCGGACAAAAACGGTCGCGAACCATCGAATCCCGGCTAAGCGCGCGAATAGTTTGCTAAAATATTCGGCTCTTTAGACCCAAACCGTGCTGCCGGTGGCCTGCAAGCCCGCGGCGCAGGCGCTGAATGGATGTGACGCTCGAAGCGAAGCGACATCGAAAAGCAGCACGAGAAGATAACTGATTCGCTCGAATAATTTTAGGACGATTGAAGCCATGGCTAACGTTGTTGAAAACCTCGGCAAGCTCGAACGCCGCGTAACGATTTCCCTGCCGAAGGACGCCGTGCAGAAGGAAGTGGACTCGCGTATCCGCCAACTCGCGAAGAACGTGCGCATGCCGGGTTTCCGCCCGGGCAAGGTGCCGCTCAAGATGGTCACGCAACAGTATTCGGGCCAGGTGGAAGCCGAAGTGCTGAGCGACAAGGTCGGCAAGGAATTCTTCGACATCAGCCGCGCTGAAAACCTGCGCGTAGCCGGCCAGCCGAGCTTCGCACCGAAGTCCGACGCGGCAGAAAACGACTACGCTTTCGACGCGACCTTCGAGGTCTACCCGGAAGTCAAGCTGGGCGACGTCGCCACGGCTGAGATCGAGCGCACCACGACCACCATCAGCGAAGCGGAAATCGACCGCACGCTGGACATCCTGCGCAAGCAGCGCGTGCATTTCCACGCACGTGGCGAAACGGGCGAGCACGGCGACGGCGGTGCGGACACCGCAGCGAAAGACGGCGACCGCGTCACGGTCGACTTCGTCGGCAAGATCGACGGTGAAGTGTTCCAGGGCGGCAGCGCCGATGATTTCGCGTTCGTGCTCGGCGAAGGCCGCATGCTGCCGGAATTCGAAACAGCAGCGCTCGGCCTGAAGGTCGGCGAAGCGAAGGAATTCGATCTGGCATTCCCGGCTGACTATCACGGCAAGGACGTGGCCGGCAAGACGGCTCAGTTCACGATCACGATGAAGAAGATCGAATGGCCGCACCAGCCGGAAATCGACGCTGAGTTCGCCAAGTCGCTCGGCATCGAAGACGGCGATCTGGTCAAGATGCGCGCGGAGATCAAGGACAACCTCGAACGCGAAGCGAAGCGCCGCACGCAATCCATCGTCAAGAACCAGGTGATGGACGCGCTGCTGAAGATTTCCGAACTGGACGTGCCGAACGCCCTGGTCGAACAGGACCAGCAGCGCCTCGTCGAAATGGCGCGTCAGGACCTGACGCAACGTGGCGTGCCGAACGCCGCCGACGCGCCGATCCCGGTAGAAATGTTCAAGGAACAGGCGGAGCGTCGCGTCAAGCTGGGCCTCGTGCTGGCCGAGCTGGTCAAGGCCAACAACCTGCAGGCGAAGCCGGAGCAGATTCGTGCCGAAGTCGACGAATTCGCGAAAAGCTACGAAGACCCGAAGGAGGTCGTCCGCTGGTATTATTCCAACCAGCAGCGCCTTGCAGAAATGGAAGCGTACGTCGTGGAAGCCAACGTCGTCGATTTCGTCCTCGGCAAGGCCAAGGTGACGGACAAGGAAGTGAGCTTCGAAGAACTGGCAAGCGCAACGGCGCAAGCGTAAGCGTCGCTGCAACGGCGTGCCGGCTGTCGGAGCGACGGCCCGCACGCCGTTTTTTTCTGGAACGTCGTGTTGATCGCGTTGCGCTGGGTTTTGCGCACTTGAATACGGCGCTGTCGTACACACCTGTCCGGCATCGAATAACTATTCCCAGACAAGGATCCATTGCATGACTTTTCGCGCCCAAATGCTGGACACGTTGACCTCCCAGTCGTCGCGGGATCTCGAAGCGCAGGCGCTCGGACTCGTGCCGATCGTCGTGGAAACGAGCGGCCGTGGCGAGCGCTCGTATGACATCTACTCGCGTCTGCTGAAGGAGCGTGTGGTGTTTCTGGTTGGTGAAGTGAACGACCAGACGGCCAACCTCGTCGTGGCGCAGTTGTTGTTCCTGGAAAGCGAAAATCCGGACAAGGACATCAGCTTCTACATCAACAGCCCGGGCGGTTCGGTTTCGGCCGGGATGGCGATCTACGATACGATGCAGTTCATCAAGCCGGACGTGTCGACACTGTGCATGGGCCTCGCGGCCAGCATGGGTGCGTTCCTGCTGGCGGCCGGTGCGAAAGGCAAGCGTTTCACGCTGCCGAATGCACGCGTGATGATTCACCAGCCGCTGGGTGGCGCACGCGGTCAGGCGTCGGACATTGAGATCCAGGCACGTGAAATCCTGTACTTGAAGGAGCGGCTGAACCAACTGCTCTCCCATCACACGGGCCAGCCGGTCGAACGCATTGCACGCGACACCGACCGCGACAATTTCATGTCCGGCGATGACGCTCAGGCGTACGGTCTGGTCGACCAGGTGCTGCACAAGCGTCCATGATCCGGCGCGTTTTCGCCCTTTTTGAGGGCGAGAACGACCGCGTTTTTGGTGTGAAATAATTAGATTCGTCCAAACGCCTGCGGCAAGCGCCGTCACTGCTTTTGCTCATTCGCCCCAACTGCGAGGCAGGGGCAAACGGCGTATCATGTAATCGAGTGTCCGGAGGCTCACACATCTATGGCGGACAAAAAAGGTTCTAACAGCGAAAAGCTGTTGTATTGCTCGTTCTGCGGCAAGAGCCAGCATGAAGTCAAAAAGCTGATTGCGGGCCCGTCGGTCTTCATCTGCGATGAATGTATCGACCTGTGCAACGAAATCATTCGCGATGAGGCTGCAGGTGCGGGCATTGAAGCGGGCTTGTCCAAGTCCGATCTGCCGAGTCCGCAGGAAATCCGCGAAATTCTCGACCAGTACGTCATCGGGCAGGAACGCGCGAAGAAGATTCTTGCAGTGGCTGTTTACAACCACTACAAGCGTCTCAAGCACCTCGACAAGAAGGATGAAATCGAACTGTCGAAGAGCAACATCCTGCTGATCGGCCCGACCGGTTCCGGCAAGACCTTGCTCGCACAGACGCTCGCCCGCCTGCTGAACGTCCCGTTCGTCATTGCCGATGCAACGACGCTGACGGAAGCCGGCTATGTCGGCGAAGACGTCGAGAACATCATTCAGAAGCTCCTGCAGAACTGCAACTACGAAGTCGACAAGGCCCAGCGCGGCATTGTCTACATCGACGAAATCGACAAGATCAGCCGCAAGTCGGATAACCCGTCCATCACGCGCGACGTGTCGGGCGAGGGTGTTCAGCAGGCCTTGCTGAAACTGGTTGAAGGCACGATGGCGTCGGTGCCGCCGCAAGGTGGCCGTAAGCATCCGAACCAGGACTTCATCCAGGTCGACACCACCAATATTCTGTTCATTTGCGGTGGCGCGTTCGACGGCCTCGAAAAGGTCATCGTCGACCGTACGGAAAAGACCGGCATTGGCTTTGGCGCCAGCGTCAAGAGCAAGCAGGACCGCGATGCGGGCGAAGTGCTGCGCGAAGTGGAGCCGGAAGATCTGATCAAGTTCGGTTTGATCCCTGAACTGATCGGCCGTCTGCCGGTGGTCGCCACGCTCGGCAAGCTCGACGAAGCCGCACTGATGAAGATTCTCGTCGAACCCAAGAACGCGCTCGTGAAGCAGTATCACAAGCTGTTCAATATGGAACGCGTCGAGCTCGAGATTCGTCCGGGTGCGTTGCAGGCGGTGGCCCGTAAGGCGATTCGTCGCAAGACGGGCGCGCGCGGTCTGCGTTCGATCCTGGAACAGGCATTGCTGGACGTGATGTACGAATTGCCGGCCATGAAAGGCGTTAGCAAGGTCATCATTGACGACAACGTCATTGATGGCGACGGCAAACCGCTGCTGATCTACGAAGACGCGCCGAAGGTCGCGGGTTCGAATTGATCGGCTTGACGAGTTCTGCAAAAAAAGCCGTTCATGGCAACGTGAACGGCTTTTTTGTTTATCTTGGGTTAGGATGGTTGTGTTTCCTTTGGAGTCACTGAACTTTTCCCACACGCGGAGGCTTGTAATCGTTTTTGCAGGCCTCACCTATCGAACGAACTGATACCACTCATGGGGAAATGAAATGTCAGGAACCCAACTCCTTCCGCCGGAACGCACTACGCTCCCGCTGCTCCCGCTGCGTGATGTAGTCGTTTTCCCGCACATGGTGATTCCGCTCTTCGTAGGCCGCCCGAAGTCGATCAAGGCTCTCGAAGCAGCGATGGAAGGCGGCAAGCACATCATGCTCGTCGCCCAGAAGACGGCTGCGAAAGATGAGCCGACCGAAAAGGACATGTACGAAGTAGGATGTATTGCCAACATCCTGCAAATGCTGAAGCTGCCGGACGGCACCGTGAAGGTGCTCGTCGAAGGCTTGCAGCGCGCGAAGACGCTCTCGATCGAAGAGCAGGAAACGCAGTTTTCGTGCGAAGTCATGCCGCTCGAACCCGACCACGCCGACAGCGCTGAAACCGAAGCGCTGCGCCGCGCGATCGTGTCGCAGTTCGACCAGTACGTGAAGCTGAACAAGAAGATCCCGCCGGAGATTCTGACTTCGCTTTCGGGCATCGACGAAGCCGGCCGTCTGGCCGACACAATCGCCGCGCATCTGCCGCTCAAGCTCGATCAGAAGCAACACATCCTCGAGATGTTCCCGGTCATCGAGCGCCTCGAGCATCTGCTCGCGCAACTCGAAGCCGAGATCGACATCCTGCAGGTGGAAAAGCGCATCCGCGGGCGCGTGAAGCGCCAGATGGAGAAGAGCCAGCGCGAGTACTACCTGAACGAACAGGTCAAGGCCATCCAGAAGGAATTGGGCGAAGGCGAAGAGGGTGCGGATCTCGAGGAACTCGAGAAGCGCATCACCGCCGCGCGCATGCCGAAGGAAGCCAAGAAAAAGGCGGACGCCGAGCTGAAGAAGCTCAAGCTGATGTCGCCGATGTCGGCGGAAGCCACCGTCGTGCGCAACTACATCGACACGCTGATCGGCTTGCCGTGGCGCAAGAAGAGCAAGGTCAACAACGACCTCTCGAATGCGGAACGCGTGCTCGACGAAGACCACTTCGGTCTCGAGAAAGTCAAAGAACGCATTCTCGAATATCTTGCTGTCCAACAACGCGTGGATAAGGTGAAAGCGCCGATCCTCTGCCTCGTTGGGCCTCCGGGTGTCGGCAAGACGTCGCTGGGTCAATCGATTGCACGCGCAACGAATCGCAAGTTCGTGCGTATGGCGCTCGGTGGCGTGCGCGACGAGGCCGAGATTCGCGGCCACCGCCGGACCTACATCGGTTCGATGCCCGGCAAGATCCTGCAAAGCCTGACCAAGGTCGGCGTGCGCAATCCGCTCTTCCTGCTCGACGAAGTCGACAAGATGGGCCAGGATTTCCGCGGCGACCCGTCCTCGGCATTGCTGGAAGTGCTTGATCCGGAGCAGAACCATACGTTCGCTGACCACTACGTCGAAGTCGACTTCGATCTGTCGGACGTGATGTTTGTGGCGACGTCGAACTCGCTGAACATTCCGCCGCCGCTGCTCGACCGGATGGAAGTGATCCGTCTGTCGGGTTACACGGAAGACGAGAAGGTCAGCATCGCGCAACGCTATCTGTTGCCGAAGCAGAAGAAGAACAACGGCCTGAAGGAAGGCGAGGTCGACGTCACGGAAACTGCGATCCGCGACATCATTCGTTACTACACGCGTGAAGCGGGCGTGCGTTCGCTCGAGCGTGAAATCTCGAAGATCTGCCGCAAGGTCGTGAAGATGCTTCTGCTGAAGAAGGCGGAAGGCGCGGTGAAGGTCGACGGTACCAATCTCGACACCTTCCTCGGCGTGCGCAAGTACGACTTCGGTCTGGCAGCGAAGGAAAACCAGGTCGGCCAGGTCACGGGTCTCGCGTGGACGGAAGTGGGCGGCGATCTGCTGACCATCGAAGCCGCGGTGATGCCGGGTAAGGGCAATGTGACTCGCACAGGTTCGCTCGGCGACGTGATGAAGGAATCCGTCGAAGCGGCACGCACGGTGGTCCGTTCGCGCTCGCGCCGCCTGGGTGTCAAGGACGAAGCGTTCGAGAAGCAGGACATTCACATTCACGTGCCGGAAGGCGCGACGCCGAAGGACGGTCCGTCCGCCGGTATCGCGATGACGACCGCGCTGGTGTCGGTGCTGACCGGTATTCCGGTGCGCGCCAATGTCGCGATGACGGGCGAAATCACGCTGCGTGGTGAAGTGTTGCCGATCGGCGGCCTGAAGGAAAAGCTGCTCGCAGCGCATCGCGGCGGCATCAAGCTGGTGCTGATTCCGGAAGAAAACACCAAGGATCTGACGGAGATTCCGGACAACGTGAAGAATGCAATCGAGATCGTGCCGGTCCGTTGGATCGACAAGGTGCTCGAACTTGCACTCGAACGTGTGCCGCAACCGTTGCCGGACGAAGAGCCGAAGCCTGCTGCGCCGGTCGCGGCGGAGGCCGGCAAAGACGCCGCAACGGAAGTGGTGAAGCATTAAGCGAGTCCCTGCCGTACGCAGTCTTCGCATCAACAAAAAACCCGCGGCATAGCCCGCGGGTTTTTTGTTATCCGGGCTGAATGCGCCATATGCGGCGCCTCGCGTTTTGCCTTTGGTTTCCCATTCTCTGGGCCAAAAATCGCTGGACTCGATCGATGAGTTACCCCCGTATTCAGCGACTGCAAGATTTGGTGATCAAATGGTGCGCCGAAGTGCCTGCTAATCCGGCGCAACCCCGCTTGACACAAGGGTTTCGGCCAATTCTAATTGGCTGGCTCGGCGTCCTTGCCGTGCCGCGTTGGTACCTGGCGCTACGAAGCGCCATTACGATTGCCCAATAATATTCTCGGGGGTTGGAATGAATAAAACGGAATTGATCGATCACATCGCACAGCAAGCCGACATTTCGAAAGCGGCGGCAGGGCGTGCGCTTGATGCCGTGATCGGTGGCGTCAAAGGGACCTTGAAGAAGGGCGGTTCGGTGACGCTGGTCGGCTTCGGTACGTTCGCGGTCGGCAAGCGTACGGCGCGCACCGGTCGCAATCCGCGCACGGGTGCCGCGATCAAGATCAAGGCGGCCAAGGTGCCGAAATTTAGGCCTGGCAAAGCGCTAAAAGATGCGCTAAACTAATCGACTTGCTGCTTCAGGGTGGCGCGGTTTAAAGGCTGGAAAGCTTGGGGTTGAGAAACCCGAAAGTTGAACGGCCTGAAAGCGCGGCACCACATCAAGCAGCGGGCAGAATCGCGGAGCGGGTGCTTAGCTCAGTTGGTAGAGCGGCGCCCTTACAAGGCGTAGGTCGGGAGTTCGAGCCTCTCAGCACCCACCAGTTCCCGGTTCGGCAAGCAGCACACAGTTGTATAAGGAGTGGTAGTTCAGTCGGTTAGAATACCGGCCTGTCACGCCGGGGGTCGCGGGTTCGAGTCCCGTCCACTCCGCCAGTATCCTTGAAAGGCGAACTCCGGTTCGCCTTTTTTATTGCCCGCTGTTGTAAGATCGGGCGTTCCGTTTTTGGCATCCTTAACGCATGCTCGATTTCTTCCGCAATCACAAACGCCTGATGATGTTCATGCTCATCCTGGTCATCGTACCGGGGTTGGGTTTTGTGGGTATTCAAGGCTTCCGTGGCTTCTTTGACGAAAGTGCAAACGTCGCCAGCGTCAACGGTCACAAGATCACCCGGGCCGAGTACGACGACGCGATGCGTCAGCAGCTGGATCGAGCGCGCCAGATGCTCGGTGGACAGTTCGACGCGAAGATGTTCGATACGCCCGAGCGCCGCAAGGAAATGCTCGACAGTCTGATCGAGCAGCGCGTGCTGGCCGATGAAACGCAGCGTTTGCATCTGACCGCCTCGGACGACGCGGTGCGCCGCACGTTGCTGAGCGATCCGGTCATCTCGTCGCTCAAGAATCCTGACGGTTCCATCGATGTGAACCGCTACAAGGAACTGCTCGCCATGCAGGGCATGACGCCCGATCAATATGACGAGCGCGTGCGCTACACGCTGGCCACGCAGCAGTTGCCGGGCAGCATCGAGGGCAGCGCCTTTACGTCGAAGACGCTCGCGCAGAATCTGACCGTGCTTGCCGAGCAGCAGCGCGAAGTGCAGGGGCTGGCATTCAATCCTCACGACTACGTGGCGAAGGTGCAGCCGACTGACGCGCAATTGCAGGCCTACTACGACGCGCATCGCAACGATTTCGCTACGCCCGCTACGGCCACCATTCAGTATCTGGTGATGTCGCCGGCGGCGCTGGCCGCAGGTCTGCAACCCACGGATGCCGATCTGAAGAAGTTCTATGACGACAACATCGCCCACTATCAGACCGCTGCGCAAATGCGTGCGAGCCTGATCCTGGTCGCGGTTGCGCCGAACGCAAGCGCGGACGACAAGACCAAGGCGAAGCAGAAGGCGGACGCGCTGCTGGCGCAAGTCAAGGCGCACCCGGACGACTTCGCGAAGGTGGCTGAGCAGAGCTCCCAAGACCCGGCTTCGGCCTCGAAGGGCGGCGACCTCGGCTACTTCGGCCGCAACATGATGGCCGGTGGCCAGGCGTTCGACGACGCCGCGTTCAAGCTGAAGAAGGACGAGATCAGCGACGTCGTGCCGACAGACGTGGGCTATCTGATCCTGAAGGCGACGGACGTGAAGCCGTCGGTCACGCAGCCGTTCGACACGGTGAAGGACGCTATCGCGAAGGATCTGAAGACGCAACTGGCGGGCAAGGCATTCAGCGACGATTCGGATGGCTTTACGTCGGTGGTGTATGAGCAGGCCAAGAGCCTGCAACCGGCAGCCGACAAATACAAGCTGCAGATCCAGACCGCCACGGTGACGCCGCAACCGAACGCAGCGTTGCCGCCGGGCAGCCCGCTGAACAACGCCAAGTTCCTGAGCGCCGTGTTTGCGAATGACTCGGTTCAGGCGCATAACAACACGCAAGCCATCGATGTCGGCAACAACACGTTGATCGCAGCTCACGTCACCGACTACAAGCCGGCTGCCGTGCCTCCGCTCGACACGGTCAAGGACGCGGTGCGCCAGAAGGTTATCGCCGTTCAGGCGGACGAGTTGGCGCATAAGGACGGCATCGCGAAACTCGCCGAGTTGCAGAAGTCGAATGCAAGCACCGGCTTCTCGGCGCCGCTGAAGGTCTCGCGCAACGACGCACAAGGCTTGCCGCCTGCGGCACTGAGCGCAATCTACAAGGCCGATGCGCAAAAATTGCCGGCTTACGTGGGTGTGGATCTGGGCGATGCGGGCTATGCGGTATATCGCGTGAATGCCGTGGTGCCGGGTGCGCCGATCGACCCGCAGCGTCTGGTCGCCGCGCAACAGCAGATCGCTCAGGCCGAGGCGCAGTCCGAGGTTGAAGCCTATGTCCAGGCGTTGCGCGCTCGCTCGAAGGTCAAGTTCTATGGCTCGCTGGATAGCGCGCAAGCGGGCGGCGACTAAGCGAAGCTGCGCCGTCGCATGAGCGGCGTGCGCCGCCAGCGAGTACAAAAAACCCCGCAAATTTGCGGGGTTTTTTCTTATCCGGCGCACGCAGCGCCAGAGGGATTGAAGGGGGGCGTTAAGGCAGCCTTATAGGCAGCCGGTGATCGCGCCGGTTGCGTCGCTTCCGGCAGCGCCGCCGGAACGGAAACCGACCCATGAGCCCGTGCCGGTGTAGGCCGGGCGTACGATAGCCGCTGCGCCGTTAGGTGGTTGCTGGCCCGGCACATAAACGTCGAGTGCCTGATCGTTTGCCAGGGTGTCCTGCGAGACGACCTGTTGTTGCGAGCCGTCAGCCCACTTCTGGGCAATACATTGCGCGACGACTTTAGGCGGTTGCTGGCTTTGTCCAACGGATTGCACGCCAGCCGGCGGTTGGGCGGCGCAGGCAGAAATGGCCACGGTCAAAGCGATAAGCGGTAGGTATTTCACGTTATCTCCTCACAAAAGCGCTCGAGACGAGCCGGATTTCGCGGTTAGCGAAAGTGTCTGATCGACCTTCCCCGGCCACGTTCCTCGTTCGTTCGCAACAAGATGTAAGAGCCTTGTCAGTGTGAGGAGCTGCTGTGCAGCAGGGGTTTGAGTGTCGTCCACACGTTATCGAGTAGCACGGGCTGTGCCTGCTGGGTGGGATGCATCTGATCGGACTGGAACATTTCCGGTTTGTCCGCGATGCCTGCGAGGAGGAACGGCACGAGCGACGTGTGGAGTTCCTTCGACAACTGTTCATACAGACCGTGGAACTTTTGGGTGTAGTCCGGGCCGTAATTGGGTGGCACGTACATGCCGACCAGCACGACCTTCGCATGACCTTGTTGTGCTTCTTCGACGATCGTGCGCAAGTTGTCTTCGGTGGTCGAAAGCGGGACGCCGCGCAGCGCGTCGTTGGCGCCCAGCTCGACAATCACGATGCTGGGCTTGAGCCGCAGCATCAGCTCGGGCATGCGGGCGCGTCCTCCGCTGGTGGTGTCGCCGCTGATGCTTGCGTTCGCAACGCTATAATCGATGCGCTCACTCGCCAGACGCTCGCGCATGAGCGCTACCCAACCCGTGTCGTGCGGCAGGCCGTACTCGGCGGAGATGCTGTCGCCGAGCACCATGATGACGGGTTTTGCCGTCTCCGGTGGCGTGGCGGCATGAGCCGCGAGCGGCAGCGTCGCGGCCAGCATGACCATGCCGAAGGCTGTGTTCAACGCGGCGGCGCGCGGCGCCGTCAGGCGCACTTTCAACCTACGCCTCACCATGCAAAAGAAAACTGATCCAGTCATCGAAGTGCGGGGGTTGTGCAAGAGGGTTAAGGATGCAACGGGCGAGCTAACGATTCTTGATCATATCGATCTTTCAATCGAAGGCGGCAGCAGCGTGGCCATTGTCGGCGCATCCGGGTCCGGCAAGTCTACGCTGCTAGGTTTGCTCGCAGGATTGGACAGCGCGACCTCAGGGTCGGTTCGGCTGCTGGGCCAGGAACTCACCGAGTTGAGCGAGGACGAGCGCGCGGCGTTGCGCAACGGCTCGGTCGGCTTCGTGTTCCAGTCGTTTCAGTTGATGCCGCATTTGACGGCGCTCGAGAACGTGACCTTGCCGCTGGAGTTGCAAGGCGGCATCACGACGCGCGATGCCGCCGCGCGTGCGCGTGGCCTGCTCGAACAGGTGGGACTGGGACAGCGCACCCGTCACTATCCCAAGCTGTTGTCGGGGGGCGAGCAGCAACGTGTCGCACTTGCACGCGCCTTTGTCACCCATCCGGCTATTCTGTTTGCCGATGAACCCACCGGCAGTCTCGACGCCGCAACCGGACACGCGGTCATCGATCTGATGTTCGAGATGAACCGGGCCAACAGCGCAACCTTGATTCTGGTCACGCACGACATCGAACTCGCGCGTCGTTGCGATACCACGGTGACGATCGAGGCGGGGCGGCTCGCCTGAGAGCTGAATGAAGCCGCGCAAAAGAAAAGCGGGCCGTCGACGGCCCGCTTTGCAATGGCAAAAAATCAGCGGGCGACGCTCAGGAAGCCATCGCCGCGCATCTCACAGACTCAACGCTTCAAAGCCGCACGCGCCCGGGCGATCAGCGCCGAGGTCGACGAGTCGTGCTTGCCGCCGTCGACGCTCGCCGAGGTCAGATCGGCCTCGACTACCTTGCCGAGGATCTTGCCCAACTCGACGCCCCATTGGTCGAACGAGTTGATGTTCCACACCGTTCCCTGCACCAGCACCTTGTGTTCGTAGAGCGCGATCAGCGCGCCGAGCGAACGCGCCGTGAGCGCCTCGAGGATCAGCGTGCTGGTGGGACGATTGCCCGGGAACACCAGGTGCGGTGCGAGTTCCGGCTTGTCCGGACCCGCCACCTTCTTCGCTTCTTCCAGCGTGCGGCCCAGCATCAGCGCTTCGCTTTGCGCGAAGCAGTTAGCCAGCAGCTTCGGATGATGGCTGACCAGCGGATGCTCGGGCGTGAGCACGGCGACGAAGTCGATCGGCACGATCGTCGGACCTTGGTGCAGCATCTGGAAGAAGGCGTGCTGGCCGTTCGTGCCCGGTTCGCCCCACGTCACGGCTGAAGTGGGGTAGTCGACCATTGCGCCGTCGAGCCGCGCGGACTTGCCGTTGCTCTCCATCTCCAGTTGCTGCAGATACGACGGCAGATAGTGCATTGCCTCGGAATACGGCGCCACCAGATAGCTTTGCGAGCCGAAGAAGTTGCGATACCAGATGCCGATCATGCCCATCAGCACCGGCAGGTTGCGTTCGAGCGGCGTGTCGCGGAAGTGCTGGTCCATGTCGTTCGCGCCGGCGAGCAGTTCGTCGAACTGCTTCGGGCCGATTGCGATCATGATCGACAGGCCGACCGCCGACCACAGCGAATAGCGCCCGCCTACCCAGTCCCACATCTCGAAGACGTTCTCTTTCGCGATGCCGAACTTGACGACCTCGGCCGGATTCGCCGACACGCCGACGAAGTGTTTCGCCAGCGCGCTTTCCGGGCAACCTTTCTCGATGAACCAGTCGCGCAGCGAGCGCGCGTTCGTCATGGTTTCGAGTGTGGTGAAGGTCTTCGAAACGATGATGGCGAGCGTCTCTTCCGGATCGATCTCCTGAAGGACGCGGTACAGATCGGCGCCGTCGACGTTCGACACGAAGTAGCTCTTGATCTCTGGCGTGGCCAGGTGGTGCAGCGCGTGCACGACCATCTTCGGACCGAGATCCGAGCCGCCGATGCCGATGTTCACCACATAGCGGATCCGCTTGCCGGTATAGCCGGTCCAGGCGCCGCTGCGCACCTGGTCGGAAAACGCAGCCATCTTGGCGCGCTCCGCCATGACCTCGGCGTGAAACGGCGCCTTCGGATCGCTCGCGCGCAGCGCGGTGTGCAGGACGGCGCGGCCTTCCGTCGGATTGACGATTTCGCCGGCGAACATCGCGTCGCGGCGTTTTTCGACACCGGCTTCACGCGCCACCTGCACGAGCAGCTTGAGGGTTGCGTCGGTGATGCGATGCTTCGAGAAATCGGCCGTAAGACCTGCGCCGGAAAACGCGAAGCGTTCGGCACGGGTCGGAGCGGGATCGTTCGCCGGGGCGAACCAGTCGCGCATATGCGCATCGCGAATCTGTTCGTAATGGGCTTGCAGCGAGGACCAGGCGGGGAGCGAGTTCAACGTCATGGGATCGTCCGTCTAACGAAGGGGCACGAATGAAAGGCAGTGCGCAAAGCGCGGCCGCGGGGATGCTCTGGCGCGCTGTCGGGCTTCGGGTTCGCAACGGTTCCCGGCCGGTCAGCGCAGTCATTCAGTATAGCGGCCTTGGCGCGAAGCGGGCAGGGAGTTGGGCGGCGCGTCCAGATAGCGGGATGGCGGCGGGGTTTAAGGTGGCGGAGGCATTCCCGGGAGGCGCCACCGCACGCGGCTCAACCCGAATAGAACATCCGGTTGAGCAACTTGCGCACCATCGGCGCCAGTTCGCCCGCTGTCAGGCCGGCCGGACCGTCGCCCTGCGCCGTCAGCGTGTCGGCGGCGAGGCCGTGCAGATAGACGCCCGCCAACGCCGCCTCGTATGGCGGCAAGCGCTGCGCCAGCAAGGCGCCAATGATGCCGCCAAGCACGTCACCCGTGCCGCCTGTCGCGAGCGCGGCGTTGCCGGTCGGATTGACGGCAAACCGGCCATCCGGCGCGGCGATGACCGTGCCGGTTCCCTTCAGCACGATCACGCTGGCAAAGCGCGCCGTCAGGGCGCGCGCCGCGGCCAGCCGGTCGCGCTGCACGGCGGGCGCGTCGCAGCCGAGCAGGCGTGCCGCTTCGAGCGGATGCGGCGTAAGCACGCACGGGTCGCCCTGCGCGCCGCGCGCCGCGACCCGGGCCGCCAGTGAGGCATCCACGGCCAGCAGGTTCAAGGCGTCGGCATCGAGCAGTTTGGGGACATCGAGCGCCAGCACGTCGTTGAGCACCTGGCTGGCGCGCTCGCGGTTGCCCATGCCGCAGCCGATCGCCAGCGCGTCCATCTTGTCGAGCGGCAGATCGTCGACGGGATGCAGCATCAGTTCCGGATGCGGCGGATCGTAGGGCGGGGCGCCCGCGCCGAGCAGCGCGACGTGGATTTTTCCCGCGCCGGTGTGCAGCGCGGCGCGCGCCGCAAGGATCGGCGCGCCGCACATGCCGGTGTCGCCGCCGACCACCGCGAGGCTGCCGAAGGAACCCTTGTTGGTCGAGAAATCGCGCGCCGGCAGGAAGCGGGCGAAGAGCGCCGGGGCATTCAGTTGCACCGCCGTGCGGGCGGCGCTGGTCACGCGTTCCACGCCGATCGGCGCGAGCGTCACGATGCCCGCCAGGTCGCGTCCCGAGGCCATGAAGAGACCCGGCTTCGCGCCGATGAAGGTGACGGTATGCGTGGCGCGCACTGCGGCGCCTGCGCCGACCACGTTGCCGGTGTCGCTGTCGAGCCCGCTCGGGACGTCGAGCGCCAGCACCCGGCCTTGCCTCGCGCGTTGCGACAGACTGTGCGCGAGGCTCGCGAAGATGCCTTCGAGCGGCCGCGCGAGGCCGATGCCGAACATGCCGTCGACCAGCCAGCCGTAGCGTTCGAACGATGCGGGCGGGGCAGCCGTGATCGCTACGCCGGCGGCGCGCGCCTCGGCGAGTGCCCAGCGGGCGTCGTCCGGTTTGACCTCGACCGGCATGCAGACTTCTACCGCGATGCCCGCGCGCTGCAATTCGGCGGCAAGCACCAGCGCGTCGCCGCCGTTATTGCCGAGGCCCGCTGCGATCCAGACCGTGGCCGTGGCAGACGCTGCGGCTGCGGCTGCGTTGTCGTGCGCGATCTGCTCGCGCAGAAAGCGGGCGGCGGCGTGGCCGGCACGCGCCATCAGTGTATGCGGCGGCAAGCCGGCCATGGCATCGGCCTCGATCGCGCGCAACTCGGCGACGCTATAAAGCGCGAGCGGGAGATCGTGCGGGTTCAGCAGTTCGGAGGCAAGGGAGCGTGCAGCGGGCGCGGCGGGTGCGGCATGCGCGGCAGGGGTGGCTTCAGTCATGGCAGTCTCGAGCGTTGCCCGGGGCGTCGACTCCGAGCGTGGAGCCCGGGCGTTGCCGCGAGGCATTGACCCAGGCCTTCACCCAGGGCATGTCCCCGGACGGTATGGAACTGCCATGGTAGATGAATGCGTGCGCAGTGGTGGGGCGGTTCGGCAAGCGTTCAACTCAGTCGGAGTCTCCACGAGCCTCGGTGAGTCCAGGCGGGCCGGCCCAAACCCGCCTCAGCCCGAGCTTCCTTCAGCCAGGCCACCCTGAACCCGCCAGCCTCGCCTCAGCGCCCGAAGCGCTCCGGCCGCAACGCGGCGAGCGTGTCCGCCGGCAGTTCCGGCGTGACGCCGCCGATCAGATCCGCCACCAGCCTGGCGGCCCCGCAAGCGAGTCCCCAGCCGGCCGGTCCATGCCCGGCGTTGACGAACAGGCGCGGATGCAACGCATTGCCGACCAGCGGCAAGCCATCCGGCGACAGCAGCTTGAGTCCATCCCACGACAGCGCCGCCGAAATTTTGGCCGCGCCTGGAATCCAGTCGTGCGTGGCCTGGCCGAGCAGCGCCAGAGCATCCTTGGTGACCGCTTCGGAGAGCGGCTTGTCGGCCTGGCCGGCGCCTTGCAGCACCGCGCCGCCGGCGATGCGCAGCCGGTGGTTCATGCGGGTGATGGTGATGCGCTTCACGGCATCGACGATCGCCACATGCGGCGCGCATTCCTCATGGGCAATCGGCGCGGACAGCGTATGCAGGCGCAACGGATGCAACGGCACGCGCAAGCCGAGCCGCTCAAGCAGCGGCAGCGTGCCGGTACCGGCCGCGACCACGATGGCATCGGCGTTGATCACGTCGACTTCGCGGCTCGAGGTGAGTTCGCCCAGCCGCGGCGCCAGTTCGACGGCGGCGCGTTGCCCGTCGAGCCGGATGGCCTCGACTTCGCGGTTCAGCATGAACTGGACGCCGCCCTGGGTGTCGAGCGTCTGCTTGATGAGCTTGGTGAAGAGCGGGCAGTTCGCGGTGCGTTCCTGATCGAACAGGACGCCGCCGGCGAACTCCGGGTCGGTCGGCACCGAATGTTCGAACGCGGCGCACTCGGCGGGCGTCAGCACGTGGTGCGGGACTTCGTATTGGCGCAGCGACTCGAGCGCCGGCTGGGTCTGCTGCCATTCCTGCGCCGAGCGCGTGAGGTACAGCACGCCGTTCGACTGTTCGAATTCGAGTCCGAACCGGGCTTCCACGTCAGCCATCGCGTCGCGCGAGGCCTCGATCAGCGGCCGCAGCAGCCCATATTGCCGGCTGAAGGCCTGCGGTTCCTGCCAGCTGGACAACTGCTTTTCGAACAGGCGCGCGGCGCCGTTAAACCCCGTCTTGCGGATCACGCCGCTTTTGGCGCCCTGGCGGCTGTGCATGAAGGTCGGGCCAAACCAGACGTCGAGCGGCGTGGGCAGCACGGTGCCGCCGTGGCCGTAGGTCGCGCCTTGCGCGACCGTCGCAAAGCGTTCGACTACGCATACGCGGTGGCCGGCAGCACGCAACTGATAAGCGGTGGCGACGCCCGCAATTCCGCCGCCAATGACGATGACATCCATGTTTGATTCGATTTGCCGGCGGAACACGAGTGGCAGGCGTTCCCCGTAGGCGTGGCATGCGGCGCAGACGAAGGCTTCTGCGCCGATCTGATGAAAGGCCGAATGATATCAGTCAAACAGGTCAGGCGCGCAGGCGCGGGAGTATCCCGAAAACGGCCGGCCGTGCGTCCCGACGCTCGCCAAAACGCCACGGACACGCCACCCGGACGCTTCTGGCAGGGGCGCTGGAGGGTCTTCCCGGGGTATAATCTCGGACTTCCCTTTCGCCTCACGTCGCCTGCACGCGCGACTCATAGACGCAACGTCAAGTCCATGGCCCACTTCTCGTGTTTCCCCGGCGCTTCGGCCCTCTCCGATTTCCGTCAAACCCGCCTGCTCGAGACGCTTACGCGCATCGATCCCAACATCACCGGTGTGCGCGGACAGTATCTGCACTTCGTCAATTCGCAAACGCCGCTTGCGGCTGAAGACAGCGCGAAGATCGAGGCGCTGATGCACTACGGCGATCCGTTCGCCGACGCGAAGGAGCGCGGCGCCGCCGAGACGTTCCTCGTGGTGCCCCGGTTCGGCACGGTGTCGCCGTGGGCCAGCAAGGCGACGGATATCGCGCACCACTGCGGTCTCACGCAGGTGCGGCGCATCGAGCGCGGCGTCGAATATACGGTCACGCTCAAGAGCGGCCTGCTGGGCGGCAAGAAAACCCTTTCCGACGAAGCACGCGAGGCCGTGGTGGCCGCGCTGCACGACCGCATGACCGAGAGCGTGGCGCCGTCGCGCGAGCACGCCATGCATCTGTTCGACGAACTGCCGGCCAAGCCGCTGCAAACCGTCGACGTGCTGGGCCACGGGCGCGGCGCGCTGGAAACGGCCAACGCGGAACTGGGCCTCGCGCTCGCGGACGACGAGATCGACTATCTGGTCGACGCCTTCACGAAGCTCGGCCGCAATCCGACCGACGTCGAACTGATGATGTTCGCGCAGGCCAACAGCGAGCACTGCCGCCACAAGATTTTCAACGCGGATTGGACCATCGACGGCGAGAAGCAGGACATCTCCCTGTTCAACATGATCCGCAACACCGAGAAGCTCAATCCGCAAGGCACGATCGTCGCGTATTCGGATAACTCGGCGATCATGGCGGGCGGCGTGGCCGAACGCTGGTTCCCGCGCAAGCCGGGGCAGACTGATAGCGCAGGCGAGCTGGCCGAGCACTACGGCCGCCACACCGAGCTGACGCACACGCTCATGAAGGTGGAGACGCACAATCACCCGACCGCGATCTCGCCGTTCCCGGGGGCGGCGACCGGCGCGGGCGGCGAAATCCGCGACGAAGGCGCGACCGGCCGCGGCGCGCGTCCGAAGGCCGGTCTGGCGGGTTTCACCGTGTCGAACCTCGACTTGCCGGATGCGCGCGAAGCATGGGAAAACGCTCGTGACGCCGTGCAGCCGGTCGGCCACCGCAACCCGGCCGACGCCCAGGGCGTGTATGGCCGCCCGGATCGCATCGCCTCGCCGCTGCAGATCATGATCGACGGGCCGCTCGGCGGCGCGGCGTTCAACAACGAATTTGGCCGGCCGAACCTGGGCGGGTACTTCCGGGCCTACGAGCAGAACGTGGCGGGCGTCGTGCGCGGCTACCACAAGCCGATCATGATCGCCGGTGGTATCGGCAACATCTCGGATCAGCACACCCACAAGCACGATCTGCCGGAAGGCTCGCTGCTGATCCAGATCGGCGGCCCGGGCATGCGCATCGGCATGGGCGGCGGCGCGGCCAGTTCGATGGCGACCGGCACGAACACCGCCGAGCTCGACTTCGACTCGGTGCAGCGTGGCAACCCGGAAATCGAACGGCGCGCGCAGGAAGTCATCAACGCCTGCTGGCAGTTGGGCGAGAAAAACCCGATCCTCAGCATTCACGACGTGGGCGCGGGCGGTCTGTCGAACGCGTTCCCGGAAGTGGTGGACGGCGCAAGCAAGGGCGCGATTTTCGAACTGCGCAAGATCCAGCTCGAAGAAAGCGGTCTGTCGCCGCGCGAGATCTGGTCGAACGAAGCACAAGAGCGCTATGTGCTGGCGATTGCGCCGGCCGATCTGGCCGAATTCCAGGCCATCTGCGAACGCGAGCGCTGCCCGTTCGCGGTGATCGGCACGGCGACCAACGAACGTCAGTTGAAGCTGATCGACACCGAACAGAAAGACGACAACGCGCACCAACCGGTCGACATGCCGATGGAAGTGCTGCTCGGCAAAGCGCCGCGCATGCATCGCGATGTGAAGCACGTCGAGAAGACGCTGCTGCCGGTCGACGTCACGGGCGTCACGTTGTCGGAAGTCGCGGTGAGCGTGCTGCGCCATCCCACGGTGGCCAGCAAGTCGTTCCTGATTACCATTGGCGACCGCTCGGTGGGCGGCACGACCGCGCGCGACCAGATGGTCGGCCCGTGGCAGGTGCCCGTTGCCGACGTGGCGATCACCACGATGGACTACGCCGGTTTCCGCGGCGAAGCCATGACCATGGCCGAGCGCACGCCGCTCGCCGTGATCGACGCGCCGGCCTCGGGCCGGATGGCGGTCGGCGAGGCGGTCACGAACATCGCCGCGGCGCCGATCGCGTCGCTCGACAAGCTGAAGCTGTCGGCGAACTGGATGGCTGCTTGCGGCGCACCGGGCGAAGACGCGGCGCTGTACGACACCGTCAAGGCAATCGGCATGGAACTGTGCCCCGCGCTCGGCATTAGCATTCCGGTGGGCAAAGATTCGCTGTCGATGCGCACCAAGTGGCAAGACCAGGGCGTGGCGAAGGAAGTGGTCGCGCCGGTCTCGCTGATCATCTCGGCGTTCGCACCGGTCGAAGACGTGCGTCGCCATCTGACGCCGCAACTGCGCCGTGCCGACGAAGCGGGCGACAGCGTGCTGATCGCCATCGACCTGGGCCGCGGCAAGCATCGCCTCGGCGGCAGTATCCTCGCGCAGGTCACGCAGCAGGTGGGCGATACCACGCCGGACGTCGACGATCCGGAAGATCTGAAGCGCTTCTTCGCCGCCATCCAGGCGCTGAACGGCGACGGCAAGCTGCTTGCTTACCACGACCGCTCGGACGGCGGCCTGTGGGCGGCGGTGTGCGAAATGGCGTTTGCGGGTCACGTGGGCGTGTCGCTGAACGTCGACATGCTGACGCTCGATCCGAACCACGAATTCGACTATGGCGACGCCAAAGATTGGGCCAAGCAGACCAGCGGCCGCCGCGAAGACCGCACGATCCGCGCGCTCTTCAACGAGGAACTGGGTGCGGTGATCCAGGTGCGGGCGCAGGATCGCGATGCCGTGCTGGCGGCGCTGCGTGAACATGGCCTGTCGGCGTGCTCGCACGTGGTCGGCAAGATCAACGAGCGCGATACGATCGAAATCTACCGCGACGCCAAGAAGATCTACGAAGCGCCGCGTACCGAACTGCATCGTGCGTGGAGCGAAGTGAGCTGGCGCATCTCGCGTCTGCGCGACAACCCGGCTTGTGCGGATGCCGAATACGACACGCTGCTCGACGCCGCCGATCCGGGCATCACGCCGCAACTGAGCTTCAATCCGGCTGAAGACGTGGCTGCGCCGTTCATCGGCAAGGGCGCGCGTCCGCGTGTGGCGATCCTGCGTGAGCAGGGCGTCAACTCGCACCTCGAAACCGCGTACGCGTTCGATCGCGCCGGTTTCGACGCGTACGACGTGCATATGAGCGACCTGCTGGCCGGTCGCGCCACGCTCGCGGACTTCGCCGGTGCGGTGGCGTGCGGCGGCTTCTCGTACGGCGACGTGCTGGGGGCAGGCGAGGGCTGGGCGAAAACGATCCGCTTCAACGCACAACTGGCGGATATGTTCGCTGCGTTCTTCGGTCGTAGCGATACGTTCGCGCTGGGCATCTGCAACGGCTGCCAGATGATGAGCAGCCTCGCGTCGATGATCCCGGGCGCAGAGGCCTGGCCGAAGTTCACGCGCAACAAGTCGGAGAAATTCGAAGCGCGCTTCTCGCTGGTCGAAGTGCAGCAGTCGCCGTCGCTGTTCTTTACGGGTATGGAAGGCTCGCGGATTCCGGTGGCCGTTGCTCACGGCGAAGGTTTCGCCGACTTTTCGCAGCAAGGCGACGCCTCGAAGGTGGCGGTCGCGATGCGCTTCGTCGATCACCGCGGTCAGGCCACCGAGCACTATCCGTTCAATCCGAACGGCTCGCCGGACGGCATTACCTCGGTGACGACGCCCGATGGCCGCTTCACCGTTCTGATGCCGCACACGGAGCGCGTCCATCGCACAGTGCAGATGAGCTGGCATCCGGAAGGCTGGAGCGCCAACGACGGCAGCCCGTGGCTGCGCGTGTTCCAGAACGCGCGACGCTGGTTGGGTTGATGCGTTAAGCCAAGCCGTTAGAAACGACAAAGCCGCCCGAGGGCGGCTTTGTCGTTTGCGGGCGAGGCGAAGGTGAAGTCACCCGGCCCGTCAGTCAACAGCAACGCCAGAGCGAACCCCAGCGTCTAACTGTCCTTACTGAAGGTGCTTACTGAACCTTCGCGTTCTTCCGCAGGTTTTCTTCAAACGCCTGCAGCTTTTCCTGCTGGATCTGCTGGACGATCTGCGCACGCACCTGCTCGAGCGGCGGCGGCGTGATGTCGCGCGTGTCGTCGAGACGGATGATGTGCCAGCCGAATTGCGTATGCACCGGCGTGTCGGTCATCTGGCCTTTCTGCAGCTTCTCGGCCGCAGCGGCAAACTCAGGCACATACGCCTTCGGATCCGACCAGTCCAGGTCGCCACCGTTCTTGCCCGATCCCGGGTCCTTCGAGTATTGCTTGGCGAGGTCTTCGAACGAGGCGCCGGCCTTGATCTTGGCGATCAGGTCCTGGGCCTGCTGCTCGTTGTCGACGAGGATGTGGTGCAGGTGATATTCCTTGCCGCCCGCGTCCTTCACAAGCGTGTCATAGCGTGCTTTGACTTCCGCGTCGGTCGGCTGGTTGTTCTTTACGAAGTCTTCGATCAGCGCGCGCAGCACGACGGTCTGCTGAGCCACGGCGACTTGCGCCTTGACGTCCGGACGGTTCGGGATGCCGCGGCGAGCCGCTTCCTGCATCAGGATTTCGCGGTTGATCAGCTCTTCGCGCACGGCCGCCTGCAACTGCGGCGAGTCCTGCTGGCCCTGATGGACGAGTTGCTCGACGAGCGCGTCGACGCGTGCCTTCGGGATCGGCGTGCCGTTCACGACGGCGATGTTCTGTGCAAACGCAGGCGCAGCCGCAAAAGCGGCCAGCAATACCCAGAGGCGGGTTTTCTTCAAGGTCATCGGAAGTTTCCTAACGGGACAGCAAATCGAATTCTTCGGGCGTGTACGCCGTGATGGCAAGGGCGTGAATGCCGCGCTGCATGGCATCGGCCAGCGCATCATACACCAAGCGGTGCCTTGCTACGCGTGCCTTTCCGGCGAATGCAACCGCAACAATCGTGACGCTGAAATGACCGCCTGCGGAGGCGCCCGCGTGCCCCGCATGTTGCGCGCTGTCATCGCGCACGCTGATCGACGCAATCGGCGCGAGCGCCGCGGCGAGACGCGCTTCGATCAGCGCGAGGCGCTCGGCGGGGTTGGCGTGCAGGAAGGTGTCGTCGCTCATGTCACTCTTCTTCCTTCATGTACTTCGACAGCCACAGGCTCTGGCCGACAATGAACACCACGAGGCAGCCGGTCGCGCCGAACAGCTTGAAGTTCACCCAGGCGTCGGTCGAGAAGTGGTAGGCCACGAACAGGTTGAGAATGCCCAGCAGCACGAAGAACACCGCCCAGATGATGCTGAGCTGGCTCCAGATGCGATGCGGCAGCGTGATCTGCTTGCCCATCATCGCCTCGATCAGGTTCTTGTTGAACGCCAGTTGCGAAACGATCAGCGCGACCGAAAACGCCCAGTACAGCACGGTCGGCTTCCATTTGATGAAGGTGTCGTTGTGCAGCACCAGCGTGGCGCCGCCGAACACCGTGACGACCCCGAGGCTCACCCACAGCATCGGGTCCACTTTGCGGTGCCGGAACGCCACCCAGGCGATCTGCACCAGCGTGGCGACGATCGCCACCGCCGTGGCCGTGAAAATGCCCCACAGCTTGAACGCGACGAAAAACAGGATGATCGGGAACAGATCGAACAGGAATTTCATTATCTGGGCGGGGATCTGGAGAAATGAGCGAAAGTTGAGCGCAAAGTGAAGGGCGCTTCGCGCCCATGCTACGCGTGCTGTGTGTAACCGTCGCGGCGGCCGGCTGGCGGCCGGCGCCGGGTGGCCGGTTCGCAGGCGGGCTGAAGGGTTCGGATTGGCGTGTGCATCGCCGGACGGCCACGCGCCGCCCAGCCACGCCGCCGGACCCGCGCTGCCCGCGTTGCGTTACTTGGGCTCGAATTGTAGCGCAGCCGAATTGATGCAGTAGCGCAGTCCGGTCGGCGCCGGACCGTCTTCGAAGACGTGGCCGAGATGCGCGCCGCAATGCTTGCATTGCACCTCGATGCGCAGCATGCCGTGCGAGCGGTCGGTTTTCTCGGCGATCACTTCGCCGTTGATCGGCTTGAAGTAGCTCGGCCAGCCGCAGCCCGCGTCGAACTTGGTGTCCGATTCGAACAGCGGCGTGCCGCAGCAGACGCAGTCATAGATGCCGCGGTCCCAGTGGTCGTGATAACGGCCGGTGAACGGGCGCTCGGTGGCGGCGTGGCGGGTCACCTGGTACTCGACATCGGACAACTGCTGGCGCCATTCGGCATCGTCTTTCTGCACGGCGGGCGCGGGGGTTTGGGTGTCGTCTGGGTTCATGGTCGGTTCCTGTCTCGGGGTTCTGTCTTTATCCAGCTTTGTTAGAGGCGCGGCCGCATGCCTTATGACGAACAACTGACTTCCAGCGAACTCGCCCAGTCGGGCGGCAGCGCGGCATACGCCTCGTGTTCCGGTTGTTCGTCGAAGGGACGGCGCAGCACCGCCGCCAGCCGCTCGACTTCCGAAAAGTCCTTCTCCCTGGCGCGGCGAATCGCCGTTTCGGCCAGGTGATTGCGAAGAATGAATTTGGGGTTCACGCGGTTCATTGCAATGGCGCGTTCGGCATCGTCGAGTGTTTCTTCGGACAGCCGCGCGCGGTAGTCGTTCACCCAGACATCGAACGCGGCACGGTCCAGAAACAGGTCGCGGACCGGTGCGTCGCCGCTCGCATCGTGCTTCGATACACGCGCCAGGTTGCGGAAGGTCAGCGTGAAATCCGCGCGGTTTGCCTGCATCACTTCGAACAGGCGGTTGGCCAGGACGTCGTCGCCCGGGCGTTCGGTTTGCAGGCCGAGCTTGGCGCGCATGCGCTGTTCGAGCGCCGGCGCAAAGCGGTCCTTGAAGCCTTCGAGCACACCCTGCGCGTCCTTCACCGCTGCCTCGCCGCGCACGCTTTCGTCGTGCTGCTGGCCGAGCAGCGGCAACAGCCCCTGGGCGAGGCAGAAGAGGTTCCAGTAGGCAATCTGCGGCTGCATCCGGTAGGCGTAGCGGCCCTGCGAATCGGAGTGATTGCAGATGTAGCCCGCATCGAAGCCGTCGAGGAAGCCGAACGGGCCGTAGTCGATCGTGAGGCCGAGGATCGACATGTTGTCCGTGTTCATCACGCCGTGGCAGAAGCCGACCGCCTGCCATTGCGCGAGCAGATCCGCCGTGGACAAAACCGCTTCGTTCAGCAGCGCGAGATACGGATCGTCCGCTTCCTTGCAGTGCGGGTAGAAGCGCTCGATCACGTGATCGGCGAGCGCTTGCAGCGCATCGACGCGGTCGTTGGAATAGAAATGCTCGAAGTGGCCGAAGCGGATGAAGCTGGGCGCGACGCGCGTGACGACCGCCGCGGTTTCGATTTCCTCGCGCCGCACCGGCTGGTCGGAGCCGATCACGCACAGCGCGCGGGTCGTCGGAATGCCGAGGTGATGCATGGCTTCCGAACACAGATACTCGCGGATCGACGAGCGCAGCACCGCGCGGCCGTCGCCCATGCGGGAATAGGGCGTGCGTCCCGCGCCCTTGAGCTGCAGCTCGTAACGGGCGCCGTCGTGCGCGACTTCGCCCAGGCCCAGCGCACGGCCGTCGCCGAGCTGGCCGGCCCATACGCCGAACTGATGGCCCGAATACACCGAGGCATACGGCATCGCCTCGGCGGGCCAGTCACGTGTGGTATTGCCGGAGAAGAACTCGGCGAAGGCGGGATCGTGCGCCAGACTGGCGTCGAAACCGAGCAGCGCGGCGGTCCCGGCAGAAAAGCCGACCACATAGGGCGCGCTGAGCGGCTGCGCCGGCAGACGGGTCATAAACACGTTGCCGAGCTGGGCGAAGGTGCCTTCGCGCGGGGTGCCGAGGGCCTCGGCGAGCGCCGCCATCGACCCGGACAGGCCGGAAATGCTTGGGGAAAACGACATGTTGAGCGCCTCTGGATTAACCGATATTGTAAGTCGGCGCCCGCGGCGCTGCTGGCTGGCCGGTTGCTTGCGCCGCCGGCCCGGCGCCGCGCGGCATCGAACCTGAGAGAGATGGCGGAAATACCGCCAGGAGACTGCTGCTTATGACGACGCCGTTGCTGGGCCAGATGATGGACATGCCGCTCACCGTGTCTTCGCTGCTCGCGCATGCCGCGCGGCATTTCGGCGACACGGAAATCGTCTCGCGGCGCATCGAAGGCGACGTGCATCGCTATACCTACCGCGACTGCGAAAAACGCGCGAAGCAACTGGCGCAGGCCCTGATTGCGCTCGGCGTGCAGCCGGGCGAGCGGGTCGCGACGCTCGCGTGGTGCGGCTACCGCCATCTGGAGGCGTACTACGGCACGACCGGCTTCGGTTCCGTGTGCCATACGATCAATCCGCGGCTCTTTCCCGAGCAGATCGCTTACATCGTCAATCACGCCGACGACAGCTACGTGCTGTTCGACATCACGTTCGCCGCGCTGGTCGATACGCTCGCGCCGCAGTGTCCGAAGGTACGCGGCTGGATCGCGCTGACCGACGACGCCCACCTGCCGCCGATGCAGACGCCGGTGCTCAGCTACGAGACGCTGCTGGCGGCGCAGAACGGCGCGTACGAATGGCCGCCGGTCGACGAACGCGCGGCCTCTTACCTTTGCTATACGTCCGGAACCACGGGCAATCCGAAGGGCGCGCTGTACTCGCATCGCTCGACGGTGTTGCATGCCTACGGCGCGTCGTTGCCGGACGCGATGAGCCTGTCGGCGCGCGACTCCGTGCTGCCGGTGGTGCCGATGTTCCATGTGAACGCCTGGGGCATTCCGCACGCGGCGCCGTTGACGGGCGCCAAGCTGGTCTTCCCCGGCAAGGACCTCGACGGCAAGTCGCTCTACGAATTGATGGAGGCCGAACGCGTCACCTATTCGGCCGGCGTGCCGACCGTCTGGCTCGGCCTGCTCACCTACATGAAGCAGGCCGGCGTGCGCTTTTCTTCGCTCAATCGCACGGTGATCGGCGGCTCGGCGTGCCCGCCGGCCATGCTGCGCGCTTTCCAGGACGACTACGGCGTCGAGGTGATCCATGCATGGGGGATGACGGAGATGTCGCCGCTCGGCACGCTGTCGAAACTCACATGGGAGCAGTCGCAGCGCTCGCCTGACGAGCAGCGCAAGCTGCGCGAGAAGCAGGGCCACGTGATCTACGGTGTCGATATGAAGATCGTCGGTCCGGACGGCGGCGAACTGCCGTGGGACGGCGTCGCGTTCGGCGATCTGCATGTACGCGGCCCGTGGGTGATCGACCGGTATTTCCGCAAGGACGCCTCGCCGCTCGTCGACGGCTGGTTTCCGACCGGCGACGTCGCGACCATCGACCCGGACAGCTTCCTGCACATCACCGACCGCAGCAAGGACGTGATCAAGTCCGGCGGCGAATGGATCAGCTCGATCGACATCGAGAACGTCGCGATCGCGCATCCGGCGGTGGCCGAGGCGGCATGCATTGCGTGTTCGCATCCCAAGTGGACCGAGCGGCCCTTGCTGGTGGTGGTCAAGCGCAAGGGCGCCGAGGTGACGCGCGACGAGCTGATTGCCTTCTACGACGGCAAGGTGGCGAAATGGTGGATACCCGACGACGTGGTGTTCGTCGACGAGTTGCCGCACACGGCCACCGGCAAGCTGCAGAAACTCAGGCTGCGTGAGATCTATCGCGATCACGTGTTGCCCTCGGCGCTGCAGGGCGCGGTCTGAGTCAAGCATCCGACCCAAAGGTCGGACCCGGAGATCGAACCGGGGCCCGTCATCACACCAGGGCAAACCCGCTCCCCCAATAAATTGAACGAGCGTGCTTTTTTTGTGTATTCTGCTTGCTGACCCGGAATGTCGGACAATGAACCGGCACAGGCAGCGCGCGATGCGCTGCCTTACCGCATGGAGGCAGGCAGATGGCAGTGGACTACACGACTCATGACGGCGTCGCCGTCATTACGCTAAACAATCCCCCGGTCAATGGGCTCGGTCTGTCGACGCGAGCCGGCATCGTCGAAGGGCTCGAGCGCGCGCAGAACGATCCGGCCATCAAGGCCATCGTGCTGACGGGCGCCGGCAAGGCCTTCTCGGGCGGCGCGGACATCACCGAATTCAATACTCCCAAAGCGACGCAGGAACCGACACTGCATACGGTCATCAAGGCCGTAGAAGGCAGCGCGAAGCCGGTCGTCGCGGCGATCCATAGCGTCGCCATGGGCGGTGGCCTGGAACTCGCGCTCGGCGCGCATTACCGGATCGCCTCGCCCGGTGCGCAGATCGCGCTGCCGGAAGTGAAGCTCGGCATCCTGCCGGGCGCGGGCGGCACGCAGCGTCTGCCGCGCGCCATTGGCCTCGAAGCGTCGCTCAATATGATCGTGTCCGGTGCGCCGGTGATGTCGGAGAAACTGGCCGGCTCGGGCCTGTTCGACGAAGTGGTGGACGGCAGTCTGGCGGAAGCCGCGCTCGCCTTTGCACGCAAGGTCGGTGCGCAGGCCGGTCCGCATCCGAAGGTGCGCGATCGCAAGATCGAGCATGCGAATGCCGAAGGCTTCATCCAGTTCGCGCGCAATAGCGTCGCGGGCATTGCGAAGAATTTCCCGGCGCCGCACAAGTGCATCGACGCGGTCGAAGCGGGTGTCAAGAACGGTTTCGACAAGGGCCTCGCGTTCGAACGCGAATGCTTTATGGCACTGGTGCAGACGCCGGAGAGCCGCGCGCTGCGTCATGCGTTCTTCGGCGAGCGTGCAGCCAGCAAGATTCCCGATGTGCCCTCGGACACCGCTACACGCGAGATCAGACAGGTTGCCGTGATCGGCGCCGGCACGATGGGCGGCGGCATCGCGATGAACTTCATCAACGCGGGCCTGCCGGTCACGCTGCTCGAAACGAAGCAGGAAGCGCTCGACCGCGGCATCGCGACGATTCGCAAGAACTACGAAGCCACCGTCAAGAAGGGCAAGCTGAAGCCCGAGGCGCTCGAACAGCGCATGGCGCTGATCACCCCCACGTTGTCCTACGACGACCTGAAAAACGCCGACCTGATCGTCGAAGCCGTGTTCGAAGAACTCGGTGTGAAGGAGCAGGTGTTCAAGCGTCTGGATGAAGTCGCGAAGGCCGGCGCGATCCTCGCATCGAACACCTCCACGCTCGACGTGGACAAGATCGCCGCCTTCACGAAGCGTCCGCAGGACGTGGTCGGCATGCACTTCTTCAGCCCGGCCAACGTGATGAAGCTGCTCGAAGTGGTGCGCGGCAAGGAAACGGCGAAGGACGTGCTCGCCACCGTCATGCAACTGGCGAAGAAGATCAAGAAGACCGCGGTGGTGTCGGGCGTGTGCGACGGCTTCATCGGCAACCGGATGATCGAGCAATACATCCGCCAGGCGCTCTTCATGCTCGAAGAAGGCGCGTTGCCGGCGCAGGTCGACAAGGCCATCGAGAAATTCGGCTTCGCCATGGGCCCGTTCCGCATGAGCGATCTCGCGGGCAACGATATTGGCTGGGCCATCCGCAAGCGCCGCTATCTGGAACATCCGGACATGCACTACTCGAAGATCGCCGACCGTCTGTGCGAGACGGGGCGCTTCGGGCAGAAGACCGGCGGCGGCTGGTACGACTACAAGGCAGGCGACCGCACGGCCTATCCGTCGAAGCTGGTCGACGAGATGATCGTTTCCTTCTCGAAGGAGACGGGTGCCGAGCGCCGCAAGATTAGCGACGCGGAAATCGTCGAACGCCTGGTGTTCGCGCTCGCCAACGAAGGCGCGAAGATTCTCGAAGAGGGGATCGCGTCGAAGGCGTCGGACATCGACATGGTCTATCTCACCGGCTACGGCTTCCCGTTGTGGCGCGGTGGCCCGATGCTGTACGCGGACACGGTGGGCCTCTACAACGTCGAACGGGCGATTCGCGGTTATGCCGCGCGTCCGAACGGCGATGCGTGGCAACTCGCGCCGAGTATTGCCGAGCTTGCCGGCAAAGGCCGCGGGTTCAACGGCTGAGTGCTGGATTCAGGTGAGGCGGGCTGCGCGCGAGCGACAGCCCGCTGACGGCAAAGTGAACGAGGTAACGCGAGGTGCCGCGATGAAAGATGCCGACGACGTTCTGCTCGTCATCGACGTGCAGAACGATTTCATGCCTGGCGGCGCATTAGCGGTCGCGCACGGCGATGAAGTGGTACCGGTCATCAACCGGCTGGCGCGTGAGTTCAGTCACGTCGTGCTGACGCAGGACTGGCATCCGGCTGCGCACATCTCGTTTGCGGCCAATCACGCGGGCCGCTCGCCGTTCGACATGCTCACGCTGCCGTATGGCGAGCAGGTGTTGTGGCCCACCCATTGCGTGCAGGACACGCCGGGCGCGGCCTTGCATCGGGATCTCGACATTGCTCATGCACGTGCGGTGATTCGCAAGGGGCACCACGCCGGCGTCGATAGCTACTCGGCTTTTCTCGAAGCCGATCGCAAGACGCCGACGGGCCTCGGGGGCTATCTGCGCGAAGTGGGCGTGAAGCGCGTCTGGTGCTGTGGCCTTGCGACGGACTATTGCGTCGCCTGGTCCGCGCTCGATGCACGGGCAGCAGGATTTGAGGTTGCGCTGATCGAAGACGCGTCGCGCGCCATCGATCTCAACGGTTCGCTCGAGGCCGCATGGCGCCATCTGCACGCAGCGGGTGTCAAGCGCGTGCAGGCCGCGGACCTACATTCAACATTGGAAGCAGGAGACATGCATGACTGACGCCGTAATCGTATCGACCGCCCGCACGGGTCTTGCCAAATCGTGGCGCGGCGCTTTCAACCTGACGCACGGCGCGACGCTCGGCGGCCATGTGACGCAAGCCGCGGTCGAGCGGGCCAAACTCGATCCGGCTCGCGTCGAAGACGTGATCATGGGTTGCGCGAATCCGGAAGGCGCGACGGGCGGCAACATCGCCCGGCAAATCGCTTTGCGCGGCGGCTTGCCCGTCAGCGTGCCGGGCATGACGGTCAACCGTTTCTGCTCATCGGGCCTGCAGACGATCGCCTTGGCCGCGCAGCGGGTGATTGCCGGTGAGGGCGAGGTGTTCGTCGCGGGCGGGGTGGAGTCGATCTCGTGCGTGCAGAACGAGATGAACCGCCACATGATGACCGAAGGCTGGCTGAACCAGAACAAGCCCGAAATCTACTGGTCGATGTTGCAGACCGCCGAGACCGTGGCCAAGCGCTACTCGATTTCGAAGGAGCGCCAGGACGAATACGGCGTGCGTTCGCAGCAGCGTGCGGCGGCCGCCCAGGAAGCCGGCCGGTTCAACGACGAGATCGTCCCGATGACGGTGCTCGCGGGCGTCGCCGACAAGGCCAGCGGCCGGCTCTTTACGAAGGAAGTGACGATTGCCGCCGACGAAGGCATCCGCGCCGACACGACGCTCGAAGGCGTGTCGAAGATTCGCACGGCGCTGCCGGGCGGCGTGATCACGGCCGGCAACGCGAGCCAGTTTTCGGACGGCGCGTCGGCCTGTGTGGTGATGAACGCCAAGGTGGCCGAACGTGAAGGGCTGCAACCGCTGGGGATTTTCCGCGGCTTCGCCGTGGCGGGTTGCGAGCCTGACGAGATGGGCATTGGGCCGGTGTTCGCGGTGCCGAAGCTGCTCAAGCAGGCCGGCCTGAAAGTGGGCGATATCGACCTGTGGGAGCTGAACGAAGCGTTTGCTGTGCAGGTGCTGTACTGCGCCGACAAGCTGGGCATCCCGCACGACAGGCTCAACGTGAACGGCGGCGCGATTGCGGTGGGCCATCCGTACGGCGTGTCGGGTGCGCGTCTGACCGGACATGCGCTGATTGAAGGCAAGCGGCGCGGCGCGAAGCTGGTGGTCGTGACGATGTGTATCGGCGGCGGGCAGGGCGCGGCGGGCTTGTTCGAAGTGGTCTGAGCGCCGCTCAGTCCGGCAGCGCGCAGCTACCGTCGGCGCAGTCGGCTGCGGGATTCGCTTGCTGCGTCACGCTGCGCGCGGCGTCTGCTTCGTCCTGAAGCAGGCGCTGCAACATCGCGGCCCATTGATCCGGGTGGCCGATAAACTGGCCGGCATCGATAACCGCGAGCGTCCCATTGGCGGGCTCCACCGCAAACGTCGGAAAACCACGCGCACCGGTACGCGCCAACAAGGCGCGGCTCGCTGCGATATGGTCATGCGTCGCCTTGCCGGCGACCCGCTCGAATTCAGCGGCGAACGCCACAGGATCGAGGCCGAGTTGGGCCGCCTGTCCGGTCAGCACATCACGGTCGGCAATGCGCAGGCCTTCCTCATAATGCGCCCGCTGCAGGCGGTGAATCATGTCGAGGCCGCGCGTGTCGAGCGCCTCGGCGGCGAGGATCGCTGTGATCGGCGGTTCGGAATCCATTATCGCGGTGGTATCGCGCAGCAGGCCTTCGAAATACGCCTCACCGAACGGCTGACCGGAGAGCGCCGCGATGCGCGCGTCGTGCGGCATCACATAGTCGCGCCATTGCGGCGTGATGGGACGCCGGTTGCTGCCCGCGAGCATGCCGCCGGCGTGGAACGCGACGGCGAGCCCGGACAGTGCGCGGGCCGCTTCGACCAGCGGCGCGACCGCATAGCACCAGCCGCATAGCGGATCGAAAATGTAATGCAGTTTCATCGTGGACGTTCGGTTGATTGGCAAATGCGGGTCTCGCGAGGCATCACTGCCCGGCTATCCCGAGTGACGGCAGCGACAGCACACCTTGATCGAGAAAGCGCGTGCCCCCCGTCAGGCCGCCGGCCAGCCGTCCATGCAAGATGTAGGGATACTGGCCGGGCAGCGTATCGCTGCCGGCGACCGAGTAGGCCTGATGCAGGACCGCAAACGCGGGCACCGTCAACGGTACGTTCACGACGGTCTCGCCGTAGCGCGGCACCGTGCCGTGCTGATCGCTGACGCCGCTGGCGAACGCGTTGCCGTTCAACTGCAGATCCACCGAGACGCCGTCGAAGTTCAGCGCGTCTTCGTTGGGATTCTGGACTCGCAGCTTCAGGTTGAAGCGCATCTCCATCCCCTGGTTGTCGAGCGGTTCGATGCCGGCCACGCTCACCCGCAGCGGGTCGTGGCCGAACCACCCGGCACAGCCACCGAGCGTGAGCGCCGCGAGCAAGCCCGCCGCGAGGAGACGGGCAGAGCGGCCGGACCACAACAGACGAAGGAAGGGCATAGCGGGCACCTCGAGACGGACTGGGTTGGGTTGGGGTTGGGCGGTATTCTACCGGCAAGCTCTGTTTGCTGGTGTGACCACCTATTGACGGAACACGCGTGCAATGAAACGGTTGCAGAGGGATCGAAAACCGACTTCAATGCCGTACTAACGCGATTCGTGCCCGTTATCGCGCAACCCTCTCTTCATAGGAACGCAACAATGCACCGACGTCAATTCATTACCGGTACCAGTGTGCTTCTCGCGTCGAGCGGCCTGACGCTGGCAGGCTGCACCACCACGCCGCTCGGCTCAGGTGAGACCGCCGAGGACTACACGCAACAGCGCAACACGATCAACGCCGGTATCGATTCGACGCTCGCCCGTCTGCAGAGCTCGGTGCATGGTTCGCAGGAGATCCTTGGCAAAGCCCGCGGTGTGCTGGTGTTTCCTTCGGTGTTTGCGGCCGGTTTCTGGTTCGGTGGGCAGTACGGGCAGGGCGGCCTGCGCGTCGACGGGCAGACGACCGGTTACTACAGCACCGTCGCCGGCTCGTTCGGCCTGCAGATCGGCGCGCAATCCAAGGCCATCATCTTTGCCTTCCTGACGCAGCAGGCGCTCGACCGCTTCATGCAAAGCCAGGGCTGGGCGGCCGGGGCGGACGCCACCGTCGCGCTGGCGAAGATCGGCGCGAACGGCAATCTCGATACCTCCACGGCGATGAGCCCGGTGGTCGCGTTCGTGCTGACCAACGCTGGACTGATGGCGGGCATCTCGCTCGAAGGGACCAAGGTTTCGCGGCTGGTTATCTGATCCGGGTGGCGCCGGGATAGTACGGCTGACGCCCTTGGGATCCAGTCCACCACTCGCCGTGCGTTCTCCAAGCCCCGCTCAGGCTATCTCCACCACCACTTTGCCGCGGGCGGTGCCGCTCGTGATGGCATCGTAGGCGAGTTCGGCCGAGCCCAGATCGAAGCGGCGCGGATCGAGACGCGGCACGAGCTTGCCCGCTTCCGCGAGCCGCGTGGCCTCGCGCAGCATGGCGCCGTGATGGGCGCGATGCTCGCCGGTGAGCAGCGGATACAGGGTGAACACGCCCGAGTAGCTCGCTTCTCGAAACGACAGCGGCGCGAGGGCATGGGTGCCCCAGCCCAGCGCGCTCACCACATGGCCGAAGTGCCGGACCGCTGCGAACGACGCATCGAGGGTCGCGCCGCCGACCGTATCCACCACCAGTTCGAAGCCTTTGCCGTCTGTCGACGTCGCCACATACTGCTCGACGGTGTGCGCCCGATGGTCGATCGGCGTGGCGCCCAGGTTCGCCACGAAATCCAGATCGCGCGTGCTCGCCGTGGCGAACACCTGCGCGCCGATCGCACGCGCCAGTTGCACGGCGACATGTCCGACACCGCCGGCACCGCCCTGGACCAGCACGGTTTGCCCGGCCTGCAGCCGCGCCCGGTCCACGATGCCCGCGTAGGCGGTGATGAAGGCGAGCGGCAAGGCGGCGGCTTCGCGCATCGACAGGTTCGCCGGTTTGAGGGCGAGCAGGTCGGCGTCGACGGCTGCGTACTGGGCGAGCGAGCCCTGGATGCCGCCCACGCCGCCGGTCATGCCGTACACCTCGTCACCGACCTTGAACGTGCTAACGCCAGGCCCGACTGCTTCGACTACGCCCGCCATGTCGATACCTAACACCAGCGGCAACGGATGCTTCGCGTGCTCGGCAGTGCCGGCGCGGATCTTGGTATCGAGCGGATTCAGCCCGCTCGCCGCAATCCGCACGAGCACCTGACCCTGCGACGGGCGCGGCCGGGAGAGTTCGGTCAGTTCGAGGGGACCTTGGTAACGGTTGAGTACGAGGGCGTGCATGGACATGGCGATCTCCGTTCCGGTTGAGTCGGCGCTGCGAAAAGTCCATACTCGTCCATGCGAAACAGCATGTAAATCAACATCGATGCATGGGAATCAAACGAAAATGATTGGGCGCGAGATGGACTGGAGCGACGTGCGCATCTTCCTGGCCATTGCCCGGGCTGGCACGTTGGGCGCGGCGGCGCGGCAAGCCGGCCAGACCCAGCCGACGATGGGCCGGCGTCTGCGCGCGCTCGAGGAGGCGACGGGGCAAGCGCTGTTCCAGCGCACCCGCGACGGCTTCGTCCTGACCGACGAGGGCGCGGCGGTACTAGCCTATGCCGAGCGAATGGAAGAGGAGGCGCTTGGCTTCACCCGCGCGCTGGCCGGCAAGGACGCCCAGTTGACGGGCTTGCTGCGCGTGTCGTCGTCGGACTGGTTTGGGATCCACGTGTTGACGCCGGTGTTCGCGCGTTTTTTGGCCGGGCAGCGGGGGGTGTCGATCGAACTGGTGACGGATTCGCGCCGCTACAACCTGGCGCGCCGCGAGGCGGATCTGGTGTTCCGCATCACACCGTTCGACGAGGCCGGCGTCATCCAGCGCAAGCTGATGCATATGGAGTACGCGTTGTACGGACGTCAGGATCTCGTCGCCCCGCAAGCAGGCGACGGCGAGGGCCACACGCTCGTCACGATGGACAGCGCGTTCGGGACGCTGCCCGACGTGGCGTGGGCCAAACGCATGCTGCCGAACGCGCGGATCGCGTTCGGCAGCAACAACCGTGGCGCGCAGGCGCGGATGTGTGCCGAGGGCGGCGGTTTTGCGGTGCTGCCGTGCCTGCTCGGCGACGCGACCGCCGGACTGCGGCGTATCGATCTGGGCGAAGCGCCGCCGGGCCGGGACGTCTGGTTCGGCTACCACCGCGACCTGCGCCGGGTGGCGCGCCTGCGGGCCTTGCTGGACGCGACGATCGAGGCGCTGGGCGAGAGTTGATGGGGCATGATCGCGTTGTGTCAGGGTTAAAACCACGATCCGGAGATATGTATAAAACGGTACCTTGCATAAAACAGTAGACCCTGCTACATTTCAGCCATGGTCACCGAGGCCATCAGTCCGCCCGGTGACAGTGCATAGCACGGTACCTTGCAACGCACACTACAATCCGTGGAATGTGATGAAAACGCAGTTAAAAAAAGGAACGCTCGATATGTGCGTACTGGCTGTCCTGGCCCGAGGGGATAGCTACGCGTACGAGCTGGTGTCGACGCTCGCTGAAACCATGGAAATCAGCGAAGGCACGATCTACCCTTTGATGCGCCGGCTGCAGGCCGAGGCATGGGTGTCGACCTACCTCGTCGAATCGAGCTCCGGGCCGCCGCGCAAATACTACTCGCTGACCGGAACCGGTCGCCGCAGTCTGCTGGAGATGGAAGACGAATGGCGCAGTTTCGTGGATGAGGTCAACGGCGTGCTTGGACAATCCGGCATAAAAATGAACCCAGGGGAAAACCCATGAAGCAGGAAGTATTCATTGAAGCGCTACGGCAGGAGTTGAGCAGTCTGCCGAAGCATGCGGTCGATGAAATCATTGCGGACTATCGCGAGTACATCGGCGACGCGCTTGCCGCCGGGCGGCGCGAAGAAGAGGTGGTCGCGGCCCTCGGCGACCCGGTCAAGCTCGCTCGCGAACTGAAGGCGCAGGCGAATTACCGTCAGTGGCAAGACCGCCGGTCGTTCAGCAACCTGGTTCGCGTGATCATGTCGATTTCCGCGCTGGGCCTGCTGAACGTTCTGCTGCTGGTGCCGTTCATGGTGTACCTGGTCATTCTCACCGTCGGCTACGTTGTGTCCACGGGGTTGACCATCGCCGGGCTGGTTGGGGTGCTCGCCTTGAGCGGCCATCACTTCTTCGGCAAGCCCGGACATGGCACGGTGTCGTTCAACATCGACACCAACGCCAGCGCACCCGCCAATGCTGCCGCGGCCGGCGCGTCGGAGACGAAGGATGCGGACGACGATGGCGACGACGACACGCCGGGCAATCTGAAGAGCCTGAAGATCGTGGGCGACCGTTTCGTCTTCAATCTGCAGGACGACAGCAAGCTGGAGCTGGTGACGCGCTCCGGCTCGATCGAGATTCATAACGACGGCGACAACTTCCGCTTCGAGAGTTCGTCCGACGCTGCCCGGCATCTGCTGAAGAGGGGCGACGACGGTACGTGGAGCATCGCTCGCGACGAAGTGGTGACGCTGGAGTTGAAAGACGACGACGAGAAAGTATCGTTCGTGCGTTCCAGCACCGATCCCAAGTCGGGCGTCTGGGACATCTCGAGCGACGACGGCGACAACGTCAAGCTAGAGCAGGACGAGCAGGGCAAGACCCATCACCTGACGGCGCATAGCGGCCAGGACACGGTGGACATCGCCGACGGCAAGGTTGCCATCAACGACGGTCACAACGTGATCCGGGTGGCGGGATCGGACGGCAAGTACACCTACGCGATCGTGATGTTGCCCATCGGTCTGCTCGGTCTTGCGCTCTGCATCTGGCTGACGCGGATTACCTGGCGCGGCATGGCGCGCTACGTGAAGCGGCAAATCGACGTCGTCTCGGCGAGTCTCGACCGCCAGCAGACGTCCTGAAGAAGCACGGGAAGTACCCGAATACCGAAGTACCGGATATCTGAACCCTTAGTAGTCCGTATAACCACTTTTCGCTTTAAAAGAGGAAATCGTCATGAACATCGATTATCCGAGCGACGTTTCTAAGGAAACCCGTCTCCATCGTGTCCCGGCACTGCCTTTTTCCGGTGGAAGAGAAGTCAATCCTCTGCGGATTGCCGACTGGTTGATGAGCGGCTTGCGTGCCGCCGGCGTGCAGCCGGTGCTGTGGCTCAGCGTGTTGCTGATCTGCGCCGATTTCGCGACCGCGCTGGTGTTCCTGCCGCTGTTGCGTCCGCTGGCGGTGCTGCTGGCGCCGCTCGTCGTGGGTGGGCTGATGGTGATTCAGGACGGCGCCACGAAGGACCAGCCGGTGTCGCTGCGCGAAGCGTTCGCGGCGCTGGCGCGGCGCAGCAACGCGCTGTGCGTGATCGGGTTGTACGGCGCGGCGATCGTTGCCGTCGGTTACGTGATCCTGCTGGCGACGTTCCATGTTTCGTTGAACGCCTCGGTCACATCTAGCGGCGTGCATAACCTGTCGATCAGCTACGGTGGCGACCACGGCGTGCGCGGCGCGCTTGAATCGCTGCTCGGCGCGTCGATCTTTGCGGTCGCGATTGCTTCGGCCTGCTTTGCGCCGGCACTGGTGATGCTGCACGACATGACCCCGCATGACGCGATGATCGCAAGCCTGAGCGGTGCCGCACGCAACTGGCCTGTGACGCTGATGTACTTCGCCGCGATGACGGTGGCCGTGCTGTTCGCACCGATGGTGCCGCTGGCGCTGCGCGCCCTGGTGCTGACGCCGCTTCTGACCGCTGTGCCGATGCTGTCGATCTACGGCGCCTACCGGGATGTTTTCCTCGGACGCTGAGCGGGACCCCTGGTGGGTACGCGGATGGGCTGGAAGCGGTCTGCGTTAGCGTTGCAGCAGATCCTTCTCCATGAAAACGCTCAACGGATCGGGCCGGTAGTCCGCGAACGGCTCGCGGGCAACGAAGCCGGCCCGGCCGTAGAGACCGAGCGCCGAATGGCTGTCGATGCCGGTTTCCAGACGCAGCCAGCGCACGCCGTGCGCACGCGCCTGATGCTCGAGCTTCGCGAGGATGGCTTTGGACAGTCCCTGGCCACGAGCCTGCGGCTCCACCCACATGCGCTTGATCTCGGCCCAATCGCCTTTCAGGACCACGGCGCCGGTCGCCAGCGCTTCGCCGGCGGCGTCACGGGCGACATGAAACAGCACGCCAGGTTCGCGCAACGAATCGAGCGGCAAGAGATGGTTGCTCTCCGCCGGATAAAGCTTCGCGGCTTCTGCGTCGCCATGTTCGAGCAGGGCGATGATGTCGGGCTGGGCGGGATCTTCGATAGCGATGTTCATGTGTGACGGGGTCGTTGTAAGCGGATGGTCAGGCAGGCGTGAGCGTATCAAAGGTGGCGAAAGCGTGCTTGCGTTTCAGGTGGGGGCAACCGTCTGTTCCTCGCGCGCATACTGCGTCGGCGGCCGGCCGACGTGCCGCGTGAAGGCGACGCTGAAGGTGCTGGCGGAGCTATAGCCGACGCGCTGCGCAATCTCGGCGATACGGCCTTCATTGCGGCGCAGCAGGTCCTTCGCGAGGGCCATGCGCCAGGTGAGCAAATATTCCATCGGCGCGATGCCGACCGCTCGGCTGAAGCGCTCAAAAAAGGTCGAGCGCGACAGCGCAGCCTCCTTCGCCAGTTCGGCAACCGTCCACGCGCGGGTCGGGTGCGCGTGCATCCCGCGGATCGCGGCCGCGAGGCGGCCGTCGGCGAGCCCGCGCGCGAGGCCCGGCGACGCGTGGGTTCCGGTTGTAGAGCGCAGTGCCTCGATGAGCAGCACTTCCAGCAGCCGTGCGAGCACGACCTCGCGCGCGGGCCGCTGTTCGCGCGACTCGTCCCGCACGAGTTGCACAAGCGTGGCGAGCCGCTGTTCGCCGCGGACATGCACGAATTGCGGCAGCAGCGAGACCAGCAGCGACGCATCGGGCGAACCGAAGCTGCAGTGGCCCACCATCATGCGCACGTCGGCCGGGCCGTCCGGGGCGCCGACTCTGAATTCGTTGTTGCCCAGCGCGACGGGCGCCGCCGTCTCGACGTCCGCTGGCGGCGGCTCGAGACTGGACATCGCGACGCCATAAGCCGCGGGAATCAGGACGAAGTCACCCGACTGGAGCGCGATCGGCTCGTGTCCGTCGATTGCTATGCGGCTGCCGCCCTCGAGGATCGCGCAATAGAACGGCTCGCCGGCATCGGAGCGGCTGACGCGCCAGGCGCCCGCTCCGAGAACGAGTTTGGAGAACCGGGCACCCGGCTGCAGCAGCGTGACCACTTCGGCCAGTGGATCGATCATCGCCGGACTCCTGCAAATGAAATTCGGATGATTGATTGTAGCAAGTACGGACTCGGCGATCTATCGTAGGGGCATACGCAATCCACCCCCACAGGAGTACCTATGCCAACCGTCCTGATCTCCGGCTGCTCGTCCGGATTTGGCCTTGAGATCGCCCGCTACTTCCATGCTCGCGACTGGCAGGTCATCGCCACGATGCGCACGCCCCGTGCCGACCTGCTGCCGCCTTCAGAGCGTCTGCGCGTCCTGGCGCTCGACGTCACGAATCCGCAGAGCATTCGCGAGGCGGTCGAGGCCGCGGGCCCGATCGACGTCCTCGTCAACAACGCGGGTTTCGGCGCGGCGTCGCCGGCCGAACTCGTGCCGCTTGCGACGGTGCGCGATCTGTTCGAAACCAACACCTTCGGCACGATCGCGCTGACGCAAGCGGTGTTGCCGCAGTTTCGGCAGCGCGGGGCCGGCGTCGTGGTGAACGTCACGTCGAGCGTGACGCTGAGGGCGCTGCCGCTGATCGCCGCGTACCGCGCGAGCAAGGCGGCCGTGAACGCGTTCACCGAGTCGATGGCGCTGGAGATGGAGCCATTCGGCGTGCGGGTGCGCCTCGTGCTGCCGGGCCGTGCGCCCGACACCCGCTTCGGCGACAACGCGCGCGCCCACATGCACGGCTTCGACCACGAGGCCTACGCCGAGCTCGTCAAGCAGGTCATGGCGCACTTAGGGGACACGTCTGCCCCGGTCACGCGGGCACAGGACGTCGCCGAAGCCGTGTGGCGGGCGGCGACCGACCCGTCATCGCCGCTGCACATTCCGGCCGGCGCCGACGCGCAAGCATGGGCGGCCGAGCGTCGCTGAGCGGCCGGTGTCACCGCTTTGACGCGAGAAGCAAAACCGGCTTCCGAGCAACACAGAGCAACACCACCAGGAGATTGCCATGCAGGACAAACCCGTCGCTCTCGTCACCGGGGCTAATCAGGGAATCGGTCTTCAGATCGCCAAGGATCTCGTGGGCCACGGCTTCACGGTGCTGGTCGGGTCGCGCGATCTCGTGCGCGGCGAGGCTGCGGCCACCGAGGTCGGGCCGCAGGCCCACGCACTCCAGCTCGATGTGACGGATCAGGCTTCGATCGCGGCCGCGGCGCAACGCGTGCGCAACGAATTTGGCCGCCTCGACGTGCTGATCCAGAATGCGGCCATCTCGAACACCAGGAAGCAGCCCGGTCAGTCCGTCGAGGCGTACTCGAAGACGACCCGTCCAAGCAACGTCTCGCTCGATGAAATGCGCGCAGTGTGGGACACCAACGTGTTCGGCGTGCTGGCCGTGTACCAGGCGATGCTGCCGCTGCTGCGTGAAGCGCCGGCTGCCCGCATCGTCAACGTGTCGAGTGGCGTCGGTTCGCTCACGACGAACTCGGATCCGGCCTTCGCCTACCGGGCGATCTTCGGCCCTGTCTACCCCGCGTCGAAGACGGCGCTTAATGCGTTGACCGTCGCCATGGCGCTCGAACTGGAGCCGGAGGGCATTAAGGTCAACGCGGTTTCGCCGGGCTATACCCGGACGAATCTCAACGGCTATTCGGGCACGGAGACGGTCGAGGAGGGCGCTCGCGAAGCGGTGCGCGTCGCGCTGCTGGGTCCGGACGGTCCCACCGGGACGTTCACGCGCTGGGAAAACGAAACGATCCCATGGTGATGTCGTCCTGATTCAGCGCCTGAGCGGCGGTACCGGTGCGGGTACCGCCGCCACCGTCTCGCCACCATCGCTTCAAGTCCCCCAGTTTCGCCTCAACATAACGACCCCCTCAGTCCGTAAGTTTGATAGGCTTGGAAGTTGCCTCAGCCTGCCTGATCCATGCGTCTGTCAATGCCCTGCTCTGGAGCGTGGGTATTGAACGACGCCGCGAGGCAAGCCGGGCAAGCACCTTAACTCTCTCTTTACGGACTGGCGGGCACCGCCAGCAACACCATGATTCGACACATCGTCATGTGGAAACTGAAGGAATCGGCACAAGGCGCGAGCCGCGCGGAAAACGCTGCCAAGCTCAAGGAAAAGCTCGAAGGCTGCCGCGACATCGTCCCGGGCATCCTGCACCTCGAAGTGGGGCTGGCCGGGCCGGGTCTCGAATCGACCTATGACGTGGTGCTGCTGTCCGACTTCACCGACAAGGCCGCGCTCGACGCCTACCAGGTTCATCCCACGCATCTGGCGCTCAAGGATTTCGTCGGCGCGGTGCGTGAAACGCGCGAATGTGTCGACTACGTCGTCTGACACGCAGCAATGACTGATTCGCAGAAAGAGGCCGGCCACCCGGAGTCCGGCCATTCCGCCGCGGCTCCCGCTGCGCCCGGCGTTGCCCCCAACGCATTGGCCGTGCTCGAAAGTCCCTTTGTCGATCTCCTCGGCGTGCAACTGGTGTCCGCCGCGGACGGTGTCAGCGAAGTCGTTCTGCCGCTCGCGCCGGACCATATGAACACGTGGGCGGTCGCCCATGGCGGCGTGACCATGACGCTCGCCGACGTCGCGCTGGCCATGGCCGCGCGCAGTCTGGCGGGCGACGGCGTCGGCGTCGTCACGGTGGAAATGAAGGTCAACTTCATGCAGCCGGGGCGCGGCGAGTTGCGCGCTTCTGCGCGCGTCCTGCATCGTTCGACTACGATGGCCTATTGCGAAGGCGAGATCCGCGATAGCGAAGGCCATTTCGTCGCCAAGGCGCTCGGCACTTTCAAGTACATGCGGCGTCTTGCCGTGGGCCGCGACGTGACGCATCAGCGTCTGCGCAGCGACCCGTCCGCGAAACCCGGTCCCAGCGACGGTTGATGGCGGCGCCGGGACGTGCTTATGCGCACGTCCCGCGCGGCACGTCGACCGGTGGCCGGCCTTACCTAAAATTATGGAGACGATCGTCATGACCCAGATCAACCGTCAACTCGTGCTTGCCTCGCGTCCGGAAGGCGCGGCCACAACGGACAACTTCAGGCTCGTCGAAACGCCGCTGGCGCCGCTTGCGGAAGGGCAGTTTCGCGTGCGCAATCACTATCTGTCGCTCGATCCGTACATGCGCGGTCGCATGAACGACAGCAAGTCCTATGCAGCGCCGCAGCCGCTCGACGAAGTGATGATCGGCGGCACCGTGGGCGAAGTGGTGGAGTCGAAGCATCCGAAGTTCGCCGCGGGCGACAAGGTGGTCGCGATGTTCGGCTGGCAGGAATACGGCACCTCCGACGGCACTGGCGTGCGCAAGGTCGACGACACCCATGTGCCGCTCTCCGCCTATCTCGGCTCGGTGGGCATGCCGGGCGTCACCGCGTGGTACGGGCTGAACCGCATCATCGCGCCCAAAGCCGGCGAGACGGTGGTGGTCAGCGCGGCGAGCGGGGCGGTCGGCAGCGTCGTCGGGCAACTGGCGAAGCTGGCGGGGGCACGGGCGGTCGGCATCGCCGGCGGCGAGGACAAGTGCCGCTATGTGGTCGAGAGCCTCGGCTTCGACGCCTGCGTCGACTACAAGGCCGGCAATCTGTATCAGGACCTCAAGGCGGCGACGCCGGAGGGTGTCGATGGCTACTTCGAGAATGTCGGCGGCGAGGTGCTCGACGCAACGCTCGCGCGGATGAACGCGTTCGGCCGCATCGCGCTGTGCGGGATGATTGCCAACTACGACGGCGAACCTCTGCCGCTCAAGCGTCCGGCGTTGTTGCTCACGCAGCGCTTGCTGGTGCAAGGCTTTATCGTCAGCGAGCATCCGGACGTGTGGCCCGAAGCGCTCACGCAACTCGGCACGCTCGTCGCGCAAAAGAAACTGCATTATCGCGAGAGCATCGCGCAGGGGCTCGAACGGGCGCCCGAGGCGTTTATCGGCCTGCTCAAAGGCAAGAACTTCGGCAAGCAACTGGTCAGGCTGATCTGACGTTGCGCGTTCAGGACACTAGCGGAGACACCTGATGTTCGAGTTCGAAGGCAAAGTGGCGGTCATCACCGGCGCGGCGAGCGGCTTTGGGCGCGCGTTTGCGGAACAGGGCGCGGCGCTCGGCATGAAGCTGGTGCTGGCCGACGTCGATGGCGCCGCGCTTGCGCAAACCGTCGAGGCCTTGCGTGTGGCCGGCGCCGATGCGATCGGCGTGCCGACCGACGTCGCCGACGCCACCCAGGTCGAAGCGCTGGCGCTGGCGGCGCTCGACGCGTTCGGCAAGATTCATCTGCTGTTCAACAACGCGGGCGTGGGCGCCGGCGGCTTCCTGTGGGAAGGCACGGCGAACGACTGGGCGTGGGTGTTCGGCGTCAACGTGATGGGCGTCGCGCACGGCGTGCGCGTGTTCACGCCGATCATGCTGCGGCAGAACGAGCCGGCGCATATCGTCAATACGGCTTCGGTGGCGGGGTTGTTGTCGCCGCCCGCGATGGGCATCTACAACGCCTCCAAACACGCGGTCGTCTCGTTGACGGAGACGCTCTATCACGATCTGCAGAACGCGGGCGGACAGGTGGGGTGTTCGCTGCTGTGTCCGGCCTTCGTGCCGACCGGCATCGCCAACGCCGAACGCGCCCGTCCCGAGACCTTGCGTAACGACGCGGCGCCGACCCGCTCGCAACTCGCCGCGGGCAAGCAACTGCAGCGGGCCGTGCAGTCGGGCAAGCTCAGCGCGAAGGATGTCGCGGAGCTCACGTTCGAGGCGATCGAAGCAGGGCGCTTCTACATCATCACGCACCCGGCGATCCTGCCGACCGTGCATCTGCGCCACGAGGACATCGAACAGCAGCGCAATCCGACCGATCCGCTCTCGCTCAAGCCGGAGGTCAAGGGCGAGTGAAGGGCGAGTGAAGGGTAAGGGGGCGCTGCGGCTTCATGGCATCATACGGCGCTCACTCCACCCATGGCGCGCCCGCGCCGCCCGACGCACGATGCCGCTGAATCCGCAGATCGAGTTGATACTCGACATGATCGCGCGCGCGAAGCGCCCGCCGTACCACACGCTCACCGCGCAGGAGGCGCGTGCTTCTTACGAGAAGAGCGCGCCGATTCTGGAGATTGCCGGTGCGCCGATGTTCTCCGTCGAGGATCTCGCGGTGCCGACGCGCGACGCGGCGACGATCCGCGCACGGCTCTATCAGCCAGCGGAGCCGAGCTGGGCTGAGCCCGCGCCGGCGCTCGTGTACTACCATGGCGGCGGCTTTACGGTCGGCAGCGTCGACACGCATGACGCCCTGTGCCGGATGTTCGCGCGCGACGCGCGCTGCATGGTGCTGTCGGTCGATTATCGGCTTGCGCCGGAACATAAATTTCCCACTGCCGTGAACGATGCGTTCGATGCGTTGCACTGGCTGCACGCCAATGCCGCGCTGTATGGCGTCGACTCGGGGCGAATCGCCGTCGGCGGCGACAGCGCGGGCGGTACGCTCGCCACGGTCTGCGCGGTACTGGCACGCGATGCCGGTCTGCCGCAACTGGCTTTGCAACTGCTGATCTATCCGGGCACGTCAGGGCATCAACAGACCGACTCTCATGCTCGGCTCGCTGAGGGCTATCTGCTTTCGAGCGACACCATCCAATGGTTTTTCGAGCAGTACGTTCGCGACGCGGGCGATCGCGACGACTGGCGTTTTGCGCCGCTCGACGGCACGCGCGGCGCACCGGTGTTCGGCGGCCTCGCGCCCGCCTGGATTGCGACGGCGGAATACGATCCGCTGAGCGACGAGGGCGCTGCGTACGCAGAGAAGCTGCGCGCGGCGGGTAACGAAGTCACGCTCAAGCGGTACGCCGGCATGATCCACGAGTTCTTCAAGATGGGCGGCTTCGTGCCGGAGGTGGCGCAGGCTCATGCGGATGCGGCGGGGGCGCTGCGTCTGGCGTTTGGGGTCGATCCGGAGTCGGACTGAACGTCGAAGCCCGAAGCCTGAATCGAAGATGCAAGCCCGTCTCAGCGCTCGATGTTGAACGCGAAACTGCGCTCGAAGTCCCCCGGCCGGACCACACGATGCGAGCCGTTGTCGTCGCTGCGTTCGGCGACGGCGGCGCTGAGATGCTCGCCATGCGTGCAGTTCGCCACCACCCTCAACGCCGTCGTGCCGCGCGTGCCGTATTCCGGCGACTCGATGAATGCCGCCGACAACACCCGCTCGCGTTCGAGCGGAATGCCGGTCGACGGCAACTCGTCGTCGCGGGCGAGTTGCGGATCGCGCATCAGATCGATGAGCCGTTCGAGCGGCACCAGCGGATCCGCGGCCAGCAGCCCGCCTAGTTCCGCGCGCTTGCGCACGAGCTTGGGCCAGGGTGTGTCGAGTACGGCATTGGAGATGCCATGCGTGCCGGCTGCGAGCAAGGCAGGACCCGTCGCCGACCGGTTGCAATACCAGCCGAGTTCACGCCGCGACCAGTCGCCGACCAGCAGGTTAAAGCCGTTATAGATTTCGCCGTCCTGCGCGACTTGCTGCAGGTAATCGAGCGGCGCGAGCCCGGCGGACGGTTCGCCCAGCAGCCAGTTGCTCACCAGCGTGCCGCGCGTGGGCGCATCGGGACGCATTTCGTGCGGCGCCCGGTAGTTGGTCAGCGCCGCGAAGCGGCCGTCGCGCGTCATGCCGAGCCATGTGCCGCCGCCCAGCAGATCGCGTCCGGCCAGCAAACCCGGCGCCTCGGACCACCAGTGCATCGGCTCGGCGGTACGGCGAAAGAACTCGTCGCGGTTGGCGGCAAGCGTAAAGAGCGGCCCGTCGATCGCAGCGGGCCGCCAGTCGAAGACGATCAGGCACATCGGGGGAGGTCTCCCGCAGTGGGGTGAGGGTGCGCGGCAATCGCGCGAGGCCGCCTCAAACCTCGGCGGGCAGCGCGTACGGCAGCGGCAGGAACGTCAGCGCCGGCCCCTCGGCCGAGCCCAGATGCACCGTACCGGTTTCCAGCGCCGCCAGCTTGACCTCCACCAGCACATCCACGCCGCCATCCGGCGCCGAGGCGGCATTGACGACCATGCCGCACGGCTGCCCCGGATCGTCCGAATGGAACACCTCCGCACCCGCCAAAACCGACTCCAGCTCGCCGGCGACGTTCGCGAGCGCCGTGCGCCGCTTGATCGTGCCGCGATACTGGCTGCGCGCGACCACTTCCTGGCCCGGATAGCATCCCTTGCGGAAATTCACGCCGCCGAGTACGTCGAAGTTGACCATCTGCGGCACGAACTGCTCGACCACCGGCTGGGTGATGCGCGGCTCGCCGGCGCGGATATCGAGCCAGTCCCACACGGCCGCCGAGGCGCGCGTGAGCTTGCCCTCTAGTACCGGCAGGCGCGCTTCGACCTCGGCCTTCGGTCCGACCCACAGATAACGCAGGCGCCCGAGCGCGTCCGGCACGCGGATCAGCGCACCCGCCGGGCCGTCCACCTTGACGTGCACGCCGTCCGGCACGGCGTCGAACACGCCCGAGAGCGCCTTGCGCACGTCGCCCGCGAGACCCACCACGGCGAGTTCGCCGCTGGCGTCCGTGAGCTTCGCCTTGGCACGCAGCACGAACATCGACAGACGTTTTTGCACCGCGGCCTGGACGTCTTTCGACACCAGCAGACGGATCGTCTCGCCGCTGCGCCAGCTCAGAAACGATGCCAGCAGGCGGCCCTTGGCCGAGCAGTAGCCGGCCAGACGGACGTTGGCCGCTTCCAGATGCTGGGTGTCGTTGGTCAACTGGCCGTGCAGGAAGCTCGCCGCATCGTCGCCGGTCGCATCGATGACGCCGAATTGCGTGAGCGGCATATAGGCGCCGTGTGCCGTCACCGCCTCGAATTCCTCGCGCGCGGGGCGCGGCAGCGGGGCGAGCGTGACCGGCGAGGCGGCGGAAGCGGTGCCGGGAGCAGAAGCGAGCGGTGCGTTCATGGATTCAGAGAGCAGTCAATTGTGACTTTAGCTAGGGCAAGCAAGTATTATATGGGGTCCACCCCAGCCATGTTTCGCATGTCCCTTCTGAAGAAATGTCTCGTTGCCGGCACGATCGTCGTTGCGCTGGCCGCAGCCGCCATTGCCGGCGGATACCATTGGGCCAACACCCCCATCAGCCTGACACCCCCGCAACTCGACGTCACCGTCAAACCGCACAGCAGCCTGCGCAGCGTCACGCTGCAGCTGAACCGCGGCGGCGTGCCGGTCGAACCGGAGCTGTTCGTCGTCATGACGCGCCTGCTCGGGCTGCAAAGCGAGCTCAAATCGGGCAACTACGAGTTCAAGAGCGGCGTGACGCCGTATGAAGTCCTGCAGAAGATCGCCCGCGGCGACGTCAACGAATACGTCGCGACGATCATCGAAGGCTGGACTTTCAAGCGCATGCGCGCCGAGCTGGACACCAATCCGGCGCTCACGCACGACACGGCCGGCATGACCGACGCCCAGTTGCTCTCCGCGATCGGCGCACCGGAAGCGACGCTCAGCAACGGCGAAGGGTTGTTTTTCCCCGACACGTATCTGTTCGACAAGAACACCAGCGACCTCGACGTCTACCGCCGCGCCTATCACCTGATGCGCGAGCGCCTCGACGAAGCGTGGATGGCACGAGCGCCAGGGCTGCCGTACAAAACGCCTTATGATGCACTGACCATGGCGTCGATCATCGAAAAGGAAACCGGCAAGGCCTCGGACCGGCCGATGGTCGCGGCGGTGTTCGCCAACCGGCTGCGCGTGGGCATGCCGCTGCAGACCGATCCGACGGTGATCTACGGCATGGGCGACAGCTATACGGGCCATCTGCACAAGCGCGATCTGCTGACCGACACTCCTTACAATACCTATACGCGGATGGGCCTGCCGCCCACTCCCATCTCGCTGCCTGGGGTCGCGTCGCTGCAGGCGGCGCTGAACCCGGCGCAAACCACCGCGCTGTACTTCGTGTCGCGCGGCGACGGCAGCAGCATTTTTTCTGACACACTCGGCGATCACAACAAGGCCGTCGACAAATATATTCGAGGGCAATGATGGCGCGGGGCAAATTCATCACGTTCGAAGGCATTGACGGTGCGGGCAAGACCACCCATCTCGCGTGGTTTCGCGAGCGCCTCGAACAGCACATCGCGGCGGGCGGCCGGTCGGTCGTCATGACGCGCGAGCCGGGTGGCACCGCGCTCGGCGAGTCGCTGCGCGAGATCCTGCTGCACCAGAAGATGGACCTCGAAACCGAGGCCCTGCTGATGTTCGCGGCGCGCCGCGAGCACCTGGCCCAGGTGATCGAGCCGGCGCTGGCGCGCGGCGACTGGGTGCTGTCGGACCGCTTCAGCGACGCGACTTTCGCCTATCAGGGCGGCGGCCGCGGCCTGCCGCGCGACAAGCTCGAAGCGCTCGAGCGCTGGGTGCAGGGCGGCTTCCAGCCGGACCTGACGCTGCTGTTCGACGTGGCGCCGGATACCGCCAGCGAGCGGCGCAGTTCGGCGCGCGAGCCGGATCGCTTCGAGAGCGAATCGGATGCGTTTTTTACCCGCACCCGTGCCGAGTATTTGCGCCGCGCGGAAGAAGCGCCGTACCGGTTCGCTATCATTGACTCTTCGCAGAGCATTCCGCACATTCAGAAAAGACTCGAAGAGTTGATCTCAACGCTTTGATTTTAAATAAATATAAACGCCAATTATAACGAGTTGCCAGCTCGCGTCGGACTCGAACAAGCGCTGTCAACCGATTGAATTCAAAGAGAAACGATGATTTATCCGTGGCAAGCCGATGACTGGAACCGCCTGCAACAACTGCGCGGGCACTGGCCGCATGCGTTGTTGCTCCATGGGCAGGCGGGGATCGGCAAGCTGCGCTTCGCGCAGCATCTGGCGCAAGGCCTGCTGTGCGAGGCGCAGCTTCCCAACGGCGAGCCGTGCGGCGCCTGCGCCGCCTGTCACTGGTTCGTGCAGGGCAACCATCCGGACTACCGGATCGTGGTGCCGGAGGCGCTGGCTGCCGAAGCGGGCCTCACCAACGCCGCTGCGGACGAAAAAGCCGACAAGGCCGACGCCGACGACAGCAAAAAGACTCGCGCGCCGAGCAAGGAAATCAAGATCGAACAGGTGCGCTCGCTGCTGGATTTCACCGGCGTGGGTTCGCATCGCGGCGGCGCCCGGGTGGTCGTGCTGGCGCCGGCCGAGGCGCTCAACGTCGCGGCCGCCAACGCGCTCCTGAAGACGCTGGAGGAGCCGCCCGCGGGCGTGGTGTTCCTGATGGTCTCGGCGCGCATCGACCGGCTGTTGCCCACCATCATCAGCCGTTGCCGCCAGTGGCCGATGACGGCGCCCGCAGCGGAGGTGGCCACGCCGTGGCTGGCCGCCCAGGGTGTGGCGGATGCGCCGGCGCTGCTGGCCGAAGCGGGCGGCGCGCCGCTCACCGCGCTGGCGCTCGCCAGCGACGAAAACCGCACGCTGCGCGACTGGACCCTCAAGCAACTCGCCGCCGGCCCGCAGTGCGATGCCTTCGCCTGCGCCGAGGCGCTGCAGAAGCTGCCGGTGCCGCTCGTGCTCGGCTGGCTGCAGCGCTGGCTGTACGACCTGCTCGCGCAACGCACCGCCGGCGCGCCGCGCTATTTTCCGCAGGCCGCAACGGCGCTCACGCGCTGCGCCGCGCAGGCCGACGCCACCGCGTTCGCCCGTTTCACCAAGACGGTGACGCGCCAGCGCGCGGTGGAAAACCATCCACTTAACGCCCGGCTAGTCTTCGAGGAGCTGTTTATCGGCTACCGCGACCTGTTTGCTTAAGCCTGCTGAGTGAGGGCGCCGCGCGCTGTTCGCCCGGTCGCGGGCTGGCCCGAACGAAGCGCGGGCCACTTTGCCGCCGGTCCGCTGCGCGATGGATACCCGATCGACCCCCGACCCGATCGATACCCGCTGGAACCCGCTTCAACCCGACTGACCCCTGACAAGTTCGCCATCACCATGAGCCTTTCCTACCGCGATGCCACGCTCGACGATCTGCCCGCCATCGTCGCCATCTACAATTCGACCGTGCCGTCGCGCCAGGTCACGGCGGATCTGGAGCCGGTGAGCATCGAAAGCCGGCTCGCCTGGTTTCACGCCCACGGACCGGCCAAGCGTCCGCTGTGGGTGGTCGAAGGGGAAGGCCGGGTGATCGCCTGGCTGAGCTTTTCGGACTTCTACGGCCGCCCCGCGTACTCGCATACCGCCGAGGTCAGCATCTATCTGGACGAAGCGGCACGCGGCAAAGGGCTCGGCAAACAGTTGCTGGCGGCGTCGCTGGAAGCCGCGCCGGGACTCGGCATCGACACCGTGCTGGGCTTCATTTTCGGCCACAATGAAGCGAGCCTGCGGCTGTTCCGCAGCTTCGGCTTCGGCGACTGGGGCGCGCTGCCGCGCGTCGCGGTGCTGGACGGCGTCGAGCGCGACCTGCTGATTCTCGGGCGCCGGCTCGAGCCGTCTGCCTGACCTGTTTGCCCGAAGCGGGCGGTCCCCGATCCCGCTTCATAGGCCTTGGTACCACCACCGGATTCATCGCAGGACACCACCATGTTTGTCGACTCGCACTGCCACATCAACTTCGAAGGACTCGCCGACCGCCTGCCGCAGGTCATCGAGAACATGCGCAGCCACTCGGTCACGCATGCGCTGTGCGTGTCCGTCGACCTCGAGAGCCTGCCGTCCGTGCTGGCGGTCGCCGAGGCGTATGAGAACGTCTACGCCTCGGTCGGCGTACATCCGGATCACGAGGATGCCCAGGAGCCGAGCGTCGCCCAACTGGTCGAACTGGCCGAACACCCGAAAGTGGTCGCCATCGGCGAGACGGGGCTCGATTACTACCGCCTCGAAGGCCGCACGATCGCCGACATGGAATGGCAGCGCGAGCGCTTTCGCACCCATATCCGTGCCGCGCATGCCACGGGCAAGCCGCTGATCGTCCATACCCGCTCGTCGGCGCAAGACACGCTGCGGATCATGGCCGAGGAGCGCGCGGGCGAGCCGGGCGGCGTGATGCACTGCTTTACCGAGCCGTGGGCAATCGCGGAACAGGCGCTGGCGCAGAACTTCTATATCTCGCTCTCCGGCATCGTCACATTCAAGAGCGCGACCGACGTGCAGGACGTGGCGCGGCGCGTGCCGCTCGAGCGGCTGCTGATCGAAACCGACTCGCCGTACCTCGCCCCCGTGCCTTATCGCGGCAAGCCGAATGAACCTGCGTACGTAAGTTATGTCGGACGCTTCATCGCACAACAACGCGAGATGCCGGATGCGGCGCTGGCCGCCGCCACGACGGACAATTTCTTCCGGCTCTTCAGGATTCCTGCGCCGGCCGGCACTTGAATCCTGAAATTGAATATTATCAACAGGATAGAGACGTTTCTTAAAGCCATCTATGAACAACTACTCGACTCAGACCCACGCCCAGATCGCCACGTCGTCCGCCGCCAACCGCACGCGGGGCCTGTCGCCATTGCGGCGCGGCGCCGTCCGGGTGGCCCGGCTCGCGCTGGCCGGCGGTTTCGCCTGCGCGGCATTCGCCGCGCTGCCGGTGCAGGCTGCGCCGGCTGACACCATGATCAAGGCCGTCAAGTTCGACGACGTCAACGAAGTCAACAAGCAGCTTTCGCACGGCATGGACCCGAACATGACCGACGACCAGGGCATGCCGCTGCTGGTGCTCGCCGCCCGCGAAAAGTCGGACAAGGTCGCCGCCGCGCTGGTCGCCAATCCGAAGACCAACATCGAGATCACGGACAAGGCCGGCGAAAACGCCATGATGCTGGCCGCGCTGAACGGCGACATGGAGATGGTGCAACTGCTGATCTCGAAGGACGCCGAGGTCAACAAGAAGGGCTGGGCGCCGCTGCACTACGCGGCCGCCAACGGCCATGACGACATCGTCAAGCTGCTGCTCGACCACTCGGCCTATGTCGACGCCGGTTCGCCGAACGGCACCACGCCGCTGATGATGGCGGCGCGCGGCGGCCATATCTCGACCGTGAAGCTGCTGCTCGACAACGGCGCGGATCTGAACGTGAAAAACCAGATCGGCATGAACGCGCTGGACTTCGCCAAGCAGTACAAGGAACCGGACGTCGTCGAAGGCCTGACGGCGCGCATGCAGCAGACGCAGCCGAAGTAAGGCAGCCGGCATGCTTCGCATGCCGTAAAAACAGTGCAGAATAACGGTTACGGCGCGCTTTGGGGCGCGCCGTTTCTATGCGGCATCAGACCGCTCGATCATTACCCTGGAAGGATCACCATGCTGCGGGCTTTGATTTGCGCCAGCGCGCTTGCCGTACCGCTAACGGCAGCCGCGTTTACGGGAGGCGACCTCAACAAGCTGTGCGAGAAAACGGATGTGGCCTCACGAAGCGCCTGTGCCGCGTATATCGAAGGCGCGGCCGACGGCGTGTTCAACACGATCGACGCGATCGGCGGCACCACCGGCCCGCGAGTCGGCCAGTACTTCTGCCTGCCGCAGGACGCCCGCTCGCAACAGTTGACCGATGCGGTGCGCAAGTACATTGCGGAGAATCCGAACGTGGCCGGCTACAACGCCAGCACGGCCATTTCATTGGGGCTCGGCAAGGCCTTTCCCTGCAAGAGCGGCGAGTAAGACCCGCTGGATCGAAGCGGGTCCCGGCCGCGAATACCTGGCCTGAGCACCGGGCTTGCAACTGATCCTCCTCGAGACGGGTCGAAGTGTCATTCCGACCTGACTAGCGAACCTGGGCGGCGCCTGCGCGCCCGCCCGCCGAACCGAGGAGGACACCAGACATGGGCCGACTGATCGTCGTGTCGAATCGCGTCGCAACGCCGACGGAAACCAAAGGCTCGGCCGGCGGGCTCGCCGTGGGCGTATTCGGCGCCTTGAAGGACGCGGGCGGCGTGTGGTTCGGCTGGAGCGGCGACGTGGTCAGCGAGACCGTCGCCAACGCCGGCCCCACGCTCGAACAGGACGGCGCGGTGACGTTCGCCACCGTCGGGCTCACGCGCAAGGACTACGATCAGTACTATCGCGGCTTTTCGAACGCGACGCTGTGGCCGGTCTTTCACTATCGCAATGACCTCGCCCGTTACGAGCGCGAGGAATACGCGGGCTACCGGCGCGTCAATGCCTGGCTCGCGCACCGCCTGATCAAGCTGCTCGAGCCCGACGACATCATCTGGGTGCACGACTATCACCTGATCCCGTTCGCCGAGGCGCTGCGCTCCGAAGGCATCACCAACCGCATCGGCTTTTTCCTGCATATCCCGTTTCCGGCGCCGCAGATCCTGCTCAATATTCCGCCGCATGAAGAGCTGGTGAAGTCGCTGTGCTGCTACGACCTGCTCGGCTTCCAGACCGCCACCGACGAGCTCGCGTTCCACGATTACCTGGTGCGTCATGCGCGCGGCAGCGTGAACAAGGACGGCCACGCGGAAGCCTTCGGGCGCAAGCTGCGCACCGGTGTGTACCGGATCGGCGTGTTCCCCGACGAGATCGCCGAGCAGGCGCAGCGGTATGAGAGCCGCCAGCACGTGCTGGACCTCAAGCAGAGCCTCGAAGGCCGCAAGCTGATCATGAGCGTCGACCGGCTCGATTATTCGAAGGGGCTCGTCGAACGCTTTCGCGCCTTCGAGCAACTGCTGGAGCGCTCGCCCGAGTGGCGCGGCAATGTCACGCTGGTGCAGATTGCGCCGCCCACCCGTTCGGACGTCGCCACCTACCAGCAGATCCGCCAGGACCTCGAATACGAAGCCGGGCGCATCAACGGCCGTTATTCGGGCCTCGACTACACGCCGATCCGTTATCTGAATCAGCGTTACGACCGCTGGAAACTGATGTCGCTGTTTCGCGAGTCGCAGATCGGCTTTGTCACGCCGCTGCACGACGGCATGAACCTCGTCGCCAAGGAGTATGTGGCCGCGCAGAACCCCGACGATCCGGGCGTGCTCGTGCTGTCCATTTTCGCGGGCGCGGCGGCCGAACTGAGCGGCGCGCTGCTGGTGAATCCGCATGATGCGGTGGGCATGTGCGAGGCCTTGCAGCGCGCGCTGTCGATGCCGCTCGAGGCGCGCCAGCGCCGTCACGAGATCAACATGGCCGCGCTGCGCGAGAACGATCTCGGCGTGTGGCGCGACTCGTTCCTGCGCGACTTGCGCAGCGTGCCGCTGCATGGCGCGGATCACGCCGGGCGGTCGGCCTGATGCAGGCGGGTTCGAATGTGTTGAACGCACTCGCCATTGCCAACTATCGTTCGTTGCGCGAAGTGATCGTACCGCTCGGGGCGCTGAATATCGTCACCGGGCCGAACGGCAGCGGCAAATCCAGCGTGTATCGCGCCTTGCGGCTGCTGGCGCAGACGGCGCGCGGCGGCGTGATCGGCTCGCTGGCGCGCGAAGGCGGTTTGCCGTCGACGCTCTGGGCCGGTCCCGAGCGTTTCTCGCGCGGCATGCTGACGGGCGATCTGCCGGTGCAGGGCACGCGCCGCAGCGAGCCGGTCAATCTGCGGCTCGGCTTCGCCGGCGATCAGTTCAGCTATGCAATCGACCTCGGTCTGCCGACCATCAAGGCGTCGACGACGGCGTTCGCGCTCGACCCGGTCATCAAGCGCGAATGCATCTGGAGCGGTCCGCTGCTGCGGCCGTCGGCGCTGCTGGTGGACCGCCAGGGCGCGTCGATCCGGACGCGCGACGACAGCGGCGACTGGCAGACCATTCCGCAGCCGGTCGCGACGTTCGACAGCATGATGACGGAGTTCTCCGACCCGCGTACCGCGCCGGAAATGATCGCGGTGCGCGAACAGATCCGCTCGTGGCGCTTCTACGACCATTTCCGCACCGATAGCGAGTCGCCCGTGCGGCTGCCGCAAATCGGCACGCATACGCCGGTGCTGAGCGACGACGGCGCCGATCTCGCCGCCGCGCTGCAGACCATCCGCGAGATCGGCGATGCCGGCGCGCTCGATGCGGCCATCGACGACGCGTTTCCCGGCTCGAGCATATCGGTTGCGAGCCTCGAAGGCCGCTTCGAAGTGACGATGCATCAGCACGGCCTGCTGCGCCCGCTGAAGGGTGCGGAGTTGTCCGACGGCACCTTGCGCTATCTGCTGCTGGTGGCCGCGCTCCTGACGCCGCGTCCGCCCGCCTTGCTGGTGCTGAACGAACCGGAAACGAGCCTGCACCCCGATCTGCTGGCGGCGCTGGCGCGGCTGATCGCGCGCGCCGCCCGGCACTCGCAGGTGGTGGTGGTGTCGCACGCGGCGCGTCTGATTGCGGCGCTGGAGCGCGAGGACGGCAGTCATTCGATCGTGCTCGAAAAGGAGCTGGGCGCCACGCGGATTGCCGGCGCGGACGACCTCGATTTACCGCCCTGGAAGTGGCCGGCGCGCTGACAGCGGTCCCTGCCGGGATGTTTCCCGACTGTAACAGCGCAAAGGAATTGAAAGGCTTGCGGCTTTTTGGGGCTTAATCGGCAATAATTCGCAGTCAGGACATAATAAGCAGGCCACGGAGACACACGATGAGAATTGCTCAGATCGCCCCCTTGACGGAATCGGTGCCGCCCAAGCTGTATGGCGGGACGGAGCGCGTCGTGTCGTACATCACCGAGGCGCTGGTCGACCTCGGTCACGATGTGACGCTGTTTGCCAGCGGCGACTCGGTCACCAGCGCGAAGCTCGAAGCCGTATGGCCGCGCGCGCTGCGGCTCGACCCCGGCATCCGCGACCGTATCGCGCCGCATATGCTGCTGATGGAGCTGGTGCGCCGTCAGGCGGACTCGTTCGACGTGCTCCATTTCCACATGGACTACTACTCGTTCTCGGTGTTCAAGCGCCAGGACACCCCATTCGTCACGACCCTGCACGGCCGGCTCGATTTGCCGGAGCAGCAGCCCGTGTTCGACACCTTCAATACCGCGCCGGTGATCTCGATTTCGAATTCGCAGCGCCAGCCCTTGCCGCAGGCCAAGTGGCTGACCACCGTGTATCACGGGCTGCCCGAGATGCTCTATACGCCGCAGCCGGTGGAGCAGAAGTACCTGGCGTTTCTCGGCCGCATCTCGCCGGAAAAGCGCGTGGACACGGCGATTCGCATTGCCGGCCGCTGCGGGCTGCCCATCCGCATCGCGGCGAAGGTCGACTCGGCCGACCGCGAGTACTTCGAACGCGATATCAAGCCGCTGCTGGATCTGCCGTATGTCGATTACATCGGCGAGATCGCCGACGACCAAAAGGCCGCGTTTCTCTCGGGCGCGCATGCGCTGCTGTTTCCGATCGACTGGCCGGAGCCGTTCGGCCTCGTGATGATCGAGGCCATGGCGTGCGGCACGCCGGTGATCGCCTTCAATCGCGGCGCGGTGCCCGAAGTGCTGGACGACGGCGTGACGGGCTTCATCGTCGAAGACGAGATCGGCGCCGTGGCGGCGGTCAACCGTCTGCACAAGGTGCCGCGTGCCGGCGTACGGGCTTGCTTCGAGGCGCGCTTTACCTCGCACCGGATGGCGCAGCAGTATGTCGACGCGTATCAGTCGGTGATTCGCGCGCAGAAGCGCTCGCGCTTCAAGGTGATCGATACCTCGGCGCCGCGCTGAGCCCAACGTCCGCGCAGCACAAAAAAACGGCGATGCCTGCAGCATCGCCGTTTTTGTCTGGTGGGACCTTGCGTCCCGTCCCGCGGCCGTGCGCCTAGATACTCAGGCGCGATACCTTGGTGCCGTTGATCGAAATGTCGCCCATCAGGCCGGCGTTCGTCAGCACGAACACTTCGACCGGCGCGGTAGCGGTGGTGGTGTCGATGGCGCCGTTCGCGCCCATCTTCACGAGGGCGACCGAAGCGTCGCCGCCCGCGGACCAGCCGTCGGTATTGCGGAATTTGTCGAGCGCGTCCTGTGTCATGAACAGGAAGATGATGGCCTTCGACTGCGCACCGGCCTGCAGGCCGAACGAGCCCGACACGGTGCTGTAGTAGCCGACCGTGCCGCCGCCGACCCGCAGCGAACCCTCGCCATACTGGCCGCCGACAATGAAGCCCGCCTGCAGCACAGACGGGAATACCAGTACGCCACGCGCCTTCGACACGAGCTCACGCGAGCCGGGCACCGTCTGGAAGAGGCGCGACATGGTGCCGTCGACACTGGAGTCGATTGACTGGCGCTTCGACATGTTGGTCGATGCGTTATCGGGCGTACCCGACGACGTGGTACATCCAGCGAGTGCAAGGCCTCCGAAAGCTAGCGCAGCGGTAGTCTTCAGCATGAAGTTTCGTCTTTGCATCGTTTTTCTCCATCACGGTTCCTGGGCGCAACCTTGTGTGTGTTGCCGGGTTGCCTGATTAGTTATATCACACGCAAGCTTAAAGGGTGCAAACCCTCGCATCGCGAGAAGCCTTGTGGGGCGGGCGTTTGCGGCAAATCCGCAAAATCCGTCGGGTAACATTGACCGATCGCAATGCGGCCGTTGAGGCGCTCGATCTGCTTGAAACGCAGGGGTTTTTTCGTCACTGGCGCGTTTGCCCCAGCAGCCATGCGGCACGCTTCAGGCGGACGCCGTCGCGCTCCTTTTTACCGATTTCACGCCCGCACAGAGCGTTTGAAATAAATATGAAAGAATTGTGCGAATGTGTTGCACGGACGCCGCGCCGAGGCCACGTGGTCACTTCGCAACGTCGTACGGGTGCGGTCCGAGGCCCGGGCGCTAGCGCGCTGCCATTCAATGATTGGGCGTGCTTTTGACGGACGGCGGCCGGCGCAGCGCGCGGCGAATCCCGCCGATCACCATGCCGATCAGAAACAGCGTGACGGCCGGCACGACCCAGTAACCGACGAACGCATGCCACAGGTAGGCGGCGAGGGTGGTGCGGCGGACGGTGTATTCGTCGCGGGCCTCCTGCTGGCGGGGCGCGTTGGCGGCCAGCACGGCCGCCGGGCAGCCTGCCGCGCGCGCCTCGTCGGGCTCGCCATGGCAGCGGGCGGCGGCGCCAGCGGCGCGTTGGGCGTCGGTGAGATCCCAGCTGGTCAGCGAGCGTTCGAGGTCGACGGCGTTATAGGCCATCTCTTCCTGGATTTCGCGCACCGCGACGATCGCGACCGGCACCGCCCAAAAGACGATGACAACCAGCCACCGCCTGAACCAGCGGTTTTTGTGTCTCCATACCATTCTTGCCTCCGTTCAATGCTCTGTGGCATCAACGACAAGATGGCGGCCCAATGGGGCATAGTGTTTTATAGATGGGCCGTCTCCGCAGCCATCATAGAAGAAAATGCCGGGCTCCGGCGAACGGTGTAGAACGTCGCGACCGTGGCCGCGACGCCCGGTCCGGCTTGCGCTTAGCTCTTGTTGCTCAGGCACGTCGACATGAAGGCCTTGCGATCGTCGCCTTTCTTGCCGGCGGCTTGCGTGTTGCAGGCCTTCATCTTGTCCTGCTGGGACATCGGTGCGGCGGCGGGTTTCGACGACAGGCACGATTTCATGAAAGCCTTGCGATCGTCGCCTTTCTTGTCGCCGGCCTGCTGGTTACAGACGGTCATCTTCGACTGCTGGCTGTTCTGGGCCAAAGCGGGCGAGGCCAGAACGGCGCCGAGGACGAGGGCAGCGAGAGCGGATTGGATCTTCATGGGACACTCCATCGGTGGTGAAACTGTTGTTGGTAGTTGTACAACCGGGCGTCACAGGCATCCGTTTGCCCATCGCCGTCGTTATTATGGCAAAACTGTCAGGTAAAACGGATGACGTTGTTGGCCGGTTGACAGGCGTCAGGGGCAGGTTTTCCCCTGGCAGACGGCCGCCTGCCAGTGCGGGGCGACGCGCCGCGAATGCGCCGCGGGTGAAAGATCCGGTAAGAGTAGCGCGCGCAAATAGTATGGAATCCATATTGAATGGAGCGATATCGAGAAGCCATTCGCGACGCTTATCCGGCCTCGTAGAGACTCATACCTCAGCGACATTGATATCTCAACCATTCGATCGGCGCCAATAAGAATCCGGCAGAAAATTCCGTAAATAATGTAATGCCGCAATATTGACTCTATTGACTCTATTTAATTTTTTTGATCCGTAATTAGCGAGGCATAACCATGCACTATCTGTTGATCTATGATCTGGCCGCGGACTATCTCGAACGCCGCGCCGCGTGGCGCGACGCGCATCTGAAGCTGGCATGGGCCGCTGCTGAGCGCGGCGAATTGCAACTTGGCGGGGCGCTGGTCGAGCCGGCCGATACCGCCGTGTTGCTGTTCGAAGGCGCTTCGCCCGCTGCGGCCGAAGCGTTTGCACACGCCGATCCATACGTACGTGAAGGGCTTGTGACGCAATGGCGCGTGCGTCCGTGGATGACGGTGGTGGGCGAGCACGCGTCGAATCCGGTGCGTTGACGAGGGGCGGTTTCGTTCGCCTTCGTATGCGCTCAGGCCCAGGCGAACGGGCGCATCGCGGCGTGGAAGGGCGGCGCGGCAGAGCCATCTGCTGAGCATGTCCCGGCCGCGCCGGCAATTAAAAAAGCGTAAAAATTTTCAGCCGTCTTTACGTCGCCATTCGACGGCTATTCCACCACAAGGGTCTGCGCGATAGCCGGTTGTGCTGTTGCCACTGCCGGAATTTCTGCCGCGGCTATTAGAAATTCAACACCGCCAAAGCAGAAGTTTGTTTCCATCCGTAACACTTGTCATTGTCATATTCATGCAAACCCTGGTGGTGGTATGCTTCCTGCACAAATTCTCCAATGCACGAGTGAGACCACGTTTTGTGCTTCGCGGTGGGGAAGGTTCGCACTATCACAGTGCGGCAGACGCGAATAAGCCCGAACGTAAATACATATTTGTGCAACCGCGGGTCCTACACGAATCGTGAACGCTGAATTCGTGAGCGGCCCAAAGCCGCAGCCTGGCCAGGCTGTGTGGAGAACCGCATGTTTTTCGATGAGCTAAGCAATGACGAATGGGCGCTGCTCGCGGCGCTCGTTTCCGATGAGCCGGCGGTCCGTCTGAATCGACGCGGCCGGCCGCGCGCCGAGCCACGCGTCGTGGCGAATGCTGTCCTGTGGATACTGACAACCGGTGAGCCCTGGTCGAAACTGCCGGGCCGCTATCCGTCGGGTCCGACCTGCCGGCGCCGTTTTGAGGAATGGCAGTTGAACGGCACGCTCGCCGAGATGATCCGGCTGTTATCGCAGACGGGCCGCAGCTTCGTGTATGTGCCGCAGGCGTCGCAACCGGTGGCGGCGAAACCCGCTGCGCAACCGGAAGTCGTCAGCGTGCGCGAAGACACGTTGCGCGGGGTGAGCTGGAAGAGCCCCGAGTCGTGGCAGACGCCTGCCGGTGTCAGCAACGGCTGGCGCTCGCTCGATCCGCTCGCCGACATGACCCGGCAGTTGTCCGGCGCGTTGCCGCACGAGACGTCGCATGCCGAGCCGCAGGTCAGCCGGGCGGTCGAGCTGGGCGGGGAGACGCCGTGCCCTGACCATCCGCGCAGTCCGCTGCCCATGAGCGTCGCGGCGCGCGGCACGCAGGTTGTCGACCGGCGCGGCTACGTGATCTACGTGGCGGCCGAGCGCGTGCCGAACGCCATGTATCGCGCATGGGCGGAGATTGAACAGGACGGTCGTCGCGTCGAGCGCTCGGGTCTTGTCGGCCCGCGTTTCGCGGACCCTGACGAAGCGCAGGAGTATGCGCTGGAATGGGCGCATCAATGGATCGACCGGCAGTGCCGCACCTTGAGCGCTGCGCCCGGCGCGCCGCTGCCGGGTAATTACGCGCGGCCTTTGCCGGGTGTGCGGACCATGCCGAATACGCCGACCGTCAGTTCAGCGGGCGTGCATGTAGATGGGCCGGGTAGTGCGCAGATGAACGGCCAGATGAGCGGCCAAATGCATGCACAAGCGCACGCACCAGCGAGCGGTCACGTGGCGAAGCCGATCAACGGCCCGCTGACCGGTCCGCTACATGGCCCGGTCAGCGCGTTGCGAGCCCCGCTGCGCCGCTATCCGGGCGACACAACGACGGACAGTACAGCCGAACGATTCCCGACGGCTTCCGAGCTCATTTCCCACGCAGGATGAGCCAAAGAGCAACCCGCGGCCGGTAGGAGCAACCGCCGCAGGATCCGCATCGCCAGCGAGTGAAACACCGCAGGGCCCGTTGCCGTCTTCATTGCCGGCCGTACGTGTCGTCGAAGCGCACGATGTCGTCTTCGCCGAGATAGGAACCTGACTGCACCTCGATCATTTCCAGCGGCATCTTGCCGGGATTCTCGAGGCGGTGAGTCGTGCCCAGCGGAATATAGGCGGACTCGTTTTCGGAGACGATGAAGCGCTCTTCACCGCGCGTGACGAGCGCCGTGCCGCGTACGACGATCCAGTGTTCGGCGCGGTGATGATGCATCTGCAATGACAGCCGTGCCCCAGGATTGACGACGATGCGCTTGACCTGAAAGCGTTCGCCGCTATCCACGGAATCGTAATGGCCCCAGGGGCGGTGCACCTTGCGATGGTTCGCCGCCTGGGCGCCGCCGGCGGCGCGAATCCGCCCGACGATCTTCTTCACATCCTGCACGCGCGACTTGTCGGCCACCAGCACGGCATCGGCGGTTTCCACGATGACCAGATCCTGGGTGCCGACGCAGGCAATCAGGCGTCCTTCGGAATGCGCGAAGGTCGAGGCCGAGCCTTCGAACATCACGTCGCCGCGGGCCACATTGCCGGCCTCGTCCTTGGACGAGATCTGCCAGATCGCATCCCACGACCCCACATCCGACCAACCCGCCCGCAACGGCACGACCACGCCCGAGGCGACCGAAGGAGCGCTGCCGAGTTGCTCCATCACCGCATAGTCGATCGAATTCGACGGCGAGGCACTGAACGCGTCGCGCTGCAACCGGAAGAAATCGCCGTCCGCCTTGCCGCCGGCGTAGGCCGCTTCGCAGGCCGCGAGAATCGCCGGCTGAAAATGCCCGATCGCGGCAAGCCACGTCGAAGCACGCATGATGAAGATGCCGCTATTCCACCAGTACTCCTTAGATTCGACATAACGCTGGGCAAGCTCGAGGTGCGGCTTTTCGACGAAGCGGTCGAGGCGGTGCGCATCCACCGTGCCGGCGCGGCCGAGCGGGGCGCCGAGACGGATATAGCCGTAACCGGTCTCCGCATGCGTCGGGACGATCCCCATGGTGACGATATGACCGGCGTACGCGTGCTGCACGCCGGCGGCGACCGCGGCATGGAACGCGTCGGGATCGGTGACCGCATGGTCGGCGGGCATCACCACCATGATGCCGTCGTCGTCCTGCGCGGCAATCGACAGCGCCGCGACCGTCAGCGCCGGCGCCGTATCGCGCCCCGTGGGTTCGAGGATCAGACGGCTCGCCTTGCCGCTGGTGCGCAATTGCTCGGCGGTGGTGAAGCGGTGTTCTTCGTTCGCGACCACGATCAGTTGATCGGCGAGCGGGTGGCCGGCATCGAGCGCGTCGAGGCGGCGAGTGGTGGACTGCAGCAGCGAATCCGCGCCCAGCAGGCCGATCAGCTGCTTGGGATACTGCTCGCGCGACATCGGCCACAAACGCGTGCCGGAGCCGCCCGCCAGGATGACGGGATGAACCTTCAGCTTGACCTTCAGGGATGCGGCGGCGTCTGGCCGGGTGTCGGCGACGGACGCCGTAACCGATGCTGTCATGGTGATGTACTCCTCGGGGCTGGGTGAGTGCGTCGAGTTTTATCACGGCGTAAATAACCAATAAAAGATCGTTAATCGGAGCTGCTGAAAAATTAATCGAAATAAGGCATAAGAAATCTCTGGATAATTTCGGTTTTATTGCAGGACACCGGAAAAATAAAAAAATAATGTCAAAAAAATGGTGATCGTTTTCGACACGCCGCGGCGTGCTGAAAAAAGGGGCGGCACGGGCAGATCCCATGAGATGCAAGGTTTGGAGGAAAACGCCGTGCATGGCGCCAGCGCGAAGGCTCGGCTCACCTCAAACACGATCTTTTACGGCAACAATTGCCGAAAAAATCGAAGAAAAACCAGGCACTTTTGACCGATACATTTTGAGATATTTTGCGATCTTGCAGTGCGATTTTTAATACCGCCTTATCTAGTCCTGTACGGGTATTCACTCATTCGGATACGCACTTTTTCGAATGGGCTCGATAAGCCCAGGCACCGATTCTTTGTCATTGGCCATTACGCGAGCGGCGCGAGGCGAATGTCGGGTGCCGATGCCTTTCCCGCGGTGCGCAGGCCCGCTTACTTCACGGATGGAACTTGACTGACGATCTGAGGTGCAGCGCATGCTGAGCGTTCTATCGAGAATCATCGACATCGCCATGGTCGCACTGGGCGCGCTGATCGCAGCGGCCGTGCACAACGGGCAATGGGTCTGGCTGGACGACGTGCAGAGCGTCTCGCTGGCGTTCGACTGCCTGCTGGTGGTGGTGTTCTTTCCGGCGCTGGGTATCTATCAGTCGTGGCGCGGCAAGCCGCTCGTCGACCTGCTGTGCCGCGTCTCGGGCGCCTGGGTGATGGTGGAGACCACCGGCGTGCTGATCAGCTTCAGCCTGCACCGCTCGGACATGCTGTCGCGCCTCTGGCTGCTCTACTGGGCGGCCGCGACCATCGTGCTGCTGATCGTGACGAAGGCGCTGGTGTACTCGGTGCTCAAGGGACTGCGCCGCGAGGGTTTCAATCACAAGGCGGTGGCGATCGTCGGCGGCGCGCCGTACGGCAAGTTTCTGATCGAACAGATGCGCAGCCGCCCCGAAGCCGGTTTTAGCCCGCTGGTGGTGTACGACGAGGACGGCCCGGTCGATCCCTACCAGGATCCCGATGCGGCGCAGGCGGTGGAGGGTGTGCCGGTCGAGCGCGACTTCGCCGCCATGATCCAGCTCGTGCGCGACCGGGCGATTCGCGAACTGTGGCTCGCGCTGCCGATCTCGAAGGAGAAGACCATCCATCGCTTCGTGATGGAGCTGCGCAACGACTTCGTGAACATCCGCTTCATTCCGGACGTGCGCAGCCTGACGCTGTTCAGCCAGCCGATGGTCGATCTGCTCGGCGTGCCTGCCATCAACCTCGCGGCCTCGCCGATCACCGATCTGCGCGTGCTGCCCAAGCGCGTGTTCGATCGCCTGTTTGCTTTCGGCGCGCTCACGGCGCTCGCCCCGCTGATGCTGGTGATCGCGGTGATGGTCAAGCTGTCGTCGCCGGGACCGGTGTTCTTCCGCCAGAAGCGCAAGGGCATCGACGGCAACCAGTTCGAGATCTACAAGTTCCGCTCGATGAAGGTGCACGCGGAGGTCGCCGGCAAGGTGACCCAGGCGACCCGCCGCGATCCGCGCATTACGGCGGTGGGCGCGTTCCTGCGCCGCACCAGCCTCGACGAACTGCCGCAGTTCATCAACGTGCTGCGGGGGGAAATGTCCGTGGTGGGGCCGCGCCCGCACGCGCTCGAACACGACGACATCTACAAGGACCTGGTGAAGGGCTACATGCACCGTTACCGCATCAAGCCGGGCATTACCGGCTGGGCACAGATCAACGGCTACCGGGGCGAGACCGACCGCATCGAAAAGATGATGGGGCGCGTGAAGCTCGACCTGTACTACATGCAGAACTGGACCTTCTGGCTCGACATCAAGATCGTTGTACTGACGTTCTGGAAGGGTTTTGTCGGCAGCAACGCTTATTGAGCGGCGCGGCAGGCGACGCAGGAAATCAGCAGGCCTAAGCGGGCGCGAGCAGACACGACGATGCGGGCGCCCTGTTTCAGATCCATTCAAATCTCCGAGGTGTAATTCATGAACGTGACGATCATTGGTAGCGGCTATGTGGGCCTCGTGACAGGCGCCTGTCTTGCCGACATCGGCAACGACGTGTTCTGTCTCGACCTCGATCAGCGCAAGATCGACGTGCTCAACAGCGGCGGCGTGCCGATCCACGAGCCGGGCCTGCAGGAGATCATCGCGCGCAACCGCAAGGCCGGGCGCCTGACGTTTTCGACCGACGTCGCCGCCGCCGTAGCGCACGGCGATATCCAGTTCATCGCGGTGGGCACGCCGTCCGACGAAGACGGCTCGGCCGATCTGCAATACGTGCTGGCCGCCGCGCGCAACATTGGCCGCCATATGACGGGTTTCAAGGTGATCGTCGACAAGTCGACCGTGCCGGTCGGCACCGCCGTGCGGGTGCGCAATGCGATTGCCGAGGAGCTGGCCGCACGCGGTGCGCAGCATATGTTCTCGGTGGTGTCGAATCCGGAGTTCCTCAAAGAGGGCGCCGCGGTCGAAGACTTCACGCGGCCCGATCGCATCGTACTCGGCTGCGACGAGGACGTGCCCGGCGAAAAGGCTCGCGAACTGATGAAGCGCGTCTACGCGCCGTTCAACCGCAACCGCGAACGCACGCTGTATATGGACGTGCGCTCGGCCGAGTTCACCAAGTACGCCGCCAACGCGATGCTCGCGACGCGCATCTCGTTCATGAACGAACTGGCGAACCTGGCCGATCGCGTGGGCGCGGATATCGAAGCGGTGCGCCGCGGCATCGGCTCGGACCCGCGCATCGGCTACGACTTCCTGTACGCGGGTTGCGGTTACGGCGGCTCGTGCTTCCCGAAGGACGTGCAGGCGCTGATCAACACGGCGGTCGAGCATCGCGCGGGCCTGCGCATCCTCGAGGCCGTCGAGGCCGTCAACGAAACGCAGAAGAAGATTCTCGCCCACAAGATCGTCGCGCGTCTCGGGGACGATCTGGCCGGTCGCACGTTCGGCGTGTGGGGCCTCGCGTTCAAGCCCAATACCGACGACATGCGCGAAGCGCCGAGCCGTCCGCTGATTGCGGAACTGCTCAAGCGCGGCGCGCGCGTGAAGGCCTACGACCCGGTCGCGGTCGACGAAGCGAAGCGGGTCTTCGCGCTCGATCTGCAACACGTGCCGCAACAACACGCCCGCCTCACGTTCGAGAGCGAGGAAATGGATGTGGCGCGCGGCGCCGACGCGCTGGTGATCCTGACGGAATGGAAAGTCTTCAAGAGTCCTGATTTCGACAGCCTCAAACAGCACCTGAAGACGCCGCTGATTTTCGACGGCCGCAACCTGTATGAACCGGAGGCGTTGCAGGAGCTCGGCATCGAGTATCACGCGATCGGCCGCCAGCATGCGCAGCGCGAGACGCCAGGACGCACTGCGGCACACGCTGCTGCGAGCCATGCCACGAGCGCGGCCGGCGCCGCCGCGCGTTGAGTTCAAGCGAAGGAGTCCGCCTATGTTCGCCAACGTACTGATTGTCTGTCACGCCAACGTCTGCCGTTCGCCGGCCGCCGAGATGCTGTTCAAGGCACGGCAGCGCCTCGCGCTAGGGGGCGAGGGCTATGCACGGCGTGCGATCAGGTTTCATTCGGCGGGCATTCGCGCCGTCGACGGCTATGGCATGGACCCGGTCATGCGGCGCCTGCTCGCCGAGCGCGGCGTTGCCTCCGGCATCCACCATGCACGGCGCCTGAACCGCCAGATCGTGCGCGACGCCGATCTGGTGCTGGTGACCGAATACCGCCAGGTGAAGGACGTCGAAGCGCTCGATCCGTGTTCGCGCGGCAAGGTCTATCCGCTTGGCCAGTGGGAGGACTCCGATGTGGCAGACCCGCATGGCGGCGCGGAAACCGAGTATCGCGAGAGCCTTGGACTCATCGAACACCTGGTCATCGGATGGCTGAACAAAATATGCTGAAACGAAATCTTACTGTTGCTCTTTTGCTGACGGCTTTTCTGTCGGCCTGTGCTACCGCGCCCGGTAATTATCTCGACACCTCCAGTCTGAAAGAGGATTCGCAGAGCAAGCCGGCAGAAACCTATCCGGTCCATCTGATCGACTCCGATCTCGTCATGACCCAGGCGCAACAAGCCGCGTCGCAGCAGACGCCGCTGCCGCCCGGCAAGTACAGCGATCCGTCGCAGTACATCTACCACGTGGCGCCGCAGGACATTCTCGGCATCACCGTGTGGGACCACCCCGAACTGACGACGCCGAACGGCAGCACGCTGTCCACCGGCGACAACACCACGCAGACGCTCGCGGGCGCCGTGCAGCAGCCGTACACCACGGCTCTGCCGGGTCAGGCCGACCCGTACGGCCAGACGGTCGCACCCGACGGCACGATCTTCTTCCCGTTCGTCGGACGCATGCAGGCGGCCGGCAAGACAGTGGGCGATATCCGCAACGAACTGGCGACGCGTCTCGTGCCGTACATCCGCAATCCGCAGGTGGATGTGCGGGTGCTGTCGTTCCGCAGCCAGAAGGTGCAGGTGACGGGCGAAGTGAAGTCGCCCGGGCCGCTCGCCATCAGCGACGTGCCGCTCACGCTGCTCGATGCGATCACGCGCTCGGGCGGCAGCACCAACGTTGCGGACATCCAGCGTGTGCGTCTGACCCGCAACAACCAGCTGTATGTGCTCGACGCCAACAGTCTGCTCGACCGCGGCGATACGCGCCAGAACGTAATGCTGCAGGCCGGCGACATCATCAACGTGCCGGACCGGGTCGATAGCCGCGTGTTCGTGATGGGCGAGGTGAAGACCCCGCAGACGGTCTCGATGTTGAGAGGAAAACTGACGATTGCCGATGCGCTGACGCAAGCCACCGGGATTCTCGATACCGACGCGAATCCGCGCCAGATCTACGTGCTGCGCGGCATGAAGGACCACCCGACCACGCCGGAAGTGTATCGCCTCGACATGACGCAGCCGAACGCCATCATGCTGTCGTCCCAGTTCCAGTTGCAGCCGCTGGATGTGGTCTACGTCGGCACGGCACTTTCGACCACCTTCAACCGCATTATCCAGCAGGTGTTACCGGCCATCCAGTCGGTGTTCTACATCAAGGAAATGACCAACTAGGCGCCTGACCCGCCGACGGTCCTGGGCTGTGCGAAACATTGCGCGGCGCAGGACCCGAGGCGACCCAACCGGGATCGAATTGTGAGCACTCAAGTAAATCCTCATATGGCCATGCCGGCCAGGACCGAAGAAGAGGACGTTGTCCTCGGTCAACTGTTGCAGGTGATTCTCGACGACATCTGGTGGCTGATCGCCATCGCGGTAACGATCGTCGCGATGGCCGCGCTCTACTGCTTCGTCGCCAAGCCGGTGTATTCGGCCGATGCGTACGTGCGGGTAGAGGAATCCGACAACACCTCGCAGGCCCTCACGCAGACGCAGACGGGCGCGGTGATTTCCAGCGGCCAGACCTCGCTGCCCACCGACGCCGAGATTGAGATCATCAAGAGTCGCGGCGTCGTCGGGCCGGTGGTTCAGCAGTGCAAGCTGAACTTCTCGGTCGAGCCGAAGACGATTCCGCTGCTCGGCAGTCTCGCCGCGCGTCTCGCCACGCCTGGTGTGCCGGGCCGCCCGTGGTTCGGTCTCACGAGCTATGCGTGGGGCGGCGAGCTCGCCGATGTCGACACGGTCGAAGTCGTGCCGGCGCTCGAAGGCAAGAAGATGGTGCTGACCGCGCTGTCCGATACGCAGTACGAACTGCGTGCGCCCGACGGCACCCTGCTGTTGCGCGGCGTAACGGGCCAGACCGAGCAGGGCGGCGGCGTGACGATTCTCGTCAACAAGCTGGTGGCCCGTCCCGGCACGCAGTTCACCGTGATGCGCGCCAACGACCTCGATGCGATCACCGCGTTCCAGTCGGCGATCAAGGTCGAGGAGCAGGGCAAGCAGACCGGTGTGATCGAAATCTCGCTCGAAGACAAGGACCCGGCGCACGCCGCGCTGGTCGCCAATGCGCTCGCCGAGTCGTATCTGCGCCAGCACGTGGCCGCCAAGCAGACCGATGCGAACAAGATGCTCGAATTCCTCAAGAGCGAGGAGCCGCGTCTGAAAGGCGACCTCGAACGTGCGGAAGCCGCGCTCACCGCGTATCAGCGCCAGTCCGGCTCGATCAACGCGAGCGATGAAGCGAAGGTTTATCTGGAGGGCAGCGTCCAGTACGAGCAGCAGATCTCCGGCCTGCGCCTGCAGATCGCCTCGCTTGAGGAGCGTTACGGCGACGAGCATCCGCTGATCAAGGCCTCGCGCGAACAGATGGCCGAACTCGAAGCGCAGCGCGACAAGTACAGCGACCGCTTCCGCGATCTGCCGGCCACGGAAGTCAAGGCCGTGCAGTTGCAGCGCGACGCCAAGGTGGCCGAAGACATCTACGTGCTGCTGCTGAACCGCGTGCAGGAACTCTCGGTGCAGCGGGTCGGCACGGGCGGCAATGTGCATATCGTCGACGAGGCACTGCGTCCGGGCACGCCCGTCAAGCCCAAGAAGGTGCTGATCCTCTCGGCCGCGGTGATTCTCGGCCTGATTGCGGGCACCGGCTTCGTGTTCCTGCGTCGCAACATGCTGAAGGGCATCGACGACCCGGAACGCGTCGAGCGCATGTTCCATCTGCCGATCTATGGACTGGTGCCGCTCTCCGCCGAGCAGGCAGTGCTCGAGAACTCGTTCGAGCGCGGCGGCAACCGCTTGCGCTCGGTGCTGGCCGACGCAAAACCGAAGGACGTCTGCATCGAAAGCCTGCGCAGTCTGCGCACCTCGATGCAGTTCACGATGATGGACGCGCGCAACCGCATCGTCATGCTCACGGGCCCGATGCCCGGCGTGGGCAAGAGTTTCCTGACCGTCAACCTCGCGGTGCTGCTGGCGCATTCCGGCAAGCGCGTGCTGATGATCGACGGCGACATGCGGCGCGGTGCGCTTGAACGCTACGTGGGCGGCGCGCAGGACAACGGCCTGTCCGAGCTGCTGAGCGGCCAGATCTCGCTGGAAGAGGCGATTCGCAGTACGACCGTCGACGGCCTGAGCTTCATCGCCTGCGGCCGGCGCCCGCCGAATCCGTCCGAGCTGCTGATGTCGCCGCGTTTGCAGCAGTACCTCGACGGTCTTGCCAAGCGCTACGACGTGATCCTGATCGACACGCCGCCGGTGCTGGCCGTGACCGATGCGTCGATTATCGGCGGCTACGCCGGCTCGACCTTCTTCGTGATCCGTTCGGGCGTGCATAGCGAGGGCGAAATCGCCGATTCGCTGAAGCGCCTGAAAGCGGCCGGCGTACACGTGCAGGGCGGCATCTTCAACGCCATGCCGCAGCGCGCGCGCGGCGGTTACGACCGCAGCTATGCGGCGGTGCAGGAATATCTGAGTGCGTGAGGAATCCTCAACAAGGAGCATGACGCGATGAAAGTAACGGTACTGGTTCCCACCTTTCGCCGCCCGGGCGATCTGGCGCGCTGCCTTGCCGCCTTGCAGGCGCAAGTGCGCGCGCCGGACGAAGTCGTGGTCGTGGCGCGTCCCGACGATACCGCGACGCACGTCTGCCTGCGCGACCCGGCCGTGGTCGGTGCGTTGCCGCTTTCGGTGGCGCTGGTCGAAGCGCCGGGGCAAGTGGCCGCGCTCAATCGCGGTCTCGATGCCGCCAACGGCGACGTGATCGCCATCACCGACGACGATGCCGCGCCGCACCCCGACTGGGTTCAGCGGATTGCCGCCGCGTTCGAGAGCGACGCCCGTCTGGGCGCCCTCGGCGGGCGCGACTGGGTGCACGAGAAGGGCCGCGTGCTGGACGGCGAACGGCCGTTGGTGGGCAAGGTGCGCCCATCCGGCAAGATCGTCGGCAATCACCACCTCGGCGTGGGCGGCGCACGCGAGGTCGATCTGCTCAAGGGCGCCAACATGAGCTACCGGCGCGATGCGGTGCGCCGGATCCGCTTCGACGCGCGGCTGCGCGGCGCAGGCGCCCAGGTGCATAACGACATGGCCTTCAGCATGAGCGTGAAGAACGCCGGCTGGAAGCTCGTCTACGACCCGCGCGTAGCGGTCGATCATTACCCCGCAGAGCGCTTCGACGACGACCGTCGCGATGCGCAGACGCTGGCGGCGGTGCGCAACGCTGCCTACAACCTGCATCTGATCCTGCGCGACCAGTTGCCGCCGCTGCGGCGCGAAGCCGCCTGGTGGTGGTACGCGCTGGTCGGCACACGCGTCTATCCGGGCTTTGTGCATGCGGCGCTGGCGCTGACCTCGAAGCAGGGCCGCGCGCGGCTCTCGCGCTGGCGTGCGGTGCGCACAGGCGCGCATGAAGCGCGCCGCGCGGCAACGTCGTAATGCGAACTTGCCTTGTGAACACCATGCGCGACCCTGCATCGACCCTCGGGCGCCGATGCCTTCTCAAACCGCGTCAACCCGCAGACCGGAGTGCCTGAATGAGTACGAAAGTCCACGTTCATCTGTTTTACGGCGCCGATCCCCGTTTCTATCGCCAGGGCGATAATATCGGCTGCCTGTACGGCTATCACCATGCCGAGTCCGAGGACTACGCGCTGACCTATTCGCAGGATGCGCGCGAAAGCGCCCCTGTGCGTCTGTTGCGCCGGGCGCTGAAGACGGTGCTCGGCTTCGACCTGATCCATACGCTGCGCAATCGCGACGAGATCCTGCGCTCGGACGTGATCTGGACGCACACGGAACACGAGTATCTGTCGGTCGCGCTGGTGCTGCTGCTGAACGGCCGACGCACGGCGCCGCCGCTGCTGCTCGCGCAAAGCGTCTGGCTGCTCGACAAATGGCCGAGCTACGGCATGCTGCGGCGCTGGCTGTATCGCAAGCTGATTGCGCGCGCCGACGTCCTGACCACGCTGGCAAGCGAGAATGCCGAACTGTGCGAGCGTTACCTCGGACGCAAGGCCACGCACGTGTTCTACGGCCTGAACACAATCGACTTTCCGGTCAGGATGCCTGACGACTGGCAGCCGCATACGCCGCTGCGGATTGCCGCGATCGGCAACGACCGCGATCGCGACTGGGAGACGCTCATCCAGGCCTTCGGCAACGACGCCCGCTATAGCGTCCGGCTTGCGACGCGCCGCCGGATCCCTGCGAAGCTGCGCGCGGAAAATGTCGAGATCGCGCCCGCTGCCGGGCTGAAGAAAGCCCGCGAGCTATACGACTGGGCTGACGTCGTGCTGGTGCCGTTGCGGCCCAACTCGCACGCCTCCGGCATCACGGTGATGCTCGAGACCGCCGCGCTCGGCAAGCCGATGGTGGTGACCAACGTGGGCACGCTCACCGATTATTTCTCGTACCGGGCCGCCGCTTATGTGCCGCCGTTCGACGCCGAGGCGCTGCGCGAGGCCGCCAACCGGCTGGCCGCATCGCCCGCAGAAGGTTTGCGCCAGGCGCAGGCCGCCACGGAACAACTGCTGTCGCGCGATCTGACCACGCGCCAGTTCGCGCTGCAGCACGTGCGCATCACCGACGAACTGCTGCGCCGCCGTGCCGCGCCGCAGGGTCGTGCGGTGGAAGAGCGGCGCACGCCGGTGAGTGTGCATAGCCAGTCGCGCGGAGGTCTCTAACCGATGTCGACGATCGCGCACGCCGCCGCGAGCGGCGCCGTCCGCCGCCTCAAGCGCGACCCGATGGAATGGGGGCCGCCCGCCTTGCTGTGGCTCGTCACGGCGCTGCTGATCGGCGCGCATCAGGGCACGGTGCTCACGCTGGCCTTTCCGGTGCTCGCCACGCTGACGGGGCTGTGGCTGTACTTCAAGAGCCCGGCGCGCTATGTGGGGTTCATGTGGTGGCTGTGGTTCCTGAGCCCCGAAGTGCGCCGCCTCGCCGACTGGTCGAAGGGCGCTTTCACGCCGACCAGCCTGATCCAGATTGCGCCGCTGGCCGTCACGATGATCAGCGGCCTCTCGCTGATTCGCTACTACCCGGTACTCGGACAACGGCGCGGCCTGCCGGTGCTGCTGATCCTGGCGGGACTCGCCTATGCGTTCATGGTCGGGGTTGTCTCGAGCGGGCCGCTTGCCGCCACCTACGACCTTGCCAACTGGCTCTATCCGATTCTGATCGGCTTTCACATCATGGCGAATACGCGCGACTATCCGGCGTATCGCGACACGATCGTCAACACCTTCATCTGGGGCATGCTGGTGATGGGTGCGTATGGCCTCGTGCAGTTCGCCATCATGCCGCCGTGGGACGCGCTGTGGATGCTCGGCTCGCAGATGAACTCGCAGGGCGACCCGGTGCCGATGGGCGTGCGTGTATTCAGCACGATGAACTCGTCGGGCCCGTTTGCATTCGCGATGATGGGCGCGATGGTCTATGTGATGGCCGCGAATCATCGCGTGCGCTGGATTGCCGCCGCGCTGGGCTTCTTCGCCTTCGGCCTGAGCCTCGTGCGTTCGACGTGGGGCGGCTGGGTCGTCGCGTTGCTGATCCAGCTGGTCAAATCGAACAACCGCGTGCGGCTGCGCATTGTCGCCAGCGCGATGCTGCTGGCCGGCCTGTGCGTGCCGTTGCTGGCGGTGGGTCCGGTGGCCGAGCGTCTGCAGACGCGTCTGGACAGTATCGTCAATCTCAAGGACGACCAGAGTTACGCGGCGCGTAACGAGTTCTACGCGACCTTCGCGAAGACCGCGTTTACCGACGTCTCCGGCGAAGGCATGGGCGCGACCGGCACCTCCACGAAACTGTCGAACGACGGCGGCCAGCTCGGCCAGTACGGCAATTTCGATAGCGGCGTGATGAACATCCCGTTCGTGCTCGGCTGGCCCGGCACGCTGCTGTATCTGTCCGGCATCCTCTGGCTGCTGGTGCGGGCGGTGCTGGCCTCGTTCAAGATGCGCGACGACAAATTCGTCTCCGCATCGCTAAGTCTTGGGCTCGCGATCTTCGCGATGCTGGTGTTCACTAATTCGCTGGTCGGCACAGGCGGACTGCTGCTGTTCATGAGTCTTTTTTCGATCCTCTCCGCGGCGCACTGGCAAAAGCAGCAGCGCCGCCGCGAGCTTATTCTGCACGGAGGCACCTGATTGAGAGTCGCCATAGTCACGCATGTGGTGCGCCATAACGACGGCCAGGGGCGCGTCAACCACGAGATCGCGCGCGCGGCCCTCGACGAGAATATTGCCGTGACACTCGTCGCCTCGCACGTGGCCCCCGAACTGCTCGCGCATCCAAAGGTGCGCTGGGTGCCGATGAAAATTGGCCGCTGGTGGCCGACCAATCTGCTGCGCCAGCAGGTGTTCGCACTGAAGAGCGCGCTCTGGCTGCGCACTCATCGCCGCGAGTACGACGTGCTGCACGTCAACGGCTTCATCACGTGGATGCCCGCCGACGTGAACACCGCGCACTTCGTGCATAGCGGCTGGTTCGGCAGCAAGTACTATCCGTTTGGGCTGACCAAGGGCGTGTGGTCGGCGTATCAGTTCGTCTATACGCGCGTGAATGCATCGCTCGAGCGCTGGGCGTATCGCCGCTCGCGGGTCATTACCGCAGTCTCGCAGAAGGTGGCCGACGAGATTCGCGCGATCGGCCTCACGCCGCGCAATCGTGTCGACGTGATCTATAACGGCGTCGATACGCAGGGCTTCGCGGCGGCGCAGGGCGATCGCGCGAAATTCAATCTGCCGGCCGAGGCGTTCCTGCTGCTGTTCGTGGGCGACCTGCGCACGCCGCGCAAGAACCTCGGCACGGTGCTGGAGGCGTTGCGGCATTTGCCGGATCACGTGCATATCGCGGTGGCCGGGTATCTGCCTGGCAGTCCTTATCCGGAGCAGGCGCGTGCGCTCGGCATCGCCGATCGGGTGCACTTCCTCGGGCTGGTGAAGGAGATGCCGGTGCTGATGCACTCGGTCGATGCCTTTGTGTTTCCGTCGCGCTACGAAGCGATGAGCCTGTCGCTGCTCGAAGCGATGGCGGCCGGTTTGCCGGTGGTGACCGCGCGCACGGCGGGCGGCGCGGAAATCATCACGCCCGAATGCGGCATCGTGCTCGACGATCCCGACGATCCCAAAGCGCTCGCCGGCGCGATTGCATGGCTCGCCGAATCCGGCGACACACGCCGCGCCATGGGCGTCGCCGCCAACGAACTTGCGACCGGCTTCGGCTGGGCCCGCATGGCGGCGCAGTACATCGCGCTGTACCGGCAACTGGCGGGACAACAGGAGGGCCGCCAGCGCATCGGCGCTGCGGTCGATGCCGAGCCTCAAGCGCAGCCGCAGTCGCTCGCGGCAAACGTGCTGGCCGGCCACAAGGGGGCCGAATGAACCCGATCGCCCCATCACAACGCCATATGCAGTTTCACGCTACCCAAGGGATACCGTCATGAACACGGACTCGATCAAATCGTTGCAAATCGGCATGCACTGGTTCCCGGAGCGTGCGGGCGGACTCGATCGCATGTACTACTCGCTGGTGGGTGCATTGCCCGGCGCGGGGGTGGCGGTGCGCGGCGTGGTCGCGGGTTCGCCGCGTGTCGCGGAGGATACGGGCGGCGCGATCCAGGGCTTCGGCCCGGCGGCGCAGTCGTTGCCGCTGCGCCTGATGGCAGCCCGCCGTGCGCTGCGCCGCGAGATCACGCGGCAACGGCCCGACGTGATTTCCTCGCATTTCGCGCTCTATACGTTTCCGGGCCTCGACGTGACGCGCGGCATTCCGCAGGTCTCGCATTTTCAGGGACCGTGGGCGGACGAAAGCCATGTTGAAGGCGCCGATTCGTTCGGCCAGCGCGCGAAGCGTTATCTGGAGCAGTCGGTGTATGCGCGCTCGTCGCGCTTGATCGTGCTGTCCGATGCGTTCGGCAAGATCCTCACGTCGCGCTATGGCATCTCGCCGGAGCGGGTTCGGGTGGTGCCGGGTTGTGTGAACGTGGACCAGTTCAACTTGCCGATCACGCCGGCTGAGGCGCGTCTGAAGCTGCAATTGCCGCAGGGCCGGCCGATTGTGCTGGCGGTGCGGCGGTTGGTGCGGCGTATGGGGCTGGAGGATCTGATCGATGCGGTGCAGGTGCTCAAGAAGCGTGTGCCGGATGTGTTGTTGCTGATTGCGGGCAAGGGGCGGTTGCAGGAGGAACTGCAGACGCGCATCAACGAGGCGGGGCTCGACGATAACGTGAAGCTGCTTGGTTTTGTGCCCGATCAGCATCTGGCTGCGTTGTATCGCGCGGCGACGATCAGTGTGGTGCCGACGGTGGCGCTGGAGGGGTTTGGGTTGATTACCGTGGAATCGCTGGCGTCCGGTACGCCGGTGCTGGTGACGCCGGTCGGCGGCTTGCCGGAAGCGGTGGCGGGGTTGTCGCCCAATCTGGTGTTGCCGGCGACGGGTGCGGCGGCGATCGCGGAAGGATTGGGGGCTGCGTTGACTGGCTCGTTGAAGCTGCCGGATGCCGATGCGTGCCGCGCTTATGCGAGGGCAAACTTCGATAACTCGGTGATCGCGAAGCGGGTGGCGGCGGTGTATGGGGAGGCGATTGCGGCGGGGGAGGTTCATTGAGGGGGAGGTGAGCGTCTGGCCGATACCAACTTATCGGCCATTCAGACTGCCCAGCGATCCTCAGCGGGAGCGGATTGTGCGCACCATTCCTGCAATGCGTCTCGCACTTCGTCGATGACCGGTCCCCAATCGCCTGGCTGGCGCTGACGAAACAGACGCATCGACGGATACCAAGGGCTGTCTGTTCTTTCGGTCAGCCAGCGCCAGTCGGTGTAGGCGGGGATGAGCGTCCACACAGGCAAACCCGCTGCGCCGGCAAGATGGGCCAGCGATGAATCGACCGTAATTAACAGGTCGAACGAATGGAGTATTGCGAGGGTATCGGCATAACTTCCAATGTCTTGTCCGAGCGCGCGCACATCGAACTCGCGCTGAAGGGCCTCGATGTCTCGTTCGTGCTTGCCTTTCTGCACCGAATACCAGGTCACGCGAGGAAGACTAAAAAGACTTTCTAACGCATCGATCCGGATCGACCGGAAACGGTCAAGCGGATGAAGAGGATTGCCTGCCCAAACAATGCCAACGCGCCTGTTTATCGAGCCAGGGAGTTCGCACGGGGCGACTGCAATACGATGTCGCCATTTATCGAGTTTCTCAGGCGCCGCCGCGAGATAGGGCATTGAAACCGGCAGCATAGAGATCTCGAGTTTCATGTGCTCCGGTACCCTGAACATATGGGCCCAAAAGTCGTAAGGTCCGGCAGGGATGGCAGCAAACGCGTTCCTGACGCTGTCCATACTGCTTGCGAGTTCTACGATCTCTTCATTTACCAGAACGTCCACGGTTGCTCCCTGCTTGTAAAGCCAGTCGGCGAACCGCAGGAACTGTATCTGATCGCCAAGCCCCTGTTCTCCTACGAGAAGGAACTGGCGCCCTGAAACGGGTTCGCCATGCCACGCTGGAAAGCCCGGCCACAGAAGATTTGCCTTGTGTTCCGGCACCTCGTAAAACCACCGGTTTAGTTTCCAGCCTTTTTCAAATTCGCCGAGACACAGGAGTGCATCCGCGAAGTAGTACTGTAATTTCGGCTCATGGACCAATACCCGCGCAGCCTCCTCGCTGTATGGCAGGCATTCCGCGACTCTCCCTAGTTGTCTAAGCGCCCATGCGGCGTTGTGAGACAGGACGGCGTTGTGCGGTTCGATGACCAGACCCTGCCGGGCTGCTTCGAGTGCACCTTCAAAGTGTTGGCTCGTGTTCAGCACATAGGCGACTGCCTTGAGAGCCGCAGCATTGTCGGCCCCGTGTGTCGTGATCTGTCGAACGGTATTGTCGAGTGAACCGGTGCGGCCAGTTTTTAAAATGGAAACTATCTTGTCGAGGTCATCCCTTGGCGCCGCGGGATGAAGCGTCCATGCGCGCAGCCAGTATTCGAGGGCTGCGTCACTGTCACCTAGCTCTGCGTTGATCATCGCGAGCGCGCGATTGGCGTGGTGCAATTCTGGGTCTAACAGCAACGACTTTTCGTATTGAGCTATTGCGTCACGAAGACGACCCAACTGCCACAGGCAGTCGCCAAGGTTTCTGTGGAGACTGGCGGTGCCTCCCGTCAATGTCATTGCCTGACAGTAGAGCGATTCGGCTACGTCATATCTACGCCTGACGGCAGCCAGCAGCCCGGCGCACTCCAGCAAATCGGCGCGCGCCGGCGCAATTTGCAATGCCCTTTCCGAGAATGCCCACGCCTGGTCCAAATCGTCCATATGAAAATGGGCGAGCGCCATATGGTGTAGCGCGTGCACATCTTGCGGACTTACAGCAAGAATTTCCACGTAGCGGACTGCGGCTTCGTTGATGCGTCTCGCGGCGAAGTGGCTATCTGCTATTGACTTGAGCGTGTCGATATCGGTTTTGTTGGTGGCAATGGACATTGTGCGAAGCGGCGGGGGTTTTTTGTTACGTCGGTGTACATGACGTGCAGGAGATATGCCCTATGACGTTGCTTGAAAACGATCCCCTCCGGCTTTCGGTCTCATTTTGTTCATCTGTTTATTGCCCTTGTTTCTGTCGTGTTGGGTCTTTCAAACAAACGACGACACACGCGGACATGCGCAAAGCCGTTCGTAATGAAAGGCTAGACCGTCAGAAACGAAGGGGGTAGCAGACGCCGCTGCTTTGTATGAGAGATCATTTACCCGCGACGTAAGGAAAGGCGTCGCAGCTGACGCGATCGTCTGCAAGCATGGTTGACCCGCTTGCGAGACTTCGTTCCAGTGAGTCGCGGCTATTTGCCGTCAATGCTGCACGGCTATGACATGTGCATCGGTTGTTGCCGTCTTAACCCGCTTCGACGATGTCGCGGTATCTCTCGCGGCTTTACGTGTACCGCGAGACGCACGCGAATCAGTATTCGCTTTGCCTGTCGGCGAGAGAAGGCGCGCCGCCGATTTCGCGCTGATTGTTGCGTCCGGAATTCCGCACGCATCGTGAGAGATGATGCGAAACATTTCGCGCGAACCTTCTGCCTGCATCAGATACGTCTCAGCGGTATCGGTCAGCAGGCACAGCATTGTTTGCTGGTTTTTCCGCTCGTCGGAGGTGATGGCCGGTTGCCTCTGCATGGTTGCTGACAGCGCGACAATCCGCTGAAGGTTCCGTATTTGTTCCTCGCAGAATTCAAGGGCGGATCGGGCGACACGCTCATGGTGGACTGCGCTGACGGGTTTGCGGGGGATGAGGTGTTTGTTTTCGGCCGATTGGGTCATGGTGCGATTTCCGGTGTGTTCCTGAATCGCCCGACACTCGCTAATAGACGGGGTGAGCGGGCACGTAGCGAGGTTAGCAGACCGGGCTGTGAGACCATTGACCGGCGAGCCTTGCGGCTCCCTCACCACGGCCCGCCCAGTGAGAGGACACGCGTGGCTGGGCACTACCCACTTTCACGGGCAATGCGGCCATACACAGCGACGGGCTGCTAAACCCGTGCCGTCAAAAGTGACGGCAGGAACAATCTAAACCACTTTCATTTTGGGACGATCAACCAAACCGGCTAATTCGGAAGTTTATACAGATTAGTGACACTTTCGCTGCGAGTACCGAGCGGCCGTGAGCCGTTCTGCGGAGCGCGCAGACAATCCGCGGCGGTCGGCATCTTGCTATGCGGCTACGCGATACAACGACATCTTGCAGCGCGGTTCCGGCTATGACTTGAGCGTGAGCGTAGACCCGCCAGGCAGACCCATCCGCGACGCACTCCGTGCGGAGTGGGGTGGATGAGTGCTGTGTCACGAACGGGGGAAAATGCGAGGGCAGGTCTCGTCTCGGACCACTAAGGATACCGAACAGAGAGGGCTCACTACGGGCTAGCGGTGGCAAGCCCGCTTTCTTTGCCTACTTTCTTTGCGGCGGCAAAGAAAGTAGGTGCCGCCCCGCACAGGGGCAACGCAAATAGACCACTAAGACAGCAAGGAGAGGCCAACACCACAAGAACCACGACCAAGAACCACCACGCCGCCGCCGCCCCCAAAAAAACCAAATCAAAACGTCTCATGCTCCTGATTCCGCGAAAGATCCGCGGCGACCATCATCTTGCAGAGCTGTTCGAGGCGGGTTTCCGGCACCCACCCAAGCTTCTCCTTAGCCTTATCGGCGCAGCCAATGAGAAGATCCACTTCAGCGGGCCGATAAAACTTAGGATTCACACGAACGAGCGTCTTCCCGGTAGCAACATCAATCCCAATCTCCCGCTGCTCCTTCCCGGACCATTCAAGCTGAAACCCGGCACCGGCAAACGCCATCCGCACAAAATCCCTAACAGTCTCAGTACGATTGGTAGCGAGCACAAACGTATCCGGCTCATCGACCTGCAGCATGCGCCACATCCCTTCAACATATTCGAGCGCAAACCCCCAATCCCTTTTGGCATCCAGATTCCCGAGCTCAAGCGCATCCTGCTTCCCAAGCTTGATCTTGGCTACCGTATCGGTAATCTTCCGCGTAACAAACTCACGCCCCCGCAACGGCGACTCATGATTGAACAGAATCCCGCTGCTGGCAAAGATCCCATACGACTCGCGATAGTTAATCGTAGTCCAATGAGCAAACAGCTTGGCCACACCATAAGGACTACGAGGATAAAACGGCGTATCCTCCCGCTGCGGCACCGCCTGCACCTTCCCGAACATCTCAGACGTCGAAGCCTGGTAATACCGCGTCTTGGGACTCAAAATCCGAATCCCCTCAAGCAGATTCAACGCACCAATCCCAGTCACCTCAGCCGTCGTCACCGGCTGATCAAACGACACGCCCACAAAACTCTGCGCCGCAAGGTTATAAAGCTCATCGGCCTGCGCGCCGTCGAGCAAACGCAGCGTCGAGCCGAAATCGGTCAGGTCATGTTCGACGAGGCGCAGACTCGGATGCCCGGCAATCCCGAGCTCGTTCATGCGCCAGAAATTGACGGAGCTGGTGCGCCGATACGTGCCGGTCACCTGATAGCCCTTGTCGAGCAGCAGTTTCGCCAGATACGCGCCGTCCTGGCCGGACACGCCGGTGATGATCGCTTTGCGTTGGTTGCTCATAGGTCGCCTTGGGTAACGGTAAGGAAAAAGTCAGGAGGTAAGGGGAGAGCGCGTTGCTACGACGAACCCGCCAGCAGCCGCCGCACCAGCGGATCGACCACACGCAGGTCCTGGCCGGCTTTCAGGCGGTACAGCTCGGGTCTCGGATGCGCGCCGTCGGACATCATGGCTTGCCAGTCCGGCAGGCCGCTAATGTAGGCGTACTGATCGACGAGTGGCACATGCTGTTCGGCGGCCACCCGGCGCGTCATCGCTACCATCGCTGCGAGCCGGGCATTGAGACGACCATCGGGCATCGGGTTCGAGGTCTGCAACACCGGTTCCTTGCCGAGCGCGAGCGCGGCCTTCACCAATGCTGTTTCCGCTTCGTAGAACTGCTCCGGCGTCTGGTTGTGCATCACTTCGTTGATGCCGTAGTTAATCGTCACAATCTGTGCGTCAGAGGCCGCGAGCCGCTGCGTCCACGGCACGCTGCGGCCGCGATCGGTACCGTCGCGCAACTGGTAGGCCATGGTGCCGCCCACGCCGAAATTGATCACGCTGACGCGTTCGCCATACGTCGTGCGCAAGGCGTCTTGCAGATACGTCACCGCGTTCTGCGGACGCGGGCTGCAATGACCCTCGCTGCAGGAAATGCCGAGCGTGGTCGAGTCGCCATAGGCTTCGATCACCACCTGCGCGGTCGGTCCGGCACGCAGCGCCTGGCCGCCGGGAGCCGCCGGCGCATCCGCATTCGCGCGGCCGCAGACCGTAGCGATCAGCAGGACGCCGGCCGCGCCGCGCAACCCGCGGGTCAATGGCGTAAGCACGCGGAGGCTCATGCGCGCGGCTGCGGTGCTTGGGACGACGCACCGTTCAACGACGTCGTAGAGCGTCCCGAACTCGCTGCCGGCCCATGAATCAGGCGCCGCTCGAATGCAAACCACGTGAGGCTCGCATACGCAAGCGTGATGGCCAGCGCAAGGGCGGCCGTCACAAAGCGGTTCATATGCAGCGGCCACAACGTGTAGAGGACGCTCAGGTGAATCAGATAAATCGTGTAGCTGATCGTGCCGATATAAACCAGCACCGGATTGCACAACAGCCGCTTGACGATGCCCTGGCTCTGCAAGGCGATGACCACGAGCGATGTGCACAGCACCAACGAAACGCTATACAGCGCCGCATTCGAGAGCGGCGTGTTTTCGGCGCGAAAGCGCGGATAGTGAAGATGCAGCCATGCCAGCACGGCCAGCGCGGCGACGCAGCCCGCGAGCGCAAGCGGCCGGAACGGTTGCAACGCATTGGGATTGCGCCGCACGGCCACGGCAAGCAATGCACCGGCCGACAGCAGATCCATACGGAACGGCGTCAGGTAGTAGATGGGCCAGAACGAATCGAACCACGGCGTCGCGACGGCGCGCAGCACGGGCACGACGAGAATCAGCGCGGCGGCGACCCAAGCAAGCACGCGTTCGGGCAGCAGCAGGATCACAAACGGCCAGACAATGTAGAACTGCTCCTCGACGGCCAGCGACCACAGCACGTTCAGGCTGTCATGGCCGCTCTGGCCGAGCGCATCGCCGATGTTGGTGGCGAAGAACGCATACCACTCCCAATGCTTCGCCCAGCCGAAGCCAAACAGCACCGACGACACCGCCATCAGCAGCAAATACGGCGGCAGGATACGGCGCGCCCGGCGTGCATAGAAATAGCCGAAATACGATTGTTGACGCGCCTTGCGCTCCAGCAGGATGCCGGTGATCAGAAAACCGCTCAGGACGAAGAACAGATCGACGCCCATCCACAGCGGCGCCTTCAGCGCGTGCTGCGCAAACACCGCCAGCACGGCAATCGCGCGCAAGCCGTCGAGCTGCACGATGCGGCGTGAGTGAGAAGGCGGGGCAGGCAAGGCACTGGCTGTCATGAACCGTCCATGGTGGGCATCGGGTGGGCCGGCAAGCGAACGCGCTGCGGCATGGGCATTCCGTCGTGCATCGCGCCAGCTCCTCATGGCGGGCCCAACGGAAGTGGAATTCATTCTAGGGAAAAGAAATTGATGAAAAAACGGGAATGAAATGAAGAAATAGATTGCGGCGTGAACGCGGCGGGAAAATTAACTGCTGAAGTCATCGCGGCGACATATTCGTGGCGCGCCACACGTGCTGTAGCCGGTCATAAGAGATCTCAACGGCAGGCTGCCTCCGGACCGTTGCAGCGGCGCGACTCCAAGGCAATATTTTTTAAATCGAATATTTATTCCCGCATTAATGAATGAATATTTTTGAATTATTTTCGAATTTCGTCGCGACGGATTTCCCGCGTAATGTGAACCGGTAACAGGCGCCGGATGCGTGCGCCGCCGTTGCGCTTTACGCGCCCCATGTGCCGTCCCGGCCATCATTTCATGGGACAACGCCCGCTCGTGCGCGCCGCTCGCCGCCGCACGGCCTTGACTGGAGGAACACCTTGGTCCGTCTCATCTTCGCGAAACTGCTCGCTGCGCTGCTATGCCTTACAGCGCTCGCTGCCTCGGCCGAAACGGTGCTGAACGCGAAGACCTCATGGATCGGTAACACCTTCGGTTTCGGCGACGGCACATGGACGCAGATCAATATCACCGCGATCGCCGTCGCCCCTGACGGCAAGGTCTACACCAACGCACCATGGGACGAAAGCGGCGCCGAAGCCAGCACGTATCAGAATGGCAAGATGCTCGGCTTTGCCGGCGGCACGCACGGCTGGGGCACAGGCGGCGGCAATGCGATCGCGATCAATCGCCGCTATGTGTTCATGGCCGTATCGGTTGGCAATGAGAAGGGCCATCTGGTCGGGCAGGGCATCTGGCCGCAAAAGGGCAAGCAGTGGTTCGGCATTTCTCGGCGCAAGATCGAAGATCCGAAACTCAGCGCGCTGTTTCAGCCCGCCTCGAGCGCGGCCAATGGGGCGGTCGACCCGCACGCGCAACTGGCCGCCGGCTTTCTGATGACGAACGAAGTGGCCGCCGGCGCCCGCGCCGACATCGACGGGCTGGCCGCTAATGACACCACGCTATACGCGTCCAACACCACGCAAAACCGCATTGAGGTCTACGACGCCGAATCGATGCAGAAAAAAACGGCGTGGAGCGTGCACGAGCCGGGACGTATCGCGCTGGCGCCCGACGGCTCGCTGTGGGTATTGACGGGCACGCTCACCGACAGCACGCCGCGCGTCGCGCATTACTCCGCGAGCGGCCAGTTGCTCGCCGACACGCTGCCGCTGCCGCCGGACGCGGTGCCGGTCGACATCGCGCTCGACGCCCACGGCCGCGTGCTGATCGCCGACAACGGTCCGCGTCAACAAGTGCTGTTCTTCAGCAAGAGCGGCGATCGCTACGTGGCTTCGGGCACGCTCGGCGAGCGCGGCGGCATCTTCTCGGGCGTCGCGGGCCGGCCGGGGCCGCAGCGCTTCAACGGACTAACCGGCGTCGGCGTCGATGCGCACGGCAACGTCTACGTCGCCACCAACGGCATCGGTCCGCGCTACGCGCCGCTCGGCGCGGGGCTCGGCGCCACGCTGGAAAGCTATGCGCCCGATGGCAAGCAACTCTGGCAGGTGCAAGGGCTGCTGTTCGTCGACGGCGCGTGGATCGATCCGGCGCGCCCAGACAGCGTCTACACCGGCAACAAGCGCTTCCAGCTCGATCTCACGAAGCCGCCGGGAGAGGACTGGAAATACGTAGGATTCCTGTCGAATCGCTTCAGGTATCCGGACGACCCCGTGTTTCACACCGACCAGTGGCCGGGGCTGCCCATTGCCCGTCAGTTGAAGGGGCACACCTTCCTCTACCTGACGGACATGTACGCGGACCATCTGAAGATCTACCGCTTCGATAGCGCGCACGACGGCGAAACCGCGATTCCGTCGGGCTTCATTGCGGGCCGCGAACGGCCGGTTGCCAACGTGCCGAACGCGCCGCCCGGCGGCGACTGGATGTGGCGCGACATGAACGGCGACGGCAAATTCGCCAGCGACGACTTCACGCCTAACACCAGCGGCACACGGCTCGCGGGCGGCTGGGGCTGGTGGGTCGACACCCACGGCGACATCTGGCGTACGAGCGATATCAAGGGCATCCATCGGCTGCATTTCGGCGGTCTCGATGCGAAGGGCAATCCGGTCTACTCGTACTCGGACATGACCACGTATCCCGTGCCGCAGCCCTTCACGGAACTACGCCGCGCGATCTACGTGCCCGAGACCGACTCGCTCTACGTGACCGGTTACACGGCCGATGCCGCGGTCCAGGCCGGCTTCTGGAAAGAAGTCGGAAGGGTGCTGGTGCGCTACGACAACTGGTCGAGCGGCAAGCCCGTGCAGCGTTACGTCATCAACCTGCCGTGGGACACCCAGGCCAAACCGATCGAAACGATCATCGGCCTGACCGTCGAAGGGCAATACGTATTCGCCGTCGAGCCGGTTGGCACGATTCACGTCCTCGACAAGGACAGCGGCAAGGAAGTCGGCGTGATCCGGCCGGGGCCGGAGGTGGGCAAGGCATCGGGCTGGGTCGACGTGCCGAACGGCGTGAGCGCCTACCGGCGCAGCGATGGCGAATACCTGGTGTTCGTGGAGGAAGACGCGCGCGGCAAGGTCATGATGTACCGCTGGAAACCGGCCTGAGAGCGGACCGGAAACCCGGGCGGAAACCCGACCTGAGATGCCACCGCATCCATCGTGCTGCGAATTATTTTTCTGTCGATTTATGGCAGGTGGCGCGCATTTTTTACGTGCTTTACTCGTAGCAGGCTCCTCGGTGTGGCGCGGTGCGTTGCCATGCGCGCCAAGCCGACCCTCTGAATCAAAAGGCATCCGATGGACAAAGGCATTCTCAAGAACGTAGCGATCAATTTCTTCGGTCTCGTGCTGCCGACCTTCGTTTCGCTCGTCACGGTGCCGTCGTATATCCGGCTACTGGGCGTCGAGCGTTACGGCGTGATTGCTCTCGTGTGGACCTTGATCGGCTACTTCTCGATTCTCGATCTGGGCATGAGCATGGCCGCGCAGAACCACATCTCGAAGGCGCTGGCCTCGAACGACGCGGATGAAAGCGCCCGCGTGTTCTGGAGCGCGACCTGGCTTAACCTGGTGACGGGCATCATCGGCGGCCTGATTATTTATTTTGGCGCATTTCTTTACACCGCCTATTTCACCAAGGTGTCACCGGAGCTGCAACACGAGGTCTATATGGCGCTGCCGTGGCTCGCCATTGCGATTCCGATTGCCAACGTCTCGTGGGTGTTCGCCGGCGCGATCAACGGGGCGGAGCGCTTCGGCGTCTACAACACCAATCAGACCATCGGCACCTTCATCTTCCAGTTGCTGCCGTTAGGCGCCGCGTGGCTGCTGGGGCCGAGCCTGCAGAACGTGCTCGCGGCGGCCGTGGTGGCGCGCCTGCTGGCTGCGGCGCTGCTGGGACGCTCGGCGCTCAAGGTGCTTAACCTGCGCCGCATGCTGCCGCCGCAACTCGGTGTGGCCAAGGGACTGTTCAACTTCGGCGGCTGGATGCTGATTGCCAGCATCACGACCATGGTGGCCGACTCGCTCGACAAGGTCTTTCTCGGCACCGGCCTCGGCGCGCGTTTCGTGACCTTCTATACCGTGCCGCAGAATCTCGTGACGCGCTTGAACATTGTGCCCACGGCGCTCGTGCGTACCTTGTTTCCGCGCCTGTCCGCGGTCGGCCGCGATCATGCGGATCTGATCACGCAGCAGTCGCTCGAATTTCTCAACGGCGCCTTCACGCCGGTCGCCCTGGTGGCGATGTTCGTGCTGGGGCCGTTCCTGCATCTGTGGGTCGGCAACGAGATCGCCACGATCGCCGCGCCGGTGGGCCGCATCCTGATCGTATCGGTGTGGCTGGTCGGGCAGGCCAACGTCACCCGCATCATGATTCAGTCGCAGGTCAATCCAGCGGTCGCGGCGCGGGTGGGCGTATTCGAATTGCCGCTCTTCGCCGCTGCGCTGTGGTTCGGCATTCACTACTACGGGCTGACCGGGGCGGCGGTGGCCGTGGCCGGCCGCGCCTTGTTCGACTATGGCGTGCTGCTGTGGCTGTCGTCGATTCGCGCCCGGCCGATTGCGCTCGACATGCTCGCGCATCTCGCCTTTCTGCTGCTCAGCCTGTGGCTGGCCAGCTTCCTGCCCAGTCTGTCATTGGCCATTGCAGCCGGCGCGGTGGTCGTGGCCGCCAATGTTGCATGGTCGATCACGATGACCCCCGCTTTGCGCGATCTTGCGCGTTCGCTGCTGTTGCGACTGAATCCGAGGAAGAGCGCATGAACCAGGATGTCCTTGATGAAGCCGTGTTGCGGCCCAGCCAGCGCAGCGCGCTGGCCGAACTCACCACACCGCCCGCACCCCAGGCGCCGCCGCGGCGCGCGCCGCGCGTGGACAAGAACGTGCGCGTGGCGATCGTGCACGACTGGCTCGTCACCTATGCGGGCGCCGAGCGCGTGCTTGAACAGATCGTGGCCTGCTTTCCGGATGCGGACCTGTTCAGCGTGGTGGATTTTCTCGACGACCGTAGTTTCCTGCGCGGCAAGCCGGTGACGACGTCGTTCATCCAGAAGCTGCCGAAGGCCCGCACCAAGTACCGCGCCTATTTGCCCTTGATGCCCATTGCGATCGAGCAGCTCGACGTCTCGGCCTACGACGTGGTGATCTCGAGCAGCCACGCGGTCGCCAAGGGCGTGCTGACCGGTCCCGACCAGGTGCATATCAGCTACGTGCATTCGCCGATCCGTTACGCGTGGGACCTGCAGCATCAGTATCTGCAGCAGTCCAAACTGACCAATGGGCCGAAATCCGCGCTGGCGCGGCTGATTCTTCATTACATCCGCAACTGGGATATCCGCACGTCGAATTCGGTGGACACCTTCGTCGCCAACTCGCAATTCATCGCGCGGCGCATCAGGAAGGTGTATCAGCGTGACGCGCACGTGATCTTTCCGCCGGTGGACGTCGATGCCTTCGTACTCCACGAACAGAAGGAAGATTTTTATCTGACCGCATCGCGGATGGTGCCGTACAAGAAGATCGACCTGATCGTCGAAGCGTTTGCGCGCATGCCGCAGCGACGGCTCGTCGTGATCGGCGACGGTCCCGACATGCAGAAGATTCGCGCCAAGGCGGCGCCCAATGTCGAGATCATGGGCTATCAGCCGTTCAAGGTGCTGCAGGACAAGATGCAGCGGGCCAAGGCGTTCGTGTTTGCCGCCGAGGAGGACTTCGGCATTTCGGTGGTCGAGGCCCAGGCGTGCGGCACGCCGGTGATCGCCTACGGCAAGGGCGGCGCGCTTGAAACGGTGCGCGATCTGTCCAGCTCACGGCCTACCGGGATGTTCTTCGAAGAACAGCGCGCCGAATCGATCATCGCGGCCGTCGAGGAATTCGACACCCATGCGAGCCGCTTTGTCGCCGCCGATTGCCGCGCCAACGCGGAGCGTTTTTCGGCTGCGCATTTCCGCGAGCGTTTCTTTGCGCACGTGCGCTCGGCCGTACCGGCCTTGCAGGGCGCGTCGCTGCCGGTCTATGAACCTTATGTGGCGACACCCGCCGTCAGCGGCGCCGCTCAGGCGCCACGCGTGCTGGCGATCGATCAGAGCGGCGTGCTGGGCGGCGCCGAGCTGTCGCTGCTCGAGATCGTGAAGGCGCTGCGGGCCCGCATCGAAGTCGTGCTGTTCGACGATGGACCGTTTCGCACGGCGCTCGATACGGCCGGCGTGAACGTGCGCGTCCTCGATTCCGGCGCGCTGCGCGAAGTCCGCAAACAGGGTGGCACGCCGCCGCTCGGCCAGGCGCTCAAGGGCGTCGCCGCGCTGGTGCGCGCCACGGCCGCTCGCGCGCGCCATACCGACGTGATCTACGCGAACACGCAGCGCGCCATGGTGATCGGCGCGCTCGCGGGACGGCTGGCGCGGCGCCCGGTGGTGTGGCATCTGCGCGATATCGTGAGCGCCGAGCACTTCGGCCGCAAGCAACTGCGGATCATCAAGTGGTGCGCCAAACTCGGTCTTGCACACGTGATCGCCAATTCGGCTGCATCGGCGCGCGCGTTTGCCGATCTGACCGGTTTCGACGAAAAGCAGATCGACGTCGTTTTTAACGGTATCGCAGCGGCCCCGTTCGACGCCTTGCGCAACGTGCCGGTCGCGACGCTGCGTGCGCGTCTGAAGCTGCCGCAGGACGCGTATCTGGTCGGCTCGTTCAGCCGGCTCGCGCGCTGGAAGGGGCAGCACGTGCTGCTCGAGGCGATGGTCCTCAATCCGCATATGCATGCCGTGCTGGTGGGGGCGCCGCTGTTCGGCGAAGACCCTTACGAAGTGGAATTGCGGGCGTTTGTCGCGAACCATGGCCTGGGTGACCGGGTGCATTTTCTCGGCTTCCAGCACGATATTGCCGCCTGCATGTGTGCGGTCGACGCGGTCGCGCATACGTCCATTACACCGGAGCCGTTCGGCCGCGTGATCGTCGAAGGGATGCTGGCGCAGCGGCCCGTGGTGGCGGCGCGGGCCGGCGGCGTGCTGGAAATCGTCGAGGACGGCGTGAACGGCGTGCTGTGCGAGCCGGGTGACGCGCATGGTCTGGCCGATGTGCTGGCCGAGTTGCGCAGCAATACGGCGCTGCGCGAGCGGCTCGTCAGAAACGGGTATCAGACGGCGATAGCGCGGTTCGGGACCGCCGCCTATGTGTCGGGTGTCGAGCGCATTCTGAAGGGCGTGGTGGGGGGCAAGAAGGCGCGGTAGGCAGTGCGAACCGCCGTCACTGCCACCGCCACGCGAAAACGACCCACTGTGCCGCTACGTGCGTGAACCGACGCACGCGGCGGCAGCCACGAATCTCACGCCCGCGCCGCAGCCACCCTGGCCTTGCTTTTAGGCTTAAGACTCGCCGACCACTTCATCGCCGGCAATTCAACCAGCCGATAGAACACATAAGCAACCGGCACCGCCACCAGCATGAAGCCAAACGACGGCCAGATCGACAGTTGCAGCGCCGAGCGATACAGCAGCGACGACAGCAGCACGAAGATCGGCAGATGGATCAGATAGAGCGAGAAACTGAAGTCGCCGAAGCGCGACAGCACGCGCGCCAGCGGTGTCTCGACCGAACGCCGGTCGAGCGCCCGATATAGGTAGAAAGCAAACCCCAGCGCCCACAACTGGAACGCGCCGTACTGGCCGAACCGGAACGCCACACAACCGAGCGCCACCAGCACCGCCGCGACCGCATACAGCCCGTTCGACGCACGCCGCGCGTCCTTGTCGGCGGCCTTCCGCGCCCTCACATCGGCGATCCACGCGCCGAGCGTCCACGCAAACCAGTACGACGTAAAGAACTGCAGATCGTGACGCTCCAGCACGTAGGCCGACACGATATTGACGAGCGCCACAAGCGCGAGCAGCGGCGTCATCCCCAGCCGGCGGCGCAGCGCGAACAGCAACGGGTAGATCGCATAGAACTGCACTTCGAGCGACAGCGTCCATAGCGCGCCGTTCGAGCCATACGTCTTGCCCGCCACGCCTTGCAGCGAGAACAGATTGACCAGAAACGCATGCAGGCCGATCTCACGCAGCTTGTGATTGACGGGCGGCAACTGGAAGCTGACCCAGTCGAGCGCGAACGTCAGCAGCAGCGCCGCGAGCAGGACCGGATAGATGCGTGCAAAGCGGCGTGCCCAGAAATTGACCGTGTCGAGCGTGTAGTTCGGGTTTTGGGCGAGACGAAGCGCCCCGCCGCGATGAATGCAATAGCCGCTGATCACGAAGAAGATCGGCACGCCCGCCGAGCCCCACGCGATCGGCATGGTCAGATAAGCCATGATCGAACTGAAACTCAGCGCGTGGCCCACGGTGTGATGAAAACTCTCCATGCCGACCCAGGCGACCTGGCGGCAGTGAAAATAGGCGACCAGCAGCGCGGCAAAGCCGCGCATCGCATCGATGACGTGTTCCTTGCCGGCGCTGTCCACGCGCGCGTCGCGCTGCGGGCGAGCCGAAAAGGGCAGAGATGCGCCGGTGGCATCGAATGCTGAATCGCTCATGCGCGGTCCTTTTCCAGACGGGTGAGTGGGCTGACAGCGGGCGAACGCCAATACGCGCCCACCGCCGCAGGCACATCCTAGAACAGCGCCGGATCAAAAAAATCGATAAAAAATGGAATTTCAGCAGATGAAAAAATCAAACATGTTTCTATTTGTAATGAAATGCGAAATGAGTTTTCAGGGGAATTATTTGCCGATTTTTTCGTGATAATTTAAGAGCCTGATTTTTCAGACCAGAGGTGGAGTCATGAACCTGCATGTACTCGCCGGCATCGCCGTGCTCCTGATCCTTGTCGCCGCATCGGCTTACCGTGAGGCGCTCCGCAACGAACCCATCGGCCGCTTCCGGATGACACGAGGCAAGCTGCCGCCGATCGACGAAAACGAGGAAGGCGCCGCCTGAGTCTCCGGCGACGCTTCTGCCATGCGTTAGCCGGCCCGTAAAAGTTACGGCAACCGGCGCGCTTCGCTCGTAATTGTTTCCTATGTCGCCGTGTAATGTTAATCAACGACTTCATAGATTATTTTTCAGACGAATAACTTTAATTTTGTCGAAACGTGAATTAGATTTCGACGATACCTTCAACGAAATTCATTCGGCGCCGCTCTGGCGAACCGCACACATTCATCAACCGATGTGGGAATGCATACCATGCTGAAAGTCACCAAAGCCGTGTTTCCGGTAGCAGGTCTCGGGACGCGGTTCCTGCCGGCCACCAAGGCAAGCCCGAAGGAAATGCTGCCCATCGTCGACAAGCCGCTGATCCAGTACGCCGTGGAAGAGGCGATTGCGGCCGGCATCACCGAGATGATCTTCGTCACCGGCCGCAGCAAGCGGGCCATTGAAGACCACTTCGACAAGTCGTACGAGATCGAGGCGGAACTCGAAGCGCGCGGCAAGGAGCAACTGCTGGAACTGGTGCGCGGCATCAAGCCGGCCAATGTCGACTGTTTCTACGTGCGTCAGGCGACCGCGCTCGGCCTCGGCCATGCGGTGCTGTGCGCGGAGAAACTGGTGGGCGACAGCCCGTTCGCCGTGATTCTCGCGGACGACCTGCTGCACAGCACGCAGCCGGTGATGAAACAACTGGTGGACGTGTTCAACCACTATCACAGCTCGGTGATCGGCGTGGAAACCATCGCGCGCGAGGACAGCCGCTCCTATGGCGTGGTGGACGGCCGCGAGTGGGAAGAGGATGTGATCAAGCTGTCCGGCATCATCGAAAAACCGGCGCCGGACAAGGCGCCGTCGAATCTCGGCGTGGTGGGCCGCTATGTGCTGATGCCGACCATCTTCAAGCACATCCGTGCGCTGAAGCCGGGTGCCGGCGGCGAACTGCAGTTGACCGACGCGGTGCAGTCGCTGCTCTCGGAGGAACAGGTGCTGGCCTATCGCTACTTCGGCACGCGCTTCGATTGCGGCAGCAAGCTCGGCTATCTGAAGGCGACCGTCGAGTTCGCGCTGCGCCATCCGGAAGTGAAGGCCGAGTTCGAGGAGTATTTGCAGAGCTACCTGCCGCTGCATCTCACGGCTGCGGCGGCCTGAAAGAGGCAGCGAGGAGGGCACGGACGTCGTCGTCGGTGGTTTCGTCGAAATCCTGGTAGAACTGACCGACGCTGAAAAATACCCGTGGCGTCAGCGCGCAGACGAACTCGTCGGCGGCAGCGCCGAGCCGCTGTTCGCCATCCGCCGGCGCCACTGGGAGTGCGACGACGATCCGCGCCGGCGCGCGGCTGCGCAACGCGCGCAGCGCCGCGAGCAGGGTGGCGCCGGTCGCCATGCCGTCGTCCACCACGATGGCGATCCGTCCTTCCACCGATACCGCGGGCCGTTGCTCCCGGTAGAGCGTGTCGCGCCGTGCCAGTTCGCCCTGCGCGTCGGCAAGTGCGTGCTGGAATTGCGCCTCGGTGACGTCGGCCTCGTGCATGAGCCTTCGATCGACGTACAGCGCGCCGCCGGAGGCGATCGCACCCATCGCCAGTTCCGCCTGCCACGGCACGCCGAGCTTGCGCACCAGCAACACATCGAGCGGCGCGTGCAGCGCCGCGGCCACTTCAAAACCGACCGGCACGCCACCGCGCGGCAGCGCGAGCACGATCACGTCGTCACGCTGCGCATAGCGGCGCAGATGCCGCGCGAGCGCACGGCCCGCTGCGGCACGGTTGAGGAAAATGCGTTCCATGATCGACCCCCTCACGGGTGACGTGGATAGTGTGCCACGCGCCACCCGTCATGTCCCGCTAGCAGAACGAGCGCGCCGCAAACGGCTCGCTCCGGGGACTACGCGGATACCTGGGAAGCCAGCAGGTCCTCGATACGAACCGGAAGATTGCGTACCCGCACCCCGGTTGCGTGATATACGGCGGCTGTAATGGCAGGCGCAATCCCGGCCATGCCGATTTCCCCGACCCCACGCGCGCCGAGCGGATTCAACGCGAGATCCGGATAGTCGAGGAACGTCACGTCGATCTTCGGCGCATCGGCATGCGTGGTCATCACATAGTCGGCGAGGTTGCGGTTGATCGGTGCACCGGTGCGCGTGTCGTAGTGCGTTTCTTCGAACAGCGCCATGCCGACGCCCATCACAACAGCCCCTTCGATCTGGTTGCGGGCCGTGCGCGCGTTGATGATCTGACCGCCGTCGATCACACTCACCACGCGGCTGACTCGCAACCTGGCTGTCGCCGGCTGCCAGGTGACTTCGATGAAATGCGCGCAGTACGAGTGAATCGATACTTTCGCCGCGTCGGCATCGTCCTGGCTCGCGCCGGAGTGGCCTTTTCCTACGACCATATTGATCTTTGCGGGCGCGAGAATCCGCTCGAACGGTACGCCTGCGCCAGGCGAGGTTCCTTTCCGGTAGACCATGCCGCGCTCGAACGCGAGTTCGGTGACCGGCTGGCCGTTGAACGGCGAATTGTCCGCCTGGGCCGCGGCGACCAGAAGCTGCTGGATCGCCGTCTGCGCCGCCTGGGTCACCGCCGGAACCAGCGACGCGGTAACCATGGAGCCGCCGGACAGCGGTCCAGGCGGCAAGCGGGTGTCGCCGATCACCACGGCGATCCGCTCGAGCGGGATGCCCGTCAGGTTAGCCACCATCTGCGCCAGGATCGTATACGTTCCGGTGCCGATGTCCTGGGTCGCGGTCGACACGCGCGCGGTTGCATCGGCATGAAGTTCGACGATGATTTCCGTCGCGAGGCGTCGCGCGGCCCACGACCCCGCCGCTACGCCCCAGCCCACCACCAGGCCGTCGCGACGCATGGAGCCAACTTCCGGCGTGCGTTGCGGCCAGCCGAATTGTTCGGCGCCGAGTGTGAGGCACTCCTTAAGGTGCCGCGAAGAAAACGGCACGTTCAGGCCTTCGTCGATCGCGGGCTCGTTGATCAGGCGTAAGCGGACCGGATCCATGTTGAGCTGGATGGCGAGTTCGTCGACCGCCGACTCGATCGCGAACAGTCCGGGAACGGCGCCGGGCCCGCGCATCGATGTACTGGGCGCGACATCCCGGCGTGCGTACGCCGCCGTCGCACGCAGGTTAGGCGAGCTGTACAGATAGCCGGTTGTCTCGCCACAGTTCTCCTTACGCGTTTCCTTGCGTGCGGTCTGGTAGACGTAGTCCTGCTGGAGCGAGGTGAAACGCCCGTCGGGCGTTGCCGACAGGCGCATGCGTTGCTGCGTGCTGGTGCGGTGGCCGACGTTGTGAAACATCATCTCGCGGGTCACCACCAGTTTGACGGGCCGCATCAGGTTGCGGGCCGCGGCGCCGGCGAGTAACGAGTGGGACCACGGAAACAGCTTGCCGCCGAATCCAGACCCCAGGTATTTCATGATCACACGCACCTGGTCTTGCGACACGCCGAGCATCTGCGCCATCACGAGGCGCTGGTTGACGATCGATTGCGAGGTTTCGTAGAAGGTGTAGTTCGTGCCGTCGAACGCGGCCACCGTCGCATGCAATTCGATCGGATTGTGCGTTTCGATGGGCGTCGTGTAGGTCTGGTCCAGCTTCTGCGCATCAGGCGTGGCCGCGAACGCGCTATCCGCGTCGCCGCGTTGCGTGTCGACGCTCGGGGTCTGCTCTGCCGACATCTCGCTGCGGACGTCGGGACGGCTCGATGCATACGCTACCTTTACCGCTCGCACCGCCGCGCTTGCCTGTTCGAAGGTATCGGCCACGACGACACCGATGTACTGGCCGTAGTAGTAAATATTGTCGTCGTCGAACGGCGGGCGCTTTTCGTCGATCCGGGTGTCGACGGCAAAACCGACGCGATAGAACTTGCCGATGTTCTCGCGTGTGAAGACCGCCCGGACTCCCGGCATGCCTGCGGCCGCCGCTGTGTCCAGACGGGTGATGCGCCCCTTGGCGATCGTGGCGCAAACCGGCACCGCGTAAAGCATCCCCGGCAGGTTGAAATCCGAGGTGTAGGTTGCCGTGCCGCTGACTTTGAGCGGTCCGTCAATTCGAGTGAAGTCGCCGCCGATCATCGGCTGCGTTTTGTTGCTGGCTAATTGCATATTCTCTCCGCGTCACGACCGTTGCGTCAGGCAGTCTGTGTGGCTTGTGTGAGTGCGTGCTGGATGCAGCGCCGCGCGAGTTCAACCTTAAAGCCGTTTTGACTCTGGACCCGCGCCGACTGCAGCGCCGCTTCGGCTGCGGCCCGGAACGCGGCGGCGTCCGGGGTCCGGCCGAGCAACTGGGCCTCGGCCTCTTTCGAGCGCCACGGTTTGACGCCGACGCCGCCCAGTGCGACCCGGATGTGATCGATCCTGCCCGACGAGACCCTCATGACGACGGCAGCCGAGGCCAGCGCGAATTCATACGACGCGCGGTCGCGTAGCTTGAGATAGACACTGCGATTGCCGGGCACCGGCGCGGGGAGCGTCACATGGGTAATGAGCTCGCCGGGATTGAGCGTGGTTTCGCGGTGAGGCGTGCTTCCCGGCAGCAGGAAGAAATCGTCAATGGCGATGTCTCGCTGGCCCTGCGCGCTTTCGACGTGGATCGTGGCTTCGAGTGCCGTCATCGCGACGCTCATGTCCGAAGGGTTGGTCGCAATGCAGTGCTCGCTGGTCCCCAGGATAGCCAGGTTGCGGTTATAGCCGTCGATCGCGGAACAGCCCGTGCCGGGTTCGCGCTTGTTGCACGGCATGACGGGGTCGCGAAAGTAGACACAACGGGTACGCTGCAGGAGATTGCCGCCGGTGGTCGCCATGTTGCGCAACTGGGCCGATGCGCCGGATAGCAACGCCTGCGACAGCACCGGATAGTGGCGCTTGATCAGCGGATGATTGGCGAGATCGGCATTGCGTACGGTGGCGCCTATTGTGACGCCGCCGTCGCTGCTGGTCTCGACCTGATCGAGCGGCAGGCAATGGATGTCGATCACCTGGGTGGGGCGCTCGACGTCGAGCTTCATCAGATCGAGGAGTGTCGTCCCACCCGCGAGGAAGCGGATCGACGCGCCGTTGGCTTCACCGTGAGCGGCGGTCTGCGCGAAGTCGATCGCTTGTCCGACGTTGGAGGCGCGCTTGAGCTGAAAGGGTTCCATGCGTAGGCTCCGCTTAGACTTTGCGACGAATTTGCTGGATCGCGGAGACGATGTTCGAATAGGCGCCACAGCGGCAGATATTCCCGCTCATGGCTTCCTTGACGTCGTCGTCGCTGTGACCGTAGGGCTCGTGGAGGAGGGCGACGGCCGACATGATCTGGCCTGACGTGCAGTACCCGCACTGGAAGCCGTCGTGTTCGACGAAGGCTGCCTGCATCGGATGCAGCGCGCCCGGCTTGCCGATCCCTTCAATGGTCGTGATCGCCTCACCCTCGTGGGTGGCGGCAAGGCTCAGGCAGGAGTTCACCCGCCTGCCGTCGACATGGACCGTACACGCGCCGCACTGGCCGTGATCGCAACCCTTCTTGGTGCCGGTCAGGTGCACATGCTCGCGCAGGCAGTCGAGGAGGGTGGTGCGTGGATCGATATCGAGGTCGTAGTTCGTGCCGTTGATATTCAAGCGGATCTGCATGGTGGCACGATCGGCTGATGCGTTCGACGCAGCCGGCGCTTCCTGGGGCGCGACATCGGTATCCGCGAGTGCGACCGAATGAAGCTGCCCGGTGCCGATGGCGACGCCGGCAGCACCTACGCGGGTCAGGAACGAACGCCGCGTCGGACGTTCGGGTGACGACGCGGGATCTTCTTCGCTGGTGTCCGGTGTCTGGGACTCTGTGGTCATGAATCTGATTCTCCGCTGCGGCATGGATCAAGGGGAGGCGGATGCCGCTTTGGAGTTCGGCATCCGTTATGTCAATCATACAAAGGTGGAGTGGCGCGAAAATGGCCGCCGGCTGGCGGTTAGATGAAACATCGCGTTTATGGCCCACATGTGGGGCAGGTGCAGGCGATTGCTTCGGCCTTAATGAGCGAAGCGGATGTCGAGCGTGCGCAGCCAGGTCTGCAAGCCGGCATCCTGAATCGGAATCACATAAGCGTTCTGGTTCGATTCGTTGAAATGCGCGTGCCAGTATCCGGGAGGGGTCACGAACGCCATGCCGGCTTCCCAATCCACGCGCGTCGGATGCACGATATTGCCGTTCTCGTCCAGTTCGGTGCCGACCAGCGTATAGACGCCGGAGGCGCAGCCGGCGATGAAGTCGAGTGCGATCGACTGGTGGCGGTGCGGCTTTTGCATGGAGTGAGGCGGCACGATGCCGAACATGGCCCACAGCACATGCGTGACGGTGCGCGTTTGCGGGAAGTTGGCGTTGCCCATCAGCACGCTGATGCGGTTGCGGCGCCCCGCGTTGGCGTCGTCCGCGACCTTGCGCAATTCCGCCTGCGCCTCAGCCGCCGGATAGAGCGTCGGCGCAAAGCGCGCCCGCACGCCGGTCGTGCCCAGATAGGTGAGCAGCGGTGCGTCGTTGACGTAGTAGAGCGTGGCCGTTGCGTCGGCGGACAGCACCGCGTCGGCGCCGCCCGGCAGCGTGAAGAAGTCGCCCTGCGCGAACGGGAAGCGGCTCGTGCCCTGGGTCACGCTGCCGCTCCCGCTGACAACGTAGCAAACCTGCGAGGTCGCGTTCGGCGCGAGCGTCAATGCGTCGCCTGCGGCGATGCGCAGAAAATTGGCGCTCAGGCCGGGACCGGTCGCGGGGCCTGGGCAACCCAGTTCCGCGGAGAGATCGAGCGGTACGACGCGAGTGGGTCCCTCTGCGTACAGCGAAGGCGGGAAATTGCGGAACGGCACGCGCGAGATCAGCTTCGCGCCGATCGGATTGGCGGACGACGTGTACTCGAAGTATTGGGCGTCATGGGTAGCGGCGGGGGTGTCGTCAACCGCCGGGGAGGTCGTTCTGGTCAGCATGGTCTGCTCCTGAAAGTGAGGGACGCTTCGCGCAGGTTGCATCGTGAGATGTGGCATGCGTTCGAAAGCTGGTCTGACTATAGGTGCGGGTCACTGACAGCAGAAGTGCCGGGTATCGAAATCAGCTTTGCGCAAAAGGGAGTGCCGTGCCGGCTCTCATGCGTGCTTTGAGATGCCGTCGTCCCAGTACGGTGGCTCGCCGATCACCTCCGCAAAGAAGTCGACAAACGAGCGTACCTTCGACGACACGATCTTCTTCGGCGGATAGACCGCCCAGATGGCCGGTTCGGCCTTGCCGGTGCGCGCCTCCCATTCGGGGAGGGCGTGGAGCAGGCGTCCCTCGCGTAGCGCGGTGCCCGCGAGCCAGGTGGGCAGGAGCGCGATGCCGCATCCCGCCAGCGCGAGGTCGAGCACCGCCTCGGAGTCGTTGGCGCGCAAGCGGCCTTTCAATTCGACGGGTGTCTGTTCCAGGGCCGCTTTGGTCTTTCCCGCACGGGTGAAAAGCCATTTGTCGCCGGGCAGCAGCGACAGGCGCAACGACTCATGAGCTTCGAGATCGGCCGGCACGGAGGGCATGCCGTTGCGGTCGAAATAATTCGGGCTGCCGCAGACGATCCGTCGATGCGGGGCAAGACGTTTAGCCATCAAGGAAGAATCGGACAAGACCCCGATACGAATGGCCGCGTCAATCCCGGCATCGATCATGTTCACGGTCTCGTCGGTCAGCACGAGGTCGAGGTCGATGTCCGGGTACCGGGTCATGAAGGCGGGAAGGTGCGGCACCACGTGCCGGCGTCCGAAGGCGGATGGCAGGGTCACGCGCAGCAGGCCCTGCGGCGAGCTATTGAGCGACGAGGTGGCCTGGCGGGCGTCATCGAGTGCCTCGAGCGCCAGGATCGCGCGCTCGCGAAATACCCGGCCGCCCTCGGTCAGCACGAGACCGCGTGTCGAGCGATTGAAGAGGGCGATGCCCAGATCTTTTTCTAGGTCGCTCACATATCGCGAGATGGTTGAAGTCTTCACGGTCATCTCGCGTGCCGCTTTGCTGAAGCTCTGCAGTTCCGCTGCACGAACGAAAGCGTGTACCGCCGAAAAATAGTCCATTTTTTGCGTGAGTCGATCTGCCTGAGCCTTTAGTGTACCGGTACGGCACAGGCGGTTGACGAACCTTTGCGAAAGCGACCCGTTACGCAAAACAGTTGTGCGTAAAAGGGCCTACGTCATTCGCTGTGAGCGCAAGAAGCAATCCTGTGAGAAATCGTCGATGGACCGTGTCCCCGGCACGGAAGAAAATCAAGGCTCGATCAGCACGAAGGAGCGTGTCATGGGCCATGCGGAAGTCCGCGAGTTGCAGATTCCCAAACCGATCGGCGGACGTTTGCCGGTGCCGCCGGTATTCGCAAGCTTCGACGCAGAACGCCAGCATCGCAAACTCAAACTCGCTGCGGCGTTTCGCCTCTTCGCGCGCTTCGGGCTTGCCGAGGGCATAGCAGGACATATCACGGTGCGTGATCCGGAGTTTCACGACCGGTTCTGGGTCAATCCGTACGCACAGCATTTTTCCTCGATTCACCCCGACGATCTCGTGTGCATCGACGAGGATGCCAACATCTATCATGGGAGCGCGCCGGTCAACGCCGCGGCGGCAGCGATTCATTGCGGGATCCACGGCGCGAATCCCGATGTCGTTGCCGCGGCGCATACGCATACGACCTTCGGCCGCGCCTTCTCGGCGCGCCCGAGGTTGCTGGCGCCACTCAATCAGGAGGCTTGTCTCTTCTATGACGATCACGTGCTGTTTCGCGGCGACGTCGTCGTGCTCGCCACAGAAGAGGGCCGCCGGATTGCCGAGACCATGGGCACAAAACGCGCCGCCGTGTTGCTCAATCATGGCCTGCTGACGGTCGGTTCATCGGTCGACGCCGCGGCATACCGCTTCATCGCCATGGAGCGTTGCTGCCAGGTGCAGCTACTGGCCGAAGCGGCCGGCCCGATCGAGCCGTTATCCGATGAGGCAGCGAGGACGACGCGCGCACAACTCGGCTCGGACTATGTCGCGTGGCTGAACTTCCAGGGGCTTTATCAACAACTCCTGCGCGACAGCCCCGATCTGCGCGAACTCGCCTGAAACCGGGTGCTCAGTTCGGCGCAAGCGTCGCTTCGACGGCTGCCGTGTGGTCGCGGCGGCAGCCGTCGCGATAGTCGCGAACGGCTGCGCTCAGCCATCGATCGAAGCGTTGAAGCGGCTCCCAGTCGCGTTTTTGCTCCGGAAACGAGTAGTAGACGGTCTCCGGATTCGGAATCGAGTGAGGGTGCACCTGAATCAGCGCGCCGCTCTGCAACTCCCGTTCGATCAGGATGCGCGGAAGCAGGGCCACACCCAGTCCGGAAATCGCCGCGTTGATGGCCATGATGAACATGTCGTAGTGCTGGTTCGACGTGCTGGGTTCGATGACCTTCGAACAGGCCGTCTCGGACCAGGCAAGCCACGCGCGCGGAAGATCGCGGGTGTGGATCCACGGCAGCGCGCTGATTCCTTCCGCGCTCAAGCTATCGCGCCGACCGATCAACGCGGGTGCACAGACCGCCAGAATCCTGTCGTCGTTGACGAGCGGCTGTCCCGGCATCGCGGGCCACAGGCTCTGCGCAAAATAGATCGCGGCGTCGAAGCTGGAATTGTCGAAGAAGGTGGGCTGGTCGCGGCCCATGATGTGCAACTGCAGATCCGGATTGAGCTCGTAGAAGTCGTGCAGGCGCGGAATCAGCCATTGCGAGGCGAACGTCACACCGACGGCCAACTGGATTTTGACTTCGCTTTGCTGGCGGACCAGTTCGAGCGTATCGCGGCGAATCTGGTCGAGATGGACGCGAATCCGCCGCGCGTACTCCGCACCCGCCGCAGACAGTACCAGCCGCTGGCGCACCCGCTCGAACAGCGTGATGCCCAGATGCGCCTCGAGTTCGTTGACCTTCTTGCAGACGGCGCCATGCGTCTGCGACAGTTCGACAGCGGCTTTCGAAAAACTTTCATGTCGCGCCGCTGCTTCGAAAGCCTGCAGGGCGCTGAGACTGGGGACACCGCGGCGCATCGATAATCCTGGCTGGCGAAAGGAAATGGCAATGGATGCGTCGATCATAGCCCTTCGTACGAGGCGGCGCTGGCGGCGCTCATTCGCTGGCGAGTCGAGGCTGGCCGACCGCGCGCCAACGGGTCTCGAGCAGGAAGACCACGATCGACGCGAGCACCATCGTCGCTGCAATGCCGATAAACGCGAGCACGAAGGTGCCGGTTGCATCCTTCACCCAGCCAATAAAATAAGGCAGCAAAAATCCCGACGACACCCCGATACTCGTGATCAACGCGATGCCGGCCGCTGCGGCACGATCGGTGAGGATGCGGCTCGGCAACTGCCAGAAGGTCGTGATGCTGCAAAAGCACGCTGAGGCGCCGATCGAGAGCGCGACGATCGACTGGTAGGGGGACTTCAGCAGCAGGGCGACCGAAAGCGCGGCCGCGCACACCAGCAGCGGGCCCGCCACGTGCCAGGCGCCGACGTTGTGGCGGCTGACCAGACGGCCCCAGATCAGCGTCGCGATGACGGCAACGCCGAATGGAACCGCCGTGATGAGCCCGATATCCGTGAGGCTGTAAGTCACGCCAAAAGTATGTTCAAACGTCTTGACCACTTGCGGCAGGAAATAGAGCAAACCGATGATGCCGGCATTGGTGCCGAAATAGACGGTACCGAGCGCCCAGACCTTCGGATTGCCAAGCGCTCGCCATGCGCTGGCCGGTGAGGTGACGGCCGCTGCCTGAGCCTGTTCGACCGCGAGTGCGGCGGCGATTTCAGCCTTTTCCGTCGTAGACAACCAGCGCGCGCGGGAAGGGCTGTCCGCCATCCAGAACCAGGCGACCACGCCGAGGACGAGCGCGGGCACGCCCTCCAGCAGGATCATCGCGCGCCAGCCGGTCACCCCGAATACATTCGCATGCGCCATCAGCCATGTAGAAACGGGTGCGCCTAGCACGCCGGTAAGAGGGATAGCCGTCACGAACAGCGACATCATCCAGACGCGATTGCGCGCGGGCATCCACAGCGTGAGGTAGTACACCATGCCCGGAAACAGCCCCGCCTCGAACGCGCCAAGACAGAAGCGGGCGATATAGAGCCAGCGGGAGTCGGGAACGAAGCTGGTCAGCGAAGACAGCAGACCCCAGCTCAACAGGATGCGCGCCATCCAGCGCCGCGCGCCGAACCGATGCATGCACAGGTTGCTCGGGACTTCGAACAGGATGTAGCCAAGAAAAAACAGGCTTGCCGCGAAACCGTATTGCGCCGCCGTCATGTGGAGCTCGGCGTTCATGGTCAGCGCGGCATAGCCGATGTTGGCGCGATCAAGCTGGTTCGCGATGTACATCACGATCATGAGTGGGGCGAGCCGCCAGGCGATCCGTTTCATCAACCGATCGGAAATCGCGGGTTTGAGCGCGCCAATGTCCATGGTTCCCCCAGATTTACGCGTTACGGAATGCTCTCGCAGTCGATTAAGCGCTCTGGCCGTGTGGACGACAATGGACGAAAAATATTGACTTTGTGAGCAAACGTCACAGCTTGAGGCCGGGGCCCGAGCCGGGTTCGCTTCGCGCGCGGCGCTGCGCGTTATGTAAAGGGAGGCGCGCTCGGGAGGGCCTGCGGATTTTTTATGGCGAGTTGTGAAGCGTTTTTTTTTCGCTCACTGTGCATTGTGCACAATGCATTGGCGGCACTGTGCCATTTCCTGGGTATGCCAATGAACACATCGAACACAGTGATGCCGCAGGGAGTCGAACGGAACGCTTCGGCAGACGATCTCAAGCCGGGCGCGCGCTTGACGGTTGCGGGGCTGAACCATGGCTTCGAGACCGACGACGGTGTGCGAACGACCCTCTTCGCCGGGCTGAATTTCAGCGTCGGCGCAGGGGAGATCGTGTCCATCGTCGGTCGCAGCGGCGCGGGCAAAAGCACGCTGTTCAACCTGATCTCGGGCTTGCTCAGTCCGCAGGCCGGCCGCATCGAAGTAGGCCGCCGCAGCGACGGCGCAGCGGGCCGCATCGCCTACATGCTGCAGAAAGACCTGCTGATGCCGTGGCGCTCGGTGCTGCACAACGCGTTGCTAGGCATCGAGCTTTACAGGAAGGTGACGCGCGCCGATGTCGAGCGCGCCCGCGACATGCTGGCACGCTATGGCCTCGCGCCGGTAATCGACGCCTATCCGCATGCGTTGTCCGGCGGCATGCGGCAGCGGGTTGCACTGACGCGTACGTTGCTCGTCGATCCCACGCTGGTGCTGCTCGACGAACCGTTCTCGGCACTCGACTACGAGACGCGCCTCGCGCTCGAGGACGACGTGATGCTGTTGCGTGAAAGTACCGGGACGAGTGTCGTACTGGTCACGCACGATATCGAAGAGGCGATCGCGATGAGCGATTGCGTGATGCTGCTCGGCGGCCGCCCGGCCCGCATCGAAGACAGGGTGGAGGTCAGGCTTTCCACGCAAGGTCCCCGCAATGCCGTATCGGCGCGCGAGGCGCCGGAATTCCGTACCTTGCATAAACGGATCTGGGACGGTCTGCGCAGCAATAGCATCCACCATGCCGGAGCCTCGACATGAGCGACGCGGTTTTCCCGGCAGTCTCGCCGCAGCGGAGTGCACGCGTGCGGCGTTTGCAAGGCAGGGCGGCGACGGGTGCGGTCGTTACCCTGATCACGGTGGCGCTGGTCGTTCTCTGGCAGGTGGCGGCCGGACGCGCGTGGATCAACGGCCAGTTGTTCGGCTCGCCGTTGGGCATCTACAAGGCTGCGGCCGTAGGGCTGACGCAGGGCAACCTGGTGACGGATACGTTGACGACCTTGTACGAGACCGTGCTCGGCCTCGTGATCGGCAGCGGACTGGGGATCGGACTCGGTCTGCTGCTCTGGTTCGTGCCGCGTGTAGCCGGCGTGACCGAAGGGTTCGCGGTGATACTGAACAGTATTCCCAAGATTGCGCTCGGCCCGCTGATCGTCATCTGGTTCGGTTCGGACATGACGTCGAAAGTCTGGCTCGCCGGCATTTCCACTTTTGCAGTGGCGATGATCTCGTCCTGCGCGGCGGCGAAGGAGGTCGACCGCGACCTGTTGAATCTGTTTCTTTCGTTCAAGGCCAAGCCCGGCATGATCTTTCGCAAGCTGATCGTACCGGGCGCGCTGCCATGGATCTTCTCCACGCTGCGCGTCAACATCGGCTTCGCGTTGATCGGCGCCGTCGTGGGTGAATATATCGCCTCCCAATCCGGGCTGGGTCACGAAGTGTTCGTTGCCGGCTCGCTCTTCGACCTCAATACGGTCTGGCTCGGCATCATGATTCTGACGTTGATGGCGACACTGCTGACCGGAATCGTTCAACTCGCGGAAAGCCGGATCATTTCATGGAAAACCAAACGATGAATCAGCCGCTCACCTCCCTGCAAGGCCAGGCGTCGCGCCACAGGTTTCTCGCCAGCCGGTTCGTGCAGGCCTGCGCGGCCGGCATCCTGCTCGCGACCACAGCGACCCAGTCTGCGTGGGCGGCGCCGGAGAAGGTGGTCGTCTACCAGGCGTTCCAGTCGATCCAGTATCTGCCGCTCTATGTTGCAATCGATAAAGGCCTGTTCGCGCAAAACGGTCTCGACGTGCAGAAGGTGACAGCGGGCAGCGGTGCGCAGGGCGTTGCCGCGGTGATCGGCGGACACGCCGATTTTTCGCTGCAGGATCCGATGACCGCCGTGCTGGCCAATCTGAAGGGCGCCACGCTCGTCAACGTGGCGAACGTCGTCTCAGGCGTGCCGGTGTGGATCGTGACGCCGCCCGATTCCGGGCTCAAGAGCCAGGCCGATCTGGCGGGCAAGACCGTGTCGGCGGCGCTGCCCCCGTCTACCAGCACGTATCTGCTGCAGCGCTTGATCAAGCAGGAGAATATTGCCGGCGTGAATCTGAATACGGTGCAGATCGGCACCGAGCTGGCGCCGGTCGCCGCAGGCCGTGCAGTGGCCGCCGCGCTTTATGAGCCGCAAGCCGACCAGGGCATCGCATCCGGCTACAAGATTCTCTATGCGTTTCCCAAGAGCTATCCCGGCGGCTACGCCTTCTCGACGATGGATACGCTGGCGTCGACCATCAAGTCGCGGCCCGCGATGGTCGCGGCGTTCGTGAAGTCCGTCGCGCAGGCCGAAGCGCTGATCCAGCAGTCGCCGGATACCGCCAAGGCCGTGGCCGTCGCGGAGTTTCCCACCCTCGACAGGAAAATCGTCGAGACCGCGGTGGGCCGTTTGATCGACCAGAAGATCTACGCCACGACGCCCGATATTTCCGAGCAGGCGTTTCGCAATGCGCTGGACCTTCAGGAGTATGTCGGCAATATCAAGCCGGGCAGCGTGACGTACAACAGCGCGGTAGACGATTCCTTTGCCAAGGCCAGCGCGAAATGAGCGAGACAACCGCTTCACTCGTGGCCGACCTGATCGCGAGCCGTGGCGATGAGACGATCTGCCGTGCGCGGCTCGAAGCCGCCCAGACACGGGCGCAAGACTGCGAGCCTTGGTTAAAGGCCTTCGTCTACCGGCCCGACACCTTTGAGACCCGGGACGCGGTGAGCCGGCCGCTGGCGGGTTTGCCGATCGGCGTCAAGGATCTGATCGCGACGCACGACATGCCCACGACCTATGGTTCGCCCATTTACGCGGGCTTCAGGCCCGCTGAAGACGCGTGGATCGTCGAACGGATACGGCACTTCGGCGGCGTCGTGTTCGGCAAGACCGTGACGACCGAGTTTGCATGGCGTGAACCGGGGCCGACCGTCAATCCGTGGAACCGGCTTCATACCCCTGGCGGTTCTTCGAGCGGGTCGGCGGCGGCGGTCGGGGCCGGCATCCTGCCGCTGGCGGTCGGCACCCAGACGGTGGGTTCCGTGATCCGGCCCGCGGCGTTCTGCGGCGTGGTCGGCTATAAGCCCACGCATGGCAGGATACCTTCGGCCGGCGTGAATCCGCTGGCGCCTTCTCTCGATCATGTCGGCTTCTTTGCCCAGACCGTGGAGGGCGCGGCACTCTGTCATGCGTTGTTCGTCGACGCGAAGCCCGAGGCGATCGCGGATCTCGATGCATGGGGCGCGTACTTTCCGGTGCGGTGTCCGCAAAAGCTGGGCGTGGTTCGCACGCCTTTCTGGGACCGTGTGACAGGCGAACAGAAGGCCAATTTCGACGCGACGCTCATGCGCCTCGCGGCCGCCGGCGCGACGCTCGTGGAACTCGATCCGTTCGACGACATGCCGTCTATCCTCGACGCGTTGCAAACTATCCTGCAGGTCGAAGCGGCGCGCGCCATCGGACCTGTAGCGGCGGAGCACCCCGACAGGATCAGCCGGCACATGTCGGTGCTGACGGCGGCGGGCGCGGCGCTTGCGCCCGCGAAGTACGACGCGGCGTTGGCGTTGCAAGCTCGGCTGCGCGGCGAATTCGACGGCTTCATCGACGGCTGCGATGCGCTCGTGACCGTACCGGCGGTGGGGCAGGCGCCCGAGGGGCTGGCCGACACCGGGGACGCCACTTTCTGCGCGCCGTGGAGTTTTCTCGGTGTGCCTGCTGTCACGGTGCCGTCGGGTCAATCGCAAGACGGACTGCCGTTAGGCTTCCAGGTGGTCGGTCGACATGACGGCGATCTGCGGACCCTGCAAACAGCGGCATGGATCGAGGCCGCATTGAGGTAGGCGTTGACCAGACTCTATCGGACCGCTCAGCAATATGTGCTGAGCACGCTCAGGGCGGAAATCCTGCAAGGCCTGTATCCGGCCAACACGCACCTGCGTCAGGAGGAAGTGGCGAAGCGTCTTCATGTCAGCACGACGCCGGTACGAGAGGCGTTTCGAGACTTGCGGGCTGAAGGGCTCGTCTCGATTGACCCGAACAAGGGTGTCGAGACGCGAGGTCTAACGCTGGTTGACGTGACCGGTATCTATGAACTGCGCGTGATGCTCGAGCCGATGCTGGCGCAACGCGCATGCCCGCATACCACGACCGACGATCTCAACGCCGCCAAAGGCAGTCACGCGGCGATGGTGGCGACCGCTTCTCCGGAACAGTGGTCGCTGCTGAACGAAACGTTCCACGAACATCTCGTGAAGAGCCAGGTGCATACGCGATTGTTCGACATCGTGGAGTCGCTTTCGCATGCGGCCCGCCCGTACGTGAGTCTTTCGATGCACGTCGATCAGGATCTCATGGCGTCCAACAACCGCGAGCATGCGGCGCTGCTGCGCGCCTACGAAGCGCGCGATATCGAAGCGGTCTATGCGCAGACCCGTAGCCACCTGGAAAATACCCGCGACGCGGTAGTCGGATATGTGGACCAACGGCTGGCCGCCGATAGCCGGCTTCAGATGAAATCCGGCTGACTATTGACTGACTGGCACTGACGGTCTGCGGACGGAAAAGCGAAACAGGGATTTGCTGCTTCCGTCCGATGGACTCGACTCGCGGGCCACGTGCCGCCCGCGAGTCGTTCCTTCAGACGGTCGGGATTCCGTATCAGGCGGAAGCCTTCACCTCAAGCCGGAACTTGTGCAGCAACGGTTCCGTATAGCCGCTCGGCTGCTCGCGTCCTTCGAACACGAGCGCCTGCGCCGCCTTGAACGCGATCGTGTCGAAGCCCGGGGACATCGGCTGGTAGTGCGGATCTCCCGCGTTCTGCTCGTCGACCACCTTGGCCATGCGCTTAAAGGTTTCTTCGACCAGTTCGCGCGTCACCACGCCGTGATACAGCCAGTTCGCGATGTGCTGGCTGGAAATGCGCAGCGTCGCGCGGTCTTCCATCAGGCCGACGTTGTGAATATCCGGCACCTTCGAGCAACCGACGCCCTGATCGACCCAACGCACCACATAACCGAGAATGCCTTGCGCGTTGTTCTCGACTTCCTGGCGGATTTCGTCGTCGTTCCACTTGGCGGCTTCGACCACGGGAATGGTCAGCAGACCGTCCAGCAATTCACTGCGCACGCTGGCCAGATCGATCTTTTCCAGTTCCTGCTGCACGGCCTGCACGTCCACCTGGTGATAGTGCAGCGCGTGCAGCGTCGCCGCGGTCGGCGAGGGCACCCATGCCGTATTGGCGCCGGCCTTCGGATGAGCGATCTTCTGCTCCAGCATGGCGTGCATCAGATCCGGCATGGCCCACATGCCCTTGCCGATCTGCGCGCGGCCACGCAAGCCCGCCGCGAGACCTTCCAGCACGTTGCTGCGCTCGTAAGCGCCGATCCACGCGGTCGACTTCATGTCGCCCTTGCGCAGCATCGGACCCGCCTGCATCGCGGTGTGCATCTCGTCGCCGGTGCGGTCGAGGAAGCCGGTATTGATGAACGCAACCCGCTCCGACGCTTCGGCGATACACGCGGCGAGGTTGACGCTGGTGCGGCGCTCCTCGTCCATGATGCCCATCTTGATGGTGTTGCGCTCGAGGCCGAGCAGGTCTTCGACGCGCGCGAACAGTTCGCTCGCAAACGCGACTTCCGCCGGGCCGTGCATCTTCGGCTTCACGATATAGACCGAGCCGGTGCGCGAATTCAGATGATGCTTGCGGTCGTGCAGCGCGCACAACGTGGTGATCACCGCGTCGAGAATGCCTTCCGGAATCTCCTCGCCATCCTTCGTCAGCACCGCCGGATTGGTCATCAGATGACCGACGTTGCGGATGAACAGCAGCGAGCGGCCATGCAGCACGACCGGCGCGGTGCCGTTCGCGGCGGTATACACGCGATCTGCATTCAGCCGGCGCGTGAAGGTCTTGCCGTTCTTCGTGACCTCTTCGGTCAGATCGCCGGTCATCAGGCCGAGCCAGTTGCGGTAAAGCTGGACCTTGTCGTCCGCATCGACGGCCGCGACCGAGTCTTCGCAGTCGATGATCGTGCTCACCGCCGCTTCCATCAGCACGTCCTTGACGTGCGCGGCGTCGGTCTTGCCGATCGAATCGTCGGCGTCGATCTGGATTTCGAAGTGCAGGCCGTTGTGCTTCAGCAGCACGGCCGAGGGCGCGTCAGGTTCGCCCTGATAGCCGATGAATTGCGCCGCTGTCTTCAGCGCGGTCGCGCCGTTCTTCAGCTTCACCACCAGCTCGCCGCCTTCGACGCTGTAGCGCGTGGCGTCGACATGCGAGCCGCTGGCGAGCGGCGCGGCTTCGTCGAGGAAAGCACGGGCACGGGCAATCACGCGCGCGCCGCGCAGCGGATTGAAGCCGCGTTGCTTCTCCGCGCCATCGGTCTCGGGAATCGCATCGGTGCCGTACAGCGCGTCGTACAGGCTGCCCCAGCGCGCATTGGCGGCGTTCAGGGCATAGCGCTGGTTCGACAGCGGCACGACGAGCTGCGGGCCGGCCTGCTCGGCGATCTCGCGGTCCACGTGGTCGGTCGTGGCCTTGACGCGGGCGGGCACCGGCATGAGATAGCCGATGCTTTCGAGGAAGCTGCGGTAAGCGGGCAGGTCGCGCACCGGGCCCGGATGGGCGCGGTGCCACTGATCGAGCTCGGTTTGCAGGCGGTCGCGCTCGGCCAGCAGGGCGCGGTTCTTCGGGGCGAGGTCGTGCACCAGCGCGTCGAACCCCGCCCAGAAGGCGGCGCTGTCTACGCCGGTACCCGGCAGGGCTTCCTGTTCGACAAACTGGTCGAGATTCGCGGCTACCTGCAGTCCGCTTCGCTTGGTCATCTGAGTCATGGACTGCTCCATCTGATTGGGCTGGGCCGGTGTGGGGCCACCGGCCTGTTCCTGCATGCTGCCTGGCTTCTTGCTTGACTTAACCGTTCAGGGCGGTGGCACCCGCCTTGGCGATTTGGGCATCCTGATCCGCCTTGACGCCGGACACACCCACCGCGCCGACCACCTGGCCGCCGACGATCACCGGCACCCCGCCTTCGAGCGTGCCCTGGAGCGGGGCGCTCAGGAAGGCCGTGCGGCCGCCGTTGATCATGTCTTCGTAGACCTTCGATTCGCGCCGGCCGAGTGCCGCGGTGCGGGCCTTCTCGGTGGCGATGTAGGCGCCGACCGGCGCGCAGCCGTCGAGACGCAGCAGGCTCAACAGATGGCCGCCGTCGTCGGTCACGGCGATTGTCACGGCCCATTGGTTCTTTTCGGCCTCGGCGCGCGCAGCGTCGAGAATCTGCGTCGTCTCGGCAACGGTCAAAACGGATTTCGTCAGCATAATGAATGTCCTGTTTGGATTAGGGTACGGATTCTTTCAGGCGTTGTGGTCGGTCGGTATTGCTGCCCGCCCATCTGAGGGCCATCAGTTGGACGTTCCGACGAGAGCCGGTGGCTTCGCGGCAGTGCAGCGCTCCGGAATTTTACGTCCAAGCGCCTGGGGACGTAACCGCCGAAATAAACGCCCGCTCTGCAGCAGTGTCCCGAACGACGCTGTTCGCCGCTTCGATGGCGCCTCAATGGCGGTGGAATGGCTTCGCGATGGCATCCTGGTGGCGCCGCGATGGCACGCGGGTTGCATGCCGATCGCATGCCGGTCGCACAGGCGTAGCATGGAGGAATCGTGCCGCCGTGCCGGTAATGGCGCGTAACGCACCGTACGCGGGCCGCTTGCTCACGGGCCTTATTTCCATGTCACGCTTTTTCTCATCCGTGTTCGATCGAAAGGCTCTCACCATGTCCCGTCCCTCGCCAACGTCTTCCGCCGCGGGCGCCGCCATGCCGTCGGTCCGCCTGACCTACAGCCTCACGCTGCGGGTGCTGCACTGGCTGACCGCGCTGTGCATGTTCGTCGTGATTCCGCTCGCCTGGTACATGACCGGGCTCGACCGTCACGATCCCATGCAGGAAAACTGGTTCAACCTGCACAAGTCGATTGGCCTGACGGTATTGCTGCTGACGCTGATCCGCGTGGTTACGCGACTGTCGGGCACCGCGCCGCCTCTGCCCGCCGCCATCCCGGCCTTCGAGCAGACGCTCGCGCACATCGGCCACGGCCTGCTGTATCTGATCCTGTTCGCCATGCCGATCAGCGGCTATATCAACTCCTACGCGGGCGGTCATCCGGTCAACTGGTTCTGGCTGTTCCAGGTGCCCTCGGTGGTGCCGCTGGACAAGGCGCTCGGCCATCTCGGCGGGCGCGTGCATGGACTGCTCGCCTGGCTCACGTATGCATTGATCGCCGGGCACGTGCTCGCGGTGATCTACCATCAGTTGATCCAGCGCGTCGACGTGCTGGGTCGCATGACCGGCCGCGCGGCGAAGCGTTGATATTGACCACGCCCAGCGCAGCCGGCAACTCGCACTACAATCGGTCTCTACGCGTTTAAAAGAATCTTCCCACCATGCCAGCTGTCAGCAGTCTTTACGTCTATCCGATCAAATCGTGCGCGGGCATCGCATTGCACGAAGCGCGGTTGCTTGACACCGGTCTGGAATACGACCGTAACTGGATGGTGGTCGACCCGAGCGGGCTCATGTTGACGCAGCGCAGCCATGCGCGCCTCGCGCTCATCCGCGTCGCGCTGGGCCAGGGCGAACTGATCGTCACCGCGCCCGGCATGCCTGAGCTGCGCACGCCGCTCGCCGTGACGGCGCTCGAGCGGCCCGCGCTGATCGAGACGCGGGTGTGGCGCGACACCATGTCGGCCTTCGACACCGGTCCGCAGACCGAGGCCTGGTTTTCCGCGTTCCTCGGCGTGCCGGCGCGGCTGGTGCGCTTCGACCCGGCGGTGCGGCGCGTGGTCGATCCGGTGTGGACGGGCGATCTCGCGGCGATCACCCAGTTCGCGGACGGGTTCCCCTTGCTGGTGGCCGGCGAGGCCTCGCTGGCCGATCTGAACCGGCGGCTGACGGCCAAAGGCGCGCCGCCGATTCCGATGAACCGTTTCCGGCCCAACCTGGTGTTCACCGGTCTCGAGGCGTACGACGAAGACTATGTGGAAAGTCTCACCATCTGGGTGGGCGACGAAACGGCGCAGTTGCACCTCGTCAAGCCGTGCGCGCGCTGTCCGATTCCCACCATCGACCAGGCAAGCGGCGCGCCCGATCCGCACTGGCCGAACGAACCGCTCGATACGATGAGCACCTACCGTGGCAATGCGCGGCTCGATGGCGCGCTGACCTTCGGCCAGAACGCGATCGTGTCGTCCGGCTTCGGCGCGGTGCTGGCGCTCGGCCAGCAGATCGACGCCGAACTGGGCTTCGGCGACTAGCGCGCGCATCCCCGCAGCGGCGCGCTCCGCTGTTACGCGAACCGTGATCTGACGATCACCGTTGCAAGACGTCAACCGAGCCGCAACAACAGGCCGAAAAGCTCCAGCGCGATGGCGAGTGCCACGATCGTAACCGGCAGCGTCAGGACGATGACCCACAAGGTTCGGCGCGATGCCGGGGACGGCCTGGACCCGCTCGACGCGTGCCCTGTGCTCGCCGCGGTCTCGCTCCGGGGCACCGCGTTTGCTGCTCCGCTTTCACGTTCCGTCATCGCCGCGCGTCCGTTGGTTGTGGTGGTGGCCTCGCAGGGATTATGCATCGCATCGTCGCTTGCCGCAGGTTGATCGGCAAGGGCAAGGGCGGCAGGATGTCAGGCAATACGGCGCGCGAGCTTAAGGTCCCTTTAAGACGGAGCGGATACATTGAACGCTATCCGCCGGGCGCTGGACGCAGCGCCCAACGGCATCCTCAGTACCCGCAGTCCGCAGTACCCTCGCAGTACCCTGTTTGCCACGTCCAGTTGCCCCTTGCCTTTGCAGCGGGGTAACCTTTGCAGGCCCGGCCCGTCGCCGGGCCTTTCTTTTTTTGCGCGCGTGGATCGCCATTCGCCCGAGGGGCTGCAGCGACAAACCGCTGCCCCGTTCAGGCGCCGGCGTCTGGATCAATGGCTGATGGTTTCGAGCGACAGTCCGCGTGTCGACGGTCCGAGCAGGATCATGCTAATGCCGACCAGCATCGACACCCCGATGAACGCCGCCACCCCCGGCACGCCGTAGCCATGCAACAGAATGCCGATCGCCAGTCCCGCAAACGCGGCGGAGATCCGGCTCCACGAATAGACAAAGCCGATTGCCCGGGCCCGCACCCGGGTCGGAAACAGCTCGGCCTGGTAGCCGTGATAGGCATAGGACATGATGTTCGCGGCCAGTGTGAACAGCACCCCCAGCACGATCAGCAACCACGGCGCGGACGCCTGGGAGAACACCGCGATGACCACGGCCATCGTAATCAGTCCGCCGCAAATCTGCGTCTTGCGCTCCAGCTTGTCGGCGAACCACACGCCCAGCAGCGGCCCGAACGGATTGGCAATGGCAATCACGAAGGCATACCCGAGGCTCGCCGTCACGTGGATGCCACGATGGATCAGGAGCGTCGGCACCCAGGCGGCGAAGCCGTAGAAGCCGATCACCTGAGCCATGTTGAAGATCGACAGGATGATCGTGCGGGTCCGGTAGCGCGGCCCGAAAATCTCCTTGTACGAACCGGTGCCCGCCTGTTCGGGCGAGACCGGCTGCGGGGCCGGCAAGACCACGCCTTTCTCGGCGGCGACCCGGCGTTCGATATCGGCGACGATGCGCTCGGCTTCCTCGATGCGGCCGTGCCGCGCGAGCCAGCGCGGGCTCTCCGGAATCTTGCGGCGCAGGATCCAGACGATCACCGCGCCCACCGAGCCGATCAGGATCACCACCCGCCAGTATTCGAGACCGAGCGGCTGGGTGCCCTTTAACGCGTAGGCAAGGAACGCGACGACCGGCACCACCGAGAAGGTGATGAACTGGTTGACCGCATACGCACGGCCACGCTCGCCGCTCGGGATCAGCTCGGAGATATAGGTGTCGATGGTGACCAGCTCGACGCCGATACCGATGCCCGCGACAAGGCGCCAGATATCGAGCGCGAAGCCCGAGGTCTGGAAGGCCATGATGATCGTGCAGACCATGTACCAGATCAGCGACCACGTGAACACGACGCGCCGCCCGAAGCGGTCCGCCACGAAGCCGAACGCCACCGTGCCGATCCACAGGCCCGCGAAGGTGGCAAACACAAAGGTACCGAAGCCGGCCACCGCGAGCGGCTGCAGCGCTGCAAAAAAGCCCAGCGACTCGGGCTTGAACAGCCCCGATTCGACCATGCCGGGTGCGACGTAGCCGGTGAAGAACAGGTCGTAGAACTCGAACACGCCGCCCAGCGAGATCAGGATCACCATGATCCAGACGGTGCGTGAGGGGGGCAACCGGTCAAACCGGGCAGCGATTTCAGCCGCCTTCTGAGTGGACATGTACGCCTCTTGTTTTAGACATTCTGGAAGGTTGACCGCCGGGCATGTGGCCCGTTGCGTTGGCGGCAATTTCGCACGACGCCGCGTGCGTTCGCAATGCGGACGAATACGGAGACCGGCTTGTCCCGCCGGATTCGCACGCTGCGAAATGTCAATGAAACGAAAATGACTCGGTAAATATTCGACAAGACGCTGATTTGAGTTCGAATAGCATCCTGCAATAAGACCTGGGCGACTCAATGATGCGTCATGACCATCTGGGCGCCGTCGTCTACGCGTTAGGCGCCGGGCACAGCCTGAATGTGCTGCGCGATTCGGGCGTGCGGGTCGACGCCGGACCCCGGATGTCAGCTAAGCCGTTTGTCCCCTGACTCACTCATTGCATAAAGGGACGAATTGATTATTTGGTAAGCCGAATGCAGGAAAGCAATTGTGCTTGGTCATTGATTTTTTTCAGGTTAAATTTAAGCCGCTTTCTGGAACGTTCTCCACCGAACGTTTGGGCCCGTGCATCAGAGCGGGCTTTTTTTTGCCTGATGCAGCGGGTCGGCCGAGGTTCGCAGCCGTGCCGCCCGTACGACAAAATAGAGTCCGCTGCCGACATCAGGTATTAAATACCGCTTAATCGGACCGCCACCATTTAATTTATTCCGAACAATTGCGGCTTTCATTTCCGTGGATGGCAATGAAATGGAGTTGACGTCGTTTTATCGCTTTCAGTCTGCTGCCGATGCGGGTAACCTGAAGTGGCGGAGGCGTCAAACCATGGATTCCCCGGTCCGATTGATGCCGCCGTGTAGCAAGTGAATTGCGCGCGCCCATGCAGGTCCCGGGAGCGCGCATCTTTTTGTCGCCGCGCGTCGAACGCCGTCATGGCGTCGACTCCACCGCATATCGTTCACCATCAAGCGGATTCGCAACGGCATCGCTCGGGATCAGCTAAGTTCGGATAACTGAACACTTGACGGGCAAGCGACGAATCAGGCAGTTCCACGAGACGCCACCAGTCCGGCGCCGCCGCCGTCGACTTCAGCGACACCTGCGTCTCAGCGCGCGTATGATCAATACCGGCTAAACCGCTTCGCCCAAGCCCACGGTATGGCCGCCCGACGGCGCGAACCGCGCACGGCGGACGTACTCATCACTCTTGCCTGTGGAGGAACTTACCGTATGAGCGCGCCTGAAGAAGTCGTATTCCTGCTCGATGTCGACAACACGTTGCTGAACAACGATGCCGTGGTCGCGGATCTGCGCGCCCATCTGAACGAAGAGTTCGGGGCGAGCAGCGACCGGTACTGGGAAATCTTCGAAACGCTGCGTAGCGAACTGGGTTACGCCGACTACCTCGGAGCCTTGCAACGCTACCGGCTGGAGCGTCAGTGCGACACCCGGCTGATGCTGATGTCGTCGTTCCTGATCGACTATCCGTTCCCGAGCCGCCTGTACCCCAACGCGCTGGCGGCGCTCGCGCGGCTGCGCACGCTTGGCCCGACGGTGATCCTGTCCGACGGCGACGTGGTGTTCCAGCCCCGCAAGATCAAGCAGTCGGGACTCTGGGACGCCGTGGAAGGGCGCGTGCTGATCTACATCCACAAGGAGCAGATGCTGGACGAAGTCGTGCAACGCTATCCGGCTCGCCGCTACGTGATGATCGACGACAAGCTGCGGATCCTCGCCGCGATGAAACAGAGCTGGAAAGAGCGGCTGATTACCGTCTTTCCACGCCAGGGGCATTACGCGCTGGACACGGCCAATCTCGTCGCCTATCCGCCGGCCGACATCACGATCGAGCATATCGGCGATCTGGCCAGCATGGATCTCGCGGTGTTTTCCGCCTAAGTCTCGCCCGCTGCGAACCTTGCCGTCGCACGCTTGTCACACCCCGGACGGACAGTGGAATGCTCTGATGCACACCCCACGTGAACAGGCAGTCCATACCATGGAGTGACCCGATGGCCGAGATCAACACCCAGAACCCGGTGCTGGATGCCGAAACGTTGCGCAAGATGGACCGCTACTGGAACGCGTGCAATTACCTCGCGGCCGGCATGATCTACCTGCGCGACAATCCGCTTTTGCGCGAACCGCTCAAGCCGGAACACATCAAACGGCGCCTGCTCGGGCACTGGGGCTCGGATCCCGGTCAGAGCTTCCTGCTGGTTCACCTGAACCGCCTGATCCGCAAACTCGACCTGAACGTCGTGTATATCGCCGGTCCTGGCCATGGCGCGCCGGCCACGCTGGCGAGCAGCTATCTTGAAGGCCATTACTCGGAGATCTATCCGGACCGCAGCGAAGACGAAGCCGGCATGCGGCGCTTTTTCCGCCAGTTTTCGTTTCCTGGCGGGATCGGCTCGCATTGCACGCCCGAGACGCCCGGTTCGATTCACGAAGGCGGCGAACTCGGCTACAGCCTCTCGCACGGCTACGGCGCAGCGTTCGACAACCCGGACCTGATCGTCACCGTGATGGTGGGCGACGGCGAGGCGGAAACAGGACCGCTCGCCACTTCATGGCATTCGAACAAATTCCTCAATCCGATCCGCGACGGCGCCGTGTTGCCAGTGCTGCATCTGAACGGCTACAAGATCGCCAATCCGACCATCCTCGCGCGTATTCCGCATGAGGAACTGGAAGCGTTGCTGACGGGCTACGGACACAAACCGTATTTCGTCGAAGGCGACGAACCGGAAGCGATGCATCAGAAGATGGCCGCCACGCTCGAACACTGCATCGGCGAAATCCGCGCCATCCAGCAGCAGGCGCGCGCAAGCGGCCGTGCCGAACGGCCGCGCTGGCCGATGATCGTGCTGCGCTCGCCCAAGGGCTGGACCGGTCCGAAGGAAGTGGACGGACACCGCGTGGAGGGTTCGTGGCGTGCGCACCAGGTGCCGATTCCCGATCCCGCCACCAACGAGAAAAACCTGAAAGTGCTCGAAGGCTGGCTGCGGCGCTATCGTCCGGAAGACCTGTTCGACGAACACGGCCGGCTGGTGGCCGAGCTGCGCGAACTCGCGCCCAGCGGCTCGCGCCGCATCAGCGCCAATCCGCATGCGAACGGCGGGCTGCTGTGCAAGGCGCTCGATATGCCCGAGTTTCGCGAGTACGGTGTCGACGCCGGCGCGCCCGGTTCGACCTATGTGTCGCCCACGGATGTGCTCGGCAAGTTTCTCTGCGAAGTCATGCGGCGCAATATGAGCGACTTTCGCGTGTTCGGGCCGGACGAGACGGCCAGCAACCGGCTGACGGCGATCTACGAGGCTTCGGAGAAAACCTGGCTGGCCGACTTCGAGCCCAGCGACGAGGACGGCGGCGAGCTGTCGGTGGACGGCCGCGTCATGGAAATGCTCAGCGAGCACACGCTCGAAGGATGGTTCGAGGGCTACGTGCTGACGGGACGGCATGGGCTATTCGCCACCTATGAAGCATTCGTGCACGTAATCGACTCGATGTTCAACCAGCACGCCAAATGGCTGGAAAAGGCGAAGCTCGAGTTGAGATGGCGGCAACCGGTGCCGTCCATCAACCTGCTGATTACGTCGCTGGTCTGGCGTCAGGATCACAACGGCTTTACGCACCAGGACCCGGGCTTTCTCGACGTCGTCACCAACAAAAGCCCGAACGTGGTGCGCATCTATCTGCCGCCCGACGCCAATTGCCTCTTGAGCGTGGCCGACCATTGCCTGCGTTCGCGCGATTACGTCAACGTGATCGTCGCCGACAAGCAGCCGCATTTGCAGTACCTCGACATGGCCGCGGCGGTCACGCATTGCACGAAGGGCATCGGCATCTGGGACTGGGCCTCCACCGATCAGGGCGCCGAGCCGGACGTGGTGATGGCCTGCGCGGGCGACATCCCGACCATGGAATCGCTGGCGGCGGTGCAGATTCTGCGGGAGAAGTTTCCCAGCCTGAAGATCCGCTTCGTCAACGTGGTCGACCTGTTCCGGTTGATGCCCGATACCGAGCATCCGCACGGCCTGTCGGACCGCGATTTCGATTCGCTGTTCACGCGCGACAAGCCGGTCATCTTCAACTTCCACTCGTACTCGTCGCTGGTGCACAAGCTCACCTACCGCCGCGCCAATCACGACAACCTGCACGTGCACGGCTATCACGAGAAGGGCAATATCAACACGCCGCTCGAACTGGCCATCATCAACCAGGTGGATCGCTTTTCGCTGGCTATCGACGCGATCGACCGCGTGCCGGGCCTGCGCGGCGTCGGCGACCACGCCAAGGAGTGGCTGCGCGACCAGATCATCGAGCATGTCGCGTATGCGCATGCCGAGGGGATCGACAGGGAAGAGATCCGCAACTGGACCTGGACGGGGTAGGGCGATGACGCAGACGCAGACGAATCCGGCGACGATCCTCGTGCTGAACAGCGGCTCGTCGTCGCTCAAGTTCGGCCTCTTCAAGGCGGGCCATGCCGCTGCGGCGGGCGGCGGCGTAGCGGCTTCTCACGAAGCGGACGAAGCCGTTCAGGATGACGAATCGCTTTTGCTGAAAGGCAGCGCCGAGGGCATTGGCCGGCCGGACGGTAGTCTGAAGATTCAGGCTGCGGACGGCACCGTTCTGCTTCAGGCGGACCATGTGCTGGAGTCGCAAACCGACGCCTTGCAGAAGCTCGCCGGCGTGCTGGCGGAGCGCGGCCATACCCGGCCGGCCGCGGTCGGGCATCGGGTGGTGCATGGCGGGCCACATCTGCGCGAGCATCAGCTTCTCACGCCCGAGGTCATGCAGCATCTGCGCGACGCGGTGCATTTTGCGCCGCTGCATATTCCCCCGGCGCTGGCGCTGATCGATCAGGCCACGCAGATTTTCGGCGACGCCCGGCATTACGTCTGTTTCGATACGGCCTTCCATCGCACGATGCCGCCGGTCGCTACGCAGCTTGCGTTGCCGCGCCGCTATGCGGAGTCCGGTGTGATTCGCTATGGTTTTCATGGTTTGTCGTACGAATCATTGGTGCGGCGTCTCGGCAAGGAGGTGCCCGCCCGCGCCGTGTTTGCGCATCTGGGCAATGGCTCGAGCGTGTGTGCGCTGCGCGATGGACGTTCCATCGATACCTCGATGGGGCTCACGCCGACCGGCGGCCTACCCATGGCCACCCGCAGCGGCGATCTCGACCCCGGCGTGCTGCTGTACCTGATGCGTACCGAGCAGCCCAGCGCGGAGCGGCTCGAAACGTTGCTGAATCGCGAGAGCGGCCTTGCCGGCTTTACTGCGGGCGAGGGCGACATGCAGGCGCTCGAGAAACGCAGCGCGGCAGGCGATCAGGATGCCGAACTGGCGATCGACGCGTTTGCGACGGCGGTGCGTAAATATGTGGGCGCCTATGCAGCCCTGCTGGGCGGCATCGATCTGCTGGTGTTTGCGGGAGGCATTGGCGAACACAGCGCCGAAGTGCGGCGGCGTGTCTGCGCGGGTCTCGAGTTCATGGGGCTGAAGGCCGACGATCCCGCCGGCAAGGTGCGCGTGCTGCACACCGAAGAAGAGCGGCAGATTGCGCGCCATTGCCGGACGTTGATGGGGCAAGCGGCGGGCTAGGACCTGCGTGCCCGTGCTGTGGCGTATCCCCACACCGGGGCGCGACGGTGCTCAGACGCGCTTGCCGTGTCGCCCTTGGGCAGCGCCGCCGGCCTTGAGGGTGGTGTGGTCGGATACGCCCGCCACGCCGAACAGACGGCTGACATCCTCTAGCGCGGCCGCCTTCTGCTCGCCCCGGTCAAGCTGACCGACCAGCGTGATCCACCCGTGTTCCACCTTGACCTTGAGCGCGTCCTGCGGCACCCACGCGTCCCAGGCAAGGCGCGTCAGCGCTTGCGCGGCGATCTCGTCATCGCGCAGCCTGGCCGTGCCCGCGGCGCGAATCTCCACCGCCACGACCACCGCTTTGACTTCCTTGAGCCGCAACGTGGCAGCCTCGGCGCGATGCTTCTCGTCGGCGTGCTGCACGTGGCCCAGCAGCGTCACGATACCGGCCTGCGCGGTAGCGCCGACGCGGCCCGCCGGCATGCCAGCCGCGCTTAACTCGGCCATGACCGCGCGTTGCAATGCCTCGTCATTGGAAAGGACGTGTTTCATCGAGCTCGAATCTCCTTCATGCGGCGTCGCCCGGTGGGGGAAAGAACGTCCGGCAAACGTAGTTCTCCATTATGCGAGCTTCGCTCGCGCCGCGTTGGGTGAGTGGAATGCAGGGCGGGGCACGTCGCTTGCGGAGACCCGGCAAGCGCTGCGGTTCCCCAACGGCCGCGCAGTCCAGTCGAAGCGGTCAAGGGAGGCCAGATGCTCGATACCCGTATTCGTGCAGCCGATCACGAGGCAAGGCGACGTACCCATGACGCCACGCCTGACGATGACGTCATCGCCGAAAATCATCAGGACTCTGTAAAAAATCCACTGCATGTGCTCGAAGCATTCCTGGCGCGCGCGTCCTTCGATACGTCGGATCCCGCCGCGCTCGGCGCGATGCTGGGGCAGATGGTCGACGCAGGATACGATCGCGTGCCTTTGCCGGGCAGCGGCGAAACGCTCGCACGATGGCGCGCGCTGGCGTCGGTAGCCGCCCGCGATCTCGGTCTCGTCAAGCTGTTCGAAGGCCATACGGATGCGCTCGCGATCCTCGCTGAACTGGGCGTGCCCGCGCTGCCTGCCGGCAGCCGCTGGGGCGTCTGGGCTGCCGAAGCCCCTGGCGCACGCGTGCTGGCCACGCCGCTCGCGGACGGTCAACTGCGGCTGACGGGCACCAAAGCGTGGTGCTCCGGCGCGCATGCCGTGAGCCACGCGCTGGTGACGGCGTGGCTCGGCGACCAACCGGTGCTGGCCGCGCTCGCCCTGGATCAACCCTCCATCTCGATCTCCACTTGCCACTGGCACGCGGTCGGCATGCGCGCCACGGCGAGCGGCGACGTCACGTTCAACGAGACGCCGGCGCGTCAGCTCGGCGCACCGCACGGCTACGTGCGACGGGCCGGCTTCTGGCAGGGCGGCGCGGGCATTGCCGCGTGCTGGTACGGCGCGGCGGCGGGCGTCGCCGGCATGATGGCCGGGGCGGTGGCCGCTCGCCCGGACGCGCATCGTCTTGCGCATATGGGTGCGGTCGAGGTCGCGCTGGCAGGAGCGGCGGCGGTGCTGCGCGCCACGGCGGCGCAGATCGACGCGCATCCCGCCGACGAACTCATGAGCGCAGCCTTGCGCGCGCGGCTCGTGGTGGAAGCGGCGGCCACTACGGTGATGGACCACGCGGGCCGGGCGCTCGGCGCGGCGCCGCTGTGCCGCAACGAACGGTTTGCGCGGGCGATGGCCGACCTGCCGGTGTTCCTCAGACAAAGCCACGCGGAGCGCGACCTCGCCGCGCTCGGCGAACGCTCGCTGGAACAGCGCGGCGACGGCGGCGATCCGTGGGCGCTTTAAGACGGGTCGCATAGCTGCGAGCGGCATGCAAGACGTGCCGGACGTGCAGGGTGCGTCCTCAGCCATACAGCGATAGACCGCAAGCTGGATAACAAGGAGTCCGACATGATTGCTTCCGACAGCTACTTCGACGCACTCTACGAAGCCTGCGACGACCCGTGGGGCTTTCGCAACCGCTGGTACGAGCGTCGCAAGCGCCTGCTGACGCTGGCCTTGTTGCCGCGCGAGCGCTACCGGCGCGCCTTCGAGCCGGGTTGCGGCAACGGCGAGCTTTCGGCGCAGCTTGCCGAACGCTGCGACAGCCTGCTCGCGGCCGATCTGAACGAAACAGCAGTGCACCTCGCCACGGAACGCGTGGCGGCACTGCCCCAGGTGCGCGTCGAACGCCGCAGCGTGCCGCACGACTGGCCCGACGGCGCCTTCGACCTGATCGTGATCAGCGAACTCGCCTATTACCTCGCCACAGCCGAACTGGAACAACTGGCCGAACGTATCAAAACCTCGCTCACGCCCGATGGCACCTTGCTGGCCTGTCACTGGCGGCGGCCATTCGATGCCGCGCCGCAATCGGCGGCTAGCGTGCATGCCTTGCTCGACGCACGCTGCGGACTCACGCGGCTCGTGTGTCACGAAGAGCCGGACGTGCTGCTCGACGTGTGGTCGCATGATTCGCGCTCGGTGGCGGAGCAAGAGGGGCTCGCATGATCGGCGTCGTCATCCCCGCACACAATGAAGAGGCGCTGCTCGCCCATTGTCTCGCGGCAATCCGCGCAGCCGCATGCGATCCGGCGCTGGTGGGCGAGGCGGTCCGCACGGTCGTGGTCCTCGACGACTGCACGGACCGCACCGCCGAAATCGCCCGGCACGGCGGTGTCGAAACCCTCGCGTTGCAGGCGCGAAATGTCGGCGTCGCGCGTGCCGCCGGTGCGCAGCGCTTGCTCGATGCCGGCGCCCGCTGGCTGGCGTTTACCGATGCCGACAGCCGCGTCTCGCCCGGCTGGCTCGCGGCGCAGTTGTCGCTCGGGGCGGATGCGGTGTGCGGCTCGATCTGCGTCGACGACTGGACGGCGCATTCGCCAGACCTGCGCGACTATTTCCGGCGCACGTATCGGGACGCGGACGGTCACCGGCATGTGCACGGTGCGAATCTTGGCGTGTCGGCTGAGGCTTATCGGCGCGCCGGCGGCTTCGCGCCGCTTGCCTGCAGCGAGGATGTCGCGTTGGTGGAGCAGTTGCTGGCGACCGGCGCGCAGATCGCATGGAGCGCGGCGCCGCGCGTCACGACGAGTGCGCGGCGCGCGAGCCGGGCGCGGGGCGGCTTCGGCGATACGCTGCGGGCGTGGGCCGCGCATCTGGCGGATCGTGCGCCGGACCCGGCGGCAGCGGAGCGGGACCACGAGCCGGTCTTCGCCCCGGGTCTGGATACAGCCCTGGACCCCTGAATCAGGAACGCGCCTTGGCGAGTTGCGCCGGCGTATCGGGCGCGCCCATGCGGTTGGCGGCATCGAGCGGCGTGACGCCTGACGCGTCGCGCGCCTGCGGATTGGCGCCATGGGCGATCAGCAGGTCGACAATCTCCGTACGGTTGAACATCGCGGCAATCATCAACGCGGTACGGCCATCGGGCGAGGCCCCTTCGACATCCGCGCCCGCAGCCAGCAGTGTTTCGACCACTTCCTTGAAGCCCTTGAACGCCGCGCCGGCAATCGGGCTCTGGCCGTTGTCGTTGCGCAGGTTCGCATCGGCGCCGAGCTCGGCGAGCGTGCGCACGGCCTCGGCATGGCCGTGATAGCTCGCCAGCATCAGCAGGCTGTCGCCTTTCTCATTGCGCAGGTTGGGCGGCACGCCTTTTTTGATGACTGCCGCCAGTGTGGCTGCATCGCCGCGCCGCGCGAGATCGAACACTTCTTGCGCGACGGCCTGCAGGTCAGGATCGAGGTCGGCCGGGGCGGGCGTTTGGGAGGGATTGAGTTCGTCGGTCAAGGTGGGCTCCGTGCCATGAGATCGTTGGGGGGCAGCGTTGGGCATCGCGCTGCGACGTTACTGCGACTGCGGCGGTTCCCGGCGTCCCTCATTGGGCTGCCCGCGCCCCTGTGGCTGGGCCTGGGGCTGAGGTTGCGGACGCGGCTGCGGCTGGGCCGGCGGTCGGCCGCCGTATTGCTGCTGCGGCGCCTGTTGCGGCGCCTGTTGCGGCGCGGGTCCGCCGTGCGGCACAGGCACCGGTCCGGCGTTGGGGCGATAGACCGGCTGTCCTTGCCCTTGCATTGGCGGCGGATAGGGCGCGCCCTGGTTCGGGTGCGGCTGGCCCGGCGCGCCATACGGATGCCCCTGGTACGGCGGAGGCTGATTGGGATGCCCGCCCGGATAGCCCGGCGGCCCGCCGTGGCGCCAGCGGTCGCGGTCGCCGTACCACGGCCTGCCGTGATAATAGTTGTCCCAGTAGGAGTCGATCGAGAACACGACGACCGGCAAGCCGATCACCGCGCCGTAACTGAGCAGCGGCACGTAGTTGCCTTCGTACGCATAGGTGAGTGCGCCGCCGTAGACCCAGCCGCGCAGGTCGTCGAGCGCGACGTCGCACCATTCGTAGCCGCTGACGCAGCCCATCACCTCGACCGGCTGATTGGGCGCGAGACCGGTGACCACGGGATAGTCGTCGCCGGGTCCGGCCATCAGGTTGACGGGCTGATTCGTGACGGCCTGCACTTGCGCGAAGGCGAGGCAAGGCAGCGAAAGCAGCGCGGCCAGTGCCGCACGGGTGGTGAGCCTGAGCGCGGCGGGCTGTGGAGTACGCCGCGCGCCGGGCCGTGCAACAAGCCGGGTATGAAGCGGCGCATAAAGCCGCGCATAAAGCCGATTAGGCATGAGAGTCGCGCCTTGGGACGCTGTAGTCGTGGAACGGTCAGGTTAGCAGATGGGCGGCGCTTATGCAGTGGCTCCGGTCAGCGACACGATGAATTCGAAGAACGCCCGCACCTTGGCGGGCGGGTGATGCCGTGACGGGTACAGCGCGTACAGCGGATAGCGCTCGTCGCCCCAGTCGGGGAACAGTTCCTTGACCTTGCCCTGGGCGAGCAGCGCCTCGGCGCCGAGGCCGAGAATCTGCGCGATCCCTTGACCCGCCGTGCAGGCGCTGTGCAGGGTGCCGACGTCGTTGACGGTCAGCCGGCCCGGCGGCGTGATCACCACGCGTTTGCGTCCGCGGTGAAACTCCCAGGTAAAGGGCGAACCCGTTTCCGGGTCGCGAAACTTGATGCAGACGTGGCGGCCGCTTTCGAGGTCGGCAGGCGCGACCGGATGCCCGTATTTCTTCAGATACGACGGCGCGGCGACAGTCAGGATGCGGGTGTCGAGCAACTTGCGTGCGATCAGCGTGGAGGCGCGCGGCTCGCCGAAACGGATTGCCAGATCGAAGCCGTCGGCGACCATATCGCCGAGCGCGTCGCGCGTCACCAGTTCGAGTTGCAGATCGGGATGCAGGTCCATGAAGGCGCCGAGGCGCGGTCCAAGCACGAGGCGCGAGAAGAACGGATCGATGGTCACGCGCAGCCGCCCGCGGACCGCTGTGGCGCCGTGTGCCGCCGAGGCCGCCGCTTCCTCGAGTCCGCCCAGCAGCGGCACGATCTGTTCGTAGAAACGCCGGCCTTCGTCGGTGAGCGTGACCGAGCGCGTCGTGCGATCGAACAGACGGATGCCGAGCCGCGCTTCGAGGCGAGCGATCGAGCGGCTCACGCCGGACTGCGACATGTCGAGCGCATTGCCCGCGGCGGCGAAACTGCCGCTGTCGACGATCGCCGTGAGGACGCCCATGCCGTTCAGTATGCGTTCGTCGAATGGCATGGTCATGCTCCTGTGTCATGGATGGGGTGGGGGTGATGCTAACGCGAAATGCCTTGCCGCAGCGGCATTTGCAATACCTGGTTCATGACAGGCTGTCATGGCCGAGATGATCCGCCGGCTCTCGCTCAACGGTGCGCCGGCCGCTAAGCTGGACGTCGTTGCGCCTCACGGTTCGGTTCAACGCAGGCGCAGAATTCCTCTTCATCCGTTCGATTCGTCAAGGAAGGCATCATGTCACGCATTTTCATTACCGGCTCCGCGGACGGCCTCGGCCAGATGGCAGCCCGTTTGCTGATCGACGCCGGACACGAAGTCGTGCTGCACGGCCGCAACGAAACCCGCGCGCAGGCTGCGCTAAAAGCCGCGCCGGGCGCAAAGGAGGCGCTGCACGGCGATCTGTCGAGCATCGCGCAAACGGTCGCGCTTGCCGATCAGGTCAACCGATTCGGCCGCTTCGACGCCGTCATTCACAACGCAGCGGTGGGCTACCGCGAGCCGCGCCGCATCGCAACCGTCGACGGCTTGGCGCATGTGTTCGCCGTCAATACGCTCGCGCCATACCTCCTCACCGCGTTGATCGACAAGCCCCAGCGGCTGGTTTATCTGAGTTCCGGGCTGCACCGGCAGGGCGACGCCACGCTGCAGGACCTCACCTGGGAGAAGCGCCCGTGGCAAGGCACCCAGGCCTACTCGGATTCGAAGCTGCACGACGCCCTGCTCGCATTCGCGGTGGCGCGCCGCTGGCCGCAGGTGCTGTCGACTGCGCTCGAACCAGGCTGGGTGGCCACCAAGATGGGCGGAGCCGAAGCGCCCGACGATCTGGACGCCGCACCGAAAACCCAGGTGTGGCTCGCCGTGAGCGACGAACCCGCGGCGAAAGTGAGCGGCGAGTATTTCTATCACATGAAGCCGCGCGAGCCGCATCCGGTCGTGCATGACGCGTCGGTGCAGGAACGTTTGCTCGACGCCTGCGAGCGGCTTTCGGGCGTTCGTCTGCCGGATTGAGTCTGGGTGCGGCACGATTGCGCCGGCACCAGGGAGCAGGCACGCGGATTGCTGACACAGAGGCAACGTTCGCCGCTGCGCGAACGGATGCGCTGCATCTGCGGCGGGACGAGCCGGTTCGCCGGCCCGCCGCCGCGCGGCCTTTTCCGCTTTCGATCCTGGAGAACAAAACATGCATATCGTGACGAACGTGGGCCCGCTCGCGGCGCTGATCGCCGGCATTCTGATCCTCGTCGTGCCGCGCCTGCTTAACTACATCGTGGCGCTTTATCTGATCATCATTGGCCTGCTGGGGCTGTTCGGCGATCATATTCGTTGATCGACCGGCGGATGCCGGCATCGCGCCGGCATCCGGTCATTCGCTTTCACCAGCAATAGCACTGGCGCTCGCTCGCCACACACCGCGTGTCATGCGGCGCGTCGGCCTCGTCTCAAGCTTCCCACCCGCTTGCCGTTGTAAAGTATGCTTGCCCTGGCACAAGCCGCTCGCGGTCAGCTCGCCGTCAAGCGCAGCGCGCTGCCGTGAGCCAACCGCGCGGCAACGGCCGGCTTCGAACGAAAACAATATCGCGATTCCAACGTAAAACGATAGAGATGCTCGAGACCCTGTCGAAACCTCTTGTCCCTGACGAGCGCAGCGCACGCTCCCCGGCATTGCTCTGGAAGCGCTATGCGCTGTGCTCGGCGATGCTGAGCGTGCTGCTCGCGATCGACCTCGTCTGGCTCCACGTGGGCGGCTATTCGGTGCAGGAGAGCAGTCTCGTCACAGCGGCGAAAACCATCGGCATGCTGCTAGGCGTCGCCGCAGGTCTCGCCGGCTTCGCGAAGATCCCGCGCTACCGCCTCGCGACGCAAAAGTTTCGCTACCCCGAGGCGGCGCGCATGCTGGTGTGGCTGGTGTTGTTGCTGTGCTTTATGGCGGTGGCGGGCGTCCTGTCTTATCTGTGCGTCACCGTCAATGCGCCGGTGATCGACGCAAGCCTGATCCGTTTCGATCAGGCGCTCGGCTTCGACTGGCTCGGCGTTTATCGTTGGACCCGCGAGCACGCCGCTGTGCAGCGCGTGCTGTCGTTCGCTTATGACAGCGGCGGCTGGCAGTTGATCGGCATTCCGGCAATCCTGGGCCTGCTTGGCCGCGACGAGGCGCTCGCGGACTTCGTCATGCTGCTGATCCTGTCGAGCATCCTGCTGTTGCTGGTGTCCACGCCGTTCCCGGCGACGAGCGCCTATGTGCACTTCAACGTCGCGGATCCGAAGCTGCTGGCGACCGTGTCGGACTTCGAGCGGCTGCGTAACGGCACACTGCGGCAGTTCGATCTGACGAAGATTCAGGGACTCGTTTCGTTCCCGTCGTTTCACACCGCACTGGGCGTGTTTTTCGTGTACTCGGTGAGGCGCGTCCGTGTCCTGTTCCCGATCATTGCGGCGCTCGACGTGGCGATGGTGATCTCCACGCCGACGCAAGGCGGGCACTATCTGGTGGATGTCTTCGGCGGATTGATACTCGCGTTCGCGACCGTTCAGATCCTCGCGCGCATGCCGGGAACGCGCACCGTCGAGCGCACGCGTTCGGGAGCGAACGCGGCGGCCGGCTAGATCAACGCCCCGCGCTGGGCGCCGCGCGACCGACCGTTGCGGGCACAACGGCTGCGTCTTCGAGCCGCCGGAACACCAGCGCCGACACCAGCGTGATCACTCCGACGCACACGAAGCTCAAGCGGAAGCCCATGGCGGGCGAGCCGAGCTGCGCGGAGAACAGGTTCACCAGCCCGCCGCCGATCGATACGCCGAGCCCCATCGCCAGCATCTGCACCATCGAAAACAGGCTATTGCCGCTGCCCGCGTCTTCGTGCGAGAGGCCCTTCAGCGTGACGCTGTTCATCGCCGCGAACTGCATCGAGTTGGCCGCGCCGAACACGGCCAGCACCGCGATTTCGACGACGAGCGGCGTGCCGCGCGAGATCAGTGCGAACGCAACGATCGCCGAGCCGACGATCACGGTATTCACCAGCAGGAAAGTGTCGTAACCGTAACGCCGGATGAGCGGCGCGATCCAGCGCTTGGCGACGGTGCCGGCCAGTGCGGCGGGCAGCATCATCATGCCGGAATGCAGCGGCGTATAGCCGAGTTCCAGTTGCATCAGAAGCGGCAGCAGGAAGGGCACCGCACTCGAACCGATGCGGCACACCAGATTGCCGATCAGGCCGACGCTGAAGTTAGGTTCGCTAAACAGTTTGAGCTTGAACAGCGGATTGGCGCGGCGCTTCGCATACGGCACATAGGCGAGCGCGGCAACCAGACCGAGCACGAACAGACCGGTGGCCCAGGCGGCGCGGTGCGTTTGCACCGGCGTTTCCACCGCCAGCGAGAACGCGATCATGCACAGCGAGAGCAGGGCGCAGCCGGCGAAATCGAAGGGCGGCGCGGCGGATGACGTACTGCGCGGCAGATAGCGATTCACCGCGAACAGGCCGACTGCCCCGATGGGCACGTTGATCAGGAAAATCCAATGCCAGGAAATGGCCTCGACGAACCAGCCGCCGAGCGTCGGTCCGACAATCGGCCCCACCTGGCCCGCGACCGAAATGAACGCGAGCGCCGACACATATTGCTCGCCAGTCACGCTGCGTAACACGGCAAGGCGTCCAATCGGCAACAGCATCGAACCGCCGACGCCTTGCAGCACCCGCGCCATCACCAGTTGTCCCAGCGTATGGGCGCTCGAGCAGCAGAGCGAGCCGAGCACGAAGATCAGGATGGCGGCGAAATAGACCCGGCGCGTGCCGAAGCGGTCGGCGAGCCAGCCGGAGGCGGGCGTCAGCATCGCCATGGTCAGCGTGTAGGCGACGATCACCGGCTGCATGGCCAGCGGCTTTTCGTGCAGGCTGTGGGCGATGGAGGGCAGCGCGGTGTTGACGATCGTGGTGTCGAGCGACTGCATGAAAAAGCCGGCAGCGACGATCCAGAGCAACGCAGTCTGGCTTGAATCCTTACTCATGTGAACTTTTGGGCGAGCGGCGCGCCCCCGGCAATGAGGGCCGATGCGACGCAATAGTGGGGTATGTCGCCATGATATTGACATATGCATCAATCGGGAACCCCACTAAGGACATTGACTGTTATCGCTATTGCCGATAACAATGCCGCATGCTCAATCCCATCTGGCTCAAGACTTTCGCCGCCGTGGCCGCCTGTCACAGCTTCACGGAAGCGGGGCGGCAACTCGGCCTCACGCAGTCCAGCGTGAGCGAGCACATTCGCCGTCTGGAACAGGAAATCGGCCGGCGGCTGTTGGTGCGCGACACCCATTCGCTGGCCATGACGCCTGACGGCGAGGCCATGCTCGCGCATGCCAGCGTGATCCTGCAGGCCCTCTCGCGGGCGGAATCGCAGTTTCGCGCGCCGCGCCTGAAGGGCCGCGTGCGCCTCGGATCCTCGGACGACATTGCGCTCGGTCCGCTGCCCACCGTGCTCGCGGCGTTTCGCAACGCGCATCCGGATGTGGAGCTGGAAATCACCATCGGCATGACGGGCAGGCTCTATGAGCTGCTGGACGCGGGTTCGATCGACCTGCTGGTCGGCAAGCGGCGGCTGGGCGACCGGCGCGGCGTGCCGCTATTCACCGGGCGGCTGGAGTGGCTGGCCCGTACCGGCACGCTGGTGGACATGAGCCAGCCGCTGCCGCTGATCCTCGTGGCCGAGCCCAGCGTGACGCGCGCAGTGGTGCTCGATGCGCTCGCCGAGGCGGGCTTTAGCTGGCAGGTGGTGTGCACGAGCAGCAGCCACTCGGGCTGCATTGCGGCGGCGCGCGGCGGTCTCGGCATCACCGTGCGACCGCACTATCTGACCGCGCGCGGGCTGGCGCCGCCCGTCAACAATGCCAGCCTGCCCACCTTGCCGGATGTGGAGTTCATCGCGCTGGCCGCAAAACGGCTCAGCCGGCCGGCGGGCACGCTGCTGCAGCTCTTGCACGATAGCGACCTGCGCGGGTCGTGGATCGGGGAGTAGGGTTAGTGGCGCGCACGGTGCACCAGGCGCGCAAGGTGCATAAGGCGCGAAGAATGCGCGTCGTAGCTGAAGTGCGCGTAGTGGCCGCGCATCATGTGCCGGCGGTTGCCACCCGCGGCCGGGTATTGCGCTCGATGGCCAGCAGGATCAACAGCAACGTCAGGACGCCGATCAACGCCACCAGCGCGGCCGCAGAGATCAGATAACGCTGGTCGCGCCCGGCGAGACTCGCTTCTTCGTTTTGCGCTGCGCCGATACGGTTGAGCTTCAGGCGCGCGTATTCGGTCATCGCGGCGGCCACATAACGCTGGCGGTTATCCCATTCCCATGACGCGGCATGCTGCGTGGCGCGCGCCACCACCGTCGACAGTTCGTCGAGAAACCCCTGGCGGGCGGCCACCGGCACATTGCCGAGCCAACTGTTGAGGACCGGCTGGCTGGCATCGTCGCTCAGCAAGGCGGCCTGCAACGCTGGCGGAATCACGAAGCCGGCGGCGTTGGGCACCTGCACACCGGAGTCGGGCTGGCTCGACAGGAGGTCGTTGGCGTTTTCGGCGCCGGGAATGCGGGCGAGTACGTCGGTGGCGGCGACGCCGGGATCGAGCGACACCGGGGCGCTGCGCGCGTCGACCGAGATTTCGGCGACGTCGATGGCGATCACCGCCAGTGCAGCGACGAGCAGAGTCAGACAGACGACCCGCACCGTGCCCAGAAAATAGCGTTTCTCAATGATTTGGCCCATGGCGATTCCAGCTCCCGTAGCGGTGAATGTTATCCATGCACGCCCGTGGTTGTTTCGACAGGCGTGTGCTTACGATTCGCAAACGGCTTGAGCGCCTCTCCGGGCGCCTGCCATGCCGAACGGCCAGTTCGACAGACCGACGCGGGCAGGGTTTCACCGCCGCGGCAAAAATGGCCGGCTCGCCGCCCGCCTGCGCGTATGGCGGGAGTCTCGACTATGATGTTTTGCGCCACGTTTTTTCCACACGGATCCCCACGATGTCGACCGCTCCCACTCTTCAGCTTGACCGCTTTCCCCGCTTCTCCCTGCTCGAAGGACCCACGCCCATCCAGCATCTCGCGCGTCTCTCGAAACAGCTCGGCGGCGCCGATGTGTTCGTCAAACGCGACGACCTGAACGGCCTCGGCGGTGGCGGCAACAAGCTGCGCAAGCTCGAATTCCTGGTCGGCGAGGCGCTGGCGCGCGGCGCCGATACGATCATCACCGTGGGCGCACGTCAGTCGAATCACGCGCGGCTGACGGCCGCCGCCGCGGCGCGCGCCGGCCTGCAGTGCGAACTGGTGTTGACGCGCCTCGTGCCGCGGCATGACGCCGATTACCTGGAGAACGGCAACATCCTGCTCGATAGCCTGTTCGGCGCCCATGTGCACGATCTGCCGGGCAGCGCCAATGCATTGGCGTTCGCCGAAGCACGCGCCGCTGAGTTGCGCGCGCAAGGCCGCAATGTGTATGTCTGCCCGTTAGGCGGATCGAGTCCGGTGGGCTGTCTCGGCTATGCGAATTGCGCCGCGGAGATCGTCGCGCAAGCGGACGCGTTGGACGTGTCGTTCGACGCCATCGTCGGACCGAACGGCAGCGGCGGCATGCATGCGGGACTGGTCGCGGGGATGGCCGCGCTCGGCCGGGCCACGCCCCCGATCGTCGGGTACGGGGTCTACGGCGAGGCCGGGGCCGCGCGTGCCGCGACGCTCGACAAGGCCAATCAGACCGTCCGGCTGATCGACCCGGCGCTCAGCATCGCCAGTGAAGCGGTCGTCGTCGACGGCGGCCACCTCGGCGAAGGCTATGGCATCCCCACCGACGGCATGCTTCACGCAGTCCGTCTGCTGGCTTCGACCGAAGGCCTCCTGCTCGACCCCGTGTACGGCGGTAAGGCGTTTGCCGGCCTCTTGCACGCCCTCGAAACCGGCGTGTATCGCACCGGCCAACGCGTGCTGTTCGTCATGACGGGCGGCTTGCCGGGGCTGTATGCGTATCGCAGCGCGTTCTGACGCTTGCGGCGCCGTCAAACGCACGCCACACATTCTCAAAATTGTTTTTGCAGCGCCCGGCGAGTCGTTATACTTTCCAAATACGATACATTGTTCCATATAAGGAACAAAACGACCAAAACAAGCGGCGACGATGCCGCCTGGACGTACGCGGAGGCCGCGCGTCCAGAGCCGGGGAAGACCACCGACCATGATGACCAAGCATCTGACCATCAACCTGCGGATCGCGATCACCATCGCGTTTCTGGGCGCGCTGCTGATCGGCACGGGTGTGCTCGGCATCGTCGGTATGGCGCAAAGCAACGCCGCGCAGCGCGACGCGTATGCGGTGCATTTCGCTTCGGTGGTGGCGCTCGGCAAGTCGGGCACGGCGATGTCGCGGGCCCGCTTCGGGCTCGACTGGGCGATGAGCAACCCGCATTCGCCGCAACTGAACGCGCAACTCGACCGCGCGAGCACGCTGCTCGCCGATTCGGACAAGTGGTGGAACACCTTCCGCGATCTGCCGAAGACGCCGCCACTGCAACAGCTCACCGACGATCTCGATGCGAAGCGCACCGCCGTGCGGCGCGACGCCATCGACAAGCTGATCGGCGCGATCCGCAGCGGCGACACGAGCTGGATGGACGAGACGCGCGCCAATCATCTGATCGGCCTCTACACCGCGATGAACACGAGCCAGGGCGCGCTCGAACAGTATCTGAACCAGCAGGCCGAGGAAGCGAACGAGCGCTCGGCCGCGCGCTTTCATACGCTGCTGGCGGCGTGCCTCGCCAGCCTTGCAGTGGGCCTGACGGTGGCCTTCATCAGTTGGCGCACCTTGCGCCGCGCCATCATGTCGCCGTTGCACGACGCGCTGCGCCAGTTCGACGCCATCGCGCGAGGCGAACTCACCACCCACGTGCCGATCCGTTCCAACGACGAAATGGCGACCCTGTTGCGCGGCCTCGCCGCCATGCAGGCGAAACTCGGCGCCACGGTGACGACGGTGCGGGCCGGCTCGCATTCGATCGCTTCGTCGACCCAGCAGATCGCCGCCGGCAATCTCGATCTGTCGCAACGCACGGAAGAGCAGGCCGCCTCGCTGGAAGAAACCGCGTCGGCGATGGAGCAACTCACCGCCACCGTGCAACTGAACGCGGAAAACGCCCGTCATGCGAGCGAACTGGCCTTGCGCGCTTCGGAGATGGCGGCGCGTGGACGCGATTCGGTCGGCAGCATGGTCGAGACGATGCGGGCGATTCACGCGGGCTCGTCGAAGATGACCGGCATCATCACGGCCATCGAAGCGATCGCATTCCAGACCAACATCCTCGCCTTGAACGCGGCGGTCGAAGCGGCCCGCGCCGGGGAAGAGGGCCGTGGCTTCGCGGTGGTGGCGGGCGAAGTGCGCAGCCTCGCGCAGCGGTCCGCGGCCGCGGCCAAGGAAATCGGCGCGCTGATCGTGGAATCGACCTCGCGCGTCGAGAACGGCGCGGGGCTCGTCAACGAGACGGGCGGCACGATGCAGGAGGTCGAAGCGGCGATTGCGCGGGTGGCGCGGATCGTCGGCGAGATTGCGGCCGCCTCGCAGGAGCAGAGCGAAGGCATCAAGCAGGTGAGCCTTGCCGTGACGCAGATGGACGAGGTCACGCAGCACAACGCGGCGCTGGTCGAAGAGAGTGCGGCGACCGCGAGTTCGCTGGCGGACCAGGCGCAGCAGTTGAGCGAACTGACGGCCGCGTTCAAGGTGGCCGGTGATGGGATGGCGATGGCGTGATTTTAGGCGATACGGCGAGGGGCGTGGCGCGAGGGTGCCGCCTCGTCACGATGCCTGTTCGATTGGCTTGCCGTTAGCCGTTTGTGCGGAGTGCGAAAGAGCGTGCCCGCTTCACGCGCCGCGTATCCTCATTCCACTGAATCTGCCGCTCGCGATCACGGTGCCCACCAACACGATCAGACAACCGGCGAGCATCGACGGCGTGACCGTTTCGCCAAGCAAGGCCGCGCCCCACACCACGCCGAAAACCGGAATCAGAAACGTCACGGACGCGGCATAGGTGGAACCGGCGCGCTCGATCAACCTGAAGAACAGCAGATAAGCGACTGCGGTGCAGAGCACCCCGAGCGCGACGACACAGGCCCATATCGACGCACCGATAGCGTGGCGCGGCCAGCAGGTCGCCGCGAGCGGCCACAACACCAACGCGGCGAAACACTGGCTGCCGAACGCAACGACCTGCGGCTTCACGCCGGCCAGACGGCGTTTCGAGTAGTTGACGGCGAAGCCGTAAAAGAGCGCCGCGAGCAGGGCGGCCGCGATCGCGAGCGGCACGCCCGCCGAACCCGCGCCCAGCGAATCCCACACCAGCACCACCACGCCAGCAAAACCGGTTAGCAGACCGAATATCTGCTGGCGGCCGAGCGCGACCTGAAAACCGGCTGCGGCAATCAGCGCGGCCCACAACGGTGTGGTTGCATTGAGGACCGAGTCCATCCCGGCGTTCACCGAGAGCGCGGCATAAGCCAGCAAACAGAAGGGCACGGCCGAATTCGTCACGCCGACGACGAACAGCGGCCATCGATGCGTGCGCAACTGCTGCCGCGCGGCAGGCGAACGCAGCACCGGCAGCATCACCAGCATGGCGATGCCGACCCGCAGCGCCATCAGCGGAATCGGACCGAATTCAGGCGCTGCAATCCGCATGAAGAGAAACGATGCGCCCCAGATGGCGGCGAGCAGAACGAGTTCGAGAAAGTTCATGGCGGGCGGTGGACACTTCTTCAGGTCGAGGGGATGCCTGGACTCTAGAGGAAGAACCGCCCGGGGTCTGGCCGGATTCGGACATGAGTATGAGGACCGGCGCGGGCGTGGTTCAGGTGAACGCCCGGACTCCCGCGGATCGCTCTTCCGCAGCAAGCGGCATGCCGCCCGCTTCCGCGAGAATCCAGTTGCGGAACAGCGCCATGGCCGGCGCCATCTGCCGCGATTTCAGCCGCGTGAGCCAGTAACTGCCCGTGCTTACCTGGCTGTCGAATGGGCACACCAGCATGCCGGCCTGCAGTTCTCGCACGAACATGCGCGGCGGCGCCAGCGCCACGCCGGCGCCTTGCACGGCGGCTTCCACCATCAGGCGCGACGAGTCGAACACCGGGCCATTGACGGTCCACGGTTCGAGTCCGGCGGCGGCGAGCCAGAGGTTCCATTCGTCGGCGCGATACGAGCGCAATAAGGTCTGCCTTGCGAGATCCGCGGGCCCGGCGAGTTGCCTGGCGATCTCCGGCGCGCACAGCACCGAGAGCGGCGCATCGAGCAACAATTCGTTGTGGGTGGCGGGCCAGGTGCCCTCGCCGAAACGAATGGCGAAGTCCAGCCCTTCCGCGGCCGGATCCACCAGATTGTTATGGGTCAAGAGCCGCAGTTCGACGAACGGATGCGCCTCGCGGAACGATTTGAGGCGCGGCATCAGCCAGCCGACCGCAAACGTCCCGACGACGCCGACCGTCAGCACCTCATGAAAATGGCCGCCTTCGAATTGCTTGAGGACGTTTTCGATGCGCCCGAATGCGTCGCTGAGGACGGGCAGCAGCGCGCGGCCTTCGTCGGTAATGCCGAGGCCGCGCGGCAGCCGCTTGAAGAGGGCGGTGCCCAGCCGCTCTTCGAGCATGCGAACCTGCTGGCTGACGGCGGCCTGCGTCACGCTCAGTTCGAGCGCCGCGCGCGTAAAGCTCAGATGACGCGCCGACGACTCGAAGGCACGCAAGGCATTGAGGGGGAGATGAGGACGCATAGGAGGTTAGCCAATAGATTTTCTTTACCCTGAGCCAAATTATCCTCGTTTGTCATGGGCTCGCAAAGGGACGATAGTCGCGTCTCCCCGGGACGCCTGCGTTCAGTCGTCCGGCCCTTCAGGCCCTTCAGCCGTTCCTCACGACGAGATGAGACCGATGACCTCTTTCGAAAACCGCCGTTCGTTGTTGCGGTTCGCCGCGACGCTTCCCTTCGCGCTCGCTTTCAAAGCACGCGCTGCCGATACGTCAGAGGCGCGTTCTGCCGAAGGCCAGCTCGCGAAGCTCGAACAGACCGCCGGCGGACGCCTCGGCGTGTCGGCGCTGAATACGGCCAACGGTACATGGATCGGCCACCGCGCCGACGAGCGCTTCCCGTTTTGCAGCACCTTCAAGGTGATCCTGAGCGGCGCGATCCTCGCCCGCAGCACGCAGGCCGCCGGGTTCATGCAGCAACGCATTCACTACGCGCAAAGCGACGTGGTGCATTACTCGGCGGTGACCGCCGAACACATCGGCGACGGCATGACCGTCGCCGAACTCTGCGCCGCGGCGATCCAGCACAGCGACAACACGGCCGCCAATCTGCTGATCAAGCTGCTCGGCGGCACGGATGCCGTCACGGCGTATGCACGCTTGATCGGCAATGACGTATTCCGTCTCGACCGTCTGGAGACGTCGCTGAACGACGCGGTACCCGGCGATCCACGCGATACCGCAACGCCCGCTTCGATGGTGCGCAGCCTGCATACCCTGACGCTCGGCGATACCTTGCCGATCGCACAGCGCACGCAGTTACTGGACTGGCTGCGCGGCAACCAGATGGGCTCGAAGCGGATCGGCGCCGCGCTGCCTGCCGGCTGGACCATGGGCGACAAGACCGGCACCGGCGACTACGGCACGGCCAACGACCTCGCCGTCATCTGGCCGCCGTCGCGGCCGCCGCTCATCCTCGGCATTTATCACACGCAGCCCGGGCAGGATGCCAAGGCGCGCGACGACGTGGTTGCGGCAGCGGCGCGCATCGTCGTGGGCGCGGTGGGTTGAGACTGCCGCAGAGCCTCCGCTTGCCCAGGAACGCGGGTTGCTCGCCGCTCGTGAAACGCTCCTACGCGCGAAGCGGCCCGCCGAGCGTACGCCAGGCGCAACCGGACGCCGCGAAGAGAGCCTCAACCCAGGGAAGCGAGCAGAATGGCGCGACACAAAGCCGACGTGGCCGATGACGAATTCGAGATCTTCGCGAGTTACCACAGCACCGGCGACGGCCGATATATAGGTGGACTAAAGGTCATCCGCAAAGCCGACCGGCGGATTCTGTTTCCGTTCGAGGGTGCGCCGCAGATCGGTCCTTACGATAGCGCGGACCAAGCTCGCCACGCCGCAGTGGAGTACGGCCGGGCGATTGTCGCGGCGGACCGGGCTGCGCCGGAGCCTTGATGGCGTGTTCTTTTTTACAAGGCGCAGGGGGATTTTGCCGCAACCGCGGCGCTCGCGGGGCAGGCGCGTTTTATGCGGGGTTGAGGAAGCTGCAGCAAACCTCCGGACTCCACCGTGTACAGCGAGGTGGAGCGGGCCGCCATGCAGGCGCGGTGCGCCTCGGCAGGCCGGCCGCAAGCTTTGAAAGCCGGGGCTCGCGGGCATTGTTGCGTCCCACATGGCAAGTCATTGCACGCCAACCAGTTGGCTATTGCCGCGTAACGGCGCATGATCGGACGGTCGGCCGCACGGATCGTCCAAACCGGTCGTTCGCAACCGGCCGTCCGCATCAGTCATATCCGGTCACCAGGTCACACCAGGTCACAAACGGACCGCCCTTCGCGAACCGTTTCCGCAAGCATGTTCAATCGCGGCGTGTCACGACGAACGCTGCCACCCGTCGAACAGGAGCTTCCCATGCAAAACAATCCTTCCCTCGATAAGCTGTGTATCGACACGATCCGTACGCTTTCGATGGATGCCGTGCAAAAGGCGAATTCGGGCCACCCCGGCACGCCGATGGCGCTGGCCCCGGTTGCCTATCATCTGTGGCAGAACCATCTGCGCTACGACCCCGACGAGCCGCTGTGGCCCAATCGCGACCGCTTCGTGCTGTCGGTGGGGCATGCGTCGATGCTGCTGTATTCGCTCCTGCATCTGGCCGGCGTGAAGGCCGTCGACGAGCACGGCAAGCCGACCGCCGGACCTGCCGTATCGCTGGACGACATCAAGCAGTTCCGCCAGCTCGACAGCAAGACCCCGGGGCACCCCGAATACCGCATGACGACCGGCGTCGAAACTACCACCGGGCCGCTTGGCCAGGGGCTCGGCAACAGCGTCGGCATGGCGATGGCGGCGCGCTGGTACGAGGCGCGATTCAATCAGCCGGATGCGCCGCTGTTCGATTACCGCGTCTATGCGCTGTGCGGCGACGGCGACATGATGGAAGGTATCTCGCACGAAGCGGCCTCGCTGGCCGGCCATCTGGAGTTGTCGAACCTCACGTGGATCTACGACAGCAATCGCGTGACGATCGAAGGGCACACGGACCTCGCCTATAGCGACGATGTGGAAGCGCGGTTTCACGGCTACCATTGGCACACCATCCATGTCAGGGATGCGAACGACGGCGCCGCGCTGGAAGCGGCCTTCACCGAAGCGAAAAGCGTGACCGACAAGCCGACGCTGATCGTGGTGAACAGCATCATCGGCTGGGGCGCGCCGAAGAAGCAGGACACTTCGGCGGCGCACGGCGAGCCGCTCGGCGATGAAGAAATCGCCGCCGCCAAGCGCTTTTACGGCTGGCCCGAAGACAAGAAGTTCTACGTCCCGGACGGCGTGATGGCACGCTTTGCCGACGGCATCGGCGCACGCGGCAAAGCCGCGCGCAACGACTGGCTGGCGAAGCTCGACGCCTACCGGCAAAAGCATCCTGACCTCGCACGCGAGTTCGCCCGGATCGAAGCGCATGAACTGCCGGACGGCTGGGACGCGGACCTGCCGACCTTCGAGGCGGACGCCAAGGGTGTCGCCTCGCGCGACTCGTCGGGCAAGGTGTTGAACGCGATTGCCCAGCGCGTGCCCTGGCTGCTCGGCGGCTCGGCCGATCTGTCGCCCTCCACCAAGACCAATCTGAAGTTCGAAGACGCGGGCAGTTTCGAGCACGAGAGCTACGGCGGCCGCAATCTGCACTTCGGCATTCGCGAGCATGCGATGGGCGCGGTGGTGAATGGGCTGGCGCTGTCGAATCTGCGTCCCTACGGTTCGACGTTCCTGATTTTCAGCGACTACATGAAGCCGCCGATCCGCTTGTCGGCCATCATGGAAGTGCCCGCCATCTACGTGTTCACGCACGATTCGATCGGCGTCGGCGAGGACGGCCCGACCCACCAGCCGATCGAACAACTGGCCTCGCTGCGTGGCGTGCCGGGGCTGACCGTGCTGCGTCCCGCGGACGCCAACGAGGTGGTGGAGACGTGGCGTGTCGCCTTGTCGAGGCCGCGTCATCCGTCGTGCATCGTGCTCACGCGCCAGCCGCTGCCCACCTTCGACCGCAGCAAGTACGGCTCGGCCGCAGGGGTGCGCAAAGGCGCCTACGTACTGGCCGATGCGGCCGACGGCAAGACGCCGCAGGTGCTGCTGCTCGCCACCGGCAGCGAAGTGTCGATTTGCGTGGACGTCTATGAGAAGCTGAAGAGCGAGGGCATTGCCGCACGCGTGGTGTCGATGCCGGCATGGGACATCTTCGAGGCCCAGGACGAGGCCTACAAGGATGCCGTGCTGCCGCCCGACGTAGATGCGCGGGTCTGCGTCGAACAGGCCGCGGAACTCGGTTGGGACCGCTACGTGGGGCGTCTCGGCGCGAAAGTGGTGATGCATACGTTCGGTGCGTCCGCGCCGTTGAGCGAACTGAAGCGCAAGTTCGGCTTTACGCCGGAGCATGTCTACGACGCAGCCAAGCAGCAGATTGCGCGCGTGCAGAAGAAGTAGCGCCGGGCGATAGCGGCGAAGACAGTCAGGCGGCGCCGTTGCGGGCCGCCTGAATTTTTTTGCGTGCGGCTTTGGCTGTGCGTCGCTAGTTCGCCGGAATCGTCACGACCGGCGCCTTGCTGCTGGTATCGGCCTCAGCCAGCGCCATCAGGTTTTGCACGACCGTGAAGGCGTATTTCGAATCGAAGTCGTTGCGCTCGACCCAATAGGCCGCGGCGCCATAGTCGATCAGCACATAGGCATCGGCAGGCGGCTTGATACCCGAATGCACGATGATGGTGGGCCGCGTTTCGCCGCCGATCAGGCCCACCGTCGGCTTGGTCGAGCCGCTGTCGATCTGTTCCTGCGGCACCTGCACCTGCGCGCCGAGATCGGTCAGGATGCCGAGCACCGAGCGGGTCACCATCGGAATCCGGTCTCCCGCTTGCGACGACGGTCCATAGACGATCTGATAGGTGCGCGTATTCGGCGCGAGATTCAGCAGTTGGCGCACGCGGGCGAGATCCGCGACGATTTGCGGCGACACGCCGCTGGTGGCCGCGCCCATCGCCAGATAGACGCTGCTCTTGCCGTTCTCCTGACGCGATTCCACATTCATCTCGCCCGCCATCTGCAGGCGTCTGAGCGCCTGCAGCAGTTCGAAGAAACCCGGCGCGCCGGCGGCATTGTCGCCGCCGAGCGCGCTGCCGTTCTGCAGGCCGCCGATCGATTGCGCGGTGATGCGCAACAACAGGTCGATCGGGACGCCGCCTTCGGCAAGCGGCAACACCAGTTCGGGCGCGAGCGGCCGGATATACGCGGAGGCGAAGGCTTCGCCGGTGGTCGGCGTGAACGTGAAGGTGGGGTGGTTCGAATAGGACACGCTGCCGGTCGCGAGCGCGTAGTTCGGTTCGCTGCCGGAGCCGAGATTGCCGGTCGCGCCGGCCGTTGCATCGAACTGGTAGGCCGCGATGATCGAACTCACCGAGAGGAAGGCCGGCGCGTCGCCGTAGCGCAGCCCGACGATCGCCGCGAGAATCTCGCGTTTCTTCGCATCGCCCAGTGCTCTCGCGTAGTCCACCTGGTCGGCTTTCAGATGAGTGGGGCCGAGATGCACGCAGGCTGAAGTCAGGCAGGCTGTGCAGAGGGCCGCGAGAAGCGAGGCTTTGATCGTCATGGGGTGAGAGAGCGGAGCGGGCCGCGTGGTGAAAATGGCATCGCAGGCGGGGTAGCAGGGCGTATGCCTGGTCTGAGGAATACGTTGCATCCACTGCGGGGAGCGCGTCGCCGTGTGCGGGTGGTCGACGTCAGTCCAGCGTCGGGACCGCAACTTGCTTCTCCAAGCCTCTCGCACCGCTTTCCGGTGCAAACCCATTCGACCGTCCAAGGAAAAACCATGTCACGCGAGGCCCCCCTAGCTTCTCACGCGCGCTACGCCGCCCGCATCGCCGAGGGCGGTCCTTTCCCGCTGGGCGCGACGTGGAACGGCGTCGGCGTCAATTTCGCGCTGTTTTCGGCGCATGCCACCAAGGTCGAACTGTGCCTGTTCGACGCCACCGGCAACGAGGAAATCGAGCGCATCGAACTGCCCGAATATACCGATGAGGTCTGGCATGTGTTCGTGCCGGATCTGAAGCCGGGGGCGATCTACGGCTATCGCGTCCATGGACCTTATGCGCCCGAGGAAGGGCATCGCTTCAATCCGAACAAGCTGCTGCTCGACCCGTATGCGAAAGCGCATATCGGCGAACTCAAGTGGGCGCCGGAAATCTTCGGCTACACGCTGGATCACGAGGACGGCGATCTGTCCTTCGACGAACGCGACAGCGCCCCCTTCGTGCCGAAGTGCAAGGTGGTCGACGCGAACTTCTCGTGGAGTCATCCCGAGCGCAACGCGCTGCCATGGGAGCGGGTGATTTTCTACGAGACCCATGTGCGCGGCTTCACCATGCGCCATCCCGAGGTGCCCGACAACCTGCGCGGCACCTTCGCCGGTCTCGGCCAGCAGCCGGTGATCGACTACATCAAGGGGCTGGGCGTCACCACCGTCGAACTGCTGCCGATCCAGATGTTCGTCAACGACAGCTACCTGCTCGACAAAGGTCTGACGAACTACTGGGGCTACAACACGATCGGTTTCTTCGCCGCGGATCCGCGTTTTTTCGCGGGGGCCAATGCATCGGTGGAAGAGTTCAAGGCGATGGTCGACCGCTTTCACAACGCCAATCTCGAAGTGATTCTCGACGTGGTCTACAACCACACCGCCGAGGGCAACGAACGCGGACCGACGCTGTCGTTCAAGGGTATCGACAACGCTTCGTACTATCGTCTGATGCCGGACGAGCCGCGCTATTACATCAACGACACGGGCACGGGCAACACGCTGAACCTCTCGCATCCGCGCGTGCTGCAGATGGTGACCGACAGCCTGCGCTACTGGGTGAGCGAAATGAAGGTCGACGGTTTCCGCTTCGATCTCGCCACCATTCTTGGCCGCGAAACGCACGGCTTCGACGAGGGCGGCGGGTTCCTCGACAGTTGCCGGCAGGATCCGGTGCTCTCGAGCGTGCGCCTCGTGGCCGAACCGTGGGACTGCGGTCCCGGCGGTTATCAGGTGGGCGGTTTTCCGCCCGGCTGGGCCGAGTGGAACGACCGCTTTCGCGACACGACCCGGGCGTTCTGGAAGGGCGACGAGGGCATGGTGCCGGATCTCGCCAAACGCCTCACCGGCTCCGGCGACAAATTCGACCGGCGCGGCCGGCGTCCATGGGCGAGCGTGAATTTCGTCGCCGCCCACGACGGCTTCACGACCCACGACCTGGTGTCGTACAACGACAAGCACAACGAGGCCAATGGCGAGGACAACAACGACGGCCACTCCGACAACAAGTCGTGGAATTTCGGCGTCGAAGGTCCGACCGACGACGCGGACATCCGCCAGCAGCGCGAGCGTCAGAAGCGCAATCTGCTCGCCACGTTGCTGCTCTCGCAAGGCACGCCGATGATCCTCGCCGGCGACGAATTCGGCCGTACCCAGCGGGGCAACAACAACGCCTATTGTCAGGACAACGAGATCAGCTGGCTCGACTGGGAAGCCATCGACGACGAAGGGCGCGCGCTCACCGAGTTCGTCAAGAACCTCACCACACTGCGGCATCGCTTGCCGGTGTTGCGACGCGGACGCTTTTTGACCGGCGAATACAACGCGGAACTGGAGGTGACCGATACGCGCTGGCTGTCGCCGACCGGCGAGGATCTCTCGCAGGAGCAATGGGACGATGCGGCGATGCGCTGCTTCGGCCTCGTGATCGACGGCCGCGCGCAGGCGAGCGGCATCCGCCGTCCGGCCTCGGATGCGACCTTGCTGCTGGTCCTCAACGCGCACCACGATCTGGTGAACTTCACGCTGCCGGACATCCCCGAAGGCGATAAATGGACCTTGCTGCTCGATACCAACATGCCGGTGCGCGATGAATTACCGGCCTATTCGGCCGGCGAGTCCTACCAGGTGACCGGCCGCTCGCTGCTGCTGTTCGCACTCGATGCCCCGAGCCGCGCCACTCAACGGGTGCTGGACGGGCTCGAGCAGCAACTGACCACGGACGACGCCGACAAGGCGGCTTGAGGCCTGCGCCAGGTACAGGGCTTGCTGAACCCGAGTCACACACCCCACCAGGAGGCCAGCATGGACCAGCAGCAGGAGCAGTATCAGGAACTCGAACCGGTAAGCCGTGAAGAAAGGATTCGCACCCGCGCGTATTACCTGTGGGAGCAGGCTACCGATCCACGGGGCACGCCGGACGAATACTGGGAACAGGCTCGCGCCGAGGTGGAAAAGGAGTCGCCGGACGAGGACACGTCGAAGCACGGCGTGATCCCTACGCCCACGCATAAGAGCTAGCTGTACGGCGGGCGTCGCGCCTTGGCGCCTCGCCCTACACCTTGATCTGGACGGCGACGCCCACCGCAGGCCATCGAACGCAACCGGACTCACGCCCTCCATGAAAGACTTCGACGATCCACGCCTGACGCGAACCGCGACGCGCATCGCCGCGCCAAGTGCCGCGCTGGGCGTCGAGGGGCTGATCACGCTCGCGGTCGGCGTGCTGGCGGTGGCCGCGCTTTACTTCGCGCGCGACGTCCTGATTCCGATTACGCTCGCGATCATGCTCAGTTTTCTGGTCGCGCCGCTGGCGGATTTTCTGCTGCGCATCCGCTTCGGGCACGTCGCTTCGGTGTTCGCCGCGGTGCTGTTGTCGGTCTCGGTCATCGTGCTGCTCGGCAGCGTGATCGGCACGCAGCTCACCGAACTCGTCACCAACGGTCCGCGTTATCAGGCCACCATCGAGCGCAAGTTCGACACCGCGCACAATCTCACCGTCGGCAAGCTCGACCGCTTGATGGGCGTCGCCGGCCAGGCATTGCAGCGCGTGACCATCGAGCCGCAGCCGCCGGCCGCGGCGTCGCCTTCGACCTCGCACAGCGAGGTCGCGCCATCGTCCGAGGCGAGCGTCCCCGACGCCATGCCGGTGATCGTACGCGAGCCGGTGCCCACGCCGTTCGAACTGGCGCGGCGCTTCCTGTCGCCCGCCGTCAGTCCGCTCGAAACCGCGTTTATTGTGTTCGTCGTCACCATCGTCATCCTGCTGCAACGCGACGATCTGCGCGACCGGGCGATTCGCCTGTTCGGCTCGCGCGACCTGCATCGCACCACCACGGTGATGGACGAGGCCGCGCGGCGCCTGAGCCGCTATTTCGTTTCGCAGCTTGGCGTGAATGCCGGCGTGGGCGTGGTGATCGGCATCGGCCTGTACATCGTCGGTGTGCCGAGTCCCATCCTGTGGGGCATCATGGCCGCGCTGCTGCGGCTCGTGCCCTATGTCGGCATCTGGATTTCGGCGCTGCTCGCCACCGCGCTGGCGGCAGCGGTGAGCCCCGGATGGTCGATGGCGATCGGATCGCTGGCGCTCTTCGTCAGCGTGGAACTGGTGGTCGGGCAGGTGGTCGAGCCGCTGCTTTACGGGCATAGCACGGGGCTTTCGCCGTTTTCGGTGGTGGTGGCCGCGATCTTCTGGAGCTGGATCTGGGGGCCGATCGGCCTGATCCTTTCGACGCCGCTCACGCTATGCCTGCTGGTGCTGGGCCGCCATGTGCGGCGGCTCGAGTTTCTCGACGTGCTGCTGGGCGACCAGCCCGCGCTCACGCCTATCGAAAACTTCTACCAGCGCGCGCTGGCGGGCGACCCCGACGAAGCGCTCGCGCAAGCCGAGATCCTGCTGCGCGAGCGTTCGTTATGCGCGTATTACGACGAGGTCGCGCTCAAGGGCTTGCAACTGGCCGCCAACGATGTGCAACGCGGCAGCGTGACCGCGACGCAGCTCGCACGGATCGAGTCCGCCACGAACGACCTGATCGAAGGGCTCGACGCTTACCCCGACCATGACCCGGCGACTGAAAAACCGGAGGACAACTGGGCCGCCGTGGAGCCGCCCGGCGCGGATATGCCCGGCGTGGATACGCCTGGCGTGAACGCGGTATCGCCCACGGCGGACGAAGCAGCGCAGCGCACCGACGATCAACGCGCCTATGAACGCGCCGCGCTCAATCGAGCGGGACATCACGTGCTGTGCATTGCCGGACGCGGCCCGCTCGATCAACTGGCCACCAATGTGTTTCTGCAATTGCTTGGCAAGCACGCTCTGGATGGCCGCTCGCTGCCGCACGAAGCGGTTTCGCGCACGGCGATCGACACGCTCGATACAACGTCGGTGACGATCGTGTGCCTGTTCTATCTGCGCATCGAAGGCATTCCTTCGCATTTGCGCTACCTCGTCAAGCGCATGCGGCAGCGCCTGCCGCATGCGGCGATCATTGTCGGCCTGTGGCCGCAAGGGCAACCGGAAACGTGGAGCGAAGACCTGCAGGAGGCCATCGGCGCAGACTGCTACGCCACCTCGATGCGCGACATGCTGAACGCGTGCTGCAGGATCGCCGCGCCGGCTCAGGTCCAGAATCCGACGCCGGCGGAACCCGAGCGCGCAGTCGACGACCTCGCCGCCTGAGCCCGCTTTCAGGCAAGCGTGCCCCGCGCCCCCGTGCGATAGCGATCGTAGTGCCGGGCAATCTGGCGAGTGGGTCGTGGAACCCCGAACGACAGGCCAACCCCAGCCCAACCCCAGCCCAACCCAGGGCAATCACGGACCAAAGCCGCTTTAGCCTCGCAGCGCCACGCCATTGAACCGGCCGTTCACGCCATCTGTTTGTGCAGATGCGCGGCCTGTCGTACAGTCAGGCGAAACCGAAACCGGCCCGCCGCGCCGATCAGGCACGTCGCGTGCAGATGATCCGGAGCGGCCTACACTGAATCCATCTACCCTGGCAGGAGATCGTCACGTGCAACACGCGGAGCGCGCCGTCGTGGACTTACCGCTGCCGTTGCGCAACTTTGCTGCGACGCGGCGCATCCTGCTGGTGGTGCTGGCCGCGTCGATCCTGTTTCCGCTCGCCTGCCTGGTGGGCTACGGTTACCTCGACTATCAGCGCCGCATCGCCGACTCGGACGACATGATCGACCGCCTCGCCCGCGTGACCGACGAACAGGCAGTCAAGGTGCTGGACCTCAACCAGCAGATCAGCGCCCGCATCCTCGAACTGCTCGGCGGCGATGACGACGCCGCCATCCGCGCCCACGAGGCCGAGCTGCATCAGCGGCTGCGGGTGATCGGCGGCGACTTTCCGCAGGTCGCCGCCATCGCGGTGTTCGGCGCGGACGGCAAGCTGCTGGTCAACAGCCGGGCCTATCCGGTGCCGGCCATCTCGAACGCCACGCGCGACGATTTCGTCAGAGCCAAAGCCATCCGTCCCGAAGCTTACTTTTCCCTGCCGATGTACGGGCCGGTCTCGCAGACCGATGTCTTCAACACGACGCTCGGCCGCTCGGCGGCGGACGGCCGCTTTCTCGGCGTGGTCTCGATTGCCTTGCGCAGCGATTATTTCTCGCGCTTTTACGCTGACCTGACGGGCGGCGACCCGTCGCTCGCGCTCGGCCTGTACCGCCAGGACGGCCAGTTGCTGGTGCGCTATCCAGGCTGGCCGCCGGGTACGGAACCGCTCGCGCATACGCCGTTCACAAACGCACTGCGCGACAAGGAACTGTTCGGCCATGTCCGCATGACCTCGAGCGTCGACGGCGTGGAGCGGCTGCTGGCCTTCAGGCGGGTCGGCGACTATCCGCTCTATGTGATGAGCGCGTACGCCACCAACGCGATTTTCCAGCAGTGGTGGCGCCACTTCGTGCTGATTGCCGCGATCACGGTGCTGCCGTGCATCGCCGTCTGGCTGCTGGTGTTCTTCTCGCTGCGCCAGCTCGAGACCGAGCGTCTCGCCTGGGAGCGCTGGCAGGGCGAAGTGGCGATGCGTCTGTCCGCGGAGGCGTCGACCCGTCAGTTGCAGCGCATGGGCGCGCTCGGCAATCTGGTCGCCAATATCGCGCACGACTTCAACAATCTGCTGATGGTCGTCTCGGCCAACATGCAACTGGCGCGTCACAAGCACTTCAATCACGTCGAGCCCGAGGTCATGGCGGTGGAGCGCGCCACCGCCACCGCGGAAGCGTTGACGCGGCGCCTGTTGAGCGTGGCGAGGAAACAGCCGCTCAAGCAGGAGCCGATCGATCTGGCGAAGTGGCTGCCCGGCGCGGGCACCTTGATCGACGCGGCCGTGGGCGACAAGGTGCAGGTCAGCGTCAGCGTCGTGGTGGATAGCTGGCGCGTGCTGGCCGATCCCACGGAACTCGAATTCGCTCTCATGAACCTCGCGGTCAACGCGCGCGATGCCATGCCGCGCGGCGGCCGCTTCGTGATTCGTTGCCAGAACACCCGGCTGGTATCGAGCGACACGCTGTTGCCGGACGGCGAATACGTGCTGATCTCCTGTTCCGATGACGGCGAGGGCATGTCCGAAGCGGTGGCGCGCCGCGCCTTCGAGCCGCTTTTCACGACCAAGCTGCAGGGCTCGGGCACCGGCCTTGGGCTCGCCCAGGTGCTTGCCCTGTGCGAGCAGTCGGGCGGCACCGCGAAGATCGACAGCGTGCCGGGCAGCGGCACGACCGTGCGCCTGTATTTGCCGCGCTACCGCGAGCCGAGGGCGGTGGCGGGCGTGGTCGACGAAGCGGCGCTCGACGCGCGCTCGGCCTCGCAGGGCATGGTGCTGCTGGTGGAAGACAACGAGGACGTCGCCGCCGGCATCGCGGCGGTGCTGGAGACTTTCGGCTGCGAGGTGCATCACGAGGCCACCGCCGACCGCGCGCTCGATGTGTTGAGCGCCGGCGAGACCTTCGAACTGGTGCTGTCCGACGTGCAGATGCCCGGCAAGCTGAGCGGTGTCGATCTGGCCGAACGGGTGCGCCTCTCCTGGCCGAAGCAGAAGATCGTCCTCATGACCGGCTATGCCGACGAACTGGAACGCGCCAGACATATCGGCGTGGCGATTCTCGCCAAGCCGTTCAATATCGACGAACTGCATGCGCTGGTGAGCTGCGAGTAACGCTGGCCGGCGCCCCGCGGCTGATGCCGAAGCCATCACCCCGCATGACGCAGCCGGCAGGTAAAGTTGGCCGCCGCCTGGCATTTTTTACAGCGCGGCCGAGGCTTGCCCGTCTGCCGACAGGATCCCGAAGACGCGCGTAGACTGAAGCCCCGTTGCGCAGTGGCAACCTTATGGAGGATGTTCAATGGAATACAGATATTTGGGCGCGTCCGGTTTCAAGGTCCCGGTACTCAGTTTCGGCACGGGGACCTTCGGCGGCAAGGGCGAATTCTTCGAGGCGTGGGGCGCCACCGATGTGGCCGAAGCGCGCCGCCTGATCGATATCTGCCTCGATGCGGGCGTCTCGATGTTCGACAGCGCCGACATCTACTCGAGCGGTTCCTCGGAAGCCGTACTCGGCGAGGCCATCAAGGGCAAGCGCGACAAGGTCATCCTCTCGACCAAGGCCACCTTCCGTTTCAACGACGAGCCGAATAATGTGGGCTCGTCGCGCTTTCACCTGATTCAGGCGGTCGATGCCGCATTGAAGCGGCTGCAAACCGACTATATCGACCTGTTCCAGTTGCACGGTTTCGATGCCAGAACGCCCGTGGCCGAAGTGCTGTCGACGCTCGACGACCTCGTGCGCGCCGGCAAGATCCGCTATACCGGCGTGTCGAATTTTTCCGGCTGGCATCTGCAGAAGTCGCAGGATGTGGCGGACCGCTACGGCTATCCGCGCTATGTCGCCAACCAGGCGTATTACTCGCTGGTGGGCCGCGACTACGAATGGGAGTTGATGCCGCTCGGTCTCGATCAGGGCGTGGGGGCGGTGGTGTGGAGTCCGCTCGGCTGGGGGCGTCTGACCGGCAAGCTCAAACGCGGTCAACCGTTGCCGGAGAAGAGCCGCTTGCACAAGACCGCCGACATGGGGCCGCCGGTGCCGGACGAGTATCTGTTCCGCGTGCTCGACGCGATCGACGAAGTCGCCGCCGAAACCGGCAAGACCGTGCCGCAGATCGCGCTGAACTGGTTGCTGCAACGTCCTACGGTGTCCACCGTGCTGATCGGCGCGCGCAATGAAGAACAGTTGCGGCAGAATCTCGGCGCGGTGGGCTGGAATCTCACGCCCGAGCAGATGGCGAAGCTCGATGCCGCGAGCGCAGTGCGGCCCGCGTATCCGTATTGGCATCAGGAAGGGTTTGCGGAACGCAATCCGTCGCCGGTATGAGGCGGTGCTTTGAGCCTTGAGCCTTGAGCTTTAAGTTTTGTTTTGATCCTTGCGATGGCCTTCAGCGCGTGGCGCGATGCAACGCGCTGAAGGTGGCGAGCGCGGCTTAACGAGCACGATGGTCGTGACGCAGTATGTTCATCTGCCGGGAACGATGCTCGCGCTCAGGTGCCCGCGCTAGCTCGTCACGACAACATCTCGATCATGGCGACGATCAACGTGAATGCGCCGATGCACCCCCCGAGGGTCAACGCGCTTTGCATGAAGTGCGACATAAACAGGTCTCCAGGCGTTAAAGATGAACGCCATTTAACAGCAATCGAAAGAATAAAGAAAGCTAAAAGAAAGATTTGAGGCCGCAAATTGCCCAGGGAAAACCCGTGGCGAGGCGCCTCATTGCCGTGCCTCGGCGACCCAGCAATTGCATCTCCATGCGCGGACGCGGCGGATATACTCACAGCGTCGTCAATCTTCCGGGATGGGACCTGTCATGCGTTTTTCATCGCGGCGCTCATTTACGTCGGTCGTTGCGTCGATCGTCTTGCTGATCGCCACACAAAGCGCTTTCGCGCAAACGCCGAAAACCGTATTCCTCGAAAACCTGACCTGGACGGAAGTGCGCGACGAAGTGGTGGCGGGCAAGACCACCATCATCATTCCCATCGGCGGCACCGAACAGAGCGGTCCCGACGTGGCGCTCGGCAAGCACAACGCGCGCGTCGCCGTGCTGTCGCAGCGCATCGCCCAGCAGCTCGGCAATGCGCTTGTGGCGCCGATCATCGCCTACGTGCCCGAGGGCGGCTACGCGCCGCCGACGTCGCACATGAAGTTTCCCGGCACCATCACGATCCCCGACGATGTGTTCGAAAAGCTGCTGGCCTCCGCGGCCAATAGCTTCGCGGTGCACGGCTTCAGGAACATCGTGTTTCTCGGCGACCATGGCGGCTATCAGAACGACGTCAAGCGTGTCGTCGCCCAGTTGAACAAGTCATGGGCCGGCACGCCGGCGCGGGCCTTCGTGCCGCCGGAGTACTACGGCACCAGTTCGGACGGGTACTCGGAAATCCTGCGCCAGCATGGCTTTCACGATGACGAAATCGGCACCCACGCCGGACTCGCGGATACCGCGCTGCTGCTCGCGGTCGCGCCGCAAATGGTGCGCGTCGAGCGCTTGCGCAGTGGTCCTAAGCTTGGGCCGGCAGACGGTGTGTACGGCGGCGATCCGCGTCGGGCGACGGCGGAACTCGGCCAGCTAGGAATCGATGCGATCGTGTCGAGAACCGTCGACGCCATCAGGAAAGACACGGCAGGGCGCTGAGCCGATGCGGCATGGCCTCGCTCGCCGCCAGCCGCTCGTCCCCAAGCCGTTTGCCTCACGCCGTTTGCGTCTGCGTCATCCACTCATGGAGGTCTTCGCTATGGCTTACCGTTCCGCTCGCTGGCTGCGGCTCGCATCGTCTGTTGGCGTGATTCTGGCGGGTCTATCGATCATCACGGACCCGGCCCGCGCGGCCTCGTCCGTGACGACCGTTCCAGGCATGCCGCCGGTGGTCAACGCGAGCAACCTGTACGGCGAAGCAGGCGTCAACCATATGAGCCCGGCGGTGGCGGGCGCCTTGCAACGGGTCTATGTGCCGAACCTGCGCTCGAACGACGTCTACGTGATCGACCCAACCACGCTCAAGGTGGTCGACCGCTTTCCGGTGGGACTGAGCCCGCAGCACGTCGTGCCGTCCTGGGATCTGCAGACGCTGTGGGTGGCCAATAACGCCGAGGGCCGGCCCGACGGCAGCCTGACGCCGATCGATCCGAAGACCGGCAAGCCGGGCAAGGCGGTGATGGTCGACGACCCGTACAACATGTATTTCACGCCCGACGGCAAGGAAGCGATCGTGGTCGCCGAAGCCCGTGCGCGGCTCGACTTTCGCGACGCCCATACGATGGCGCTCAAGTCGAACCTCGACGTGCCGGAATGCAAGGGCATCAACCACGCGGACTTTTCGATCGACGGCAAATACGCACTCTTCACCTGCGAGTTCGGCGGCAAGCTGGCGAAGATCGATCTGGTGAACCGCAAGGTGGTGGGCTATCTGCAGCTCGAAGCGAAGGGCATGCCGCAGGACATCCGCATTTCACCGGACGGCAAGGTGTTCTATGTGGCCGACATGATGGCCGACGGCGTGTTCGTGGTGGACGGCGACAGCTTCACGAAGATCGGCTTTATTCCGACCGGCGTCGGCACGCATGGGCTGTATCCGAGCCGCGACGGCACGAAGCTGTACATCTCGAACCGCGGCTCGAATCGCGTGCATGGGCCGAAGCATGGCAAGGGCAGCATCTCGGTGCTCGACTTCGCGACGCGCAAGGTGCTGGTCACCTGGCCGATTCCAGGCGGCGGCAGTCCCGACATGGGCAACGTCAGCGCGGACGGCAAGGTGCTGTGGCTATCGGGCCGCTTCGACGACGTGGTGTACGCCATCGATACCACCACAGGCGCCGTGCATTCGATTCCGGTCGGCATGGAGCCGCACGGGTTGACGGTGTGGCCGCAACCGGGGCGCTATTCGCTGGGACATACGGGGAATATGCGCTGAGGCGCACGGGGCGCTTACGTCTTTTCCTTCACCCAGCGCTTGGTGGCGTGGTAGCCATTGCGCGTGCCGTTCGCAATCGCATGGCCCGCGCTCCTGGCGCCATGCGCCACCGCATGACCGGCCGTCTTCGCGCCGTGCGCAACCGCATGGCCGGCATTGCCGATCGCGTGTCCCGTTTCCTTGCCGGCGGTCTTCACATCGGTTTTGAACTGATGAGCCCCCTCGGCGAAGTCCGCATGGGCCAGCGGCGTAAGCGCGGCGAGCGTCAGCGTGACGAGCGACAGCCTGAACTTCTTCATGACACAGATCCAAAGTGAGGGCCGGGGCTCAAGGCACGCGCGGCCGTTAGGGTAGCGCCGCTCGCATCGAGCATGACGGTGGCGCGGCCGGTCAGCAGCAGACGCTCGTCACACCGCAAGGCAAAGCGGTAGAGGATGTTGTTGTCGTTGCCGCTCAGACGCTCGGCTTCGACGTTTAACGGGCCGCCCAGCGTGTCGAGCCGTGCGACTTGCGCCTCGACATCGCGCACGCTGGCGAGAAAACCCGCGCGCGGCCGGTCCTGGGAAGCCCCGAGCAACGCGCCGTGTACGGCCATCGCCTGCGCGGCGTACTCGATGCCGCACACTGCCGCGAGACGTCCCTGCGCACGCAGCGGATTGTGCGGATCCCGATGACTGGTGGCCGTGCAGCGGATATGCTCGGCATCCCATTCGACCACCTGGTCGAGCAGGCACATCGAGCCGCTATGCGGAATATGCGCGGCGATCCACGCATGGTCGAGCGGCGGCGAGAGCGGAAAGCTGGACGTCATGATGCGGATTCGCCCGAGTGGTTCGACATTGCATCGGACATCGTAATGTCGAGTTGCAACTGAACGTCCTGCAGATAGTCGAGCACCACGTTCGACGTGTGGTGTGCCGCCAGCGCGTCGAGCAACGGCAGCGCGCGGGCAGCCGGATTGCCGAGCCGCAATGCTTCGAACTCCGACGCGGCGAGCACGGTCGCGGGCGTGTCGGTGAGCCGGGCGTCGATGCGCGCGAGCGTGTGCGCGCTTTGCGTCGGCGCGAGCACCAGCGCCACGCCGAAGGCATCGGGGATCGGCCGCACTTCGCGCATCGGCGCGGGGTAGTCGGTATCGAAGGCGATCAGCAGGGTGGGCACGCCGTCGACCGCCACCTGGCAGAGCGCTTCCAGCAGACCCGCGGCAAAGCTGCCGTCATACGCGCTCAATACGTTGGACGGCGCCATCGCCCGCGTGGCGATGCTCCAGTAGCCGGCCGGCGCGTTATGAACCGAGTTGTGAAATCGCGTCGGCGAAAGCGCACGGTCTTCGCCCGCGAGCGTCTCGCAGATGACGTGGCAGTTCTGACCGTCGCCGCCCGAGGCGGCGAACACCGTGGCGAGCGACGCGGCATCGCGGCCGCTCGCCGCCACCGCCTCATGACCGACCGCGAGCGCGAGTTTGACGCCCGTGCCGGTGCGGCGCCGCTCGGCGGCGGGCAGACTGGCCGGCGCGGGAACGACGGCGCGCGCGGCCACATAGGGCGCACGTCCGGCGAGCAGGTCTTGCGCCTCGGCCCAGTTGTTCAGGCCAGGCCCGAGCAAGCCGACGCTTTCGATAAAGGCACGCAGGGCGATCATAGGGACGCGCCTCCGTGAAGTGCGCGGTCGGCACGCGCGAACAGCAGGCTGCAATTCGTGCCGCCAAAACCGAACGAATTGCTGAGGATGGTGCGTAGCCTGGCGGGGCCACCCGTCAACTGATAATTCAGTCCGAGCGCCGGATCGGCTTCGGTGGTGTTGATGCCGGCGGGCAGCCATTGCTCGCGCAAGCTGAGCGCGGCGATCACGGCTTCGAGCGCCCCGGCGGCTCCAAGCGTATGACCGGTTGCGCCCTTGGTCGAGCTGCACGGCGTGGCGTCGAACAAGGCCTGGACCGCGCAGCTTTCCGCGGCGTCGTTGCTCGGCGTGGCCGTGCCGTGCAGGTTGATGTAGTCGATTCCGTCTGCGTCGATGCCGCTGCTCGCGAGCGCCTGCTCCATCGCGAGGCGCGCACCGAGTCCTTCCGGATGCGGCGACGACATATGGTAGGCGTCGCTCGATTCGCCGATGCCGACGAGCAGGATCGCCCCATCGGGCGAGGGTGCCTCGTTCGCCTCCGGCGCACGTTCGAGCAGCGCGAACGCCGCCGCCTCGCCGATGGAAATACCGCTGCGGTGGGTATCGAACGGTTTGCAGGGCGCGGGAGACAGCAGCTCGAGCGAGTTGAAGCCGTACAGCGTGGTGAGGCAAAGCGAATCGACGCCGCCCACCACGGCGGCATCGATCAATCCAGCGGCCAGCATGCGGCGCGCCGAGGCGAACACCTTGGCGCCCGAAGAACAGGCCGAGGAGATCACGAACGCCGGTCCTTGCAGCCCGAAGAAGGCGCGCACGAACGCCGCCGACGAATAGGGGTTATGTGTCCCGGCGTAGTGGAAACCGGCGGGCAGGGCGCCGCTTTGCGGATCGCGTCGGCGGTAGGCATTTTCGGTTTCGAGAATGCCCGCAGTGCTGGTGCCGATGAACACGCCGACGCGCTGCGCACCATGACGCCGCGCCGTCGCGGCAACCGCCTCGGCAAAGCCATCCTGCGCGAGGCCCAGTTGCGCGAGCCGGTTGTTGCGGCAGTCGAAGTCGTGCAGATCGGCGCACACCGGCTCGGCATCGACGTCATCCACTTCGCCGATCCACGTGTCGAGCGTCGCGCGTTCGAAGCCGCACGGCGCGAGGCCGCTGCGTTGTGCGCGCAACGCCTCGAGCGTGGCGTCGAGCCCGCGGCCGATACAGCTCGTGGCGGTAAAGTGCGTGAGCACAAGAGGTTTCACAACGATTCAGTCCTGTTACGGTTCAGTGGACTAGCGCAGCGCGGGCTGACGCGCTCGATGCGATAGCGCCACAGTCTATCTATCCATGGTAGCAAAAGGCGTGCGCGCACCGTCATCCGCGAACCTCGCTTTCGAGCTCCGGCGCAATCGCCGCGCGCAACGTGGTGCAGCGCAACTGGGCGGCAGCGGCCGCGTCGAGTACGGCCGGCAGCACGTCGAGCACCACTGGCCGATGGCGCGCGTCGCGGGCCGGATGGCCGTCGTGCACGAGCAGGATGTCGCGCGGCGCGAGGCCGCGCAGCAGGCGCTGCGTCACCACGGCGGCATCGCGGGTGCGGGTGTCGAAGCCGCGCCGGGTCCAGCTCGCCAGATGCAGCCCGAGCCGGCACAGCACCGGTTCGAGAAACGGATTGCGCAGGCCGGCCGGAGCGCGAAAAAACAGCGGCCGCACGCCGCCGATCTCGGTGAGCGTCTGTTGCGCCGCGGCGATCTCGCGCGCCAATGCGGCCGGACCCAGCAAGGAAAAGTTATGACGATGCCGCTGACTGTGGTTCTCCACCGCATGGCCGCGAGCGACGATGGCTTCGACGCAATGCGGATGGCGGCGAGCCGCCTCGCCGATGCAGAAGAAGGTCGCGCGGGCATCGTAGCGATCGAGCAGGTCCAGCACGCGCGGCGTGACTTCAGGGTCCGGGCCGTCGTCGATGGTGAGCGCGATCTGCCTGCCTGCGCTTTCCGGCAGCGTCGTCCAGTTCAGGCCGAGCAAGGCGCTGCGCGGCCACAGTCCGGCCGCCGTCAACGCCAGATGCGAGGCGACCACGCTGCCCACCGCCCACGGCCATAGCGCGGGCTGCAGCACGACCGCGGCAGCCGCGCCGGCATGCAGCACGGCCGAGCCCTTGATAAACGGCGACGGCTTCCAGCGCCGTGCCGTGCCGGGTGCCGCCGGCGTGGCGCGCGAAGCGGAAAGCAGGTGAGGAGGCGTCGAGTTCATACGCGCTCTCCGCTGCGTTGCTCAGTCGCCACCGGCGGTGTCACGCGTGTCGCACGCGTGATGGCCGGCGCGAGAATCGCCGAAAACAGCAAGGCGAGAATCGCACCCGGACCCACCGTCAGACCGAACGCCTTGAGCAGCGGCACACGTGCCAACGCCAGCAGCCCGAAGCCGGCCACCGTCGCCAGATTGGCGATCAGCAGCGAGACGAGCGTCTGCGGCGCGATGCTGGGTACACCGCTCGACCCATGGTTCGGCTGGTTGAAAAACAGCGCGTAGTTCGACCCTACCGCGACGATCAGCAGCATGCCGATCAGGTGAAGAATCGTCAGTTGTTCGCCTGCCAGCGCGAGCCCCGCACAGACCACCAGCACCGCGGCGATCAGTGGGGCGAGCGTGCGCACCACGGCCTGCGGCGAACGCAAGGCGATCAGCAGCAGTACGACGATCGCGCCGAGCCCGGCCAGCGACAGGTGGATGTCCTCGCGCACGTAGTTGATGTAGAGACGATCGGCTTCGGCCTTCATGTCGACGAAGAGCGCGTCCGGCACTTGTGCGCCGGCTACGGCCGCGCGGATCGTGTCGGCGTCGAGACTGGGTTCGTTCGCCGTGCCGGCCTGTGCTGCGCGATGCGCGCTATCCGGTGCACGCAGCGACAGCATCGCGCTCCAGCGGCCGGCGCGTTCGGTCAGCAAGGCGTCGACCGCAAGCGCCATGGACGTGCCGCGCAGATCCGCACGTTGCAAGAGCGGTTGCTGGCGGGCCGCCTGAACGTCGGCGATGAACGGGGCGAAAGCGTCCGGCTTGACGCCAATCGACTGGTTCGCGACCGCCTCGCGCATGCGCGTGGCGAGCACCTCGGCGGACGGCAGGCTGGCAAGGCGGGCACGCTGCGCGGCCACGCTCGGCAGGTAAAGCGCAGGGCTTTCGAACCCGGCCAGCACGCCTTTGTCCACCAGCGGCTGCAATTGCGCCGAGACCTTTTCTGCGCCTTCCAGCACCGCTTCCTGGCTTGCGCCCGAGATCACGACCAGATAACGCACATCGGGTGCGCCGACATCGGCGCGCAGGCTTTCGTCGAGCGCCAGGCTTTGGCGCGACACCGGACTGAGCGCGGAGAGTTCGTGGCTCCAGACCTGGCCGCGATGAAACACGAGCGTGGCAACCGACGCCACCAGCAACGCCACCAGCGGCCAGCGCAAGCGCGGCGCAGCGGCGGTGATCCTCGCGAGTGCCGCGCCGAGCGGGGCGACGTCGCGAATCGCAAAACGGGCGCCGCGCAGATGCGGCAGCACGAAGCGCGTGACGAGCGCGGCCGTCGTCAAACCGGCGATCGAATACAGCCCGAGTTGCACGAGACCGGGAAAACCGGAGAACAGCATCGAGGCGAAACCGCAGATCGAAGTCAGCACGCCGAGGCGGATGGTCGGCCAGTACTGGGCAATCCATTCGCGCAGCGCAGGGTCGCCGCGCGTGGCCGACGAACCGGCGGCGAGTGTCGTGCCTTGGGCCTGCACACGCGAGGACTGCACGAACAGATAGATCGAATAATCCACCGCTTCGCCGATCAGCGTCGTGCCGAAACCGAGCGTGATGCCATGCACTGTGCCGAACGCGAGGCTGACGGCAGCCAACCCCGCTGCGACGCCCGACAGCACCGGCAGCAAACCGAGCACGAGCGTGAGAGGCGAGCGGTACACCACCAGCAGCAGCGCGACGATCAGCGCGAGGCTGACGGCGGAAAGCCGCGCGACGTCGTGCTTGATGTTGTCGCGCGTTTCGACGGAAAACACGCCCGGTCCGGTCATCAGCAGATGGTAGGACGCGGGGTTCGGCAGGGCGTGCGTAGCGGCATCGAAAGCGTGCTGCACGGTGGCGATGGCACGGGCCTGGGCATCGGTGTCGGAGCCCGCGCCCGCGGTCTGCACGACCAGCACCGCCCGCTTGCCGTCGCGCGAGGCCCACACGCCGTCCTGCGACGACGGCTGCGCGCCGCTGTCGAGCCGGTTGACGAGCGCGGCGACTTCGCCGGTCGGATCGTGCGGCAGCAGGTCCTTGGTGAACATGCCCGCCGACGAGCCCAGCAGATCGAGACTGTCGCCGAGCGCCTGATGCAGCCCGTCGACCGAAAAGCGCTGCGGCGTCACCGCCGGACTCAGCATATAGCGATGCGCGAAGATGAACTGCTGATCGCGCGCCTCGCTGACCGGCTCGCCGTTGTTGACCGAGGCGAACTGCGCATCGCCGCGCAGGGCGGCCGCCACATTGCGCGAGAGCGTCGCCCGTGCGGCGGGGTCGCCGCCTTCGATGCCAACCAGAATCAGCCGCGACACCAGGCCGTCGCGCAACTGGTCGACCAGCACGCGCTGCCCGGCGCTCGGCGAGCGCGGCAGGAACGCGGACAGGTCGGCGGTAAAGGTAGTACGGCTAATGATGACGGCGCACGCCAGCAGGAACACGAGCCACACCAGCACAGCGCGCTGCCTCAGCGGCCGGCCGATGCCGCGCGGTGACGTGCCGGCGGAAGGCGGCTCGCGCATCACTGGGCCGCGTCGTTTTGCAGGCGCATCAGCGAATGATCGCCGTCGGCCTGCTGGATCGCGACCGTATGCAGCAGGTCGCGCGTGCCGGTCAGCGTGATGGTGCTGACCGTCTTCAGCATGCGCGCATCGAGCGGCGTGAGCGTCAAGGTCCAGTCGTCGCCGCTGCCCGCGACCGCCACCTTGTACACCTGCTCGAGCGCGAAGCGGTTGCCCGTCAGCGTCGCGCGAAGGCTCTCGATAAAGGCCGACAACTCCGGATACTGCGTCAGCGCGAGCGTGTACTTGTGACCGTTACGGGCGATGGTCAGCTTGTCGCCGTCGACCACGAGGTCTTCCGGCTTCGGATTGTCGGTGCGCTTTTCCAGATGGTCGGGTGCGGTGAACACCAGTTCGCCCGAGGAAGTGACAGGATCGGTGGCGATCGACAGGTACTTGGTTTCCACGAAGCTCGCATGCCCCGATTTCTTCTGGCCGAGCGTGGACATCAGGCGGTCGAGATTCCAGCCGGAAGCGCCGGGAGTGGCCGCTTGCGCGGTGTCCGCTGCGTTTGCGATGTCCGTGACGTCCGTGACGAAGGCCGCTGCGACGAGGGTCACGAGCGCGGCGAGCACGCGAGCCTTGCGACGCAACGGTAGTGGTTCACGGGACGGTGGGCGTGCGGCAATCATGCGTCAGGTGTTCCTGCTGGGAGTGGTCAGATCCGCGCTGGCGGTCACCGCTTTAGCGCCGCTTCGAGCGGCGGCCCCGGCAGCCGTAGCGGCTGTTTCAGCGGCGGATTCGGTTTGCCAGAAGTCGAAATAGTTGAACCAGTTATAGGGCGCCGCGCGGCAGTGCTGCTCCAGCAAGGCGACATAACGCACGAGGGCGGCCTCGACTGCGGCGCCGCGTTCGCTGCGTTCGACCTGCGAGAAATCCGCCAGTGTTTCGAAGTGGATATCGTAGCGGTTGCCGCCGCGATACAAGCCGGTCATGAAGATCACCGGACGCCTAAGCATGGCCGCCATATGCAGCGGCCCGAGCGGAAACGCGGCCGGCTTGCCGAGAAAATCGACCCAGCGCACCGAGTCGCGCGCATCGCCCAGCAAGGTGCGGTCGGCGAGAATGCCGATCATGCTGCCGCTGTCGAGATACTCGCGCACCTTCAGCATGGAATCGACCTGGCCCAGCCCGATCACGTCCTGTTTCGCGGCCGGATTGATGGAAGCGAGAATCGCATTGATACGGCGAGCGTTGTCCTCGTACATGGTGACGGCCACGCGCAGATTCGGCTGGGTGCGGCCGACCGCGCGCACCACTTCGAAGCTGCCCAGATGTGCGCCGATCAGAAACGCGCCGTGTCCTTCGGCAAGCGTGGCGCTGATCAGTTGTTCGCCGGACAGACGCAGGTCGAACAGATCGAAGCGTTCGTTGAGCAGATAGATGCGGTCGTGGATGGTCGCGCCGAACGCCACGATATGCCGCCAGACATCGCGCCAGGTCGCCGGCCGGCCTAGCGCACGCGTGAGGTAGGCGCGCGAGGCCTTGCAGGCGGCCGGCGAAAACAGCACGAAATAGATGCTGGCCGGCGCAATCACGATACGGCTCAGGCGCCGGCCGAGGCGCAGCGACAGCCACGTCATGAAGCGCATCATCGGCAGGTTGCTGCGCTCCTCGCGCTGGGTCCAGGCGGGCCGCTTCATGACACGGTCTCCGCGACCGGCTCGGGTGCGGCCAGCACGCCGCTGGCAACCGCGCGTTGTCCTGCGCTGACGGTGAAGCGGATCGCGCCGCTGGCGGTGGTTTCGAACACGAGATCGAGCGGCGCGCCCGCTTCAGCCGGACTCGGGAACTTGGCGGAACTGAGGCGGCAGGCGTCGAGCGAACGGTTCAGCGCGGCGCCGATCGCGCTGATGGCATGGTCGAGCAGCACCACGCCCGGCACGATCGGCTGGCCGGGGAAGTGTCCGGGGAGGGCGGCGTGGTCGGCGGGGATCGTGAAGGTGAGGGGGTGCGTGGCCGGCCGGGTTGTCGAAGGGGCGAGCGTCCGCTCTATGGTCGAGCTTGCCGCGCGCGCCGCGATCGGGCTGGCCGGCGCATTGGCGTCCGAGCGCGTGGTGGCGGTCAACGCCGCGCGCGCGTGTTGCTCGACGAGGCGCGTGAGGACGTCGCGCGGCAGCTTGCCGGTGGCGTTGCGCGGCAGCGCGTCGACGAAGAACAACGGGCGCGGCATGAACGCCGCGTCGATGCGTTCGCGCAGCGCGCGCTGCAGATCGGCGGGCGCAAGGTCCGGCGCCACCACGAACGCCAGCAGACGCGTGACATGCTCGCCGCGTCGCGTGGTAGCGTCGGCGCTGGCGGGCTCGTCCGGCATGAAGAACACGCCATCGACCACGCCGGATATCTCGTTCAACTGATGATTCAGGTAGCCGAGCGAGGTCCGCTTGCCGGCGATATTGATGAGATCGCCCTTGCGGCCATGCAGCAGAAAATGGCCGGCGTCGAGCAGTTCGAGCGCGTCGCCCATCGGCACCGGCACTTCGATATGGCCGCCGGAGACCCAGACGGTGGCATCGTCCGGCTCATCGGTTTTGTCGCTCGGTGCATCCGCAGCGTGTCCGGCGTTCGCCCGACGCCGGGTCTCCAGTCGGATGTCCGGATAGAGCCGCCAGTCCGCTCGCTGCGCGGTGCGGCGCGTGGCGATCTGGCCGCTTTCCGTACTGCCGTAGATCTCGAGCAGCGGCGCATCGAGGCGAGCCTCGGCGGTGCGCGCCAGGTCCGCCGCCAGCGGCGCGGTCGCCGACACCATCAACGAAACCGGCGGCAACGCCTGGCCCGACATCATCAACGCGCGCAGATGAACCGGCGAGGTCACCAGCACGCGCGGTTGCGGAACGGCGGCGAGTTCCGCGGCGATATCGCCGGGGTAAAACGGTTGCCCGTTACTGAAGGCGAAGCCGCCGATCAGCGCCAGCAACACCGTGTTCTCGAAGCCGTACATATGCTGCGGCGGTACGGTGCCGACCAGCGTGCAGGCGCCCATCCCGTTCAGCCCAAGGCGGGCCGCCGAGGTGCGCAGGCACTTGACCAGATCGCCCCACTTCTTGCCGTGCGGCACCGGCACGCCGGTCGAACCGGAGGTGAACAGATAGGCCATGACCTGCCCGGCGTCGATCCGCGGCACGGCGATATCGGCATGGGTGTCTGCATGGGCGTCGGCGCCGGCTTGAACGCGAGCGGGCGCATCAACTTCACCGGACTCCGAAGGAAAACAGAAACGCGGCAACTCGACGCTGCAGTGGGCGCTATCGTGCAGACAGAACGTGTCCGGTGCGAACGACGCCAGTTGCCGCACCGCTTCCGGCGTATGCGCGGAAGGCAGCAGGCTGATCTTGCCGGCCACCAGCGTCGCGCACAGGCCGACCGCGAAACGATAGCGGTCGGTGCACATGTTGAACACATGGCCGCCCTCGGGCAGCGCCTTCGCGACACGTGTCACGTCGGCGAGAAACGCGCGCACGGAGACCGGCGAGCCGTCGCGCCAGGCAATCGTCTGGGTGGACGACGAGTGGAACAGCAGAGGAAGGCTCGGCATAGCGTCAGTCGAAGCAGTGGCTGTGAGTCCGCACGGGTGTCGCTCGACGCCGTGCGGAGATTAAACCTGAATTCATTGTGCGCGTTCGGCGCGGCCGTGCATCGTATGACGGTAAGCGCGGGCGGCGGCGATCATGCTGGAGCGCTGCACATTGGGCAGCGCCACGCGCCGCCAGGCATGTTCCCCGACGAACATGACCGCGACCAGCGGCAGCGTCATGTAATTGGCGAAGGTTGACCATACAACCAGTGGCGCCGTGACGAACAGCAGCGTCGACAGGCCCGCGATGGCGAGAAAGAACGCCGCCCACGCGACCGTGATCTGGCGGGTGTAGTGCGCGACCGACGGCGTCAGCGTGCCATGCACCACGGCGGCGAACTGGCTGCACAGCGGCTGGCGGCCGGCTGCCAAGGTGCGGCCGAACACGAACGCCATGACGAGGTTGATGCTCAGATGTTCGAGATACGCGCCCCATTCGAAGTGACGCACGAGCGGTGCGCGTCCCAACCATAGCGCGACGCAGCCGCACGCCCATAGCGGCAACAGCCAGACGCGTTGCGGCGTGCGGGCAGCCGCGGCGAGCGCGATCAGGAGCAGCGGAGCCACCACCACGGCGAGGCCGAAACCCTCGGCGCCCGGCGTGCTGGCCGCGTAGTGCGTGCCGAGCTCGCAGGCGGCGATCACGCCGACCGTGGCCGCGCCACGCACGATACGGTTTAGCTGCGCCATGACGCGCCTCCGGCGTAACGGGACCATGCAGGGGACAACGCAGGCCGCTTTCCACCGGACGCCGCCCTGTGGAAGGCCTCGCAGAACACATCAGGAATAAGGTCGATACGCTGCATATAGGGGAATTTTTCCAAGCCGGTTCGTAGCCGAAGCGCCGGTTCTTTCATCACATGAATAGCGCGCCGTTCTCCGACGATATCTGTATCACGCATTTTCTGTTCCCGATCGGAACCTGATAACAGACTCGCCCTGGCGCGCCGGGTTCGCAACCGGTTTTGTAACTGTTTGTGTGGCCGCGCGTCGCGAGCGCGGCGGGCGCAATTCTAGCGTACCGTCCCCACTCAGGCGCAGGGCGGGTTTCGCCTTTCGCACCCTTACGCGGCGCGCGTGCAGGGCAAAACGTCGTGTAACCCTTTCTGGGTATACGAGGCGCAACGGCTTCGTCTAGAATCGCCCCAGACTTACAATCTTGAAAAGCGGGCAGATTGCCGGTCCGACAGGGGTGGAGGCCGCGCAGCCAGGGCTCGCGCAAGGCTCGGGTACTGGCCGCTCTCACCCCTTCCATTGGCATGGATCCCGGCACATAAGACAATGAATAAACTGGAAGAAGAGCTCGCCGCGCTGATCGTCGGCGAATTGAATCTCGAAGACGTGCAACTCGATACCGTCACGGCCGATACGCCGTTGTACGGCGACGGGTTAGGGCTCGACTCGATCGATATCCTTGAAATCGCGCTGTTGATTTCGAAGAAGTACGGCTTCGAACTGCGTTCGGACAACCCGGACAATCAGAAGATTTTCGCCACGCTCGGCGCGCTCGCGGCCTATGTGGAGGCGCATCGCGTCCGCTGATGGCCGGCGCGCATCTCATGGAGCGTCACGGTCTGTGCGTTCCCGGTGAAAATCGAAAGCATTCAGTAATGGAGAATCGATGCGAGCGCTTGTGACAGGGGGCAGCGGCGCGTTGGGTCAAGCCATCAGCGAAGCGTTGGCCAAGGCAGGCCACGAAGTGTGGGTGCATGCCAATCGCGGCCTCGCGCAGGCCGAGGCCACGGCACAGCGGATCGTCGCCGCAGGCGGCACCGCGCACGCCATTGCCTTCGACGTGACCGATGCCGAGGCGACCCAGCAGGCGCTGGAAGTGCTGCTGGAAAGCGCGCCGGTGCAGATCCTCATCAACAACGCAGGGATTCACGACGACGCGCCGATGCCCGGCATGACGCAGCAGCAATGGCGCAGCGTGATCGACGTGTCGCTGAACGGTTTTTTCAACGTGACGCAGCCGCTTTTGATGCCGATGATCCGCACCCGCTGGGGGCGTATCGTCAACATGGCGTCGGTGGCCGGCGTGATGGGTAATCGTGGCCAGGTGAACTATGCCGCGGCGAAGGCCGGTTTGATCGGCGCGACCAAATCGCTCTCGCTTGAACTGGCGTCGCGTGGCATCACCGTGAATGCGGTGGCGCCCGGCATCATCGACTCGCCGATGGCCGGCGCGGCCTTTCCGCCTGAACGGATCAAGCAACTGGTGCCCGCGCAGCGTGCCGGCCAGCCGGAAGAGGTGGCGTCGATGGTGGCGTACCTCGTGTCCGACGCCGCTGCCTATGTCACGGGCCAGGTGTTGTCGATCAACGGCGGTCTCGGCTGAGGCGAGCGAGGCGAGGCCGGACCAGGCGATGCCAGGCGCAAAGGTCAGGCACAAGTTGTGCGTCTGAGGTGGCGCAGCGAGGGCGCGTGGCTCTTAACTCAGGACCGCAGGAAGGCCGGATGGCCGGCCACCGGAATGCCGGCCACCGCACCGTACCGCACCGCGGGTAACGTCAGCAATGCAGAGGAAAACGATGGCCGAAGCAATTCAATCCGACTCACCTGAACGCATTGAACACGCTGACCACACGGACGCCGCGCTCTGGGACGTCGTGGTGATCGGCGGCGGCCCCGCGGGTTCGAGCGCCGGCACCTTGCTCGCCGATCGCGGCTACCGCGTGCGTCTGCTGGAAAAGGCACGGCATCCGCGCTTTCATATCGGCGAGTCGTTGTTGCCCGCCAATCTGCGGCTCTTCGACCGCCTCGGCGTGGGCGAGCAGGTGAGGGCGATCGGCATGGTCAAGCTCGGCGCCGAATTCGTTTCGCCGCAGCACGACAACCGGATGGAGCGTTTTCTGTTCGCCGAAGCGTGGGACAAATCGATGCCCGGCGCCTACCAGGTGCGCCGCTCGGAACTCGATCATCTGCTGCTGCGCAATGCCGCCGCGCATGGCGTCGAGGTGGTGGAGGGCTGTCATGCGCGCGATGTCGCGTTTCTGCCGGACGACGCCGGCGCGGTGATCCGCGCGCAACACGAAGACGGCCGCGAGGAGCAGGTGCGGGCGCGCTTCGTGGTGGACGCCTCGGGCCGCGACACGCTGCTCGCGAACCAGTTCAAGAGCAAGCGCCGCAACGACAGGCACAACAGCTCCGCGCTGTACGGCCACTTTCGCGGCGCGCAGCGTAACCCCGGCGAGCACGAAGGCAACATCACCGTGTACTGGTTCGAGCACGGCTGGTTCTGGTTCATTCCGCTCGCCGACGGCACGACCAGCGTCGGCGCCGTGGTGTGGCCGTACTATCTGAAGAGCCGTCCGAAAGGCCGCGCGGTCGAGGACTTCTTTGCCGACACCATCGCGCTGTGCGCGCCGCTCGCCGAACGCCTGAAGCATGCCGAGCGGGTGCACGACGTGCACGCCACGGGCAACTATTCGTACAGCGGCGAGCTCACGCACGGACGCAATTTCCTGCTGCTCGGCGACGCCTTCGCATTCATCGATCCGGTGTTCTCATCCGGCGTGATGCTGGCGATGCAAAGCGCCTTCGCCGGCGCCGAAGCGATCGACGTCTGCCTGCGCGATCCCGCCCGCGCCGACGCGGCGCTCGCGCGCTTCGACAAGCGCCTGCGGCATGGGCCGAAAGCGTTCTCGTGGTTCATCTACCGCATGACGTCGCCCGCCATGCGCGAGCTCTTCATGGCGCCGCGCAACGTGCTGCGCATGAAAGAGGCGCTGCTGTCGCTGCTGGCGGGCGACATCTTCGAAGACACGCCAATCTGGCGTTCGCTCGGCCTGTTCAAGGGCGTGTACTACGTGTCGGTGCTGCTCAACGCGCCGCGCACCTGGCAGGCCTGGCGCGCGCGCCGGCGCAATCTGCGCGAGGCGCCTGGCGAAGCGGCCGAGACGCAGATGGTGTCGCGATGAAGGCCCTGCGCGAACCTCTGCCGGCCACCGGCGAACCCGTTAAGACTTCTATGCAATTTGCTGTTCCCATGCGTACAACCCGCCCATCGTCGACTCATCTGGTTCTGATCCCGAGCTACAACCCCGGTGAAAAAGTCTATGACACCGTGCGTAGCGCGCGTGAACACTGGAGCCCCGTCTGGGTGATCGTCGACGGCAGCACGGATGGCAGTACTGAGCGTCTGCTCGCCATGGCCGAGCAGGATGCCGGCTTGCACGTGATCGTGCTGCCGCACAACCAGGGCAAGGGCGCGGCTGTGCTGACCGGTCTGGAGGAAGCGGCGCGGCGCGGTTTCACGCATGTCCTGACGATGGATTCCGACGGCCAGCACCCGGCCAATCTGATCGCGCGTTTCATGGCCGCTTCGCAAGCCCAGCCCGATGCGATGGTGCTGGGCCTGCCGAAGTTCGACTCGAAGGCGCCGAAAGCGCGCGTCTATGGGCGGCGCCTGTCCAACGTCTGCGCCAACCTCGAAACCTTATGGTCGGGCATCGGCGATTCGTTGTACGGGTTTCGCGTGTACCCGGTCGTGCCTTTGCGCGACGTGATGAGCCGTCACGTCTGGATGCGGCGCTTCGATTTCGATCCGGAAGCCGCCGTGCGCCTGTGCTGGGAAGGCGTGCGACCTATCCAGATCGAAGCCCCGGTGCGCTATTTCCGCGCCGACGAGGGCGGCGTGTCGCATTTCAACTATCTGCGCGACAACCTGCTGTTGTCGTGGATGCATTTGCGGCTTTTCTTCGGCTTCCTGCTGCGCTTGCCGGTGCTGATTCCACAGCGCCTCGGGCAACGCCCCATCCCTCCCGTATCGGGTTAAACCCTGGGTCATCTTCCGTCGGACGAACGGCTCTGGTATAAATCCGCTCCAAAGCTGATTACGTTTTAGCACGGCAAAAATTGACCCCTGCGTTCCGGCGCGGGTTGGGATGTCCGAAGGAGCGGTATGGCACGCGTGGTCGTAGTAGGCAGCATCAACATGGACATGGTGGTGGCGACCGAGGTGTTTCCACGGCTCGGGGAAACGCTGTTCGGCCAGCGCTTCGCCACCTATCCCGGTGGCAAGGGTGCCAACCAGGCGGTGGCCGCGGCGCGTCTCGGCGCCGAGGTCACGATGATCGGCTGTGTCGGCGCGGATGCGTTCGGCGATCTGATGAAGGCGACGCTCGAGCGCGAAGGCATCGACACGCGCTGGGTCTCCACCGGCCGCGAAGCCACCGGCATGGCTGCGATCACGCTGTGCGGCGGCGACAACGCCATTCTCGTCGTGCCGGGCGCCAACCACGAACTCTCGCCGGCCGATCTCGACCGCGCTCACGAAGCGTTTGCCGGGGCCGACGTCGTACTCGCGCAACTGGAAGTGCCGCTCGCCACGGTCCTGCATGCCGCGCAACTCGCGCACCGTCTCGGCAAGCCGTTCTTTCTCAATCCGGCGCCCGCCGTCGCCTTGCCCGCCGAACTGGTTGCGCTGACAACCTTGCTGACGCCCAACGAGCACGAACTGGCGACCGCCTTGCAAACCGCCGGTACCGACTGGGCCGAGGTGCTCAAGCGCATGCCGGGCCGGATTGCGATGACGCATGGCGAGGACGGCGCCTACACCACGCGTGCGGACGGCGAACTACTGCACCAGGCCGGCTTCAGCGTGACCGCTGTGGATACCACCGGCGCGGGCGATACCTTCAACGGCGCGCTCGCCGCGTTCTGGCATCTCGGTGCGGACGAAGCCATGCGCCGCGCCAATGCAGCCGGCGCCTTGTCGGTGACCCGTGCGGGCGCGCAGGGCGGCATGCCCACGCTCGCCGAACTCGAACAGTTTCTGAAGGCTCAAGCATGAAAAGACTCGGACACCTGAATCGCGACATCGCACGCGTGCTGGCCGGCATGGGCCATACCGACAGCGTCGTGATCGCCGACTGCGGCCTGCCGATTCCCGACGGCGTCGAATGCATCGACGTCTCGCTGACCCTCGGCGTGCCCGGCTTCTTCGACGTGCTGGACAGCGTGCTGGCCGACTTCAAGGTGGAGCGTGCCGTGTTCGCGAGCGAGAGCCTCACGCACAACGCCGCGGTGGTCGCACGCATGGCGCAACTGCGCGACGCCCAGGTTGCCGTCGACGAGGTGCCGCACGAGACCTTCAAGCGCCTCTGCCAGCAGGCCAAAGCGGTGATCCGCACGGGCGAGTGCAGTCCGTACGCGAACGTGATCCTGCACTCGGGCGTGATATTTTGAGCGCCCCGGCGTTTTCTTGAGAGAGGCGTGTCATGCAAGTGACCATGCGGGGCATCGGCAAGGCGTTCGGGCCGGTGCGCGTGCTCGACGGTGTCGAATTCAATCTCGGCGCCGGTGAAATTCACGCGCTGATGGGCGAGAACGGCGCGGGCAAGTCGACGCTCATGAAGATTCTGAGCGGCGTCTACCAGGCCGATGCGGGCGAGATCCTGATCGACGGCAAGCCCACGCCGATCCGCAACACCGTTGAAGCCGAGCGCGCCGGCATCGCCATCATCCACCAGGAATTGAACCTGATTCCGCAGTTGTCGGTGATGGAGAACCTGTTTCTTGGCCGCGAGCCGAGCCGCTTTGGCGTGGTGGATTCCGCGGCCATGCGCAAGCAGGCGCGCAAGTGGCTCGACATGGTGGGCGCCGAGCGCATCGATCCGCAAGCCGAAGCCGGACACCTCTCGATCGGCCAGCAGCAACTGGTGGAAATCGCCAAGGCGCTCTCGCTCGATGCGCGCGTGCTCGTAATGGACGAGCCGACCGCGGCCCTCACGCATCGCGAGATCGAGACGCTGTTCGAGATCATGCTCGCGCTGAAGGCGCGCGGCGTCGCGCTGGTGTACGTCTCGCACCGCATGGAAGAAATCTTCCGCATCTGCGACAAGGTCAGCGTGTTGCGCGACGGCCAGTTCGTCGGCGAACGCGCGGTGCAGGACACCAGTTTCGACGAAGTGGTGCGCCTGATGGTGGGCCGCGAGCTAGGCGAGCGCTTTCCGAAGCGCGCCCAGACGCCGGGTGAAGTGCGCTTCAAGGTAGCGGGCCTCGCCGACGACGGCAACATCTCCGGCATTTCATTCGACGTGCGCGCCGGCGAAGTGCTGGGCGTGGCCGGCCTGATGGGCGCCGGCCGCAGCGAGATTCTGCGCACGCTGTTCGGCCTTAACCGCAAGACGGCGGGGACCGTGACGCTCGATGGCCGCACGCTCGAGGTGCGCGACGCGTCGGGTGCGATCGACGCCGGCATCGGCTTTGTCACCGAAGACCGCAAAAGCCAGGGCCTCGTGCTCGGCATGTCGGTGCGCGAAAACGCGACCTTGGTCCATCTGGACCGCTACGCCCGCTTCGGCGTGGTGAACGACGGCGCCGAACGCGCGGCCGTCGCCGATCTTATCAAGCAGCTACGCATTCGCACCCGTGATGCGGAGCTGGACGTCAAGTCGCTCTCCGGCGGCAATCAGCAGAAGGTGGTATTCGCCAAGTGGCTCGTCGAGCCGCCCAAGGTGCTGCTGCTCGACGAACCGACGCGTGGCGTGGATGTGGGCGGCAAGGCCGAGATCTACACCATCATCAACCAGCTCGCGTCGCAGGGCGTGGCGATCGTGATGGTGTCGTCGGAATTGCCGGAAGTGCTGGCCATGAGCGATCGCATTCTGGTGATGCACCAGGGCAGGCAGAACGGCATTTTCGAGGCGGCCGGCGCGACCCAGGAGCTGATCATGACGGCCGCTACCGGCGGCCATGCGGCGACGGTGGCGACTCCCGCAGCGGCCTGAAAACGCACCGAGCCAATCATTGAACGAGACACCCTGAACGGCACGGCGGCAACGCCCCTGTTCAACGTTTGACGGCGACCCAAAGCGCCGACATCCAGATCCGAGCGAGAAACGAGCGAGACACGACATGTCGCAATTGACCATGACACCCAGTACCAAGGCCACGCTGCAAAAGCTCGGGCCGTTCATCGCGCTGCTGATCATCGCGGTGGGGCTTTCCATCGTCAGCCCCAACTTCCTGACGCTCGACAACCTGCTCAATGTGATGCGCCAGGCGTCGATCAACGCGCTGATCGCGTTCGGCATGACGCTCGTGATCCTGCTGGGCGGCATCGACCTCTCGGCGGGCTCGGTGCTGGCGCTCTCATCCGTGATCATTGCGAGCCTCATGCAAAGCGGCGTGCCGGCCGTGCTGGCGACGCTCGCCGGCATCGCGGCCGGCGGCGTGATGGGGCTCTTCAACGGCCTCGTCATCAGCAAGGGCAAGGTGGCGCCGTTCATCGCCACGCTCGGTTCGATGACCGTGCTGCGCGGCCTCGCGCTGGTGGTCTCCAACGGCAGCCCGATCAGCAGCTTCAACAGCGATTTCTTTTCGCTGCTGGGCGGCGGCTATGTGGCGCGGCTGGTGCCGATCCCGGTCGTGCTGATGCTGATCATGTTCGCGGTCTTCTGGTTCGTGCTGAAGAAGTCGGTGTTCGGACGCCACGTCTACGCGACGGGCGGCAATGCCGAATCGGCGAAGCTCTCGGGCGTGAAGGTCGATCGCATCCAGTTGTGGGTGTACACCATTTCCGGCGTGATGGCGGCGCTTGCCGGCGTCGTGCTGACCTCGCGCCTGAATTCCGCGCAACCGACCGCGGGCACCGGCTACGAGCTCGACGCCATTGCCGCCGTGGTGCTCGGCGGCACCAGCCTGACGGGCGGGCGCGGCTGGATTTTCGGCACGCTGGTGGGCGCCTTGCTGATCGGCGTGCTGAACAACGGTCTGAATCTCATGGATGTCTCGTCGTTCTACCAGCAGGTCATCAAGGGCGGGGTGATCCTGCTGGCCGTGCTGATCGACCGGGGCAACAAGAAGTAGGGCGCCTCTGTGCCGCGCTCGTCTGTATGAGCGCGGCCGCAAACCGATTTTTCTAAAGCAGTAGCGGCGCAAGCCGCGTAGTACCACTAAACGATCCACGTCACACTCTACTCAAAGGACTCAGGAGGACGACAATGAAGAAAATCATCTCCCCGCTGTTCGCAGCATTGCTCTTGGTCGGCATCGCCGCCTGTTCGAAACAGGGCCCGGACAGCACCGCGGCGGCGGGCGCGAGCGACGCCTCCGCCCCGGCCGCGGGCGGCGCCGTGACGATCGGCCTGTCGATCTCGACGCTCAACAACCCGTTCTTCGTCTCGCTGCGCAAGGGCGCCGAAGACGAAGCGAAGAAGGACGGCGTGACGCTGATCACCGTGGATGCGCAGAACGACCCGGCCAGGCAGCAGGCGAGCGTCGAAGATCTGATCCAGAAGAAGGTCAGCGTGATCCTGATCAACCCGACCGATTCGTCGGCCGTCGCCAACGTCGTGAAGGAAGCAACGGACAAGGGCATCAAGGTGATCTCGCTCGACCGCAGCGTGAACGGCGCCGAAGTCAGCTCGCACATTGCCTCCGACAACAAGGCCGGCGGCAAGATGGCGGCGGACTTCCTCGTCGACAAGCTGGGCGGCAAGGGCAACGTGGTCGAACTGCAGGGCATTCCGGGTTCGTCCGCCGCCAACGAGCGCGGCGCCGGCTTCGATACGGAAGTGGACGCGAAGGGCGGTGTGAAGATCGTCACCAGGCAGCCGGCTGACTTCGATCGCGCCAAGGGCTTGTCGGTGATGGAAAACATCATCCAGAGCAATAAGGACATTCAGGGCGTGTTCGCGCAGAACGACGAGATGGCGCTCGGCGCGGTCAAGGCGCTGCAGGCCGCCGGCCTGAAGAACGTGGCGGTGGTGGGCTTCGACGCCACCGACGACGCCATCGCCGCCGTCAAGGCCGGCACGATGGCCGCCACCGTGCAGCAGCAGCCGGAACTGATCGGCCAGTACGGCGTGCAGACCGCGAAGAAGCTGGTGGACGGCCAGGCCGTGGACAAGTTCATCCCGGTTCCGCTGAATCTGTACAAACAGTAAGCCGGTTTCCAGCCGCGCGTCCCCGTAGTACCATCTGGCACTGATATCAACGTCGATGCAGTGCTCGCCGCCGCCCGGTAACCACCCGCGTGGCGGCGTTCCCCCCACTACCTGTCTGGCGCAATGACGCGTCGGCCTTGGGCCATCGTGCCGCTGCAGGCGCTGCCAGGGCTTCGTGATCGAGGGCGTCGGCCCACCTGCCGCGAGGAAGTCCGCGTGACCCAGTTCGAGCGTCTGACCATTGACGACATCGCCCGTCTGGCGAACGTGTCCCGCACCACCGCGAGCATGGTGCTGAACGGCTATGCCGAGCGCTATCGCATCTCCGCGGCGACCGTCGAGCGGGTCCTGCAGGTCGCGAAGGAACACCATTTCACGCCGTCGCAATCGGCGCGTGCCCTGCGCTCGCGGCGCAGCAATACGATTGGCCTCGTGATCCCCGACCTCACCAACTCCGTGCACTCCGCGCTGGCCCAGGCCATGGAATGGCAATGCCGCGGCCAGTACGGTTGCCAGTTGGTCGTGGTGACGAGCGACGAAGACCCGGTCCGCGAAACCGAGGGGATTGCCCACCTCGTCTCGCACCAGGTGGACGGCCTCGTCGTGGTGCCGTGCACGGCCGACCCCGAGCGCTACCAGAAGTGGGTGAAGCGCCTGCCGCTGGTGTTCGCCGACCGCCGCGTCGAAGGCAGCGCGATTCCGTCTGTCGTGACCGATGCGACGGGAATCGTCGCGACGCTCGTAGGCGATGCGATCAAGGACGGCGTGACCGAGGTGGTGTACTTCGGCGGTCAGTCGGAACTCTCGGCGAGCCGCGACCGTCTGGCGGGCTATCGCCAGGCGCTGGCCGAGCACGGTTTGAACGAAGCCGCGGACTGGGTCCACCAGCGCGACTACCAGCGCGAATCCGGCCACGCCCTGATGCAAGCGTGGTTCGCGACCCATGGCCGTTATCCGCAGGCGTTGTTCACCGGCTCGATCACCTTGCTGGAAGGCGCGCTGTCGTTCATGAGCGAGGCCCATAGGCTGACCCAGGCACCGGGCCGCCTGATGTCGTTCGACGACCATCAACTGCTCGACTGCCTGCCGCTCGCCATCGACGCGATCGTGCAGGACAGCCGGCAACTGGCCGAGCACAGCCTGCGCGGCGTGTTCGACATGCTCGAAGGCAATGCGCATCCCGATTCGTTGCAGGTGCCGGCCCATATTCATTACCGCCGCGCCCCAGCCACACCCGGATAAGCGCACGGACTTAAAGCGGCAATACTGAGCCGCGTACGGAAATTGCTTGAATGCCCATTCGCTCGTTGAACTAACTACTGCACGAATATTTCAGCCCGCTTTCTTGCGAAAAGTATAATGAATCGGCAGTATGATGAATGGAATTTCGCATTTTAGCGAATGGCGCATTAATACTAGTCTTTGCGTCAAATGAGTATTTCCACTCCCGCAATAGTCCGTCAGTCCGTTGTTTGGTAAGGATTTTCTGCCTGTTAACTTTTCGCGACAGGTAATATTTTTCAGTGTTCCGGAAGAGTGCGTCGCGTTATTGTCCATTTCGCAATAACTGAATCATTCATTGGCACGGAGAAATGATGAAAAGAATCGCGCTTTCCACTCTCTCGCTGACACTGCTGGGCGTTGCGGGCGCCGCGCAAGCACAAAGCAGTGTTACGCTTTACGGCACGATTGATACCGCCATTACCTTTGTTCATAACGCCAATGCGGCCGGGCAAAATCAGTGGTCGGTCGGCAATGCGAGTAACGGCGATCTGTCCGGCAGCCGTTGGGGCCTGAAAGGCCAGGAAGACCTGGGTGGCGGTCTGAAGGCCATCTTCCAGTTGGAAAACGGCTTTAACCCGAGCACGGGTGCGCTGGCGCAAGGCGGCCGCGAATGGGGCCGTCAGGCGTTCGTGGGTTTGAGCGCGGACCAGTACGGCACTTTCACGCTGGGTCGCCAATATGATCCGCTCGTCGACCTGGTGCAGGGCATCACGGCCGACAACTATTTCGGCAGCACGTTCGCCACCGCAGGCGACGTCGACAACTACGACAACAGTTCGCGCACCAACAACGCGATCAAGTACGTGTCGCCGGTGTTCTCGGGCCTGCAGGTCGAAGGTATGTACGCGTTCGGCGGTGTGGCGGGACAGACCGGCTCGGGACAGACCTGGTCGGCGGCCGCGTCGTATAACAACGGTCCGATCTCGGTGGCGGCGGGTTACTTCGTGGCCGACAATCCGTCGGTCGACGGTCTCGTGCGGCCTTCCACGACCACCGGCACCGGCTGGGGCGGCACCTCCGACGGCACCTTCGACGGCTCGCTGATCAACCTCGGCCTGCAGAGCGCGAAGTCCATCAATATTGCCCGCGTCGCGGCGCAGTATGTGGCCGGTCCGTTCACGTTCGGCGCGGGCTACAGCAACGCGCAGTACAAGGCGGACGGACAATCGGCGTTCGCGTCGACGGAGAAATTCAACACGGGCCAGGGCTTCCTCGACTACCAGGCCACGCCGGCGATCCTGCTGGGCGTGGGCTACAGCTATACGAAGTCGAGCGGCGACACCGGCGCGACGTACCACCAGGTTTCGGTGGGCGCGGACTACAACCTGTCCAAGCGTACCGACGTGTACCTGGTGGGCGCATGGCAGCACGCCAGCGGCGAAACGCTTAGCGCCGACGGCACCGCCGTGGTCGCCGCGCAAGCCTCGGTGGGTTCGTATGGCTACGGCGGCACCAACACGCAGGAACTGGTCAGCGTCGGTCTGCGCCACAAGTTCTGAGGGTGTTGCACCCGCCACGCCCTTGGCGAAAGCAGGGCGTGACAGTAAAAAGCCGGTCGTCAGTGTGAGCTGACGGCCGGCTTTGCTTTGTGCGCGCCGCAGCAAAGGCCTGCATTTCATGCAAGAATCGCGGCCGGGGACGTGGGCGAAAGAAAAAATGCACCGTTAAGCCGCCCACTAAAAACTAGTACCGGTGACGAGGAGTAGACACTTGATTCAGCGTATCTCGCGTTTCTTTACCCAGGTGGTCCATCGCGTCCTGCCTGATCCGTTGATCTTCGCGATCTTCCTGACCATTGCGACCTTTGTGCTGGCATTCAGCCTGACGCCGAAGGCGCCCGCCGAACTGGTCACCATGTGGGGCAGCGGTTTCTGGAACCTGCTGGCCTTCTCGATGCAGATGGCGATGATCCTGGTGACCGGTCATGCGCTCGCCAGTTCGGGACCGGTCAAGCGGCTGCTGGTGGCGCTGGCCAGCTCCGCGCGCACGCCCGCGCAAGGCGTGATGCTGGTGGCGTTTTGCGGCGCCGTGGCGTGCGCGATCAACTGGGGCTTCGGCCTGGTGCTGGGCGCGATGCTGGCGCGCGAAGTCGCGCGGCGCGTGCAGGGCACCGACTACCGTCTGCTGGTGGCAAGCGCCTACATGGGCTTCCTGACGTGGCACGGCGGACTCTCCGGTTCCGTGCCGCTGGTTGCGGCCACCAAGGGTAATCCGCTGGAAAAGACCGTCGGGCTGATTCCGGTCTCGCACACGATCTTCACCGGCTACAACGCGTTCATCACGTTCGGGCTGATCGTGCTGCTGCCGATTCTCGCGCGGCTGATGATGCCCAGGCCCGAGGACGTGGTGGCCGTGGACCCGGCGCTGCTCGAAGATCCGCCGTCGGTGGAACGCGTGCTGCCCGCCGATGCGACGCTCGCCGAGCGGCTCGAAGAGAGCCGCGTGCTGGCGCTGCTGGTCGCGCTGGTGTGCGCGGTGTATCTCGTCGTGCGGACGGTGCAGAAGGGGTTTACGCTGGACATCGATACGGTGAACCTCGTGTTCCTCGCCGCCGGCATGGTGCTGCACAAAACGCCGATGGCCTATGCACGCGCAGTCGGCGTGGCAGCGAAAGGCGCCTCGGGCATCATGATCCAGTTTCCGTTTTACGCCGGCATTCAGGCGCTGATGGATCATTCGGGACTCGCCGGCGTGATCACGCGCTGGTTCGTGGATATTGCCAACGTCCATACCTTCCCGCTGCTGGCGTTCCTGAGTTCGGCGGTGATCAATTTCGCGGTGCCGAGCGGCGGCGGTCATTGGGTGGTGCAGGGGCCCTTCGTGATGCCGGCAGCGCAAGCGTTGCACGCGGACCTCGGCAAGTCGGCCATGGCGATCGCCTACGGCGAGGCCTGGACCAACATGGCGCAACCGTTCTGGGCGCTGCCGGCGCTGGCGATTGCCGGACTCGGCGTGCGCGACATCATGGGCTATTGCGTGACGGCGCTGCTGTTCTCGGGCGTCGTGTTCGTGGCGGGCTTGTATCTGTTCTAGATAGATTCGGCATGGCGGTAGACGCTTGCCCCGGGAGGCGCGACGCATGAACGCTGACGAACCCGTACCGCCGCCGGGGCAACCGGTTCGTCGCCGCGTGCTGGTGTGGGATGCGCCGACCCGGCTGTTTCACTGGCTGGTGGTGCTGCTGGTCGCGGGGGCGTATGCGACGCTGAAGCTGAACTGGATGGACTGGCACGTGCGGATCGGCGAAGCGCTGCTGGCCCTCGTGCTGTTCCGCCTGCTGTGGGGCTGCTTCGGTAGCGAGACCGCACGGTTTCGCAGCTTCGTGGCGTCGCCCGCGTCGGCGTGGCGGCATCTGCATCATCTGTTTCGCCGCGAGCCGGATCTGCAGGTGGGCCACAACGCGGCGGGCGGCTGGATGGTGCTGCTCCTGCTCGCGCTGCTGCTGATGGAAACGCTTAGCGGCCTGTACGTGTACAACGAGGTCGCCGACGAAGGACCGCTCAGCGAACACGTGCCGGCGTGGCTCGCCAACGCCATTTCGACGCTGCATGCGGTGGGGTGGGACGTGCTGCTGGCGGCGGTCGCGCTGCACGTCTGCGTGATCGCGCTGTACGCCGTGGTGAAGGGACACAATCTCCTGCGGCCGATGCTGAGCGGCTACAAACCGCTGCCGTCGGCGATCGCCGCGCCGCGGCAAAAGCCTGTGCTATTGGCCTTGCTGCTGCTGTCGATCGGCGCGGCGGCGGTTATTCTGCTTGCGGTGTATCTCTAGGCGTGTTGCCGGCGGAACGGGCTTGCACACACAATGCATGCAGTACCGCGCAAGCTGCTGCATGAGCGATCGCCTCAGTTCAGTTGCCCTTCGGCGGCATCACCTGGCCGCGGATTTCGCCACCCGGATTGGCCTTGGTGTGGATGTTGATATACATATTGCCCGCTTCGAATATCTGGGCGTCGTCCGCCGAGAGCGTGGCTTGACCGCTGAGCGGGCTCGTCACCTCCATATTGCCTTTCTGCGAGATCCAGACTTTCACGCCGGCGTTTTTACCCGCCGGCGCCGGGCCGTGGAAATGCGCCATGGTGGCCGGCCCCGTCAAGCCGCTGAAGGTGATGTTCCACGTCACCACATGTGTGCTGGCATCATAGGTGAGGTTAGCGGTGCCGCTGCCCGGGGTTTGCACGGGTGGGACCTGCTGATCGCCGGAGAGTGGTACGGTAAAGGAGACGGGAGCTGCTTGAGCCAGGGTGACGGCGCCCGCCAGGGCGAGACCGGCGAGAAGCATGAGAGCGCGACGCGAGATCGAGACTGTCATTTGATTTTCTCCGTTTTGGGTTCACCTTGCTGCTCAGGTGTGAGACAAGGATAGGCGCTACCCGGCGGTAACTCCAGACGGAAAAACGACACGTTCCCGCTGGCCGTTGCCGGGCACAGCGGTTGCTGAAACAGTGAGGCCGTATGGCAAATCTACAGGTATGCGCGGGCGCCACGCTGCAATGTTCGTTCGGCGGCGCGCCAGGCGTGCTGAACGTGTTGCCTGCCAATCGTACGATGGTCGGCGGCGTGCCGGCGGCCACGCTGCTCGATTCCATTCCGGTGGTCAACATCACGCCGTTCGCGATGTGCCAGAGCGTGGCGAACCCCGCGGTGATTGCCGCTACCGCGGCGGCGCTCGGCGTGTTTACGCCGATGCCCTGCGTGCCGGTCACGCCCGCGCCATGGATCCCGGGCGGCGCGCCGACCGTGCTGATCGGCCCAGGCCCTGCGCTCGATGCGCAAGGCACGCTGATCTGCGCATGGGGTGGCGTCATCAAGGTCGCGCAGCCGGGGCAAACCAGTACGCTGGTGCCCTGAGCGCTCACTGCTGGGCGGGTGGGGTGCCGGACAGCTTGCGCCACCCCACGCGCCAGCGCGACAACGGCTTGCCCTCGGCATCGAGCGGCCGGCCATCCATGGCATAACGTTCGCCGGGCTGAAGCGGCTTGCCCGCGCCATACAGATGCCGCTCGGCGAGCCGGCCGTTGCTATGGAAGCGCTCGACGAGGCCGTGCAGCTTGCCCTGCCGGTAGCGGGCGTGCTCGAGCAGGGTGCCGTCCGGCAGATAGGTCTTGCTGTCGCCGTTCAACGCGCCGCGCACATAGTGCGCCTCACGTTGCACCGTGCCGTCCTGCGCGTAGTACACCGCTTTGCCATCGAGCTTGTCGTCGAGGTAGTGGAGTTGCGCGGACGGCTTGCCATCCGGATAGAGAAGCGTCGCCGGACCGCCCAGGCGGCCATGCACGTAGCGCAGAATCGCCAGCATCACGCCATCCGCATAAATGCGCGCGGCGCCGTGCAGCGCGCCGCCCACCAGCGTACCTTCGACACCGGAGTCGCCGTGCTTCACGCTCACATCCTGAGGTTGGCTGCTCATGGCCGGCTCAATTGATCTTCACAATGCCGCCCTTGACGGTCAGCATGGCGCCCCCGTCCACGGTCTGTTCGACCGAACCTTTGTTCGACACGCTTTGCGCCTCGTTCGAGAGCGTGCCGTCCGACTTGTTCGTCAACGATGTGCCGGCCTGATTGGTCAAGGACACCGCCGCCTGATGGCTCATCGAGCCGTCGGTCTTCGCGCTGAGGTCGCCGGTGCTTTGCAGCGTGAGGGTGCCGCCGACCTTGATGGTCAGATTGCCGTCCACGCTCAGCGTGAAATTGCCGCTGACGGTCTGCGCGAGATTGCCGCCGACGCTGCGCGTTTCGTCGCCGCCGGCCTTGACGGTGCGGGTGCCGGCGATATCGACGGTTTCGTTGCCGGTTTTCACCGTTGCACTGCGATTGCCTTTTTCCACCACCAGGGTGTCGTCGGCTTCTTTCACCGTGTGCGTGCGCGCATTCTGGATGGTGCGGGTTTCGTCGTGGCCGACGGTCCAGGTGGCGTCGTTCAGCACCTTCGCGTTCAGGTCTTTTTGCGCCTGCAGGAAAACTTCTTCGTTATCCTTTTTATCTTCGAAGCGCAGTTCGTTGAAACCGGCGTTGCCCTTCGAACTGCTCGTCTTGATGCCCGACTGCGTCTGGTTGTCGGGCAGCGTATAGGGCGGCTGGTTCGCACCGTTATAGACGCTGCCCGTAATCAGCGGGCGATCCGGATCCGCATCGACGAAGGTGACCACCACCTCGTCGCCGATGCGCGGCATGAATTGCGCGCCGAAGCGCTTGCTGGCCCACGGTTGCGCGACACGGACCCAGCACGAACTGTTCTCGTCGTTCGTGCCGTCCCGATCCCAATGGAACTGCACCTTGACGCGTCCGTACTGATCGGTCCAGAGTTCCTCGCCCGCCTTGCCCACCACGGTTGCCGTCTGCGTCGGCATCACGGGGCGCGGCGTCGTGCGCGGCGGGCGGTATGCCGTGGTGCCGGGGAAGGCCTCGAAGCGGTTGCGATACTTGTCGTGATTCGCGTCGTGGACCACGCTCGCCACCACCCACTCGATGTTGGCGTCGGTCGACTCGTGGTCGCTCAGCGTGAACTTGTAGCCGGGCAGCAGTGCGCGGCAGTCGCTTTCGCCGATCAGGCGGCGCGCGCTGCTGCGCAACTCGTCAATGCGCCGCTTGGTGATCGAGGCGGCGTCGCCGCTCGTCTGATAGCGGCCGGGGTATTCGTAGACCTTGGGGTCGGCGGCCACGGCCTCGGCCTGCGAAAACAATTGCGAGGTGGGCGTCAGATACGCGTAGTCGGAACTGGCGAACACGCCGCTCACGCTTTGCTCGACCAGTTCGCAGTAGAGAATCTGGCCGCTTTCGCGCTCGCCGGTAAGGCCCGGTGTGTAGGCGAGCGTCGCGGCGCCCGGCAGCGTCGCGAAGACATCGGTATGGTCGGCCACCATCAGCGTGTGCTTGCCGCTCTCGTGCTGGAAGAAGTAGAACCAGCCTTCCTCTTCGCACAGGCGGCTGACGAAGGCGAAGTCGGTCTCGGCATACTGCACGCAGTATTCGCGTGCCGTGTAAGTGCCGGTCAACGAGAACGAAAAATCCGTCGCGCTGTGGCCGCTGAAAACGGCTTCGACAATCTGCTGTGTGGTCTTGCCCTGGAAGATCCGGTTGTTGGAGGCGAGCGTGAGCAGCCAGAGCCACGAGCGCAATTCGAATGCGTAATGGCTGCCGTCGACGGTCGACGGCAATTGCGCCGCTCGCGTACAGACGGCATCGAGCAGGCGCGGCGTCTCGCCCCACACGAGAGAGAGCGTGGCGTGCTTGCCCGTGAAGCCGGCCAGCGCAACGGGCGGTGCCGCGCCGATGGCGCGCACGCTCAACTCGGCGACGGCGCCGATCGCTTCGCGGCCGCTGAACTGCGCGGGGAACAAGGTATCGAACGGCGCGCCGGCGAACGCGAGGCGGGTGGTGTCGTCGGTCGGGATGGGACGGGGCATGTCATCACAAGTGAGTAAGGCGGGTGGTCATAGCGAGGAGAGCGTGCCGTGAGCGCGGGCGTCATTCGAGCGCCCACTGGGCGAGCGTGCCGACCAGTTCGTTCATCAGCACGTTGTCGATTTCGCGCGCGCCGGCCGAACGGCAGCGCGCCAGCACCGCGTTGACGATGCCCGCGTCGAAATCGAACTGCTTGCCGGTGAACGCGTGGTATCGCACTCTCAACTCCTCCAGTTTCCTTTCGATGATGCCGCGCAGCACTGTGTCGTCGAGCGCGCGATACGGCACCGCGGTCATGCGCGCCAGAAACGCCGGGCGGAAGGCCTCCAGCAGTACGTCGCGCAGCTTGCGCGCGAAGGCGTCGGTGGCGAGCAGGTCGGCTGGCGTGTGCAGCAGCAGTTCGGCGCCCACATTGCTGGTCGCCAGAATCACCGTGTTGCGGAAATCGACGCTCAGGCCGGTGCCGTCCTCCATGGTGCCTTTATCGAAGACGTTATAGAACGCCTCGAGCACATCGGGATGGGCCTTCTCGATCTCGTCGAGCAGCACCACGCTGTAGGGCCGACGACGCACCGCCTCCGTCAGCATGCCGCCCATGCCGTAACCGACGTAACCCGGCGGCGCGCCCTTCAGTTGCGACACGGTATGCGCTTCCTGGTACTCCGATAGATTCACCGCGATCAGATTGCGCTCGCCGCCGTACAACGCATCGGCGAGCGCGTAGGCCGTCTCGGTCTTGCCGACGCCCGTCGGTCCGACCAGCAGGAACACGCCCACCGGCTTCAAGGGATCGGTGAGACCCGCGCGATAGGCCTGGATGCGTTTGGCGATGCGGTCGAGCGCGGCCTCCTGGCCGATGATGCGTTGCGCGAGGCGCACCTTCAGCGTGCGCACCGCATGCACTTCGTCGGCCAGCATCTTGCCGACCGGAATCCCGGTCCAACTCGCGATCACCGCGGCCACCGCCTTCGAGTCGACGCAGACCGGCACCATGGGATCGTCGTCGCGAATCGCTTCGAGCCCGCTTTCGAGCCGGGCGAGTTCGGCGCTCAGGTCGTCGAGCTCCTCGCTGAGTCCGGGCGGTCCCTGCGGGTCTGTGCGCAAGGTCTGGTCTAGCGTGGCGAGCCGCGCCCGCGCGCTGAGGATTTCGCGCACCGCGGCGGACTCGTCGTGCCAACGCGCCTCGAGTTCACGCGCGAGCGCCGCGTTGCGTTGATGCTCGGCGTCGAGCACGGCAAGCCGTGCCGCGTGGTTCGCGCCGAGCACCAGTTCACGCTTGAGCCGCGTCAGTTCCTCGTGCAGCGCGCGTTCGCGATGGCGTGCGGCTTCCAGTTGCGGCGGCGTGTCGTGTTGCGCCAACGCGACACGCGCGCAGGCCGTATCGAGCACCGCAATCGCCTTGTCGGGCAACTGGCGGCCGGAAATATAGCGATGCGACAGCTTCACGGCATCGACGATCGCCGCTTCCAGCACGGCGACGCCATGATGTTCCTCGAGTTTGGTGGCGACGCCGCGCAGCATCGCGACGGCGGTCTGCTCGTCGGGTTCTTCGACCTGCACCAACTGAAAGCGCCGCGCGAGGGCAGGGTCCTTTTCGAAATACTTCTTGTATTCGAGCCACGTGGTGGCCGCGATCGTGCGCAACTCGCCGCGCGCGAGCGCCGGCTTCAGCAGGTTGGCGACGTCGCTTTGCCCCTCGGCGCCACCGGCGCCGATCATCGTATGGGCCTCGTCGATAAAGAGAATGACCGGCTGCGCCGAGCGCTTGACCTCGTCGATCACACTCTTCAGGCGTTGCTCGAACTCGCCCTTGACGCCCGCGCCCGCCTGCAGCAAGGCGAGGTCGAGCACGCGCAGCGCGACCGCGGCGAGCGGCGGCGGCACCTCGCCCGCGGCAATCCGCAGGGCCAGGCCTTCGACGACCGCCGTCTTGCCCACGCCGGGCGCCCCCACCAGGATCGGATTGTTTTGCCGGCGCCGCAGCAGGATATCGACGGTCTGGCGAATTTCGCCGTTACGGCCGACGATCGGATCGATGCGTCCGGCGCGCGCTTCGGCGGTCAGGTCCAGCGTGTATTGCTCGAGCGCGGATGCTGCCGCGCTACCGGCGCCGCTTGCGCGGCTTGAACCGCCCAGGCCACCTACACCGCCCAGGCCGCTCATACCGCCCGCGAGCGAACCTGTGCCTCCCACACCGGGTTCGCTCGACGGTTCGAGCCACGCTTTCAGATTCATGCGCAACGCGGCGCGCGAGACGCGCAGGATCGACGGCACGCTGGCCGACAACTGCGCGCACATCGCATCGCTTTCGAGCAAAGCCAGCAGCAGGGTGCCCGAACTGACCAGCGGCTCCTGCAGCACGACGGTAGACAGAACAAGCGCATCCTGCAGCAGCATGACGAGATTGCGCGAGAACGACGGCGTGCGGGTATTGCCGCGCTTGAATTTTTCGAGCGCGCGATTGATCTCGGCGATCAGCGCATCGCGCTCCAGTGCGAAGTGCGGCAGCACGCAAGCGAGGTCGCCGCCCTCGATGTCGATCAGCTCGAGCAGCAGATGCTCGATCTCCACTTCGAAATGGGTCAGTTGCAGGCAGCGCTGCGCGGCGCGTTCCAGCGCACCGCGCGTCGAGCGTTCGAGGGTGCCGACCAGCGTCTTCAGATCGAGGCTCATCCTGCGCTGCCGCTGCGTTCGCCGGGCCGCACGGGACCGAGCCGCATATGCGCGGTGCGGGCTGGCGGCGTGTCGCTCGCGCCGACCCATGCGGTCCAGCCGAGTCGCAAAGGCGCTTGCCGCGACAACTGCGCCTTGGGCTGCTGGCCCGCCGCGAGATGCAGGTCGAGGTGATGATAGAGATCGGCGCCGAAATACGCGGAGGCAAGCGCATGCAGATCCGCATGACAACGGCCGCCTGGCAGAAACGATTCATAGCCGTCGAGCGGCAGCGGGCCGATCGCAATGCGAATGCCGCGATGCTCGTCCCAGATCCGCGAGCCGACCACCGCACCTTGTCCAAGGTAATGATTGCGACCGCGCCGGCCGATGCGGCTCTGGCTTTCGTCGGCCAGTGTGCGCCAGCCGCCTGCGAACGGCGAGGTGCGCACCGGCACGCCGAAATGATGCTGCGCGATCACGTCGAAGCCGGCGAGCGAGCGGCGCCGGTTAGCCATCAGCCCGGCCCGCGCGAGGGTCGCCGAGACGTCGAGGCCGCCGACCGGCGGCGCGCTATCGCGCCTTGCCAGCGGCAGGCCGGTCAAGCCGCGCAAGATGGTCTGCGCGGGACTGTGGGCCGGCGCGAGAAACGGATCGGCGACGCGGTACTTGCGCTGCGCCCGGTAGAGCAGCGCCAGCAGCCGGTGCTGAAACAGGTTGAGGAAAGCGACCGCGGAGGTGTCCTTCTGCCGCAAGCGGTCCTGCAGCCATTCCTGATACGCGTCCGGCAACGGACCGTCGGGACCGCCCAGTCCGAACATGTTGACTTGCAGTTCGGGTTGCGGCGCGGCGCCGTCTGCGCCGTTGAGGGGCGCCGCCTCGGCCTCGGCCTCCGCGGAGAGGGCACGCGGCGCGGCGCGCCGCAATGCGCCAAGGGCGCTCGGCGCGAACACCGGCGCGAGCGCTCCGGCTAGCGCAAGCGCTTCGGCGCGTGGATCGAGACCGGTGCCGAGCGGCACCGAGCCGGGCCGCAGCAGTTCGAGCAGCCGCACCGCCTGCGCAAATTCGAAGGCATACGGTTCGTCGAAGAGCCGCTGCGCTACAGAACGAGCGGGCTGCCCTGGAGTGGCCGCCATGCGTGAATCTCCCTGCCGTCGCGCATCAACGCGGTATGCACGAAACGATTGACACTCGCATACAGCGAGAAGAAGTGGGCCAGCACGCCGGAGAACATGACCGGACTGGCGCCGACGAAATGCGTGTGGTCGAGTTCGATGCGCACCTTCAAGCCGTTTTGCCAGCCGCGCCACAAGTCCGCGCCCACATGCCCGACGATCGCTTCGCTGCTCACGCTCATGAGCCCGCTGACTTGCCGGCGCGCGCTGGGGTTGGTCGCGAGGTTGTGCAGTTCCAGCATCTCGCGCAAGGACTGCAGCGCCTGCGGGCCAGAGACCAGCGGCGTGTGATTGAGCACGAACTGCGAAGCGAGGCGCCAGCGCGAACTGCCGTCGAGTGCGGCAAAGCTTTGCCGGGTCGGACGATGGGCGATGCGCACGCTGGCCACCGGGCCCGGTTGCTCGAACGCCAGCAGCGTGCCGGGTTCCAGCGTGTGCGCCAGATGCCGGTTGGTGCAGAGCAGCTCGGCGGTAAGCGTGCGCGCGGCGGGACTCGCCGGATCGAAGCAGGCGTCGACGAAGGTCAGCATCATGTCGCTGCCCGGCCGCGACGGATGCATGCCGGTCACGCGCCGGGCGTGCCAGTAGAGTGTCGAACCGCTGCCGTGCTGCACGCCGTAGTAGGGCGGCACTTCGACGACCTCACGGCCGCTCACCGAGCGCACCTTGCGCACGGCGTAGATTTCGGTGCAGGCCTCTCGGTGCGCGTCGGGGCTCACGCGTAGCTCCCGTTGGGTGCCGTCGGGACGCAACGGCTCCGAGGTTCGGGCGAACAGATTCAGCGCCGGCGTGCAGCCGAGCGCGAAGTCATGCGCCTGGAGCGTGAGGCGGCCGCTCGGCGCCGCGTCGAGTCCAATCAGCAGATCGATGCGCTCGCCGGTGTCCGCGGGCGGTTCGAACGGCAGATCGAAGAACGCAAACTTCTCGGGGAAGGCGAAATATTCGACCAGCAGGCGGCACGCCGGGTGCACGCCGTCTTCGAGCGGCAGCAGCGCTTCCTCGTCGTCGAAGCCAACCGGTTCCGGCTTGCCGGCAAGCGCTTGCGCGCGGGCACCCGGCGCTTGCACGTAAACGCCCGCGCCATGCGCGCACAGCAGATCGTAAAGCGTCGCGGCGCTGACGGGCGAACCCGCGAGCCGCACTCGCAAGCGTTTGATCGGCAACTGGCCGAAGCGGTGCAGCCCCGTGCAGCGCAGCGACAAGCGCAGCGCCGCTTGCACGCCCGGGTCGCCGGTGGCCGTCTGCGCCTCTTCGGCATTGAGCATCTCGGCCGCTTCGAGCGCGATCGGCCAGAGCGTCACGTCCGCCGAGGTGCGCCAGCGCACCGCCGTGCCGTCGGGCGTCACGTGGACCAGTGGCGTCTGGCGCGGCACCGCGTAACCGGTGGCGACGCTGCCCTGGGTCGGGTCCGCTTCGAGCTGCACGATCGTCATGGACGGCAACGGCCGCGCGGCATAAGGGTAAAACTGCTCGAGCAGGCCGTCGGTCAGCTCCGAGTATTCGTCGTCGAGCGTGCGCTGGATACGTGCCGTCAGGACAGCGAAGCTTTCGATCAGGCGTTCGACATGCGGATCGGCACTTTCGCCGGACCCCAGTTCGAGGCGGCGGGCGATCTTCGGATAGCGTTGCGCGAAGCTCTCGCTGGCGCGCCGCAAATAGGTCAGTTCGCGCTGGTAGTAGTCGAGCAGCAGGTCGTCAAGCGATTCGTTCATCGACCACTCCGACCGGCTGGCCGTCGGCGAGTTGTGCGACGAAGGCGACCGGCAAGGGACCGGCGCCGGCGTCGAGGGTGCCCATGATGCGCAGCCGCAGCCGCCAGGGTGCATCCGGCTCCGGTTCGATCTGGGCGCTGGGGTGCGTCAGACGCGGCTCGAACGCCGCGATCGCTTCGACCACCGCGCGCTCGAGCCCGCTGCGATCCGCGGCGCGCGCGGCGTCGTTCGCGCTCCAGTCTTTCAGGCCGTAATCGAGCACGTCGAGCGGACGGCGGGCGCTGCTGCGCCCACGTCGCGTATTGAGCAGCCGGATCAGTTCGGCGCGCACCGAATCGCGCAGCCCATTGGACGTGAGCGTGCGCCGCGCCGGCACTTCGGCGGACACGAACGGGGCGTCGTCTTCGAGCCGCTCGAACAGCGGCATCGGCGCAACCGGGGCGTCAGCGGACGGCATGCTGCCTCGCAGACCCGGCGCGCAGACGGTGGGCGAGTGGCGGCGTCAGATTTAGCTCCCACCCTTGACGAGCTTGTTGGCGGCCATATCCCAGGTCGAGGCGGCGGTGCCTTCCTTGGTGCCGTCGTCCTTCTGCGCGGTCAGTTCCCACTTGATCTTGGTGAAGTTCAGCGACAGCGTTTCGACCGGCTTGCCGCCGGCGCCACCCGACACGCTGACGTTGCTGAACACGACGTTGTTGAGCGTGTAGGTGATGAACGGCATGATCTTGCCGTCGCCTTCGGCGGCGTTGCGGCCCACGATCACCGTCGCGGTCGCCACCGCCTTGCCGGAGCAGCAGTATTCGTTCAGCGTCGGCGTCGAGACGTCGACGAACTTCGTCACGGTGAACTCGCCGACATGCGGCTTGCCCGAGGTGCGCTCCGAGTTGCTGACGTCGTTGGTGACCTGCATCGCCACGTTGTGGCTGTATGACATCACTTCGATCTTGTCGGTATAGCCTTCAATGGTGCATTCGCCTTTGATGTCGGTGCCGAGATCGAGAATGATCGAATCCATGACTGAGCGCTCCTGAAACGTGTAGAAGCGGCGCGTGCCGGAATGGCCGCGCCGCGCAGATGGCAGGGAGGTGCCGTAGGGCCCGCGAGAATCAGGCCGCGGCAGGCGGCGGCAGCGAGGCGACCAGTCTGATCGAAGCGGTGAGCTCCTCGAGCTGGAAGTGCGGCCGCAGGAACACCGTCGCCTTGTAGGCGCCGGGCTTGCCGGCCACCTCCGTCACGTCGACGCGCGCCTCGCGCAGCGGATACTGCGCCTTGATTTCCTGCGGCGCATTGTCGTTGAGCAGCACGTAGTCGGCGATCCAGGTGTTCAGGTAAGTACGCACGTTGTCGCGCGTCATGAAGCTGCCCACCTTGTCGCGCATGATCACCTTGATGTAATGCGCGAAGCGCGAGGCGGCGAGCACATACGGCAGCATGGCCGAAATGCGCGCATTAGCGGTGGCTTCGTTGGTGTTGTAGACCGCCGGCTTGTTGGCGGTCTGGCCGCCGAAGAACACCGCCTGACCCTCGCCCTTCTTGTGGCACAGTGCGATGAAGCCGAGCGAATCCAGTTCCTTCTCGCGCCGGTCGGTGATCGAGATCTCGGTCGGGCATTTCATCGCCTTGTCGCCGGAGGCCGTCTGGAAGATATGATCCGGCAGTTTCTCGACCGCGCCGCCGCCTTCCACACCGCGAATCGCGGCGCACCAGCTGAATTGCGCGTAGGCGTTGGTGATGCGCTGGCCCAAGGCGTAGGCCGCGTTGCCCCACAGGTACTTGGAATGCTGGGTGCCGTCGACGTCTTCGACGAAGCTCATGCCTTCCACCGGATTGCTGTCCGGATGATAAGGACGGCGCATCAAAATATGCGGCAACACCAGCGCCACGTAGCGCGAGTCTTCGCTCTTGCGGAATTCGCGCCAGCGGGCCATGTCGATGGTCTCGAACACCTTCGACAGGTCGCGCGGCACGCTCAGTTCGGTGAAGCTGCCCATGTCGAACAGTTGCGGGTGCGCCGCCGAGATGAACGGGGCGTGGGCCGCTGCCGCGACCTGGGCGATCTTCTCGAGCAGGCTGACGTCGGGGGTCTGGCGGCTGAAATAATAATCGCCGATCAGCACGCTGAACGGATGGCCGCCGAAGGTGCCGTATTCCTCTTCGTAGACCTTCTTGAAGAGCGCGCTGGTGTCGACGTCAATGGCCTTTTCCAGGTCGTTCTGCAGGTCTTTCTTCGACACGTTCAGCAAGCGCAGCTTCAGGCGCGTGCCGGTTTCGCTGTTCTTCACGAGGTAATGGATGCCGCGCCACGAGGCTTCGAGCGCCTGCATGTCCGCGTGGTGCAGCACCTGATTGAGCTGCTCGCTGATCAGTTCGTCGATCTTCTTGATGTGATCGTTGATCATCGCGACCGTATCGCGGCTGACCGTCATCTTCTTGTCGAGCACCTGCAGCGCGAACTCGGCCAGCAGTTCGCGGGCGTGCTGCTGCTGCTCGTCGTCGTGGGCCATGCGGCCGTCGTGAACGATGCGGTCGAGCAGGGTCAGGGTTTCCGTTTGCGCGGGCGCAGCCGCGGCTTGCGTATCGGACATCAGTGTCTCCTCGAGGCGGGCTGGGCTCAGGCGCTGGCGGGCGCGTCGCCGGCGGGTTCAGTCGGCTCTGCCGGTGCGGGCAGTTGCGCGACGACACCATCCTGCGGATGAGCGGACTTGATTTCGGCAAGTCCTTGCGTGTTGTGCACCACGTCCTGCAACAGCTTGTCCAGCTCGTCGTTGCCGTCGAGCTTGGTGAGCAGGTCGCGCAGGCGCAGCCGCGCATCGTAGAGCTGCTTGAGCGGCGCGATCTGCTGCACGATCTGCACCGGATCGAAGTCGTCGATATGCTGGAACTTGAGCGCGACGTTCAGCTTGCTGCCGTCGGCAGCCAAGGTGTTGTCGACCTGCAGCGTGACGCGCGGCTCGATGGAGTTCATCACGTCGTTGAAATTGTCGCGGTCGATGTCGACGAAGCGGCGCTCCGACAGTTTGGCGAGCGGCTTTTCGGGTTGACCCGATAGATCGGCCAGAATGCCGACCACAAGCGGCAATTCCTTTTTCTCGATTGCGTTGCCGGTTTCGACGTCGTAAGTAATCTGGACGCGCGGGGGGCGGTTTCTCTCGAACCAGTGTTGGGTACTGTCGGCCATGGTCATCCCTCTGTTTTCGTTCTCTCGACGCGTTTAATACGCGGTGCATGCACCGCTTCTTTTGTTTCTCGCGCGATAAATCCCGCCTGCGATATCAAGCTGCGTGAAGGCCTGCGCGAAGACGAGCGCATTCCCTCGGGCAATCGACATCGTGATCGCGCCGCACTGCGTGACTGCAACAGAAATAGTGGGCGCAAGGCACTCCTGAAAGGCGGTCATTGACCTTTCACTAGCGTAAGGCGCACCGAACCCCGGAAAGCCAAGCCGGCAGGAATCCGAAAAAATTTCCGCCGGCCGATTTGCTCAGACAAAAATACTCTACGATAGTCTTCGACGAAATTCAAACAAAAATTTAACGTTTGCAACGAGGCCTCGCGCAGGAGTAGAACTTACCCGTAGTGACAATTTGATGGCAGAGTCACGACCTGGCGAAGCGGCAATTGCGGTGTACACCGTGGTACTTGTAGACTACGCTCGCCGCGAGATGTGATGCGCAAGCGTGTGCGGGGAACTGAGAGAGCCCGCATACGACAACAGATACGAGGGCGGCTGCACCAGGAGTCCATGCGAAACATGGCGGCGGTGTCAGCCGGCGCAGACGGACAGGACGTGAAAGGGGATATCGACGTGATCAATGCTTCGCGACTCGCGGCCGGCCGGCGCAGCCCATCGCCCCGGCGCTGGTCGATGCCGCTCGTGGCGGCGCTATGCGTCGCGGGCTGTTCGGCGTCGCTGCCGCGCGTCAAGGTCGACTCGCTCGCCATCCAGGTGGCGGCGCAGGCGAACCTCGATACTCCGATTGCCGTCGATGCCGTATTGGTACGGAATCCTCAATTGCTCGACACGCTGCTGGGCTTACCCTCCGCCAAATGGTTCGCCCAGCGCGAGCAGTTGCGGCGCGACTATCCGAAAGATCTGAGCGTCGTCTCGTACGAACTCGTTCCGGGCCAGCAGATTGCCGATTCCAAATTCGCCTTCGATGGGCAGCGCGCGGCCGGCGTGCTGGTGTTCGCCGACTACCAGACAGTCGGCGCGCACCGCGTGCGGCTCGACGGCGGTCCATCGAAGCCGCTGCTTGAACTGGGCGACCAGGATCTTCAGTTGATCGCCCGCTAGACCATAATCATGCGCAATCTGTTTCCGGATACGATCTGCTGGTTCGAAGGAATGCCGTTGCTGCCGCAACATTTCCAGACCCAGGCCCTGCATGCGGCCGGACATGCGGCGCTGCTGGCCGGTGCGGCCCGGCCGCACTACTGGGGCGTGCTCGCGCTCGAGCAGGAAGAAGCGGGGCTTGCCGAAGGGCTCGTGCGCATCACGCGGCTCGATGCGATCCTGCCTGACGGCCTGCCAATCCGTCACGCCGCCGAAGATCCCGTCCTGCAGATCGACGTGCGCCAGGCGTTCACCTCGCCGGAACAGCTCGTCACCGTCTATCTGGCCGTGCCGCCGCTCTATCGCGGCGGCCAGATCGATCAGCGCGGCGCGCGCTACCGGCAACATCAGAGCCAGGGTGTGCCCGATCTGACGACCGGCACCGAACCCGCCGCGATCACCACGTGGCGGCCAAGCCTGCACCTGATGACCGATCTCGGCAATCAGGAATACGAACGGTTGCCGTTGATGCAGTTGCGGCAACAGGGGGGCGGCGTCGCGCTCACCGAGTATGTGCCGCCTTGTCCGTTCGTCGCCCCGGAATCGCCGCTCGGTCAGCGCATCATGCGCATCGCGATGCGGGCGCGGGAGAAGTGTGTGTTCCTGTCCGGCCGTCTCGATGCGGCGCGGCGCGCCGGCGAGCGCGACGACGCCGGACAGATCGAGCGGCAACTCACTGCCTTGTGGATGCGCTTGCCGGAGATCGAGGCCGCGCTGCATTCGCGCGCGGTGCATCCGCTCGACCTTTACCGCATCCTCGCCGGCATGGCGGGCAGTCTCGCGAGCCTGCGACCGACCCGTGGCGTGCCGACCTTCGCGCCGTTCGACTATGCGGAACTGCTGGCGTCGTTCGAGCCGCTGCTCGAGTGGATCGACACGGCGCTGTCGACGGTGCGCCAGGGTTATCGGGTGCGTCAGTTCACGGCCGAAGCGGGCGGCTTCTGGATCGATCCGCCGGCGGACGCAGGCGTGAGCGCGCCGGGCGAACTGGTGATCGGCCTGCGCATGCCGGGCGATGCCACCGAGCACGACGCCAGTACCTGGCTGGAGCAAACGGCAATTGCCTCGCGCCCGCATTTGCCGACCTTGTCGCGGCAACGCATGCGCGGACTGGCGCGCCGCCGGTTGTCGCGCGACGAGCGCGCCACGTACAGCGCCGGCGACGACACGGCGATGTTCGTGATCGCGCTCGACACGACCTGGTTCGATGCGTCGCAGCCGCTGCATATCGACGTCGGCGCAGGTGTGCGCGGCGTGGCGCCATGGGCGGTGCAGCTTTTCACGCCGGCGGCCGAGGCGAACGATCCCGCCGGCGATGCGGGGCGCGAATGAGTGACTACACGGCCTTCTCCGGCGACGAACGCGCACCGCTCACGCGTGCGTTCGTCGACGCGTTCCGGCGCGCCATGGAAACACGCGACGCCCTGGGCCGTGCAACGGAAGCGCCACTGGAAGTGCTCGCCCAGGGCGAGAGCGTGGCCGACAAGGTGGCCACGCAACTGGCTTCGGTCACCCGGCGGCTCGCACGCGAAGCGATGGCCTGGACGGGCGCTGCCGGCGAGACCGATATTGCAGCGGCGCAGTATGCGTTTGTCGCGCTGCTCGACGAACTGCTGCTGTTTTCCGACTGGCCGGGCCACGCCGCGTGGGAGGCGAGACCGCTCGAGGTGCGGGTGTTCGGCACGCGCGCGGCGGGCGAACGCTTGCCCGATGCGATCGAAGCGCTGCTCACGCAACGCGACGCGTCGCAACGCGATCTGGCCAACGTCTATCTGGCGTGTCTGATCCTCGGCTTCAGAGGACGCTTGCGTGGCGAGGCGGGCGCGCTGCGGCACGATCAACTGCGTCATGCGCTGTTTGCGTTCGCCATGCAACGCGATGCCGAACCGGCCCATCTCGCTGCGCCGCTCGAACGCGTGGCGCTCGCGCCGCGCCGCACCGTCACGCTCAGCAAGATGTTTCCGGACCATGTGCGTTTTGCCGCGCTGCTCGGCGTCGGCGTGTGTGTGCTGCTCGGCGTATCGCATCTGCTCTGGTCTGTCGCGACGGCGGATGTGCAGCGCTCAGTGATGCAGTTTCAGGCCATTGCTTTAGCTGACGCGCCGGCCGCCCCGGCGAGCAGCACGAGTGTGTCCGGCGCCGTCGTGCGGGTGCCGGTCAAACCGCGCGCACAACCTGCGACGACGGATGCGCCGGCACTGCCGCAAAGCAATGCGCTGGCCGCCATACCTGCGGTGCCGGCGGTGGATACCAACACCGTGGTGTTACGTACGGCCGCGGATGGGGGAGGGAACCGGCCGTGACGCTGATCGCGATCCTGCTGGGTCTCATTGTCTTGCTGCTGCTGGGGCTGGTGTTCGCCGTCTTGCTGCGCTGGTGGCATGCGCGCCAGGACGAACGGCCGTTGCGCAGTTTCGCCGCAACCATACGCGCGGCCCATGCGCGCATGAGCGTGCGCGATCCTTATTCGGTCCCGCGCATTCTGGCGACCGGCGCACCGGCCGCGCTCGATGCGCTCTGCCGTGGCTGGCGTTTGACACCGGCAGGTGAAGCGGCATGGTTCGGGCGCGTCTGGAACGATGCGGAAGGACTGCTGATCGCCGAACCGCAGGACGTGCTCGCCGCGCCTGCGGCGGACCGCCGCCTGGGCGCGTGGCGCCGGCTGCTGCGCGCCTTGCTGCGTAACCGCGCCGGACGTCCGCTGGATGCGCTCGTGTGGGTCGTTGCGGCCGGCGCGCTGATCACCGAAGACGGCGAGCCGCGCGAGATGAGTGCGGCGGCGCTCGAGTCGTCGCGCAAGCTGATCGCCTTGCAGCGGCAATTCGGCTTGATGTTGCCGCTCTATATCGTCATCAGCGATTGCGATGCGTTGCCCGGTTTCGACGCGCTCGCGGACGGCTTGCAAGGGGCCGCGAGCAGCGCCACGCTGGGTTGGGCGTCGCCCTATGCGCCGCGGCGTGCCTATGAAGAAGCGTGGCTCGACGAGGCTTTTGCTGCGATGCGTGCGGCGCTGACGGAAACCATCGTCGAACTCGGCACGCTGAACGGCGGCGTCGGCGATGCGCTGTTCCTGCTCCCCGAGCACCTCGACCGCTTGCGCGTGCCGCTGCGCGAACGTTTCGATCTGGTGCTGCGCGGCGCGGCGGACGGCACGGCGCCGCTGTTGCGCGGCATCTACTGTATCGGCGCAGTGCCTGAACGGCTGCCTGTGGAAGAGGGGGGCGCCGCGCCGGCCTTGCGCGCCAATGCGCCGACCTTCGCCGGAAGGCTCTGGCACGACGTGCTGCTGAGCGGCCAGGGACTCGCCGTGCCGATGCCGCGCGTGCTGGCCCTGCGGACCCGTTGGCACCGCGCGGCCACCGTGTGCGCCGCCGTGCTGGCCGTCTGCTGGTGCGTGGGGATGGGACTCGCGTGGTGGCATCTGCGCAGCGACGCGCGTGTGCTAAGCACGGCGTACGATTCGCTCACGCTCGCACGCGCCACCTATCGCGAGTCGGATCGCGGCGATGCGGCCGCTACGAGCGCGCTGCGCAGCGCCCGGGACGCGTTGTTCAAGGTGCCGCGCTGGCAACTGAGCTCGCCGTTCATGCCGCTGTCGTACCTGTTCCTGCAGGGCCAGCTCGGCGACGCGCAGCGGCACGTGTTACGCGGACTGGTCTTCGAACCGCTGTATGACCGGCTCACGGCGCAACTGGCGCAAACCTCTTGCGAAGTGAACCCGGCCGATGAAACGGACGCGGCGTCGCAAACGGGCACCAGACCGCAGGACTTGCCGGCGTTCGTCTCCGGTACGCAACTCGTCAACGAGGCCGCGCAAACCGAGCATTGGATTGGACAGTACAACGAACTGGTCCAGGCCGGCAGCGGCAATCTCGTCATGCTCACCCAACTGATGCACGAAGCCGCCGGTGTGGATCTGCCGCCGGAACACGTCGCGGATCGCACACAGGTCGATGCGGCGCTGCGCGACACCAGTCTGGATGACGGCACGCTGGCGCTCGATGCCGCGAAGGCCGCGAGTGCGCGGCAACGCGTGAGCGCGTGCTTTGAGCAGACGTTCGATGCGTGGTTCGACGAGGTCTATGCGGACTCCACGCTGACAGCTAACGCAACCCAGGTCCAGACTACGCTCGCGCAAATGCGCACACCGGGCGCCGCGCCGGTGGACGCGGCCCTGTCCACGCTGGCCAACGGCATCGATGCGCTGGCGGTGCAGGTGGACTCGGCCGATCACGGTTGGGCGAGCGCGCGCGACAAGGAGCTGGTGCCCGGCTTGACGGCCACCTTCGATACGGCGCAACGGCTGCAACTGATCGGCGCAGCGCCGGTGCAAGCCGTGCTCGCGCACGAGCAGGCGGCCCGCGAGGCGTTCTCCGCGCGCTGGCTCGCCAACGGCAATCTGCCGGGCGTGCTGAGCGCCACGCCGGCCAACGGACTGCAACTGTCCGCCGACCTGCCGCCCTTGCGTGAAGCCTTGCGCACCTTGCTGGCACAACCGTTCGCAGCGACCGACGGCAGCACCGATACGGTGATCCGCAGCGTCGATGTCGGCACCGTGCAACGCGCGCTCGCGGTCTTGCCGGCCTACCGGCAATACGTTGCGGGACCGCTCGCGCAGGCGCCTGACGCCTATCGGGCGGCACTGCTGGCCGCCGCCGGCAACGAGGCGGTGAAAAGCATGCTGGCCGCGCTGTCGACGCCCACGCAACAGGCGGCGCAGCAAGGCAGCAGCTCGGTCGCGGACACCGCGGCGCAATTCGACGCATTGCATAAGAGCGCGCTGGATCTGATCGCCGCCTTCGATTCGCTGGGCCGCGACGATCTCGCGACCAGCGTGGCGTTGCGCGTGAGCGACGCGGCGGTCGTGGTGCTGCGCACAGCCGACGCGCAGTTGCAGCAGCTCGCCCCGTTTCGCCCGGTGCGCGGCGATTTTTCGGGTTGGGACGGTCACACAGGCGGTTCGTTGCGCGCGTTCGGCGCCGCCACGCCGCAAGCGCTGCAGGCCTATCTGGCGGCACAGGCGGCGGCGATTGCCGATCTGGCGGAAGGTCCGGCCGGCGCGCTCGACTGGCTGAGCGCGCAGAAACCGCCGCTCACGCCGGCCGATGCCCAACTGGTGAGCCGCTGGAAGGCCTTGTCGGCGGACCTCGCGCAGTACCGCGCGAAGAGCCCGGCGAGCGCGATGATCGCGGTGCAGACGATCATCGGCGATCAACTGGACAAGCTGGACCTCGGCAATTGCAGTGCCTCGCTCGAGCAGGTCAGCGTGCCGCCGGCGGGCGATATCGTCGCGAGCGCGGGTTCGCGGCTCGTTTCGTCCGCTCGTGAGCAGTGCTTCAGATTGCAGATGGGCACCGGCATGCAGGCCTACGAGCAGATCCGCAGCTTTTTCGCGCGCTATCTGGCGGGACACTTTCCGTTTGCCGCCGACGCGACCGCACCCGGCGCCGACCTGCGGCAGACGGCGGCGTTCGTGGCTTTGCTCGACAACCAGTTGCCGCAGGCGCAAGCGGGACTCGCGGCAGCGGCTGCGGCCGGGCGAGGGCGCGCGGACGGCGCCGACGCGTTCATCGCGCAACTGGCGCGCGCCAAGCCGTGGCTCGATACCTTGCTGGCGCGCGGCGCCGACGGCACCTTGCAGGGCGTGGAGCTGAGCGTCGAATGGCGCGTCGATCGCGCCGACGAGGTGGGAGCCGACCAGGTGATCGAATGGAAGCTCGCGAGCGGCAGCGACACGCTCACGTATCCGGCAACGGGCGAACCGCCGGCGCGCTGGCGGCCAGGGCAGCCGGTCTCGCTCAGCCTGCGCTGGGCCAAGGATGCGCCATGGCAACCGATGTTCGACACCGCGCAACCGACGCTGGCGGGCGAGCACGGCGCCGCGACCTGGAGCGCTTCGGACACCTGGGCGTTGCTGCGGCTCGTGCGTTTGCACGTGATGCCCGAAGACGCCAGTCTCACGAGCGCCGGCCTGCCGCCGCGGCTGTTGTTCACGGTCCCGGTGCGCGATCGCAACGGGACGATCCAGACCGCACGGATGTATCTGCGCGTCAGCATGGCGGGCGCGGCGAAGACGCCGCAGGCGATTCCGGATCTGCCGGTCGCGGCGCCGGGCTATGAGGGCAGGGGCATGACGACGACGGTGATCTATCCCACGAATGGCAATGCGCAGGCGGATCACGGATGATGCCGGCACTCGACATCGACGCGCTGCTGCAGCCTCTGCCGGGCGACGAGCCCTGCGGCGTATCGTTGATTCACGATCCGGAGTACGAAGCAATCCGGACGGCGCGCCGCGCGGACGATGCGAGCGTGCCGGCCGGTATCTGGCAGACCACGCTGAAGGTGGCCGACTGGCCGGCGGTGGAGGCGGGGTGTCGCCGCGTGCTGTCGAACCGCAGCAAGGATCTGACGATCGCCGCCTGGCTCGGCGAGGCGTGGTTGAACCGCTATGGCGTGGCCGCGCTGCCGCACTGTTTTCAGTTGATGGTGGGATTGTGCGAGCGCTATTGGGACGACCTGCACCCGCTGCCGCGAGACGGCGATCAGGGCTTTCGCGCGGCGCCGTTCGCGTGGCTTGCCGGCGCTTATGCGGATCTGCTGTCGGCGCAGATCGAACTCTTCGAAGGACGCGACGGCTTGCGCGGCACGCTAGCGCAATGGCAAAGCGCACAGCGTGCGACGCTGACGGCCGCCGCGCGGCAAGACGTGCCGGCGGCGAAGCGCCAGGAAGCAGGGCGCGTGATGACGGCGCTACAGGACGCGGTACGGGCGACTTCGCCTGCGCATCTGCGGCTCGAACGCGATGCGCTCGAGGCGGCGCGCCCGCTCATCGAGCAGCTCGATGCGCTCTGTACTCCGAAGTTGGGCGCCGAGGCCCCCAGTTTCGTCCCGCTGATGGAAACGATGACTCATGCAGCACTTGTTTTGACGGAGTGTCTAACTATGCATCCGAATGCCCCGGAGCCGGCCCGGTCGCAGGCTGGCGATACGACCGCGGCGGCGGAGGCTTCCGTGTCGGGCGCCAAGGCCGTCGCCCCCGGCGTGCCGCAAAACCGGGACGATGCGTACCGGCAGCTGGAAGTGATCGCCGAGTATCTCGCGCGCTATGAGCCGCATAGCCCCGTGCCTTATCTGATCCAGCGGGCGCTCGAGTGGGGACGCACGCCCTTGCCGGTGCTGCTGCGCGAATTGACGTCGGGCGATGCCGATGGACAAAGGCTGTGGAGCTTTCTTGGCCTGTTGCGCAATGAGGGGGAGAAATCGAAATGAGGCCTGAGCCGATCACCGCTTGAATCTCAGTACCGGGAGTCCATGCTGCACCTTGATGATCTCCATGGGCGTGCCGCGCGGACAGGACCAACCGTTCAGTGAGTCGTCGACCTTGGTCAGAAATTTTCTCTTGATGCCGACGAAGACCATGACCCGGTCGAGGCTGTCCGTTTGCGCGCGGTTGACGCTCGATGTGAAGATCCATTGTTCGCCGTTTTGCCGGGATGGCACGGCGCCGCCGGCCGCGGCAGCGGGGATTTCGCGCACGTTGAAGAGACCGATCTGATTCATGTCGCAAGCGCTGATCAAGGTCACCTTGGTTTCCGGACCGGCGAGGCGTACCTGATCTTCCTGCGTGGGGAAAATGTCGAAAGGCATTTAGCGTCTCCTCAGGATGCCCAACAGTTTTTAGAAACGTGTTTGGGACTTCCTTCGTGAAATTTGTACACGCCGTTGGGGATAAGAAGCGGGCCTGCGTGGTAAGCCAGTCCTTCGCCAGTGGAAATCGGAATGGGTAGGGGATAAACAAGATGCCCGGGTGATTCGGCGTAGAAAAAGTCTATCTGCAGCGATTCCGGGCAGGGCATCGGGCAATACGGATTACTCGCCGCGCCCATCGCGGCGCCGCCTACGACAATCTGAGCAGTGGAATACCGCGTCGCATCATACCGCGCGGTCACCTCGTACGTGAACTCGATGCCTGGGTTGCTTTTGACCTTCTCGTACACCATCGCCTCGAATTCATACATCACGGGATGATTGGTGCCCTCAGTCAGCGTGACGAGATTGCGTTCATCGGTTCCGCTCCCGCCGAGCTTGTTGCCGATCAAATGACCACGCTGATGATGATGCGGGCAGTCCCCCGATTGAAAACCTGGAGGGCGGATCGATTGCGCCGGCCCGGTGCCGCCGGTCATGTTCGTGGAGGTAAGAATCGCCTTGGCCTTCCAGGGCACCGTCACGCTGGTGCCATTCACATTGAGCGCCATCGAGGTGTATATCGGGTCTAGAGGCATTCTATTTTTTCCCCTTTATGGAAATTCGCTCAGGTTTTGACGCACATGTTTCTGGTGCCGTCAAAGGCCTGGTGTGGTGCATTTATCATACGTAAACTGAGTGGGATAACCAATGTGCTGACGATGCGTTGAAGCACGTTTTTTTACGCTGTCGAGATGAGGGTTGGCTGGGATGCGGAGGGTGAGGTTTGGGTCGTGGATAGGGTTGGCCGCAGGGCTTCGGGGGTGGGTGCCGAAACGGTTATCTGATTTGACATAAGATAAATTATCACTTTTTATGCGAGTATTTAAATCAAGATAGCTCCGTCACGAGATCTTTGGTTTTACGATTTGTAGCCTGCCGGAAAGGCTTCTGAAGCCTGGTCTATACAGTGCGCGACGAAACGCTTCGCGCCATCAGCCTTCGCAAGGCAAACAAACGTGAGGTGAATGATTATGTCGAGCAAACGAAACATCGTGATGCCGACCGATGAAGAGGACGCGGCGATCAATCGCGGCATCGCGGCAGATCACGACACGCGAGAACTGAGCACCGAAGAAATTCGACGGATGCGCCCCGCGCGTGAAACGCTTCCAAAGCGAATCGGTGAAGACGCCGCGGCCGAGCTGCTGAAGCGTCGCGGCAGACCGCCGGCCGACGTGACCAAGGTGGCGACTAGCGTCCGCTATGACCGTGACGTGCTCGACGCTTTCCGTGCAACCGGCGAAGGTTGGCAGACACGCATGAACGATGCCTTGCGCGACTATGCGAAGTCGCACGGCATGCTGTAACGAAGGCTCGCTTCAGTGGGGCGCGCACAGACCGGATCCGCCCTGACTTACTGAAATTCGTCCTGTCCGTCGGCGGCATCCGGCCGGGCATTGGGCAAGCCAGGCAGCCCCCGAAGCCCGGGCAATCCGGGAAGTCCCGGCAACCCCGGCAGCGCCGACCGCTTGAGCTGCCGCCCGAGCGCCTGCTCGTCCGGGTCGAGTACGAAGGGTTGCGCCCGCGGGTCGCCGCGCGGGGTGGACGGCCCCGCCGCAGCCAGTTCTCTCTGCCTTTTTTTAGATTCGTACACCGCGGCCGCAGTGTACGCTTCATCGATTTCCTGCAATTCCTCGTCGGTCAAGAGTGCAGCAATCGATAGCGAAGCCAGCGTTCCCGCCTTCAGCACACCGAACGTTTCCAGAAAATCGAGGATGTGCACCAGCGCTTTGCTCACGTTTGCGTTGGTTCCCTTTTTCTCGCTGTATTTTTGCCCTTTTCTCAGCAGCGAATTGGCGATTTTTGGAAATTCGGCGGGTGCCACGGTTTTCAACTGCATGACAATCCCCTCCCCCGTTCCAGAATTGTATTGAGTCTTTGTCAATTCAAGGGCTGCGTCCTCCCATTGACGGTGAGCCGTCTTATCGTCGGCAACGTATTTCGGCTCGAAATAGCTCCTTAGCGGCTTTGAGCCGTCCGAACCGATAAGGACGCTGACCCCGGGCTGGGATGCGTTAAGCAAGTCTAGTTCGGTACTTTTCGCGGCTCCGCCGTCATCGTCATGAGCGTGGAATATCTTGAAGCCAGCAGGCCGTGTGGGCAAACGGCCGACGATATAGGCCGCGCACATCTTGCAAGGCTTGAGCGTGGTATAGAGGCGGCAGTCGGGCGGTAACGTCACGTTTCCAGTGCGGCAGAAATAGTCGTAGATGGCCATCAATTCGGCATGAACGAAAAACTGCGCATACGAGATATTCAAGCCATAACCCAGTATCTGGCCGCTCCCGCTCACCAGAATCGCGCCGATTTTGTAGCCGCCTTTGCTTACCAGCTTGAAACGCTGATCGACCAGCGCAAATGCTGCCGCCATATATAGCCGGTGGACCTTCTTATTGGGCCTCGTATCCGCCGTCAAATCGAAACCCATAAAAAGATTCGGTATGCGGCGGCTAATTTTTTTCGGTATTCCGATCAGTCCCGCGATTTTCAGGGTGTAAGTCGTCTTCGTGGACCCCGGTGCGACGGTGTTGAAATCGAGACGTGTGACATGGACCTTATCCTTTCCGCTTTGTGTTGCCTCGAAAAACCCGATAAGCCCCCGCGCCTCCATCGATATCGGGAAAGGCGCAGGCACGCACAGTGCGAAAGTGTAATCGGCGATCTGCGCTTTCCCCACTTTCTGATAAAGACACATCAGCAGGACGCTGACGGGATCGAGCATCACGTGTTGCGCGGCGATCAGGGAGAAGACCGTCAGATCGAGAAGCGCTCCATTCTTGTCGATCAGCCCTCCAAACAACCTGCCCTGTAATTGCCCGATGTTGTCCCGGTATATCGAACCAAGCGTCACGCGCCACTGCATTGCCTTGGTGTTGTCGCTCTTCATCGCAACTCCTCGCCTGATAACCGCTTTCGAACCGCGCGGACGTCCGCCTGATACCAGCACCGGAGCGGCATGGTACACATGCTAGACCAAATTAAGGATTCGGCAAGATAAGCGCGAGTCATTGCGATTTACTAAAAAATCGCGACGTTTAAAGGATATTGCATTGAAGCTGTTCGAGCCGGCCCCGCTTATAGCTGGCGAGGCGAACCCTGCCTGCCCCACCGGCTGAAAATAGCTGAAAAGCACATCAACGGGACCCGTTGGAGATTCAAACTAACAGCTGAGATCTCCGCCGAGATACGCAGCGACCGCCCCTGTCAGCGCGATGCCGCGCAATTCCTCCGGCGATACCAGCCGCGCGTCGACAATCTCGCGATTATCGAGCCGCAACTCGGGTAGGCAATCGAGGTGCAGTTCAAAGAAATGCACCTGATCTCTTCGCCCGTCCCAATTGCCGCAGACGCTGCCCACGGGGCGTAATGGGTACGACGGCAGACCAATCTCCTCTTCCATTTCGCGCTGCGCCGCGGCATCGGGTGTCTCACCGGAATGGACACTACCGCCGGGGAAATTCCACTCCGCCCGGTACGACGACTTCACCAGCAACAGCGCCGTCCCGACGTAGATGGCGACTAGCGCGCCCTCGTGACGAGGCCGTCGAATGGACCACCAGACGCGAGCGAACCGGAATCCGAGGCGAAGCACCATGCGCCAGACAGCGTCGATAAGCAGCACCGGTCGCACTCGCTCAAAACTCGGCATGAGGTCTCTCCTTTCATGGTCAGCGTATCTTCCGGGGCGCCGCGTCGGTGCGGCGTAGGTCGTTCAGCGGACGGCGAGCCTATTGATAGAGCAACTTCTTTCCCGCGTCCACTAAACTTCAGCCATCGTAACCGGCGCAGAGGCCGGTGCGCCCTTACCGATTTTTTTCGACGCACCTGTCCGTCAGCATGCGGCCCGAGCGTCATTGTGATGGCGGCTCAAGTCGTTCAGCCGCCCTAACCCCATGACGGAGGCTCACATGCATTACCTTTTGATGATCTATTCGGAAGAAAACGGCTGGAACAAGATGACCGACAGCGAGCGGCAGCAAGGGGTTGCCGCGTATCAGGCCTACACCGAATCGCTGAAAAAAGCCGAGGTGCTGGTAGGCGCTAACCGGCTGCAGCACACGAGTACGGCCACCACGGTGCGGCTCCTCGACGGCAAGCCGCAGGTGCTTGACGGACCGTATTCCGATTCGAAGGAGCAGCTCGCCGGTTACTACCTGATCGACGTGCCCAACCTGGACGCGGCGATCGCGTGGGCGTCGCGCTGTCCCGGCGCGGCGCACGGCCTCATGGAAGTGCGCCCGGTCTGGACTGCCCCGTACGACGCGCCGTCCGTTGCATGAGTCCGTCCGGCGGCGGCCCTGACGCCGGCGCCGCCGCGCATTCGATTGCCGAGGCGGTCGCGCGCCGCAGCTATGGCAAGCTCGTCGCGCTGCTGGCGATGCGCACGCGCGACGTCGCCGCGGCCGAGGACGCGCTCGCCGACGCGTTTGCGGCCGCGCTCGCGGACTGGCCGAAGCGAGGCTGCCCCGCGAATCCCGAAGCGTGGCTGATGACGGTTGCGCGCCGCCGGGCGCTCGACGGCGCGCGTCATCGCCGTGTCGGCGACGAGGTGGTGAACCAGCTCGCGATCCTCGCCGACGAAATCGACGAGCGTGAAGCGGGCCTGTTGCCCGACCGGCGGCTTGCGCTGCTGTTCGCATGCACGCACCCTGCCCTCGAGGCGGCGATTCGCACGCCGTTGATGCTGCAGGTGGTGCTGGGGCTCGAAGCGAAGACGATTGCGTCCGCGTTTCTGATGTCGCCTGCGGCAATGAGCAAGCGCCTCGTGCGGGCGAAGAACAAGATCCGCGAAGCGCGCATTCCGTTCAGCGTACCCGAGCGCGAGGAGTTGCCTGGCCGGCTCGCTGCGGTGCTGGAAGCGGTCTATGCGGCGTATGCGGAAGGGTGGACCGATCCGGTCGGCGGCGACACCGAGCGGCGCGACCTCGCCGGCGAGGCGCTGTTTCTTGCGCACCTGCTCGTTGAACTGCTGCCCGATGAACCGGAGACGCTGGGTCTGCTCGCGCTGATGCTGTATGCGCAGGCGCGGCGCGATGCACGGCGCGATGCGGCCGGCGACTACGTGCCGCTGTCGGCTCAGGACCCGGCGACATGGGATACACCGATGATCGACGCAGCCAACGCGCTGCTGCGGCGCGCGAGCGCATTCAACTCAATCGGACGCTTTCAGCTCGAGGCCGCGCTGCAATCGGCGCATGTCTACCGCTGCCGGACGCGTCGTCCGAACTGGGACGAGATCGTGCAGCTCTACGATGCGCTGCTCGCGATTGCGGCGTCGCCGGTGGTCGCCGTGAACCGCGCGCTTGCGCAGGCGGAACGGGACGGCCCGCAGGCGGCGCTCGACGCGCTCGAGCCGTATGCGGACGATCCGCGGCTGGCCGACTACCAGCCGTACTGGGCCGCGCGTGCCGATCTGCTCGCGCGTGCCGGCGCGACGGCCGAAGCGCTCGGCGCGTACGATCTCGCGATCGGACTCGAGCGCGACCCGGCCGTGCGCCGGTTCCTGCAGCGCAAGCGCGTCGAGCTGTTATCGGCCTGACGCTAGACGGGCGCGTTGCGTTTGCCGCGCGCGGCTGCAGTTCTCGCGAAAGCCCAACCCGCACCGGTCTGAGGACGCACGAGCAAATAGAACGCTACGACGTGCGTGATCATCAGCAAGGGTACGTAGACGATCGGGATCGCGTACGTTGCGCCCAGTTGGCCCGCCACGGCGGGAAGGCCGTCCCGGATCGCGTGGTAATAGTCGGCGCTGAGGTCGATCGTCCCCACGACATTAAAGGCGAACACGAAGAACCAGAACAGCGGACGCATTCTGAAGGTGAGCAGCGCCAGCATCGCCAGCACGCCGGTCAAGAGATCGCCATACGCCGCGAACTGGGCGAAGCCGGCCGGCAGGCCGGGTCCCACGACACCGGGCAGGATGAAGACCAGCCCGAAGAAGCGGAAGCTGTGCAGCGTGGCGATGGCGCGTTGCGCGTCGGCGCGCTCCATCAACCTGAGTCTGGGTAGGACGTACACCGTGAAGCAAAGCAGCCACACGACATAGCCGAGAACGAGCTGTGTGAGGAAGAGGGCTTCGGTTGGCATGGCGGAACTCCGGTCAGGGGTGGGTCGACGCGGGCCTCGCACACCGCGCTCAGGATGAGCCGATATTAGGACTGCTTCCACGGGGCGACTATCCACGATAGTATTGACGGGTCATGAAGCAAAACTTCACAGTCCGGCAAGGCGCGCTCGACGGTGTCGAGGCCTTCCTGAGCGTTGCCCGCCACCGCAGTTTTCGTCGCGCGGCGGCGGAACTCGGGGTGACGCCTTCCGCCATCAGCCAGACGGTACGCATCCTCGAAGAGCGGGTCGGCGCCGCGCTCTTCATCCGCACCACGCGCAGTGTCGGCCTGACCGAAGCCGGCGAACGATTCCTTGCCCGGGCCAAGCCCGCCTTCGAAGAACTCGTCGGTGCAAGCGAGGTCGCGCGTGAACTCGGACAGCGGCCAACCGGACTATTACGCCTCTCGGTGCCGAGCGCCGTCGTGCCAATCGTGCTGGAACCCCTGATCGCCTCCTTCTGCCGCGCCTTTCCCGAGGTCGAGGTTGAGATCGTCGCAAGCGCGGAGTTGGTCGACCTCGCGGCCGAAGGGTTCGACGCCGGCGTCCGGATGGGACAGTTCATCGCGGCCGACATGGTCGCGGTGCGGTTAACGCAGCCGTTCCCGTTTCAGGTTGTTGGCAGCCCTGATTATCTGCGCGGGCGAAACCGGCCGGAGCGCATCGCCGATCTGCGTGACCACGCCTGCCTGCGCATGCGCCGCTCGAATGGGTCGATCGCGCCATGGCCGTTTGTCGACGGCGACAAGGCCGTTGAAGCCATCGTCTCCGGGCCGCTCATCGCGCACGACTACCCCACCCTGCTCGGCGCGGCGATTCAGGGCGCGGGCCTGGCCCAGGTGCCCGGCCCCCTTGCGGCAGCGCCGCTTGCGGACGGCCGTTTGCAGGCGCTGCTGACGCCCTTCGCCGTGACCACGCCAGGGGTTTTTCTATACCACTCGGGCAGACACCAGGTCTTGCCCAAGCTGCGCGCATTCATCGAGCACGTCAAATACCGGGGCGCCGACGCGCCGGCCTGAGGAAGCCGCGCGTTCATCACGCACGAGGCCGGCTTCCTTCCCATGCGCGTTGCAGCAATGCCCTCAGCGGCACCGCTTCTATCGGGCGCGGATTCCAATACGGATTCGACAGCGCCACCTCGCATGCCCGATCGAGGTCGCTTTCGAGCAGTCCGATCTCACGCAAGCCACGCGGCACACCGAGTTCCCGGCTCAGTTCATATAAACCGTCGGCGGCGAACTCCGCATCCACGGCACGCGCAATGCGCGACATGGACTCCGCCGCGACGACGCTGTTGTAGGCGAGCGCATGGGGAAGAACAATCGCATGCGTCTCGGCATGCGGAAGGTTGAACGTCCCTCCGAGGGTGTGGCAGAGCTTGTGATGAAGCGCCATCCCCACATTGCCGAGAACCGTTCCACAGAGCCACGCGCCGTAGAGACACTCGCTTCGCGCCTTCGGGTCGCTGCTGCTTTTCTTCACGCCACGCAGACCCTTCGAGAGCGCGCGGATTCCCTCTTCAGCCATGAGCGACATGACCGGGTTGCCATCCTTGGCGTACAAGCCTTCAGCCGCATGCGCCATGGCGTTCAGACCGCTCACGAACGAGAAATGAGCCGGTAAGCCCGCCGACAGTTCCGGATCGTAGAGCACCGTCTTCGGCAGAACTCTGGGATCGCGGCCCGTCTGCTTGAGTCCATTTTCCGTGATGCCGTAGATAGGGGTCATTTCCGAACCGGCATAGGTTGTCGGAATGGCGATAATCGGCAGGGACGACTCAAGCGCGATCGCCTTGCCGAGCCCAATCGTCGAACCGCCCCCGACGGCCACCGCACAATCTGCATCGACGGCCTTCGCATGCTCGCGCGCACGCCGGGCGTTTTCGATGGGCACATGCATCTGCGCCCCGTCGAAGACGCCCGCACTCGACGGACCGAGCAACGACGAAACGACCTCTGCCTGGGCACGCTGCTCAGGCGTGCACAGCACCAACGCCCGGCGCGCTCCCAGCGTCTCGACTTCCTGCTGGATGAGCTTCATGCTGCCGGCGCCGAACACCACCCGTGAGGCCGGCGTCGTATACGTAAATTCGTACATAAGATTTCCGATGGTTCACCGCTTCAGACGTAATCGACCTGGTGCCGGGCAATGCGGCCGTCGCCGATGATCTGTTTGACGCGCAGATGCTCGGGATGGGACGCGTATGCCTCGAGCGATTCCGGATCCTCGAACTCGGTGTAAAGCACAACGTCGCAGGCGTAATCGACCCCACTCACGTCCATGCCGACCTCGAGCTTCGTGAGTCCCGGGATCTTGCCGATCAGGCTTTCGAAGGCGCGCTTCACCAGTCGCGCCGTTTCTTTCTTCTGCTCGGCGGTCTCACCGCGAACATCCCACATAACGATGTGCTTGATCATGTCGATTCCGTGTTTGCTACTGATGTCCGTGGTCCGTGCGAACCCGCCGTTACGGATAGGTCCCGTCAATTGCTGCTTCTCGTACGCACCTTCTACCTACGCGTCCGGAATCCAACGCTCAAGCCTTGTTCTTGTTGTACACATCAACGAAAACGGCCGCGAGCAACACCACCCCCTTGATCACCTGCTGGTAGTCGACGCCAATACCCATAATGGACATCCCGTTGTTCATCACGCCCATAATGAACGCGCCCACCACCGCGCCGACCACCTTCCCGACACCGCCGGAAGCCGATGCGCCGCCGATAAAGCATGCCGCGATCACATCGAGCTCAAAGCCCGTTCCCGCTTTCGGAGTTCCGCTGTTCAGGCGGGCCGCGAAGATGAGACCGGCCAGGGCAGCGAGCACACCCATATTCACGAACGTCATAAAGCTGACAGCCGGAACGCTGACCCCGGACAGTCTCGCTGCCTTCGCATTGCCGCCCACGGCGTAGATACGGCGGCCAATGGTGGTGCGGTTCATGATGAACGTGTAGATGCCGATCAGCACACCCATGATGACCAGTACCGTCGGCAAGCCGCGATACGACGCAAGGATGGAGCAGAGAAACACAATCAGGCCGGTGAGGACGACGTTTTTCGCCACGAACATCGAGAACGATCCACTCGCCATGCCGTACCGGGTTGCGCTCGCGCGGTGTCGAAGTTCGATCACAAAGAACAGGACACCTACCAGAATGCCGAGCAGGATGGAGGTGATGTGCAGATTCTGCCCGTGAAAGACATCCGGAATGAAGCCCGAGCTCACTGCAGCGAACTCGTCCGGGAACGGCCCGATCGACTGCCCCTGCAATACGAGGTTGGTAAGACCGCGAAATACCAGCATGCCGGCTAGCGTGACGATGAACGAGGGCATCCGCCAGAATGCTATCCAGTACCCCTGGATCGCGCCAATCAGCGCGCCGGTGACGATACAGATGACAGTGGCCAGCACGTAGTTGACATTGAACTGGACCATCAGCACCGCGGCGAGCGCGCCCACCAGCCCCGCCGTCGAACCGACCGACAGGTCGATGTGACCGGCCACAATTACCATCAGCATGCCGAGCGCCATGATGACGATGTAACTGTTCTGCAGGACAAGATTCGTCAGGTTCAGCGGCTGCATCAGCACGCCGCTCGTCGACACCTGGAAGAACGCCATGATGACGATGAGCGAAATCAGCAGTCCGTATTCGCTGGCGCCACGCTTGAACGCCTGAACGATTTCGCTCTGTTTGACCACGGCTTCCTGCGGCGCCGCCGGTGAAAGTGCCTTACGCATTTTAGATGCCTCCATTTCGCATGATTGCCCGCATGATCTTCTCCTGCGAGACCTCCTCCGCCGTGAACTCGCCCACAAAGCGGCCTTCGTTCATGACATAAACGCGGTCGCACATACCAAGAAGCTCCGGCATTTCCGAAGAAATCATGACCACGCACTTGCCCGCTTCAACCGCCTGATTGATGATGCTGTAAATCTCGTACTTCGCACCCACGTCGATACCCCGCGTGGGCTCATCCAGAATGAGTACCTCAGGCCCTGAAAAAAGCCACTTGCTCAGCACCACCTTCTGCTGATTGCCGCCGGACAGATTGGCGACAACATGGGTGACCCCCTGGGCACGGATACGCAGCTTCTTCAGAAAATCTGCTGCGACGGTGCTTTCCTCGTGGTCGTTGACCACCCCGAATTTCGACACCCCCCCGAGGTTCGCGAGAGAGATGTTTCGCTGGATGTTGTCGTCGAGCAGCAGGCCGTTTCCTTTACGGTCTTCGGTCACATAGGCCAGCCCTGCCTTGATGGCCTTCCGTACCGACGAAACGTCGACCGGCTTGCCGTGCATCAGCACGGTTCCGGAAATGTCCTGGCCGTAGGTTTGGCCAAAGACGCTCATGGCGAGCTCGGTCCGTCCCGATCCCATCAGACCGGCGATGCCGACAATTTCGCCCTTTCTTGCCTTGAGATTGACGCCCTTGATGACCGCGCGATCGCGCTGGGTCGGATGCTGGGCCCGCCAGTCCCGGATTTCGAAAATCACCTCGCCGATATTCGGCACGCGCTTCGGATAACGGTCGGACATTTCACGCCCGACCATGGCCTTGATAATGCGGTCCTCGCTCACGCTTTCGGCCTTGCAGTCGAGCGCATCGACCGTCGAACCGTCGCGGATGACCGTGATGCCATCGGCCACGCGCGAGATCTCGTTGAGCTTGTGCGAAATGATGATGGACGTCACACCACGCGCCTTCAGTTCCAGCAGGAGATCGAGCAGCGTGTCGCTGTCCTTTTCGTTGAGACTGGCCGTCGGTTCGTCCAGGATCAACAGACGGACCTCCTTGGACAAGGCCTTGGCGATTTCGACCAACTGCTGCTTGCCGATCCCGAGCGTGCCCACGAGCGTATCGGGAGAGTCGCTCAGACCGACCTTCGCCAGCAGTTCCTTCGCCCTGGACCGGGAGCCTTGCCAGTCGATCACGCCCCGCTTCGACTGTTCGTTACCCAGAAAAATGTTCTCGGTAATCGAGAGCATCGGCACGAGCGCCAGCTCCTGGTGGATGATGATGATGCCGACGTGCTCGCTATCGGAGATATCCGAGAACGCGCGATCTTCACCCTCGTAGACCACGTTGCCCTGGAAGGAGCCGTGCGGATAGACGCCGCTCAAGATCTTCATCAGCGTCGACTTGCCGGCGCCGTTCTCGCCGCAGATGGCGTGAATCTCGCCTTTTTGGACTTTAAGATTGACGTTATTCAGGGCTTTGACCGCGCCAAAGCTCTTCTGAATGTCGCTCATCTCCAGAATGGTTTCCATTGCCGTATTCCTCGGGTCGATCGCGTACATGACGCGTCTGCGCAGTGCCGGACGTAACCGCCCGCCCGGCACCCGCGAAGCACAGAACCTCGTTACTTCAATTGCGCCTGCGTGTAGTAGCCGCTGGAGACGAGTTCCGACTGGAAGTTGTCCTTGTCGACCAGGACGGGCTTCACCAGATACGTCGGAACGATCTTGGCGCCGTTGTTGTAGCTCTTCGTGTCGTTCACGGGTACCGGTTTGCCGGTCAGCGCGTCGTCCACGATATCGGCCGTGATGCTGGCCAGCTTGCGCGTATCCTTGAACACCGTCGTCGTCTGGTCGCCGCGAATGATGCCCTTGACGTTCTGCAGGTCCGCATCCTGGCCTGTAACGACCGGCATCACCTGTTGAGCTGAGCCGTAACCCACCCCTTTGAGCGAAGAAATCACGCCGATGGCGATGGCGTCATTCGGCGTCCACACGGCATCGAGCCGGTTGTTGCCGTAAAACGCGCTCAGCAGATTGTCCATGCGGGACTGGGCCGTCGCGCCGTCCCAATTGCGGGTGGCGACCTTATCGAATGTCACCTGCTTGCTGCGAACCACGAATTTCCCGCTGTCGATATACGGCTTGAGTACCGACATCCCGCCGGCGTAGACCATATGCGCGTTGTTATCGTCCGACGAGCCGCCGAAGACCTCGATGTTGAACGGCGTCTTGCTGCCCTTCTTCTGCCAGGCGGCAACGATGCTCTGACCTTGCAGGACACCGACGCCGTAGTTGTCGAACGTGGCGTAGTAGTCGACGTTTTTGGTCTGGCTGATCAGGCGGTCGTACGAGATGATCTTGATGCCCTTCTGTTGCGCCAGCGCCAGTGCATCCGAAAAGGTCTTGCCGTCGATCGGCGCAATCACGAGCGCCTTGACGCCTTTGGCCAGCATGTTCTCCACCTGGTTGACCTGAGTCGGCACGTCGTAGTTGGCGTACTGGAGATCGGCGGAATAGCCCTTCGCCTTGAGCGCGTCGACAATGCTCTTGCCATCCGTGATCCACCGCGACTCCGTCTTGTCCGGCAAGGAAATCCCAATGACGCCCTTGTCCTGCGCATAGGCGGGTGCCGACACCGCGGACAAGGCGATCGAGGCGCCCAGAACCACCATAAAATGCTTGATGATGTTCATCATCTGTCTCCTGATTAGGATTACATAATTAGCTTCTGACTCACGTCAGCAGTTCCTGTCGGCAGACCTCCGCAAAGCGGTCTGCCGTTCACCCTTTTATTCGATTACGATCTCTGCGCCGGCCTGCTTCGACGATGCGAACATCGCCTCGATGACGCGGCTGATGTTGTATGCCTGCATGGCTGGCACAACCGACGGCGTACCGTTGCGAAGCGCATCGAAGAAGGCGTGCGATTCGCGGTCGAAGTAAACCGGATTGCCGATTTCAGCAATGTCGGGCGAATACTCGGTTTTCTTCGTGGCCCAGATTTCGGGGAAGCTCGTTTCCTGCCATTCGGTCCATCCTTCCGGATGAGCACCCTTCCCTGCGTCGTAGATCTTGTAGCTCGACGGCAGCGAACGGGACGACATGATGCCTTCGGTGCCATAGGCCGTGATGTCCCAGCTTTCCGTCCAGGGCAGCACGTCCCATGACATGAAGTCGACCACGACGATCTTGTCTTCGTAGTTCAGGACCGCGCCGGCGGCGTCCTCGCGAGATTCGTCGCCGTGGAAGTTCGGAAACTTCGTGATACGGGCATTGACGGAGCGCGGCATGCCGAAATGCAGAAGAATGCGGTCGACGAGGTGGCAGCCAATCACAAAGACCGCCCCGCCGATGTCGCCGGGCTGGGTCATGTGCGCCGTTGCCGCTTCGTCGTGCGAACAGCCGCCGTGCGCACGCACCTGAACCACCTTGCCGAGGCGGCCGCTCTTCAGCGCCGCCTGCATGGCGTCGACCGACGGAGCAAAGCGCCAGCAGTACCCAACCTGCACGAGACCGCCCGTCCGCTCGACCGCTTCGACGATCCGCCTCGCATCCGCCGAACTGCGGCCGGCGGGTTTTTCGCACAGCACCGACTTGCCGGCCTCCAGTGCTTCGATGGTCAGGTCGGCCATCTTCTCGCTCTTCGAGTGCACGAGAACAACGTGCACGTTGTCGTCGGCAAGAATGTCGTCTTTCGTGCGCACTTCGAGTCCAAACGCATCCACGAACGGCTCAAGTAGCGGGCTCTTATCCCACGCGCCGAGCATCCTGGCATCGGTACGGCGCTGGATTGCCTTGACCCGCCCCGACGTGTGCGGGTGGGTAATGCCGAGGCACGCCACGCCTATCGTTTCATGGGCACCGATCTTTCGCGTCATGTCCTGTCTCCTCCGGGTTACGGGTTACGCGTTACACCTTGACCGCTTTGCCCGACACCGCGGACTCGAGCGCGCAGTCGGCGAGGCGCAGGGCCTTGAGGCCGTCCTGCACCGAGGTCGGCAAGGGCGAATTCGTGCGCAGTGCGTCGACGAACGCTTCGAGTTCAGCCTTGTAGGCCGCTTCATATCGCTCGAGGAAGAAGTTCAGCAGCGGTTCGCGCACGTCGGTGGCCTCCTTCGTCCAGCGACGGATGGTCGAAGGCCGAAGGTTTTCCTGCAGGAGCATGCCCTTGGAGCCTGAAACCTCCATACGCTGGTCGTAGCCGTATACCGCTTCGCGACAGCAATTGATATGGCATTGCTTGCCCGACGCGGTGCGAAGCTGCACCATGACCGTGTCGAAATCGTCGAGCGCCGCGAGCGACGGGTCGACCAGCCGGCTCGCCATGGCCATCACTTCGACCGGTTCTTCGCCCAGCAGCCAGCGCGCCATGTCGAGATCGTGAATCACCATGTCGCGGAAGATGCCGCCCGAGTGCTCGACGTAATCGCGGGGCGGCATACCCGGATCGCGGCTGGAGATCACCACCTGGCGCACCTCGCCGACATCGCCGGCGTCGATCGCCTTGCGGAAGGCCTGGGACGTCGGATCGAAACGGCGGTTGAAAGCGAGCATGACGCGGCCACCCTGGCGCTCCACTTCGTTTGCCGCGGCGAGCGACTTTTCCATATCCAGGTCGATCGGCTTCTCGCACAGCACAGCCTTGCCCTTCGCCACGGCTTGCAACATGAACGTGATGTGGGTATCCGTCGGCGTACCGATCACCACGGCGTCGATGTCGTTGCGTTCGAGCACGCCTGCGGCGTCGGTCGACGCTTCGCAGCCGAGGCGGCTCGCCAGCGATCCGGCTGCACTTTCAACCGGGTCTGCCACTACGACCAGTTGGGCGTTCGGGTTCGCGGCAACGTTGCCGGCGTGAATGCGACCAATGCGGCCGGCACCGAGTACGGCGATTCGAATCATGTCAGTCTCCAGAAGTACGTTGTGATTTAAGGTCAGGCGCGTCAGGCGGAAGTCGCGCTTTTCGCTGAGAACTGTGCGCGGGTGGTGTCGTAGGCACGCTTTGCCATCTCGTCGAGCGGCAACTTCCGGTGCGACTCGGAGATGAGCTCCACACCGTAGTAAGGCAGCGTGCAACCTGCCGCTTGCAGCGCATCGATAAAGGCGGGACAGTCGCCCGCACCTTCACCGCAAAGCTGGCGGTTAAAGCTCGAGTCCTCGAACAGCGACCCTCTTATCTGCGCGCCCACGTCATCCAGTTCGACGCCCTTGATGAAACGCGCCGGGATTCGCGCGACCTCGCTATAAGGACTGCCGCCGCGCGCCACATGCCAGTGGTCGACCATCAGACCACCGTTGGGCTGGTTGGCGCCTTCCGCGATCTGCAGTGCCTCGGCGATATTCCGGATGGGCGAAAAAGGCATGAACTCGATTGCCACCGTCGCACCGACCGACGCCACGTCTTCGCAAAGTCTGGCGAATTCATCGGTCATGCGCGCAAAGTTGGGCGGACTTTCGTCGAACGGGTTCGCGCCGATTTTCAGGTTGCGCATGCCAAGCTCGCCGCCCAGCTCAATGACGCGGCGACGGAAGCTATCCGATTTGGCCCGCGCCTCGCCATCGAGATACCAGTCCATGAGAATTTCGAGCTCGAAGTACTTCATGCCCGTGTCGTTCAGAATCTGCCTGACGCCGGACAGCCCGTATTTCCCGATGCTGTGCTCGAGGTCGTCCAGGATGAGACCGACGCCGCTCCAGCCCGCGCGCGATGCCGCTTCGCAACGGTCTCGCAATGGGAACGGACTGATTTCGACCGGCCCACACGGATAGACGTCACCGGCAATCGTCCAGTACGCAGCCACCAGTTCAATGTTGTTCGCGCTCATGTGTAGCAGTCCTGTCTCTCAGGTTCATCGGTTCGTCGACGGCACACGCTCCCGTGTGCCCAACGATCAGGGAATTGCCCGTGTGGGCGTGGTGGACGTCGCGAGAGTGAAGTCCCACGACACAGACCAGAACGGCGCTGGGAAGCCGACGCGCTCAGCCGCTTGCGGGTCGTCGATCCTGTTGAACCCGGCGATGAGTTCGCGCTTGACGCCGAAGACTGCGTCCTCCGGGAGGTACGGGCAGTCGGGCGTGAAAATGTGCGTGATGACCGGGTCATAGCCCGGCGCGGTCACGATGAAATGCAGATGCGCAGCACGGTTCGGGTGGCGGCCAATCGCTCCGAGCAACTTCCCGACGGGACCGTCCGACGGAATCGGATAGTGGCGCGGCTTGACGGATTTGAACCAGTACTTGCCCTCTGCGTCCGAAGTAAAGGTGCCACGCAGATTCGAGTCCGGCTGGATCCCCTTTTGCTGAACATCGTAGAAGCCGTCGTCGTTGGTCTGCCAGACCTCGAGCTTCGCATTCGGCACGGGGGTACCCTCGATGTCCGTCACACGCCCGGAGACCACCAGAGGCTCGCCTTTTCCGTCAAGACAGATGTTCGCGCCATTCTCGTAGCCGGGTGAATCCGCAACATAAAACGGGCCGAGAATCGTGTTGGGGGTCGCCCCGCTCGGCCGGCGGTGATTGATGGCGTCGACGAGCATCGAGACGCCGAGGATGTCCGACAGCAGGATGTACTCCTGACGCCAGTCGGTGCACATCTGGCCCGTTTCAGTCAGGAACCGGATTGCCGTGAACCATTCTTCGTGCGTCGGCTCGATTTCCTTCACCGCCGCATGCAGATGCCTGACCAGCGTAGCCATGACGTGCCGCAGCCTCTCGTCGGTGTCCTGACCCATGCGAGCGTTGACGACCTCGGCGGAGCGCGCTTCATCGAAATACGGCGATGGGGATGGCGAAACAGAGGGTGCGGCGTGTTGCATCAAGCGTCTCCTTCAATGTTTTTCGTGCAGCTTTGAAACGAGTCTATATTCCCCGAAGTCGGCAAAACAGAGCTAAAAAGGGAATCTCTTTCGCGGAAATCGGGAAAGTGCGGCAAGACGCGCGGGATCGCCGCGCCAGCGCGATCGTGGCCGTCAAGCGGTCCAGTGGCGCTCGTACTCGTTTTGCTGAAACCGCTCAACGAGTGCATCGATGAACAAACGCACTTTCACCGGCATATGTGCGCGGGTCTGGAATGCGATATTGATCGTCAGGCGTGGCAGGTCCCAATCGTTCAGCACGGGAATCAGGCGGCCCGCCTTGAGGTCGTCGTACACGATGTACTTCGGCTGCACGAGAATGCCCATACCGTCGAGCGCAGCAACCCGCAGTATCTGACCGTCGTTGGATTCGAGAAGCGGTTTGACCTTGACGAGAACCGACTCGCCTGTACGGCAGAAGGCGAGCTCCCGTGGATTGTCGGCCAGGCCGTAGTTCAATACCTTGTGCTTCACCAGTTCGGCCGGGAAGCGCGGCGAACCGTTTGCTTCGAGATACGAAGGCGCCGCGGCCAGGATCCGCCGGGTCGCGGCGAGCCGTCTGACCGTGATGTTGCTGTCCGCTTCAAGAACCTTGGTACGAACCGCGACGTCGATGCCGTTCTCGATGATGTCGTGGTAACGATTGGCCGCCACCACATCCACCGTGATGTCCGGATAGCGTGCGGTAAAGTCAGGCAGCATGGGTGCAATGTGCAGCAAACAGAACGAGAGCGACGCAGTCACACGAAGGACGCCGCTCGGCCGGACAGTCGCATCCTTGATGACCGATTCAGCCTCGCCGAGATCCGCCAGAATGGATTTGCAGCGGCGATGGAACTCGGCCCCAGCCTGGGTGAGGTAGAGATTGCGGGTCGTCCTGCGCACCAGTTGCACGGCAAGGCGCGTCTCCAACGAGATCAGATAGCGGCTTGCCGCTGAAATGGACAGATCCACCGCCTCCGCCGCCCGGCTGATACTGCCAGTCTCGGCAACCTCGACGAAGAGCTGTAGTTCCTTGAACTGGTCCATCTCCTTGTCTCACTCCACGATTTGATTAAAGCGCCGCCTGTTCGCCAGGAGGCGTCAATGCTACGGCACGATTTCTGTCGTCGAAAGACAGAAACACATCAAAAAACCATCAAACATCCGCAAACTATCTGTCAAGCATAGTTGCAGGAGTCGGTGGCGGAGTATCATTAATCCATCAAAAAGACATCAAAAAGAAGGTACCGGAGATGGCCCACCGCTTTCTTATCAAGGAGATCGCTCTCCAGGCTGGCCTCGGCATGGCCACGGTGGACCGGGTCCTCAACGGGCGGGCCCATGTTCGCGAGCACACGCGCAAACGCGTCGAGCAGGCAATCAAGGAGCTCGAAAAACAGGAACTCCAGTTGGCTACCGCGGGACGAAAGCTCATGATCGACGTGCTGGTCGAAGCGCCCGCGCGCTTTGCCGACGAGATCAAGGAAGCCCTTGAAGCCGAACTGCCGGGGCTGCATCCGGTCGTCTGCCGGCCACGGTTCCTGATGCGCGAAACGATGACAACGGCCGAGGTGGTCGACGCGCTGCAGTCCATTGGCCGTCGCGGAAGCCACGGAGTATTCCTCAAGGCTCGCGACGTTCCTGAGATTGCCGAAGCCATTCGCGAACTACAGCGCCGTGGCATTCCCGTGATCACGATCTTCACCGATATCCCTTTGTCCGGCCGCATCGCCTATGCGGGACTGGACAATCGCGTCGCCGGCGCGACCGCCGCCTACCTTCTCGCGCAGTGGTTGCGGCCGCAGCCCGGCAACATCCTGATCACCATGAGCGATGAACGCTTCAGAGGCGAAGAGGAACGTGAAATAAGCTTCCGGCGAGCGCTGCGGCTCCGATATCCGCAACTGACGCTGGTCGACGCCAGCGGTGGCCACGGCCTCGACACGCTCACTGAAGCTCGGGTCCATCAGGTGCTCACGGCTCATGTGAAGATCTCCGCGGTCTATTCCATGGGAGGCGGAAACGTCGCCATCCTTCGGGCACTCGAAGCGCAGCAGCAAGCTCCGGTTTGCTTCATTGGGCACGATCTGGATCGGGACAATGTGCGTCTGCTGCGCGAGGGCAAAGTGCAGGCGATTCTCCATCACGATCTGCGTCAGGACATGCGCTCGGCGTGCCAGCACATCGTTCATTTCCACAAACTGCTGCCGGCGGCAGCCGTGTCGCCCTCGTCATCCGTCGTCGTCGTGACGCCGGAGAATATTCCGGCGCATATCGCGAGCCGTTTCCGTTGATGGCGGCGAGCCAGACCGGCTTCGGGGCGACACCTCGCCCCGAACCCTTCCGTTCCGCCTAGAACTGGTGCGCGACACCCGCGATGACGCCGAACTGGCTCTTGCCATAGTCCGGATTGGTACTGGACGCGCCGCTGTTCGTCGGGTCGTTGTTACTGTTCGCGCCATACAGACCGCTGTCGAGCCCGAGGTTGGACGTCGAACTGTTCCGCACGTAAGCGAGCTCGGTATAAAGGAGCGTCCGCTTCGACAGGAAGTAGTTCGTGCCCAGTGTGTATAGCGTCGCGTTGCCGTTGCCGCGATTGGCGTTTGCGTGATACACCGCACCGGTGATGGCGAGTGCCGTCGTCGCATTCCAGATCGCCCCGATCCATTCGTGATCGACCGCTGTCGGCAGCGACGTGCCTGCCGGCAGCGTGGTCGGCGTGGCTGTCCCGAAGTATCCGGCATTGGATGCGTTGGGTGCGCTCAAATGCTGATAGCCCAGATACGCAACCACAGGACCGATCGCATAGGTCGCACCGGTGAGGATGGAGCGCGAGGCCAGGTACACATTGCTGAACTGTCCATTGGGATCGCGAACTTCGTCATAGGTCGCCTGCCAGTAAAGGCTGCCCACCTGGTAAGAGAGTTTGATACCGTCGGAGCGCCCCTGCGCACTCCCCAGACCGGTAGAGGTGCCCAACTGGCCCGGCGCGCTTCCCGGACTGCCGGCGTTCCACTTCGTCGAGTTCGTCAGGTCGTATTGCCCCTGCAGCGTAAATCCTCCGACCAGCGGCGACAGGTACTCGACACCGTTGCCCGCCTGCGAGAAGATCCGGCCGCGCACCAGCGTCCCGATCGCATATTTCTTCGTCTGCTGTGGATCGACGTCGCCCGAATACTGACTGATTTCGGCCGAGCCCATATTGCCCAGCTTCACTTGACCCCACGTGTCGTTATGCAAACCGACGGTCGCCTGCCCCTCGAAGAAGCTGCCGTTGGAAAAGGTGCCGTTTTGTGTGTTCAGGCGAGACTCGAGGTGGAAAATGGCCTGGGTGCCGCCGCCGAGATCCTCAGTCCCCTTGAAGCCGAACCGCGATTGCGCCCACCCGCCACTTTGCGCGCCGAACACGTGCCCCTTCGGCATGCCGGTCTCATACTCCAGTCCGTTGTCGACGATGCCGTACAGCGTAACGCTGCTTTGCGCACTGGCAGACACCGTAGCCGTCATCGCGAGCATTCCAAACAGAACCTTTCTCATCGTATCTCCTATATATTTAGTACCACTATATTAATCGCCGGCCCGATGAGACTCCGGCTCCGGCGATTTGATGCCACGACAGCCCTCGATGTGCGAGCTGGCCGCTATTCGTCAGGCGACACTTGCGCCCCGGCGGTTGCTGAATGCGTCCGCTGAATGCGCTTCGTCGAAGTACGGGAAAATGCCAGGTAGAGTGCCGCTTGCGGCAAGATGGGCCTCCAACGTTGTTCTCGTGTAATTTGGCCCGAGTGTATATTCGTCAACGGTGGAGACACAGAGCGGAAAGGGGAATCTCTTTCGCGGAAATCGGGACAATCGAGTCTGTGGAAAAGCAACCGCTCAAGCCTGAGCGGTACCCGACTGCCTCACGCATTAACCGTAGACAGGTGCGATCAGATATCGCGCGTCCGCGGAATGACAACGGCCTGGCCGTGCAGCGTGCCGTTCGCGTCAAGCAGTTGCCACAGTGTCGCTTCCTCGATCATGAAGCGCTGGCCTGACTTCGTGATACGCACACCCTTGTAGCCCGCCTCATAGCCGACTCGCTGCACGCGCGCGAGGAACTGCTGCCGCTCCTCGCGATTCGGTGCTTCGGCTGAGAGCCGCGACGGCAGCCGGGTGATTTCATCCCAACTGTATTCAAAGCGGCGCTGCGCGGCCTTATTGCCGTAAATGAAGAGCGGGTCGGGATCGGTGTTGTGCGCCAGCACCGCGAACGGCGCATGCTCGTAGAGCCATTCGCTTGCTTCGACCACGGGCACGGCCCGCGGCACCAGCGGGTGACCCAGCAGTCGGGCGTAGCTATCGGCAAGGAGCTGATAGAAGGCGGGATCGCGATGGCGTGGAATCATTCCGGCGTCGCCAGACAGTCGCAGTCGACCTTCGCCACCGGGCTTCTTCCGAAGCTCGCCAGCGCGGCCAGACCGAGCAGCGCCAGCGCGCTGCCCAGCAGGAAGTCAGGCGGAATGCCGATCGAATCGACAATCGTCCCGCCGACCAGCGACCCCACCGCAATAGCCACCTGAATGATGCTCACAAACAGCGCTGAACCGGCCTCCGGCAGATCGGGTGTCGCGCGCTGAATCCACACGCTGAAACAGAGTGGCAACGCGCCGAACGAAATACCCCACGCGAGCACATCGACCGTCACCGCCAGCTGCGAATGCCGCAACAAAGGCATCGACAAAAGCGCGAACATCATCAGCGATACCATCACCGCCACCGATGCCTTGAGGTTGCGGTTGACCGTGCTCGAAACGGCGAAATTGGAGAAGAAACCAATCACGCCGAAGCCTAGCAACAGCCATGTAATGGTCGACATGCCGAAGCTCGCGTTATGCAGTAGAAACGGCGTGATGTAGGTGTAGGAACAGAAGTGGGCGCCGAACACGAGTCCCACCATCAGCATGCTTCGGCGCGCATGAGGACGCCTTAGCAACTCGGTCAGGTCTGCCAGGCGTAGCGCTGCGCTGGAGGGCAGCGAAGGGACCAGCAGCAGTTGCGCGACCAGCGCGACGGCAACCAGCACGCCGGTAGCCATGAACGAAAAGCGCCAGGAAGAGAAGCCGGCGATGAACGTGCCGAGAGGTACGCCGATCACGGTGGCGCACGTCACGCCCGTCAGGATCATGGCGGTTGCTCTCGCTGCGTCTTTGGGCTGCACGAGGCGGCCCGCGGCGGCTGTCGCGAGCGTCCAGAAACCGCCCAATGCCGCGCCCAGCAGCGCGCGGCCCACCAGCATGACGGCGAAATTGGGCGCAAATGCCGACAACAGATTGGACGCCAGCAACAGGGCCGTAAGTAACAGGAAGACGTGCCGACGGTCCATACGCCCCGCGCCCAGCATGAGGCCCGGCGCGGAGAGCGCGGCAATGACACCCGGCGTAGTGACCATCAGACCGGCCGTACCTGGCAGGACATCCAGTTCTTTGGCGACATGCGGCAGTAAACCCACCGGCAGAAATTCCGTGGTGACAAAGGCGAATGCGCCGATTGCCACGGCGCCGACAGAGAGCCACTGACGCAGAGACGACGAATCACCCTGCTCCGATGCGCGCGTATCCGCCGCCGGACTGCTTTCGACTAACATAGTTTTGTTTGTCCTTAACGGACAATGATTGAATTGGTGCGGATTGGCGAACTAATCCGGCCGCACCATTGGGTTCGTGATGAAAACGCTTTGTCTCAGGCGTGTACAGCGCGATCCTGAGAACGACGCGCCACGATACCATTGCATTATTTGTCTTGCCGACGCGCTGCCAAAAGCAGCGCTCGGCGTAGGGATACTAGAGGGCGTACTGTGTAGAAGCGGGTAACGTCTGGTTCACTTTATTTCAGTGACGAAGCTATCGCGACTGCGCCGGACTTTCTTCAGGTTCACGAGCCAATCGCCTTCGGCCGCCCGATAACCCAGCGGCAACATGACGACGCTACGCAGGTGCTTCGATTTCAGATCGAGGATTTCATCGACCGCTGCCGGGTCGAATCCTTCCATCGGAGTCGCGTCAACTTCTTCGAAAGCCGCAGCAATCAAGGCCGCGCCCAGGCCGATATAAGCTTGCCGCGCGGCGGCCTGATAGTTAGCCTCCGTTCCTCGAGCGGCGACAATACCGAGCAACTTCTGGCGGTAGCTCTCCCACCCTTCGTTTTTGAAACCGCGGATTTCGTTGGTCAGATCGAACATCATATTGACGCGGTCAGCAGTGATGTCGTCCCATGCGGCAAATACCAGCAGGTGCGAACAGTCGGTCACCTGGGCCTGGTCCCAGGCCACGGCACGAATCTTCGCGCGGATATCCGCATTGCTGACTACCAGCAGTTCAAACGGCTGGAGCCCGCTCGAGGTCGGAGCCAGCCGCACAGCTTCAACGATACGTTCGAGCTTGTCGGCCGACACGCTTTGGGTCGCATCGAACTTCTTGGTTGCGTAACGCCATGCAAGTCTTTCGTTTACTGTCGTCATAACGGTTCTCTTCAGGTATGAGTATAAAAACAGTGGCGCAGGAACCGAGTGCGATCTTGAAGGAATCGTTGTTTGCGGCTGCGCCGTGTTCGACGCCGCGCATCATATCTGAAAGTAGAAATTCAGGCAGTCGAGACCTGGGTCGACGCTATCAGCGCCCTGGCTGGCGGCGCGGCAGACACACAGAGAACACCGTTTCGCTCTCGTCCGAGCGCACCTCGATCTCGCCCCCGTGGGCCTTGGCAATCTCACGCGCGATATACAGCCCTAGCCCGAGGCTACCGTCTGCGTTATACGAGTCCTGATGATTGAGGCCACGCTGGAGCGGGTCGAAAATCCGATCCAGCGCCGTTCGCTCGATGGCCGACCCATGGTTCCTGACCTCGAAACGAACTTCCTGCTCCGCGCCGGTCATGACCACGCGCACCGGCGCGTCTTGCGCGCCGTACTTGAGCGCATTCAGAACCAGATTGCCAAGCAACTGCTGGAGACGGCGGCCATCCCAAACACCCTGACCGTCGCCCGCCACGTCCAGATCGATCCGGCGGTCGGGATGCGATGCCCTCACCTGGTCGAGTTCGTCGGCAAGCAGCTTCTCCAGGTTGGCCTCGGCGGGCACGATATTGATCCCCAAACCCAGTCTGGTTCGATTGAAATCAAGCATGTCGTCCAGCAGCGCATGCATGCGCGCTCCGCTTCGGATCAACCGCGCCGCGGCGACCGACACTTTCTCACCGGCGTTCAGCGCCGAGAGGTACGTCGCGGTCATCTGGATGGTCTGCAGCGGACTGCGCATGTCGTGCCCGAGCATGCCGAGCAACAGGTTACGAGCCTGCTCGATCTGCGCACTGAAAAACCCCACCGATTCGGCGATGGCCTGGTCGATGGCCTCGTTGAAACGGATAATGTCATCCGCATGAGACGCGTCGGGCTGGCACTCATCCATCCACAGACGAAGGACGCTGGCGCGCAGGGCGCGGTATTCGGCAGCCAGTTGATTGATGTCGAATCCACCCCGCGCCCGCAGCAGCGCGTGCGTCTGGGCCGCCGTCTCCGGAGCGCCGATCAGTATGGGGGCCCGGCCCATTGATTTTTCAGCCTGCGCCTCCCTGCTCTGAACCGTCGACAGGTCCTTCGCTACAGCCAGCAGAATCTGTTGCGCATGGTCTCGCAGGGCAAGCGATTTCATGTCCACGGCCGCCGGCAACAGGGTGGCGGCGAATGCCTCCCATTGCACCAGGATCGTTTCCATGTCACGCAAGATATAGTCAGCCAATCGCATGTTTGCCCTTAAATAAGCGTGAAAAGATCAGTATGGGGCATCGGTTGAATTTATCTTACGCGCAAATGGCTGTTTTAACTGTATCGGGTCCCTAAATTGCGTGACACATGGGGCAACCCTACAGGAACCCCATGTCCAATGGAAAAGCTGAACGCTTACTCATCGCCGACGACGACCCGAATCTGCTCGCGGTGTACATCCTGTTCTTCGAGGCTTACGGTTACGCCATCCGGACAGCAATAGACGGTCCCGGCGCGCTCGCTGTGTACCGCGTCTGGCGTCCTGACGTGGTGATGCTCGATATTCAGATGCCCCGACTGGACGGCCGAGCGGTGGCAAGGGAAATCCGCCGCATGAACGTCGTTTCCTCGCCCTTGCTGCTGGCGGTGAGCGCGCTGAGCGCGCCCGCCGAGCGGGCTGAATCGTTCAAGGCCGGCTTCGACGATCATTTCGTCAAACCGGCGCAACTTCCGGCCATTCTGGCGGCGATTGCGGCCAGCACACTTGTTTGAGGCGTTTGACGCGGGAGCGGTCGCGATTCACGGCGCCGCCTGGCGGATGGATTGCCCGGGAGGTCTAATAACGCTCGTGCTCCATCAAAGACGCGCTCCAAACGAGGCGAAATGGCTGTGGTAGCATCGTCTCCGATTTTCGCACGCCATTGCGCGGGGAGATAGCATGCCATTGAGCGAAGCATTCCACTCTCGCGCGACATGCCCCGGAGCAACGCTCCCGCCGAGGTTGATCATGCGTGTCACGAAGCGATGCAGCGCGTTCATCATTCCTATGGCTTTCCTCGGTTCGCTATTGTCCGGTTCGGCAATCGCGCAAGATGCGACATCAGGCGGTTCCGCGCATGCGATTTCAGAAATCGGCATTGACCGTTCAGGGCTGAGCAGCCAGGACGAAGCCACGCGGCAAAAGACGTTTGAGGATATTCGTGCGCTTCATGCGACCTGGTTTCGTGACGAACCGACTTCCGGATCGGCTCAGGGCGTTGCCAACTTCGTCGAAGAGGTTCGGGAGGCCAAGCAGCAGAAACTCAAGGTGTTAGTCAACATTCTGCAGATGGACGAAGACTACGATCGTGCGCTGCCGATGAACGATCACGGCTGGCGATCCAAGAAATTGAGCGAAATAGACCTGAATAAATTCGCCAGCCGATTCAGTAATCTGCTGGGGGCTTTAAAGCACGCCAACCTGACGATCGATGCGGTCGAATTCGGTAACGAGGACGACAGCTACTATTACGATGCAGACGTGCCGAACGGCCACAGCGCGAATCAGGTCGAGCTGCATGCATGGCTTCAGGGCTATGGACAGTTTTTGAAGACCGGCGCGACAATCTTGCATGATCCTCGCTACTATCCGCAGGCGAAAATCATCACGTTTGGCATCGCTCATGGATATACGGCGCCTGGCCGTCCGCCACAGTGTCTTTCAGATCCGGCAAAAGCCGTCGCGATGCTGAAGGATGTCGATGGCTTTAACTACCTGGATAACAGCGGCTATCACGTCGACGGTTACGGTACTCACATTTACGCGTCGCCGGGCAATCCGGGGGCAAGTGCGACGGCGCTCCTGCGTCCGGACGTATGGGCGCTTGGCCGGGCCAAGCCTTTCTGGATTACAGAATGGGGATTTACGGACGCCACGAAGTTTCCCAATCAACAGGGACAATCGGCAAGCCAGGGGATGCAAGCGGTTCTCAACGCGTTTGATGACCTCGGCACGCGGGTACCCATAGGTCCGATGTTTTTCTATTCCTACAATTCCGGGTTACAGGATGCCGATGGACATCCGAGTGGCCTCGTCGATACACAGGGCAAATTGGTGCCGGCAGCGAACCCTCTGTCCGTGCGTGCTGCACGGGTCCCGTCGCACGCTTCCTGAAGTGATGGCCGTGCCCGCCAAGCGTTTCCATTCAGGCATATGTCGACACTTCGCGTGCACGAGCGACAAGATGCCAGGTTCTGTCGGATAATCCACCCTTGAGTATCCGGCTGGCATCCCAGAGAGGGAGTCGCGATGAAATCCGTCCTCGGTCTGCTTTGTGTAGTGGCATTCGGTGCGGCGCTCGGTCCGCTAGGCTGGCTGGTGTGGCTCGACTACACCCATGCGCTGACCCCCATCCTGACCTATCAACTCGTGATTGCGATCCTGGCCGCCTTACTGATAGGGGCGAGCTGCCTGGCAGCCAATTGCTCCTTGAATCGCCGCCCGTCCCGGTCCTCGATTGCCCAGACGCCACAGCGCGGGTGAACCCGTTTGCGGCGCGCAGCGCTGAGCGTCACGACCAGCAAGGTCTGCGCCGCTCAGGCCATGAAGTTGAGCAAGGCGGCCGCCAGGGCGTCGACAGCCACCCGGACCTTCAACGGCAAGTGCGGCGTCTGCAGCCACAGCGCATAGACGTCGTATAAAAATCCCGGCTGATCCGGCAGTAGCTGGACAAGCGCGCCAGCCTGAATGCGCTCATGAACGAGCCAGTACGGAAGCCATGCAAGCCCCATACCGAGGGTCGCGGCGTCGGCGATGGCATCGAGATCGTCAAGCCGCAACCGGTGCGCCGGCGTCACTTCCATCGGAGGCTGATCATTGCGCGGAAACAGCCACGGGCGAACCCGGCCCGAGCGCCGGTAGATGATTCCATCGTGCCTGCCGAGATCCTCTATCCGCTGTGGCCGGCCATGCGCATCGAGATAGCTGGGCGACGCGCAGACGACCATGCGCTGCCGCGCAATGCGACGCGCGATCACCCCACCCTTATCCTCCAGATCGCCGGTTCGGATCGCCAGATCGTAGTCGTTCTCGGCGAGATCGACGAACCGGTCGTTCAACGACAGATCAAGCTCCAGCGCCGGATAGTGCTGCGCGAGCTGCAGCAGGACCGGCATCACGCAGTGCCGGCCAAAGTGCACCGGCATCGTGACGCGCAGCGTGCCGCGCGGTTCGGACAGTTGATCGGCGGCGAGCGCATCCGCGGCATCCGCTTCGGCGAGGACCACCCGGCAGCGGTCGTAGTAGGCGCGCCCGAAGTCGGTCAGGCTCTGGCGGCGCGTGGTCCGGGTGATGAGGCGCACCCCCAGGCGCTCTTCGAGGAACCGGACATGCTTGCCTACCATCGGTCCGGATAGCGCGAGCGCGTCCGCGGCGGCCGCGAACGAACCCAGATCGACGGCTTTGACGAACACGGCCATGCTCGTAAGGCGATCCATGTTTAAAAACTCCTGGTTTCGACTGTTCTGTTTACGACGCTATTTATCCGCCTGAAGCGCACCGGCATAGTGTATTCGGTTCGGTTACTTTGGAGTTCGGCGAGATGACACGAGTGGTTCGCTTTCATGAGCACGGGGGTCCCGAGGTTCTGCGCATCGAGAATGTCGACGTTCCCGGGCCTGGCCGCGGCGAGATCCAGATCCGCGTCAAGGCGTTAGGTCTCAACCGGGCCGAGGCGCTGCTGCGCGCGGGCGCCTACATCGAAACTCCGACCTTCCCTTCCGGTCTTGGCCTTGAGGCGGCGGGCATCCTCGAAACGGTTGGCGAAGGTGTCGAAGGTTTCGCGCCAGGGGACGCCGTCAGCGTCGTGCCGCCGGTGTCGATGGTCCGCTGGCCCGCCTATGGCGAACTCGTCACGTTTCCTGCCGGGCTGGTCGTCAAGCATCCCCCCTCGCTGGGTTGGGAAGCGGCCGCCGCTGTCTGGATGTCGTATCTCACCGCATACGGCGCCTTGATCGACATTGCCAAACTGCACAGGGAAGACTGTGTGGTGATTACGGCGGCATCGAGCAGTGTCGGACTTGCCGCGATCCAGATTGCCAACCGGGTCGGCGCAACCGCGATCGCGGTGACGCGAACAGGCGCCAAGAAGCCAGCCTTGCTTGAGTCAGGCGCGGCCCACGCGATTGCCTCAGCGGAAGAAAATCTGGCAGCCCGGCTGGCGGAAATCGCCGGCCCAAAGGGGGTGCGCGTGGTGCTGGACCCAATCGGCGGACCGATCTTCGAACCCCTGACGGCCGCCATGTCGCGAGGCGGCATTCTCATCGAATTTGGCGGCTTGAGCCCCGAGCCGACGCCCTTCCCGCTGTTCGCCGTCCTGAGCAAGTCGCTCACGCTGCGCGGCTACCTCGTTCACGAGCTTCTCAGCGATCCGGAGCGACTGGAAGCGACCAAGACGTTCATCCTCGACGGATTGATATCGGGTTCATTCCGGCCGGTCATTGCAAGAACCTTTCCGTTCGACCGGATTGTCGAGGCGCATCGCTTTCTGGAGTCGAACGAACAATTCGGCAAGATTGTCGTGACGGTTTGATCGCGTATGCGAAGCGCCGGCCTGCGCCGCCTGCCGCGTCAGGACGCCGGCGTTTCAGCCGCATCGCCCACCCAACGCACCCAATGCGCCGAACGCAACAGCGCCTCGAGCGGCATCGGCCTGTCGAAGAAATAGCCTTGCGCCTGTGCGGCTCCCATGTCCCGCAGCACGGCGAGTGTTTCCGCATCCTCGACGCCTTCCGCGACAAGCGTCAAACCGAGCGATTCGGCCATGCGCACAATCGCCGTCACAATGGCGCGGCTACGTGGACTTCCGGTGAGCGCCAGGATAAACGACTTGTCGATCTTCAGACCGCTGAAGCGGTACTGGTGCACATAGCTCAGCGACGAAAAGCCCGCCCCGAAGTCGTCGAGCACCACGGACATGCCGTTATCCGCGAGACGCTGCATCGTGTTGCGCGCGAGATCGGGTTCCGCCACCAGCGCGCCTTCCGTCAGTTCAAGGCACACGCGCGAGGGCGCCACACCGTAGCGGTGCAACAGCGCGAGCACCTCGTCGGCGAACTCCGGCCGCGTGATGCTAAAGCTCGAACAGTTCACGTGGACGGGCGGCCAGTTCGCATGCTGCGGCGCCGACAGAATGACCGCTACGCGGCTGAGCATGTAAAGGTCGAGCCGCCCTATCAGCCGCAACCCTTCGACGCTCGGCAAAAACTCGCCCGGGCCGATGATGCGTCCATCGGGCTGCCGCCAGCGAATCAGCGCTTCGAGCGCGACCACCTCCCCCGTGGCAATGTCGACGATGGGCTGGAAGAACGGCAGCAGTTCGTCGTCGCGTTTGAGCGCATTACGCAACGCACCCTCACGCTCCACCTCGTCCAGCACCTCCCGTCGCAGCTCATGGTTGAACACCACGAAACTATCGCGGCCCGCGTTTTTCACGCGATACATCGCGATGTCGGCGTCGCGCAGGAGATCCGCGGGCTTGCTATGGTACTGACCGTCCGCATTCACAATGCCGATGCTGCATGACGAGAACACCACGTGTTCGTCGATATCGAAAGGCAGATCGAATGCCGCCAGGATTCTGTGCGCAACGGCGACGGCATCGTTCAACGGCGCATCCCGCGACAGCACGGCAAATTCGTCGCCGCCGAGACGCGCCAGCAGATCGGCCGGACGCAGGCAGCCCCGCAAGCGCTCCGCGGCCTGCACCAGCAACAGGTCGCCGAAGTGATGGCCGAGACTGTCGTTCACGATCTTGAAGCGGTCCAGATCGATGAACATCACCGTCACCTGGCAGCCGTCCTCGCAATACGCGCTCCACGCGGCCTGCAGGCGGTCGAGCAGATGACTGCGGTTAGGCAGTCCCGTTAGCGTGTCGTGCGAGTTTTCGTGGAGAAGCCGGGCATTGGCATTGTCGAGCTCGCGCGTACGGATCTGTACCCGCGCTTCGAGTTCCGCGTTCGCCGCATGCAGGGCGTCGGCGGCCCGCCGCCGCGACAGCGCCGTATCGATATGGTGCGACACGAAGGTCAGCAACTCCTGATCGCGCTGCGAGTAGCGCACGCGCGGCGCATAGCTTTGTACGGCGAGCATCCCGCGCACGTCCTCGCCGTCGAACAGCGGCACACCGAGCCAAGAGCATAGCCGCACATTCTGGCTGCTCATGTCGATCTCGCCATCGGCGATCAGGCGTAACGCGCCGTCCGCATCGATGAGGCAGGGACTGCGCTGGCGAATCACATATTCGGTGAGGCCGCGCCGGCCGAGACGCGGCGGTGGCGGCTCGTGCACGTGTTCGTCGACGTAATACGGGAACGACACGGTCTGCTTCTCCGTATCGAACAGCGCAATGTAGAAGTTATGCGCATAGAGCAGCTCTCCGACGATTCGATGCAGGCTGCGGAAAAACTCGACCATGTCGCCGGGACGGCTGGAAAGCTCTGCAATCTGGAAGAGCGTGGCCTGCAGGTGTTCGGCGCGCCCGCGCTCGGCGATGCCCTCGCGCAGCGCCGCGTTGACGCGCGACAGTTCGGAGGTGCGCCGGGCGACCTGCTCCTCGAGGTCGGCCCGGTGGAGGATCCGGTCCAACGCCATCGCCACGTGTCGCGCCACGACGAGAAACAGCGCGCGGTCCTCGGCACTGTAGATGCGCGCGACGTCGTAGACCTGCATCGCGAGCATGCCGAACACTTCGTCCGACGCGTTCTTCAGTGGCGCGCCCATCCAGAACTCGGGCAGATCGCCAATGGGATACAAAATGCCTTCAGCCGCCGCGGCCCGAATCATCGCGGCATCGACGAGCAGCGGTTCGCCGGTGGTCAGCACCTGCGCCGTCATCGACAGGCGGTCGGGGTTGAGTATGTCGTAGTTCTCCGCTTCGATGACGTCCGCATCGATCACGTCGACGTAATACGGATAGGTGATCTTGCCGCTCTTGCGGTCGTACAGCGCCAGATAGAAGTTTTCGGCGTCGATCAGCGTACCCAGACGCTCGTGCACGCGCTGCAGGAACGCCGCGCGATCGGGCACCGAACTGGCCAGATAGGCGATCTCATACAGCACGCGCTGGGTGTTCTGGGCCCGCGCGAGCGCATCGGTCTGCGCCCGCTCGCCGAGGCTCCGGGCGCAGTCCCCCAGGGATGGGTCGCCACCGAATTCGGCGGGCGCGACGAGCCAGCCCAGCACGCTCTCGCCGAATCCCGTGGGCCAGCGGTGCCACCCGCGCTCGGCGCACAGTTCCGCCAGCCGTTCGTGGGAGACGTTGTGCGGCCACTCGGGCGCCGCGCCGCCCTGGCCGGCAAGGTGCAAGCGTTCCCCGGCGCGATACCACGCCCATGCCGCAGCCCACGGTCGGCCGCCGTCCCGCATCGCTTCCAGTTGGGCTTCGATGGTCGGCGCGCCCGGGGCAACGCTGTCGGCCGCGTTGCGGCGCGTGGAAGCGTCAACCATGGACAGGCGCTCGTAGGCCGTGCGCGGCCAAAACCTCACCCCATTTGATAGATGTCTCGGTGCTCTGCATTCTCAGTGGACGCTCGGCCGGTCCGTTTTATGGATACGTATGCCGTGCTAACGGCACGAGAAGGCCGAGGCTTGAGGGATTTTTCGTCTGCAGGCGAGCTAAGCCAGACGCACCGGTACGTCAATGCGGTACTTCAATGACCGGTTCTTTCACCAACCTGTCAAAAGAATTCCTGTCGTCACCTTAAAACGATTCGTTAAACGGCCGCAGATCGATCTCCTGCGACCATGCGCTGCGCCCCTGTTGATGGAGATGCCAGTAGGCGTCGGCAATCTCGTCGGGATTCAGCAGACCGTCCGGTCCCCGTTCGGCCACGCGCTGTGGCGAGGACGTCCGCAAGCGTTCGCCGTCGATACCGCCATCGACCACCACATGCGCGACGTGGATATTCCGTGGCCCGAACTCGCGCGCGAGGCTCTGCGTTAGCGAGCGCAGACCGGCTTTGGCGGACGCGAACGCGGCAAACGGCGGACGGCCGCGCAACGACGCGGTGGCGCCCGTGAATAACAGCGAACCTCGGCCCGTGGCCAGCAGGGCGGGCAATGCCGCTCGCGCGAACAGAAAGCCGCCCAGGGTCGTGACGCGCCATGCCGCCTCAAACTGCTCCGCGCTCAGTTCGAGCGTCGCGGCGCGCGTCGCACCGGCGGCATTGAAAATCGCCGCTTCGAGCGTACCCGTCCCGGCGAGTTGCCGTGCAATGGCAGTCAGGTCGCTCTCGCTGGTGACGTCGCCAGGGGCTGCGAAAGCAGCGCCGCCCGCGGCGCGAATTTCATCCACGACGGCATCAAGCCGGTCGCGCGAACGCCCTGTCACCGCGACGCCAAGGCCCTCGCGCGCGAAGCGGCGCGCCAGCGCCGCTCCGAGTCCGGCGCTCGCCCCGACTCCCGCAACCCACGCGAGACGCTTGCGCGCGTGGTTTTGCCCAACCGCTTCAGTCATCGTGTTCTCCTATGCATCGTCGTCATCGCCAGAATCGCTCCGGTGGAATATCGAGCGGTACGACGAACATGCCGGCAGTGTATTCCATGTGGAAATAACCGCAGCGTGCGTAGGCCGCAATGCGTTCGAGCCGCTCGGGAGATTGACAGCGATAGGCCGCGTCGGCCGCGCGCTCCGCGGACGAATCAGACGCAACCGGCGCGCGTTTCGACAGGCGCTGCAAGACACTGCGCACAGGATGTCGAACGCCGTCCCAGAAAAGTGCCGCTGAATGTGTGGCCATACCGCCTCCGTCGATTCATTGTTGCTTCAATGAATCTAGCGGCCTCGATAAGGAAGCGCAAAGAAGCTTTTATGGATTGGTTTTCGGAAAACGAATCAAGGCCCGGCGGCCGCTTCGGCGCGCTTCGTGGTGAAATTCCAAAGACGTGGCACTGCTATGCATATGCGAAAAGATTAGTTCGGTACGGTCGCGCGATTGCGGACACTCGACAGGTTGAAACCCACCTACGGACCACCCATGAAGGGAATCGGCTACCACCCTCATAGCGCGCTCGACGACGCGACGGAAAGCACCACCACGCCATCGGACCCGCATCGCGTTTCCGTTAGGCAGGTCAGCACCGTGCTGCTGGTCGCTGCCGTTCTGGCCTGCCTCCACAGGGAAATTTCCGGCACGGTCGATGGCTCGCTGCTGTCCGTCTTCACGGGATATGCCGGCGGCGTCCTGCAGCATTTCGTATCGATCCTTCCGCACTTCTGATGGTCACGGACGCCCAGGGCCTGCAGGTGACAGGAGCGGCAGAATCCGCCGTAGCGCTCGACCACGCCATCTCGGACTACTTCGGCTGGAAGGGCGACCCGGTCGGCCGGTTGCAGGACGCGGTGAATGAAGATCCCGACTTCAGTCTGGGCAGCAGCGCGATCGCTTCGCTGTTTTTGCTGGGCGGATTTCGTGCCGACCACCCGCGCGTTGCCACCGCCCTCGCCGCAGCCGAGCGTGCCGGCGCCGGCGCAACGTCGCGCGAAACCCGCCACCTCGCCGCCGTGAAGACCTTGGCCGCAGGTGGCATCGCCGGCGCGATCGATCTTTGGGAAAGCATCCTCGTCGACCATCCGACCGACGCGCTCGCCTTGCGCTTTGCTCACGACGCTTACTTCTGCCTCGGTCAATCGGTCAGCATCCGCGATTCCATTGCGCGGGTTCTGCCGCACTGGGACCCGCAAGGCGAAAACTACGGCTATATCCTCGGACAGTATGCGTTCGGCCTCGAGGAAGCGGGCGAACTGCGGCGCGCGGAAAAAATCGCTCACGCCGCCATTGCACGCAATGCCGAAGACGGTTGGGCGATTCATGCCGTGGCACACGTGCTGGAAACGGAAAGCCGCCAGGCCGAGGGCATTGCGTTCCTGCAGGCGGGCCGGCCGTCCTGGCGTCGCGCCCATGCGCTCGCCGTCCACAATGGCTGGCATCTCGCCCTGTATCTGATTGAGGAAGAACGCTTCGACAAGGTGCTGACCGACTACGATCAGTACGTGGCGCCGAAACTGCCAGGCGACTTCCTGCTCGATCTCGTCGATGCCTCCGCCCTGCTCTGGCGCCTGGAACTGGCGGGGGCCGATGTGGGAGATCGCTGGGGCGCCGTGGCCGCGCAATGGCTGACCCATGTCGACGATCACGTGCTGGTCTTCAACGACCTGCATATTGCGCTCGCGGTTGCGCGGGCCGGCAACCCGCTGGATATCGAACGCCTGCGCCGCTCGCTTGAGCTTTATAAGCGTGAAGGCCAGGGAGACAGCCACAGAGTGATGGCTGAGGTGGGTCGTCGCCTGATCGACGGCGTATTGGCCTTTGCCGCAGGCGAATACGCTCGCGCCGTCGAGCTCATTGTGCCGGTGCGCTACCACGCGTATCGCATCGGCGGCAGCCACGCGCAGCGGGATCTCATCACGCAAACGCTCATTGCCGCGGCCGAGCGCGCCGGGCAACTCAGCCTGACCCGTGCGCTCCTTGCCGAGCGGATTGCGGTGAGGCCGACCGAACGCACCCGGCAGCACTACGCGAGTGTCTGCGGCGCCGGAAACTTTGCGTTCAACGCGATCTAACCGATCTAACGGCTCACCGATTCGCGGCTCCGCAGCTTCACTTGAGTGAAGCGGAGCCGCGTGAGGACAGCACGCGCTAGGCCGGCTGCCGCACGGCAAGAAGATCGTGCAGCGCCTGGTTCACCTGGTCAGGCTTCTCGAGCATGATCTGATGGCCGCAGTCTTTCAGCTCGATGAAGCTTGCCTGCGGCAGCTTCTCAGCCAGGGCTCGGGCGCCGGCCGCCGGCGTGAGTCCGTCACGGTCTCCCGACACGATAGCGATGGGCAAGCGCAGTGCATCGAGCTGGGCCGGATCGACCTGCCACGCGCCGCGTATCACCGCCTGCATCACAGCCGTCGAATTTCTGTCGGATATCCGGCTTTCGTAGTCGATCAGAACAGGATTGCTATCGGGATGCCAGGCGAGGCGACGGAACCGCTTTGCCAACACCGGCTTTAGCAGGCTGAACAGCCACGCGGGCAGATTCAGCAGGCCACCGAGAGAAGGCGCGGCCAGTTGCGTGCCGAGCAGCAGGACAGCGTTCACTTCCGCTAGCCGTTGTTGCGCCGCAAGTCTTTGCAACACACCAAGCGTGCTTCGCGTACCCAGCGAGTGTCCGGCCAGCACGTTGTGGGCGCGCTTATAGCGATCGAAAATGGCGAGGTAATCGAGTAGCGTCTGCTCGCCCTGATACGCCAGCGGCGTGTTGGCGGGTGGCCGTGGGCTGGCGCCGTGCCCAAGGAAGTCCCATGCGACGACGTTGTAGCCCGCCTCGACCAGGTAGGTCCATTGATAACGCCACTGGTTTTTATTCCCTCCTCCGCCGTGCGCCAGAAACACCACGCTACCGGCATGCGGCGAACCGGAGTGCGCTTCGTGGCTCGTGAGATTGAGTACGCGTCCGGGACGGATTTCAATGTCCGTTCCGGTTACCACGTTCGCGGTCAGCAGATTCTCGTCGAAGGCATTGCTCATCGTATTCTCTGTTCATCCAGTGTGACGACGGAGCAGGCGCGCTCCGTCGCGGCATTCGTGCGCTCACCCCGTTGCGACTGTCTGCCCGGTATGGCGCCGATCAACTGCTGTGTGTACGGGTGCTGGGGTGATTCGAGAATCTGCGCGACTTCCCCTGTCTCGACGATCTGTCCGGCACGCATCACGACAATACGGTGACAGATTTGAGCGGCGACGCGCAGATCGTGCGTGATGAAGATGAGCGCCATCCCCATCTTCTGCTGGATCGTTTGCAGAAGTTCCAGCACATGGGCCTGCACCGAGACGTCGAGACCCGATACGGCCTCGTCGGCTACCAGAATCTTCGGTTCGAGCGCGAGTGCGCGCGCGATGCTGATGCGTTGCCGCTGTCCGCCGGAGAATTGATGCGGATAGCGCTCGGCGGCCTGTTCGGGAAGGCCGATCAGGGTCAACAGGTCGCGCGCATCGCGATGGGCTTGCGCAGGCGGGACGCCATACGCAATCGGACCCGCAGCAATGATCTGCCCTACCGTTTGCTTGCTGTTCAACGAGGCAACCGGATCCTGAAACACCATCTGGATGTGGCGGCGCAACGGGCGCAGCGTCTTGTTTGCCAGATGGGCGAAGTCCTGTCCTTCGAAGCGGATATGTCCGCTTTCCAAGCGGCTAAAGCGCAGTAACGCCCGGGCCAGCGTCGACTTTCCCGATCCGGATTCGCCCACGACGCCAAGCGTTTCGCCACGGCGCAGCGTAAAGCTCACGTCGCTGAGCGCGGGTACCGTTGCGCGTTGTCGCCAGAAGGCAAAGGACGACGCCTCTCGTGCCGGATAAGCTTTCTTCAGGCCTTGCACATCCAGTAACACGGGTATGTCGTCAGCAATGGGGCGGCCATGGAAACGTCCATGCGGGATGGCGTCGATCAACTGGCGCGTATACGGATGGCGCGGATGATTCAGCACTTGATGCGCCTCGCCATACTCGACCAGCACGCCTCGCTCCAGCACCGCGACACGATCCGCGATCTCGGCCACCACGCCGAAATCGTGCGTGATAAACAGGATCCCCATGTGCCTTTTTCGTTGAACCTGCCTGATCAGTTCAAGGATTTTGGCCTGGGTCGTGACGTCGAGTGCGGTGGTCGGTTCATCGGCAATCAGCAGCGAGGGTTCGAGGACGAGCGCAATCGCAATCAGGACGCGCTGCCGTTGGCCGCCCGACAGCGAGAACGGGTACGCGTGCCGCAGCCGTTCCGGTTGCGGAAGACCGACGAGTTCAAGCAGCTCCACGACGCGCGCGGCGCGGGCACTTCTCTCGTGCCGTCTTGCCAGTACACCATGCACGCGCATCGTCTCTTCGATCTGACTGCCGATCGTCTGCAACGGGTTGAGCGCCGACATCGGCTCCTGAAAGATCATGGAGATGTCACGCCCGCGGATTTCGCGCATGGCCGACGCGCTACGTTGCGTGAGGTCTTCGCCGCGAAACACGATACGTCCGGTCTGCCGGTGCGCGCCATGCGGAAGGAGTCCCGTTACCGCGCCGGCGAGCATGGATTTGCCCGATCCCGATTCGCCGACGAGGCACAACACCTCGCCATGCTCAAGCTTCAACGAAATATCTCGCACGGCATGAGGACGGTCGGCCCCGCCGGGTAAGGCCAGCGTCAAGTGCTCAATCGACAGCAGGGGCGCCTTGATGTCCATGCTCATCGACCACCCCGCCACGTAGGTTGCGACACCGCAAGCGCTTGCCGCAATCCCTCGCCAACCAGATTGATGGCGAGGACCGTCACCACGATCGCAAGCCCAGGCCACACGCTGAGCCACCAGTGTTCGCGAATCATGTTGCGCGCGGCGCCGATCATGAAACCCCAGCTCATCAAACCCGGATCTCCAAGACCCAGAAACGACAACGCCGATTCGGTCAGGATCGCGTTGCCGACCATCAGGGAGCCAAGGACCGCGACGGGGGAAAGCGCATGGGGAAGCAGTTGTCTGAAGACGATTGTGAACGGACGCTGTCCGACCATGTGGGCCGCCAGAATGAACTCACGCTGCGCCAGGCTCAGAAACTCGCCCCGCACGACCCGTGCGACGACCGGCCACGAGACGATCGCAATAGCGGCGACCGTCGAATTCAGCGAGGCGCCTAGTACGGCCGCGATCACCACGGCAAGCGCGAACTGGGGGATCGTCTGAAAGAGTTCGGTGACCCGCATCAACAGATCGTCGAGCCACCCGCCGAACCAGCCGGCGAGCACACCGATTACCGCGCCGATCATCAAGGTGGCGGCAGTCGCTGCAAGACCGACCGCCAGCGACGCACGCGTACTCCAGACCAGTCCGGTCAGGACATCGCGGCCCAGCATGTCCGTGCCCAGCGGATGATGCCACTGCGTAAGCGGATCGATCAGAGGTGCGGCAACCATGTTCCATGGCGAGGTGCCGAACCACGGAGCGATCAACGCAAGTACGACGAGCACGGCAAGCACGGCCATGCCGGCCCGCGTCCGGGGTGCACCTAGAAACCGGCGCCAGAAGAGTCGCGTCATGCTGCTACCCCAGCTGCAATGCGGGGATCGGCCAACCGGTAGAGCAGATCGGTCAACACGTTGAACACCACGACCAGCGCCGACACCACGATCAGGATGCCTAACAGAACCGGGTAGTCGCGTTGCAACAGCGAGTCGAACATCAGGCTACCCAGACCGGGCCACGCGAACACCGTTTCGGTAATCAGGGCGCCGCCTGCAAGCTGTCCCAACTGAATGCCGCCGAACGAGATCACCGGCAGCAGTGCATTGCGCAGAACGTGCGCGAACAGCACGCGACGCTCGGGGACGCCCTTGGCACGTGCCGTCTTGACGAACTCGAGGCCGATCACATCCAGCACGGCCGCACGGGTCAACTGAACGTAGACCGTGCCGTACACGGCGCCGAGCGACAGCGCGGGCAAGGCGAGATGCGCGGTGACGTCGACAAGGTGCCGCCAGCCCGTATAGCCGGCCGCGACGGTTTCCATGCCGAAGGAAGGTAGCCAGCCGAGTACCACCGAAAACACGATCAGTAACATCAGCGAGAGCCAGAACAGCGGCGTGGCATAGATCAGCAACGAGCCGGCGCTGATGCCGCGCGATAACCAGCGTTGCCACCGGTTATCGCGGGTTTCGCCGTAAGCGGCGATCAAGCCCGCCGCTACGCCGCCTGCCAGCGAAACGGCGAACGCGGCCGCCATCAATAGCAGGGTCGCGGGCAGTCGCTCGAGCACCAGCGTCAACACGGGCTCCTGGCTGCGGTAGGAGTAGCCGAAGTCGAGGTACGCCAGATTGCGGAGATACACGAAAAACTGCTCGGCAAGCGGCCGGCTCAAACCCAGGGCATCGCGCAGGTGAGCCACATAGGCGGCGTCGCCCGAGCCGGCATCACCGGCCAGCACCATTGCCGGGTCGCCTGGGGCCAGCCGGATCAGAAAGAAGTTCACCACCACCACGCCCAGCACGACGAGGAACGCCTTGCCGAGCCGCGACAGAACAGGAAAGACCACGCCGCGCATGGTTAACCGATCCACGTAGTGTCGAGGCTGTCGTTCAGGCTGGTCGCCGTACGCAGCAGGTTATGCACGTTACTGCGATACAGCGTCGGGTTGACCATCTCGAAGATGTTGGCGATCGCCGCATCGTTGGCGAGCTGCGTCTGGATTTCTCCGTAGATCTGCTTGCGTTTGAGCGGATCGGTGGATTGCGCAGCGGCATCCCAGAGCGCATCGACCTTCGGGTTGTTGTATCCCTCGGCGTTATTGAACGGCGAGCCCTTCGAGATGCCGTCGGCGCGATATAGCGGCGCCACCCCGAACTCCGGGTCGGCATTCTGAAACAGGAAGTTGTAGCTCAAATCGAAATCCCAGTTCGCCACGTGAGCGTACCAACTCGCGGCATCGGTGGTTTCCACCCGGATCTTGAAGCCCACCTGATTCAGTGCCTGTTGCGTATATTCCGCCACCCGCTCCCACGCCCCGCCCTTCTCGCCGTTGACCAGGGTCAGCGTGGTCTTGCCGACGTCGACACCCGATTGCCGGATCAACGCCCGCGCGCGGTCGGGGTCATACGGAAACTGCGGCGTATTTGGGTCGTAGAACGGCGTGGTCGAAATGAACGAGCTCGTCGCGACCTTGCCAAAGCCGAAGAAAATGTTGTCGACGATAAACTGGCGATTCAGCGCATGCAGCACGGCCTGACGAACCAGCACGTTGTCGAACGGCGGCTTGCGCTGGTTCAGTTCGAGGAAGGCCATGCCGGAGAACAACTCCCAGCCGCTGGTGGTGGACTCGACACCGGGCAGCTTCGAGAGCCGCTTGACGTCGGCGTAATCGACGTCGCCCGCACGCAGTGCATGAACGTTGTTCTGCTCGAACGCAATCGCCCGTGCCGATGCATCCGGAAGAATGTTGTAGACGATGCCGTCAAGGTAAGGCAGGCCCTTCTTCCAATAGTTCGGGTTGCGTTCGAGCCGGATATAGGCGCCATGCTTCCACTCCTTGAACACGAACGGCCCCGTCCCCACCGGATGCTGGTTAGCCGGATTGCTGCGCGCATCCTTGCCCGCATACAGATGGCGCGGCAAGATCGGCAGCAAGCCGCTGCCGAGCAGATCGAACAGGCCGCCATACGGCTTCTTCAGGCGGATTTCCACTTGCCCGGCGCCCTTTGCTTCGATCGACTCGAAGTATTTGGCCGCCGTCAGTTTCATGCGCGGCAATGCCTGCGGCGCAATCTCGTTCAACGTGAACACGACGTCCTGGGCATCGAAGGGCTGGCCGTCATGCCAGCGCACGCCTTCCTGCAGGGTGAAGACATGATGCAGTCCGTCAGGCGACGAGGTCCAGCTGCTCGCAAGCACGGGCACCGGTTTCAGTTGGGTATCGAACGTCAACAGGCCCTGGAAGATCTTGCCGCCGACGTATTGCGAAGCCACATGCGGCGTCAGTGCATTAATCAGCGAGGGCGGCTCCGGCTGTGCGATCAGCAGTAACGTGCCGCCGTGTTTTGGCGTCGAGGCATCCGCCTGCTGCGTCGAATTGGCTGCCGCGAGGACAGGTCGCGCGTATTCGAGTGCCAATGCGGCGGCTGCCGCTGCGATGAACTGGCGGCGCTGCACGGAGCGAGGTTCCGCGTCGGGTGCCTGGAGGGACGCGTGCAGCGGCGTATCGGATGACGAAGCAGTGCTCATGAAAATCCTGAAGTGAGAAGCGGGATTCAAACGGGATCCCCATGAGCAAGACGCGAGCCAACGTTGCATTCCCCGGCTTTTCATGGGCTTGCACGAATACCGTCGCACGCCGCGCGTTGTTTTCCACGCAATGTGCTGGAAAAGCAGCAGACGTGATCGCGCGCCGCGCTTGTGCTGGAAAGTCAGCAGGCGGGTTGCATGGATGATCGCGAATCCAGCATCGCCCCTGCTTGCGATGCAGAAAATCCCCGTGCCGTAGGCCTTAAATGAATTGGCACAGCAGTTGCATAAGGTGCCCCCGCCTTTCCGGTGCGAGCCGGATCACAACAGGGCCAGTCATGTCTTCACGCGGCGTATGCCGTGTGTTTGCGCTGGCCCACGCAGCGTGTTCCTCGGGGATTGAGATGAAACAAAAATTATTGAGCGCATCGGTCAGCGCATCCGCACTGCTGACGCTGCCGCTTGCCGCGCATGCACAGACAAGTTCACCGCCGGCATCGCAAGCGGAAGCCGCTAGCGCGGTACCGGCCACTCGCGCATCACGCGCGAGCGCGGAGAAACCGGTTGCCACGCTAAAGAGCGTCACCATCACGGCGGAGCGGCGCAAGCAGTCCGCCCAGGATGTGGGGGCTTCCGTGTCCGTTCTCTCGGGTCGCGACCTGAAGGACATGAACGTCAACAACGTCAACGATCTCCAGCACGCCACGGCCAGCGTCGAGGTCGAGCCGGCGTTCGGCGGTGGCCAGCCTCAATTCAGAATCCGCGGCGTGGGCTTTATCGACTACAGCGCGAACAACTCGTCGACGGTGGGCGTCAATGTCGACGACGTGGCTTACGCCTTGCCGATCCAGACGCAAGGACAGATCTTCGACATCGATCGCGTCGAGGTGCTGCGCGGTCCGCAGGGCACGCTGTACGGCCGCAATACGACGGGCGGCACGATCAACTTCATTACCAACAAGCCGACCAACGAGTTCGAGGCGGGCATCACGACCGAGTACGGCTCGCACAATCTGTTCAACAACGAGGGTTATATTTCAGGGCCGATCAGCGACACCTTGCGTGGACGCCTGGCCTTTTCGACCTCGGACTTCGGCGCCTGGCAGACCAATCGTGCCACCGGTCAATCGCTTGGCAACAACGACACCGCGGCGGTACGCGGACAACTCGACTGGGATGCGACACGCGACCTGAAATTCCATCTTGAAGCCCATACAGGTTTCGACAAGTCGGACAACGAAGGGCTATCGTTGATCCAGCCGTTTACGTCGTTGTCCGGCGGGGCCGGCCAGGTCCTGGTGCCGGCCGATACGAACTACACGGCGACGGGCTGGGGTTTGAGTCCGGCGTTTGCCCACCTGGTTGGAATCTCGCCCGATGCCAAACCCGGCCGCGACAACGACAGCAACGGCATCAGCCTGACCGCCACGTACAGCCTCGGTCTGGTTCAGTTGACCAGCATCACCGCCTACAACTTCCTGCACCGCCGCGAATACGCCGACTGGGACGCTACAAGCTACAGCGCTTCGGACGAGTACTTCAACGACACGGTCAACGAATTTACCCAGGAATTCCGCGTGTCCTCCAACAATCCGCAATCTCGGCTGCACTGGGTAGCGGGCACGTTCTATTCTCACGACAGCCTCGACGAGAAGTTTTACTCGGACTTCACCGATCGCCTCGGCATCATGGCCTTGACCGCGTACGACCAGCAGGTCAACACACTCGGGGTCTACGGCCAGGCGACCTACGACATCACAAGCCGTCTGCACGGCATCTTCGGCTTGCGCCAGGAACACGAAACCCGCGACCTGACCAATTTCGAGTCCGGCTCGGTGACGGACTCGTCGTTCAGCCCGTTTTATAGTCCGAGCGCGCCGAACCAGTCGGTCACCTCGAACGGGACATCCGGCAAGATCGGCATCGAATACAACCTGCTGCCGAAGACCCTGCTTTATGCGACCATCAGCCGGGGCTACAAGTCCGGCGGCTTCACAGCGCACAACACGACGGATTCCGATGCGCTTGCGCCGTTCAAGCCGGAAACGCTGACCGCCTACGAGGCCGGCTTCAAAAGCGACCTGAACCGCAGCTTGCGCCTGAACACGTCAGTGTTCCACTATGATTACCGCGACCAGCAGGTGCTGTCGGCGGTGTACGACAGCAACTCGCAATCGCTGATCGGCACTTTCGTGAACGCACCCAAATCGGAGATCAACGGTTTCGAAAGCGAGCTCGAATGGGATCCGATTGCAGGACTCACGATCTCCCAATACGTAGGCTACAAGGAAGGTAAATACACTGCGCCGTTTGTCACGTACGATACGCAGGCATCGGCGGCGGCCGGTCATAATGTGTTTACCAATTACCAGGGAACGGCGCTGAGCTTTCCGCGCCTGAGCTACGGTGGTCAAGTGTCCTACAACTGGCGTACCGACGGGTACCGGTTCCGCGCGGAGACGAACTACAGCTTCCACGACACGTATTCGCAATTGCTGCTGCTCGGACCGGGTTACACCGTCGAGTCGTACTGGCTCGTCAATGCGAGCGTGTCCGTCACGCCACCGGGCGGACATTGGGACTTCACGTTCTGGGCGCGCAACCTGTTCAATCGTCAGTACGACTTGACGAAGAACTTCTTCCTGCCGGGCGATAGCGTGGCGGCGGTGGGTGAGCCGAGAACCATCGGCGTGCGTATTTCCTATAAGTTCTGATCCCGTGCTGGCGACGCATACTCCACCGCACCTCATTCTGCGACTGGCTGCCACGAACGACGGCGCCACGTTGGCGCTATCCGACCGGATCGGGCTTGCGCGCGCCGCGCAAGCCGCGGGGGTCGACACGGTGCTGTTGCCCACCCAGCCGCAGGAGCCCGACCCGTGGATGCTGGCCGCGGCGCTCGCCGCCGAGATTCCCGATCTGCGCGTGATGGTTGGGCTGCGCGTAGGCTCGATGCTGCCCGTGGTGGCCGCCCATCTTGCGCAGAGTATGCAGTCGCTAAGCGCGGGCCGCCTGATCCTGCAGATGGAACTCGATGAGCCCACCGATACCGGACGCGACTATCTGAACCATGCGCAGCGGCTCGAACGGTGTGTCGAGTTCCTGACTATCTTTCGGGCCTTACGCCAAGGCGTGCCGCTGCAATATCGCGGCACCTTTTTCCAGGTCGAGAACGCGCAGCTTCCCGATCTGGCGGCGGCCATGCCTCCGGTCTACTGGTTGCCGCAGTCAGCGCACGAGTATGCGATAGCCGCCCGCCACTGCGATGGCCTGTTGTTTCGCTGCTTCCCGCCGGCCGCCGTTCGACATGACCTGGCCGATGCCTGGCGCCGCTTTGGCGCGGCCATGCCGAACCCGCGCGAATGCTTTTACGCTGTATCGGTCGAGGGTCCCGAGGCAAGTCCCGGGACGATGCCGAGCGGTGTCATCCGAGGTCAACCGTGACAGTCGAGTTCAACTGGTTTCTGCCCACCAACGGCGATGGCCCGCATCTCGCCAATAGCGGCCTGCCTCGTCCGGCCAACTTCATGCGGGACTATCGGCCGGCCACACCGGCCTACCTGCGGCGTGTCGCGCTGGCGGCCGAGGCGGCGGCATTCGACGGCCTGCTGGTACCGACGGCTGCCGGCTTCGAGGATCCGTGGCTGGTCTCCGCGTTGCTGGCAGGGACAACCCAAAGGATCCGCTTCCTCGTGACGTTTCGTCCGGGGCTCGAGCAGCCGGTCCATGTGGCGCGCAAGGCGGCGACCCTGCAGCAGATGTGTCAGGGTCGTCTGCAACTGTTCGCCGTGACGGGATCGAGTGCTTACGAGCAACGTTCGGTCGGCGATTTTCTCGACCATGACGAGCGCTATCGCCGTACCGGCGAGTTCCTGCGCGTCATGAAGCGTTTGTGGCTCGGCCCGGGTCAGAGCTTTGCCGGACAACACTATACGTTGAGCCCGAATCACCCCGGCGTGCCGCTCGACACGCCGCCCTGGCTGCACGTCGGCGGCGCCTCGGCCCTGGCCGAGCAGGTCGCCTCGAGCCAGGCGGACTCTTACCTTTTGTGGGGGGAGCCGCCGGACATGGTGCGCGAACGGATCAACCGGATCCGTGCACTAGCGGGCGTACTGGCGCGGCAGATTCGCTTTGGTCTGCGGGTTCACGTGATCGCGCGAGAGACCGAACGCGAAGCCTGGGCGCGCGCCGATCAACTGCTGGACGACATCTCCGAGCAGATGTTTGCCGATGCGCAGCGGCAACTCGCCTCCTACGAATCGGTGGGACAGCGGCGCCAGACCGAACTGAGTCACCGTGTCCTGTCGACGGAGCGGTCCATGCGGAGGCTGGAGGTCTATCCGAATCTTTGGGCTGGCGTGGGTCTGATCCGCGGCGGCGCGGCAACCGCGCTGGTGGGAAGTTACGATCAGGTCGCGGCCCGGCTTGACGAGTATCGCCGGCTTGGCATTCATACGTTCCTGCTGTCGTCGTATCCGAATCTCGAGGAGGCGAGCCGGGTTGGCGAGCATGTTTTGCCGCGCGCCCGGCAACTGGCCCGTGCGTCCCCCGCCTAGCGACAGGCAGCGCCACTTGAATCGGATGGCCGAAGACTATTCTTCGGCTTCGTCCAACGCGGATTCCGCGCGGCTTTCCTGCAGCAGACCGTGTCGAACCAGCAAAGTGCGCACCGTATTACGGGTGACACCGAGGAGCTGGGCCGTTCGTACCTGACTGAAGCGGGAATAGGCATAGGCCTCGCACACCACCAGTTCTTCGATGTCGCGCAGCAGGTTCTCGCCAGGCGAACGGAACAGCCGAAGTACGCCGGCCTTGATTTCCGCTTGCGGCGGACCTTCACCGTGGCCGGCGGGCTTCGCATAGCCTGCCAGCGCTTCGGAGAACTGAAGATGCTCCGGACGGACCAGGTTGCCGGTCGACACCAGCAAGGCCAAATGAATGACGTTTTCCAGTTCCCGGATATTGCCGGGCCACGGATACGCCTGCAGCGCCTGAACCGTCGCCTCGGACAACATGGGCTGCGGTCGCTTCAACTGGGTGCAATAGCGGGTGAGGAAGTATTCGGCGAGCAGCAGCAGGTCCTGCGGCCGCTCGCGCAACGGCGGCAGCCTCAACCGTACCAGGCTGATCCGGTAGAACAGGTCCATGCGGAAGTTGCCCGCCAGTACCGCGCGTTCGAGATCGACATTGGTTGCCGCGACCACACGAACATCGACAGGCCTGGCGCGGTTCGTCCCCACACGCGTCACTTCGCCCTCCTGCAGCACCCGCAACAGCTTGGCCTGCAGTTCCGGTGCGAGATCGCCTATTTCGTCGAGAAAGAGCGTGCCGCCGTTGGCCTCTTCGAAGTATCCGGTACGCCGGCTATGCGCCCCGGTAAACGCCCCCACCTCATGGCCGAACAGTTCGCTCTCCGCCAGTTGCGGATTGATGGCGCTGCAATTGATGGCGATGAACGCGCCGCTGCGGCCGCTGACATGATGAATGTGACGGGCCACCAGTTCCTTGCCCGTCCCGGTCTCGCCGAGAATCAGGACCGAAGCCGAACTGGGTCCCACCTGCTCGATGACGCGCAGAATTTCGACCGAGGCGGGATCGACGAAGACCAGGGCTTTGGCGCGGATGGAGATAGCGCTATTTTCGCTGTCCGGGAGCGATATCAGGCGAGGGGATTCGGGTGGACTGCCCATGATGGGAGGAGTTGAGTGGACGGGTAGTCGATATCGCGGACCGGAGCAGTGATGTTAATCAAACTGCATCTCCTTACGAAGAAAGAATTAATAACTTGCTTTCCCCTGAATCTGCGATAACCATTCCTGGCCCCGTGAATTACGGAGCGCCGCCCGGCACCAACCACCCCTTCGCAAACGTTCGGCTATCGTCAACTTGCAACGCGCGTCGGGACGTCACGTTGCCGGATAAACGTAGGGATACCCGATCACCCCATCCGATCCGGAAAAACCAACGTCACCACCAACCCACCGTCCGCCGCATTGGCGACACCCAGCGTCCCGCCGTTGCGGCGTACCAGTCGTCGCACAATCGCGAGTCCCAGGCCGCAATGGGCGTCGCCGCCGCGAGCGGTGTCGAGACGCACGAACGGCTGCATGGCGTGGTCAAGCTGATCGTCGGGAATGCCGGGGCCGTGGTCGCGCAGCGTCATCGTATATAGGCCGTGCTGCACGACCGTGGTGATTTCGACAGGCGGCTCGCCATACGTCATGGCGTTTTCCAGCAGGTTGGCGAGAATGCGGTCGAGATCGACCAGCGGCAATCTGAACTGGCCGCCCGCGTGCAGATCGAGTTTCACCAGCGAGTCTTCGGCGTCCTCGTCATGGGGAACGCTGCCGTACTGACTCTGGCAAAAGGCATCGACAGACACAAGCGGCGAGCCGTCCGCACGGTCGCGCACGAAGTCGAGGAACTGCGTGACAATTCTGCCGAGCGATTCGACGTCGCCGAGAAAACCGATCCGTTCCGCGCCGTCCGGCAGCAGGTCTGCGCGCACCTGCATGCGCGTGAGCGGGGTGCGCAAATCGTGAGCGACGCCCGCCAGCATCATCGCCCTCTCCTGTTCGTATTCGCTGATTTCGCGAATCATCTCATTGAAACGGGTGATGAGTTCCGCCACCTCGCGCGGGCCGCTCACTTTCACCACCGGCGTGCTGACGCCGATACGGAATTCGCGCGCCGCAGTGGCCAGCCTGCGCAGCGGCCGTTGCGCCTGCCATGCGCCGAGGAACGCCACCAGGATCGCCAGTGCAAGCATCAATCCCAGCGCGGTATGCACGCGGCCCTTGGTCAGGGTGGCGTCCGGTATCCGCAGCCAGCGGGTGTCGCCGGCGTAACGGACCCAGACCGTGCCCGTATCCGCGGCCAGCACGACCTGACTGCCCGGCGGCAAATTCTTGCGCAGCGCGTTCTCGTAGAACCCGTGCGTGTCCCGCGGCGAAGGCGGCTCGTTACCGGGCGTCGCATCGTCCGCATCCAGATAGGTCGAGCCGAGCGTCGCCGCAATGTGCCGGGCCGCCTCGATACTGTCGCGCCGCGCCTCTTCGACCACCTGCACGCCGCGGGAGGCATGTTCGGCGTGTATCTCGTTGGCTTCGAAGCCGAGCACGACGAGCGACGCCATGTAGGCCAGCACCAGCAGGCTCGTCGTCATCAGCGCAGCGCGGCCGAAGATCGTGTTAAACGGGTTTTTCATCGTCGCTGTCGGTCGGCACGAACATATACCCCACGCCGCGTACCGTCTGGATCACGCAAGGTTGCGACGGATCCTCCTCCAGCAGTCTGCGCAGCCGCCACACCGAGAGGTCCATGCCGCGCTCGGTGATATCCACATCCGGGCCGTACAGCAAATCGAGCAGCTTCGCGCGCGACAAGGTTTCCATCGGATGCGTGACCAGCACTTCAAGCAGCGCGTAGTTCGTGCCTGTCAGCTTGATCCGCTTGTCGTCGCAGAACAGGGCCCGCGCCGCCGTATCCAGGCGGAACCTGCCGAAGCGGTACGTTGCGCGGCCGCTCGCAACCAGCGGCGCCCGGCTCGAATGGCGGCGCAGCACCGCCTTGATGCGCGCCAGCAATTCGAGCGGCGTGAACGGCTTGCCGAGATAGTCGTCGGCGCCGAACTCGAGACCGACCACCCGGTCCAGGTCTTCCGCGAGCGACGTCAGCATGATGACGGGAATCGCATCGCCCATCTCGCGCAATTGCCTGAGTGCGGTCAGTCCGTCGACGCCCGGCATCATCACATCCAGCACCACGATCGACGGCCGCTCCAGTGCCAGCCGGTTCGCCAGATTGGTGGCGTTATGCAGGACCGAAAACTCGATGCCGCGCTGCTGAAAGAACTTTCTGAGCAGGTCGCGCAGGCCGGCGTCGTCGTCTACCAGCAGAACCTGAATCGTTTCACCCTCCACGCACACGCTCCTTTCAGGCCTGTTTAACACCACGACATGTCTTGCGACACACCGGCCGCCCATTCAATCACATGACCGGATCATAACTGGCCTCGCGCAAGCCGGCATTAGCGCGTTTTTCCGATTATTTCAAACTGAAATTTATCCAGCCGCGATTTCATTTAACGTGCTCGTGCGTTCGGTTCATCGGACAAGACGACCCGCTCACCCTGCCGTTGCGCTCGCCCGATGTCGAGCACGAAAGCCCTGCGGTGCTCATCCGTTTCCGGACGACATCGAAGTCTTGTATACGGCCAAACGGAGTTCACTTGAGCAACCTGTTTCCACCCGGTCGACTTGCGCGCTCTATTTCGAAGATAAGTAGTCCTATTCGCAAAGATCGCCTCTTGCGCCCGACCGTTTTATCGCCCGACACGCACCGCCGCAAGCCGGTGCGGTCATCAGGGCGCAGCCTGCGGCTCGGCTGCGCCCTCGTTGCCACGCTCTGCATCGCGGCCTGCGCCGTGGGTCCCGATTACCGCCGGCCCGCACTGGACCTTCCCGCCACCTTCAAGGAAGGAGCCGACTGGCAGCGCGCGCAGGCCAACCCGCAAGGTGCGATTTCGAGCACCTGGTGGCTCGACTATCGCGACGACACCCTGTCTCATCTGATCGAGCAGTCGCTCAAGGCGAATCAGTCGATCGCCGCCGCGGAAGCCGCCTACCGGCTCGCCAAAGCCACGGTCGACGCCAACACCGCGAGCCTCTTTCCGACCGTCGGCGCGGGCCTCTCCGGATCGCGCAGCGGCACCGGCGCCGGGGCCAGCACGACAGGCGCGGGCAGCGTGACCAACCTCGCCACCGCGGATCTCTCCGCGAGTTGGGAGCTCGACCTGTGGGGCGAAGTCCGGCGCGAGATCGAGTCGGCCAAAGCCAGCGCCGAGGCGAGCGACGCGCAGCTTGCCGGCGAGCGCCTGTCGATCGCGGCGAGCGTAGCCTCCGACTACTTCGCGCTGCGCCAGGCCGATATCGACATCGATTCGCTCCAGCAGCAGCAACAACTCGACGCCCGCATTCTGGAGATGACGCGGGCCGGTTTTCTGCAGGGCACTGCGTCGAACGACGACGTGCTCACGGCACAGGACACGCTGGAAGCCGTGATTGCCGACCTGCAAACCACCGAGACCTCGCGCGAGCAGGACGAGCATGCCATCGCCGTGCTGATCGGCACGCCGCCGGCCAGCTTCTCCCTGCCGCCGCAGCGCGACTATGCCTTCGCCACGCCCCAGGTGCCGCTCGGATTCCCCTCGCAACTGCTCGAACGGCGCTACGACGTGGTCAACGCGGAACGCACGGCGGCGGCGGCCAACGCCAAGATCGGCGTCGCCAAGGCGGCCTTCTTCCCGACCCTGACGCTTTCCGCGGAAGGCGGCTTCGAGCACAACACACTGGCGAACCTGTTCTCGCTGCCGAGCCGCTTCTGGACGCTCGGCCCGGATCTGGCCGCGACGATCTTCGATGGCGGCGCGCGCACGGCGGCGGTCCACGAGGCCGAAGCCACCTACGACGAAGAGGTTGCGACCTACCGCGCAACCGTGCTGACGGCGTTCCAGAACGTCGAGGACAGTCTGTCTTCGTATAACCATCTGCAGCAGCAGGAACAGGCGTTCGCCCACATCTACCAGCGCAACCGCCAGCTCTTCGCGAGCGAACAGGCCCAGTTGCAGGCCGGCACGGCCAGCGAGCAGAGCCTGCTCACCCAGCAGCTCACGCTGTTACAGGCCGAGCAGAACCTGAAGGACACGCAGGCTTCGCTCGCCGAAAGCAGCGTCACGCTGGTCAAGAATCTCGGCGGCGGCTGGCAGTGGGATGACGCAAAAGGCGCCGCGGTAAGCGCCAATACGTCCTCCCCACAGCAGCCGTTGGAACAAACATCAGGAGTCCTGTCGCAATGAAACATCACACGTTGTGCTTTGGCCTGTTCGCGCTGTCGGCACTCGCCGCGCTTTCCGCCTGCAGCGGTCACGGTCAGCCGCCGGCACCGCCGCCCGCCCAGGTCGGCGTCGTCACTGTCGAACCGCAAAGCATTGCGCTCACGCGCCCCCTGATCGGACGGCTCGCGCCCTACCTCAGCGCCAACGTCACCGCGCGCGTCTCCGGCGTCCTGCTCAGGCGGGTCTACACCGAAGGCAGCGAGGTCAAGCCCGGCCAGGTGCTGTTCGAAATCGACCCTGCCTACTATCAGGCCCAGCTCAACAACGACCTCGGCGTGCTCGGCGAAGACGAGGCTACCTGGTTGAACGACCGCGTCAACGCGGAGCGCTATCACAAGCTGTTGCCGGCCGGCTCCGTGTCGCAACAGACCGTGGACAACGCCGACGCGACCGTGCGCACCGACGCAGCCAAGGTCAAGGCAGACCAGGCGCTGGTCGACAGCGCGCGGGTCAACCTCGGCTATACCAAAGTGACCTCGCCGATCGGCGGCGTCGCCAGCCAGCAGCAGGTGACCGTCGGCGCCGTGGTGGGCAGCAGCACGAGCGACGCCGGCTCCGGCGGCACCCTCCTCACGACCGTCAACCAGATCGATCCGCTCTACGTGAACTTCACCATCAGCGCGGCGGATCTGCTGACGTTGCGGGAAGCGAACCGCCGCGGCAATGTCGCGCTCGCCCAGCAGGATCAGACCACGGTGCAGATCGTCTTGCCGGATGGCACCCCGTACGATCAGTCAGGTGTACTGGATTTCTCCGACGTCACCGTCAACGCGACCACCGACGCCGTCAACCTGCGCGCGCGGGTGCCGAACGCCCAGCACATGTTGTTGCCCGGCATGTACGTGACGCTGAACGTCAACCTCGGCCAGCAGCACGATGTCTTCCTCGTGCCGCAAGAGGCGCTGCAACGCGACACGGTCGGCGCCTACGCAATGATCGTCGACGCCGGCGGCAAGGTGGCGCGCAAGGACGTCACCGCCACCGACAACGCCGGCACCGACTGGATCGTCACCAGCGGTCTCACGGCCGGCGAGCAGGTGATCGTCTCAGGCCTGCAAGGCGCACATGAGGGCGCCCAGGTCAAGGCAAGCCCGTGGCACGCCCCGGCAGCAGCCTCGCCGCAAGGCGGTTCTGCCCCTGCTGCAGGCGCGCAGAGCGCCGGCAACGCACAATAAGGAAGCCGCCCCATGCCCCGCTTTTTTATCGATCGCCCGGTTTTTGCCTGGGTGATCCCGATTCTGATCTGTATCCTCGGCGTGATTTCGATGCTCAATCTCGGCATCGATTCCTACCCGGACATCGCGCCGCCTGAAGTCACCGTCACGGCAACCTACCCTGGCGCCAGCGCGGCGACCATGGAGTCGACCGTGACCCAGGTGATCGAGCAGCAGCTCACCGGCATCGACAACCTGCTGTACTTCAGTTCGGCGTCCAACTCCAACGGCACCGTCACCATCACGCTGAGCTTCGCGACCGGCACCAATCCGGATACGGCGGAAGTGCAGGTGCAGAACAAGGTCAGTCTGGCCCAGCCGCTGCTGCCGACCCAGGTCACCCAGCAGGGTGTCGTCGTCGCCAAGGCGAGTCCCGACATCCTGATGTTCGTGTCGCTGCAGTCGAACAATCCGGCCATCGACGCCTCGCGCCTGAGCGACATCATCGCTTCGCAGATCCAGCCGGTCATCGCGCGGGTCAATGGGGTGGGCAACACCTTCATGCTCGGCTCGGAATACGCCGTGCGCATCTGGCTGAATCCGGACAAGCTACAGGGCTACGGCCTGTCCACCACCCAGGTGCTCAACGCCGTCAGCGCGCAGAACGCGCAGTTCGCGACGGGTTCGCTCGGCGCCGATCCCGCCGTCAAGGGGCAAACGTTTACCGCGACCGTGTCCGGCGATACGCTGTTTTCCTCGCTCAAGCAGTTCCGCGACATCATCCTGCTGACCAATAGCAACGGCACTGTGGTCAGGCTGAGCGACGTTGCCCGCATCACCTTCGGCGCGCAAACCTACGGCTCGGCCTCGGTCTACAACGGCAAGGCCGCCGGCGGCATGGGCGTGTATCTGCTGCCCGGCGCCAACGCCCTCGCGGTCGCCAAGGCCGTGAAGGCCGAGATGGCTATTCTCGCCAAGGATCTGCCCGCCGGCGTCAAGTGGGATGTGCCTTACGACACGACGCCGTTCATTACCGCCTCGATCACCGACGTGGTCCGCACGCTGCTCGAGGCCATCGTGCTGGTCTTCGTGGTGATGCTGATTTTCCTGCAGAACCTGCGCGCCACGATCATTCCAACGCTCGTCATTCCCGTGGCGTTGCTGGGCACCTTTATCGGCCTCTCGCTGCTGCACTACACGCTCAATCAGCTGACGCTGTTCGGCATGGTGCTCGCCATCGGCATTGTGGTGGACGATGCGATCGTGGTGATCGAGAACGTCGAGCGCATCATGACGGAAGAGCGTCTCCCACCACGGGAGGCCACCCGCAAGGCAATGGGCCAGATTACCGGCGCAATCCTTGCGATCACCGTCGTGCTGGCTGCGGTGTTCGTGCCGTCGGCGTTGCAACCGGGCGCCACCGGCATCATCTATGCGCAGTTTGCCCTGACGATCGCCGTATCCATGATCGTTTCGGCTTTCCTTGCCATGTCGTTCACACCGGCACTGTGTGCGGCGATTCTCAGACCGACGCACGACGAGCATAAGAACGTCGTCTTCCGCTGGTTCGACAGCGGTCTCGAACGTATCAACCAGACCTACATTCGCCAGATCGGCGGTGCGGTGCGTCACGCGCCGCGCTGGATGATTGTCTTCGTGCTGCTGGCTATGCTGGCAGGTCTTCTGTACACACGTCTGCCCACCAGCTTTGTCCCGGATGAGGACCAGGGTTTCATGCTCGCGCTCGTCAACCTGCCGACAGGCGCCACGATCCAGCGCACCGACCAGGCCATGGCCGAAGTCTCGGACAAGCTCAAGCATAGTCCCATCAGCAAAGACATTGCCGCCGTGTTCCAGATTGAAGGTTTCAGCTTCGTGGGCAATAGCGAAAACGTGGGCATGGCGTTCATCCAGTTGACCGACTGGGACAAGCGCCCGGAAACCGCGATGCAACTGATTCCGCAAGCCAACAGGATATTGCACGGGATTCCCGACGCGCAGGTCTTCGTCGTCAATCTCCCCACCATCCGCGGCCTGAGCCAGTTCGGCGGCATCGATATGTTCCTGCAGGCTCGCGCGGGCCAGTCGCGCGCGCAACTGGCGCAGGCTGAACATATTCTGCTGGGCAACGCCGCCAAAAACACGACGCTTTACGGCATTCGTCCCAATTCGTTGCCCGATGCACCGCAACTGGAGATGTCCGTCGATCGCGTACACGCGCAGGCCATGGGGCTCTCGCTGACCGATGTCTACAACGCCATCCAGATGGAGCTGGCCCCGTACTATGTGAATCAGTTCACCTATGGGGGGCGTGTCAAGCGGGTGTATCTGCAGGCCGACGCGCCCTACCGGATGGGCGTGGATGCGTTCCAGCACATCTATACGCCGAGCGGAATCAGCAGCGCCTCGACCGGCGCGGCCAGCTCATACGCCGATACCACCAACACCAGCGGCTATCTGACCACCGTCAATCCCTCCGCGAGCAATACCTCGCTCAGTCCGTACAACATGGTCCCCCTGTCCAGCGTCGTGAAGACGCACTGGGATGTGGGTCCGGTCGCGTTGCCGCGCTATAACGGCTACTCCGCCATCGAGATCGTCGGCAACCCGGCGCCGGGCTATTCGACCGGCGAGGCCATGAAGACCCTGCAGCATATCGTCGACACCGCGCTGCCATCGGGTTTCGCCGCGGACTGGACAGGTCAGTCGTACCAGGAAATTCTGGCCGGCAATTCGGCGACGCTGCTGATGATCCTGTCGATCGTGGTGGTGTTCCTATGTCTTGCCGCACTGTACGAGAGCTGGTCGATCCCGGTCGCCGTCCTGCTCGTGGTGCCCCTGGGCATGCTCGGCATGCTGGCGTTCTGCCTGATGCGCGGCATTCCTAACGACATTTACTTCAAGATCGGTCTCGTGACGGTGATCGGCCTTGCGGCGAAGAACGCGATCCTGATCGTGGAGTTCGCGGTGGAGGGACAGGCCAAGGGCATGACGCTCTACGACGCCGTGCTGAGCGCCGGCAAGCTGCGGCTGCGCCCGATCCTGATGACCTCGATGGCCTTCATTCTGGGTGTCTTCCCGCTGGTGATTTCGACCGGCGCGGGGGCTTCGTCGCGGCACGAAATCGGCACGGGCGTGATCGGCGGCATGCTGTTCGCGACCTTCCTCGGGCTGCTGCTGATCCCCGTGTTCTACGTGGTCGTGCGGCGCGTGCTCGGCGACAAGCTCGACGAGGTCTCGCACAAACTCCCGCATCACGGCGATGAAGGCGCCCACGACGCCAGCGCCCGATAGCCCTCCTGCTGGAGCACGTCGGCGAGCGGGCCGACGTGCTCCAGATCCTGAATCCCCATCCCGAACGACTGCTAGCGCCGCGCCCGTCTTTGCCGGTCACGCTCGGCCAGCAGTGGCGGCATCAGGTCCTCGATGTATTGCCGCGCTTCGCCGCGTGTCGTCACCCGCTGGAAACGCTGATGGGCCTGAGCGTGGCCATCCAGCTCGATATGGGCTTTTTTCAGCACGTGCAGGAAGGCCATCAGGCTGGTGCCGTCGCGCAAAGGCTCGTTGTCGCGGAGATGGCGGTTATCCGGTGGGATTTGTCGGGCCATGGTCAGAGGGTCTCCGGGCAGTCGACGCGGCAAGTCGTCGAAATCAGCGACAGCAGGTCCGTCGCGTTACGGTCGCGGTCGGTCAGTGGCGGGATGTCGAACAGGCGCTCGAGAGTCGCGAGCACGGAGCTATGGTCGTACACGGTATGGTCGATCACGCCTTGCCTGACCCACGGCGACACCACGATGGCCGGGACGCGCACGCCGTAGACGTCGAACAGGAATCCATTCGCGTTCAGCGTCGCAGGCGCGTTGTCGTTCGGCCGCGCTGCTTCGCCGGGTTCGACGGAGTCGTAAAAGCCGCCATGCTCGTCGTACAGGATCACGAGCAGGCTGCTCTGCCACAACGGCGAATTGCGGATCGCGTTGTAGACGCGGGCCACGAGCTGGTCGCCGGCCGCCAGACGGTCCATGGGATGCTGCGAGGTACCGCCCTCGTAGGTACTCTGGACGATGTTCCCATAGGAAGGTTCGATGAAGGTGTAGCGGGCGGTGTAGCCGGCGTTGAGGTCGGCCCCGAAGTGCGACAGGCCGTCGACGTCGAAGAAACCAATGCCCTTGATAGACGCCACTTGCGGCACCCGTCCACACAGCAGGCCCGAGTCGTCCTGATAGAGACGGTAGTTGCCTTTGCCCAGTGCGTCGAAGATGGAACCGTTCGGGTAGGCGAAGCCACCCAAAGGCTCCCATGCCGCCATCTCCGCTGAGGTCGGCGAATGGTCCAGGCCGGCCGAGGACGCGCCGTGCAGGAAAAACCGGTTCGGCCAGGTCGGACCAGGCAGCGACGCACGCCAGCCGTCGCATAGCGCGAATTCAGTCGCCAACCGGTACATGGCAGGCGACTGCGCGGCGGTGTCGACGCCCTGCATGATCGCGCCCACGCTGGCCGCCGGCGGCGGCGCGCCTTCCGTGTGGCTCGTCGCGTAGTTCGAGGCGAAGCCGCCGTTCAGGACAGGCGGATACGCCGCGCCTTTGGTGAACGGCACGCCCGCGCCGCAAAGCTGTTCGAGTACGTCCGTGAACTCGTGTCCGGGGTCGGTGGGCATGGGGTCGGGCGCCCCGCCGCCGAACGCGTAGGTCGTGCCGTTATAGCTGTTGGTATTGCCGGAAGTCGCCGCGACGATACCCGGTATGCCCGACAGCGCAAACAGATGATCGAACGACCGGTTCTCCAGCATCAGCACAAACACATGTTCAATGGGTGTTCCGCCCGGTGCGATTGCGTTCATGGAGTCTCGGATTGGTCAGAGTCGGTTGGTCGTATCGGTTGCTTCATCGCGTCATCCGCCTGCCGCTGCGGCGGCCTGAACGCCCGATGCGGGCATCACGCCAGGTACGAGGTTGACGGTCTGGGGCGAGGCACTGCTCACTGTCCCGTTGATGAAAATCTCCGCCTCGGCAAGCGCGCAATTCCCATGGAGCATTTGCACATTCAGCACTTCGCTTCCCACGTCGATGGCGGAGTCGCTGCCCGCATTCTTCAGGGCGGTGATATACGCGAGCATCGGTTGTGTGTACACCTTATCAAGTGCCGACTGCATGCTGCTGATCGACGCCTTGGCGTAGATATTGGCGTTGATGGCGGACTTGCTGCCGCTCACCACGGTCGCGCCGGCGGTCATGGCATGAATCGTCGTTATCGGCGTAAAGACCGTGCCTAGCGCGGTCAGGATGGTCGTCGCTATATCGCCCGAGGTATTCACCGTATTTTCGGTCAGTACCAGCTGATTGGCGAATTTCTGACACTTCATCATCGAATCGAGCACCACGCCTCGAATGAAATTCTTTCGGCAAGTACTCGCACCCGTATCCGTGCACACCTCCGCCGTCTGAAGGGCCGTCTGGTCTATCTTCAACGGCTCGGCGCTGACCAGATTCGAACTGGCCGCATTCAACCCGGACAGCAACGTTCCGCATCCGGACAGAAGCACGCACGCAACAACGGATATCCCCTTGTTTATCGTACTCATTGGCTAACCTCATCCTTATTGGCGAGTCGTTCTTAGATGCTTACGATTAGCAATACGATGGCGTTGATACGCTATTTTGCGAAGTCCCCGGCTCACACGCCGTTCAAAGTATGTGAGTTAGATCTTATAAAAGCACATGGCGCACGCTATTTCAAGAAGCAGTGGCGGCAAACCTGTTCACTCTCCGTGAGCAGGTTTGCCGCCGCATCAGTTGAATTAAGCAGTCCGAGACGATGCGGTGAGATTTCAGGGAGGGGGCATTGCCGGCACAGCGTGAAAACCGTCGGCGCAGCCTGTCGTTCGACGCTTAAAGCGCGACGCTGCTGCGGCCGACCACGCTCCGGTTGATATGGTTGTAGATCGCGCCGATCGCCATCAGCACACAGGTCCCGAGGAACACCGCGCGCATGCCGAAGTGTCCGCCAACAAAACCGCCCAGCAACGGGCCGAGCACCTGACCGGCGTACTGGGAGGAGGTGGAATAGCCGAGCATTTTCCCGGCGATGTGCTGCGGCACGCTGTGCCGGATGACACTGGCGACACACGGCAAGAGACCGCCGAGCGCCATGCCCATGAGAAATCTCAGCGCGACAAGTTGCCAGCCCGCCGTCACGAACGCTTGCGGAATCAGCAGCACGGCCGAGGCCGCCAGACAGCCGACGATCACATTCCAATGACCGATCCGGTCGGCCAGCCGTCCGAGACGCGACGCCGAGAGGATGCTGCCGAGCGCCGCCGCGGACATGACGAGCCCCGCCACGAAGGTCACCTGGCGCACCTCGACGATCTGCGCGACGAACACGGTGATGATCGGTTCGATGGACATGTTCGCCACCATCAGCAGCGCGCCGGTGACGAGCATGGCGACGATCGGCCGTCGGTCCGGGATGGCTTGCCAATCGACGTGCTGCGCGTCGCGCTTCTTCACGACGCGGTGCGGATCTTCCTTGAGCAGGAACGCCGTGGCGAGAAACGCGATGAAAATGAATGCGCCGGCTGCGAAAAAAGTGGCCCGCACGCCGATGAGCGGCGGCAACGAACCGCCAATCAGAGGCCCCGCGAGATTGCCGGCCATGATCCCCGACGACAAAATGCCCAGCGCCCAACCGCAGCGCGCCTTCGGCGTCTGGGTGGCGACCAGCACGGTGGACCCCGACGCGTAGCCGCCGAGCAGCCCCGCGAGCAGGCGCAATGCCACCAGTTGCCAGACGTTGTGCGCCATGCCGATCAGCGACATGGCGACGGCCATGCCAAGGCTGGCGCGAATCAGCATCAACTTGCGGCCGTAACGGTCGCCGAGCTTACCCCACAACGGCGCGGTGAACGCGGCGGACAGAAAAGTCGCGCCGTACGCGACACCGGACCACTGCACGATCGCCGCGTGGTTCTTGACGCCCAGTTCTTCCACGTAGAGCGGCAGAAACGGCAGCAGCAAGGTCATCGCCACGATGGTGGTAAACGAGCCGAAGACGCAGACAAACAGGTTGCGCTTCCAATGAGTCGCGCCGTCTTGCGACGGCGGCGTGGAGGCTTGTGCGACGCTTTCTTGCGGGTTCGCCATGTTTCGATCCGGAGTAGACGGTGGCCGTGGATCAATGGACCTCTGGCGGCATTCACGGAGCGCGAGCCGCTGCATGGTCCGGCGCAACGTTCGGTGTTGCCTCAGGTTGCTTCGGTTGTTTCCGTTGCGCTGGGACGGCCATGGGCGATGCTACGGGGTAGCACGCTCCGCATCCAGTCCAGCAGACATACTAGTATTAACGGTACTGGTCTGCTCAGGACTGCGCTCGAACCGCCCGCTCACTTCCGGCATGCCGATGCGTCGGCCCCCGGTTCCGGGCCGTCACACGAACGCGCCCTTCTCCACGGGCGCGCCCTTGACCACTCTTCGGCGTATTACTGTTGCGCGTGCTTCGCCGCGTCTTCGATCACTGCCGCCACTTCCTTCGGACGCGATTCGTAGACCGAGTGGCTCGCGCCGGCCAGCACCGTGGTGTGGCTATGCGCGCGCTGGTAGTAGAAGCGTTCGAGATCCGGGTTGATGATCTTGTCGTCGGCGGCCACGATGCCCCAGCTCGGCTTGGTGGTCCACGCCGCGACCGACATCGGTTGCGAGAAGACCTTCGCTGCCGTCAGGATCTGCGACTGCGCTTCGAACTGCGCTTGCTTGACCGGCAGGTCGGCCGCGAAATCCTTCGGGAAATCCGCCGGATTCAGATACGTGTAGCCGTCGTCGGTCTTCTTGATGGCGCCCGGCTGCTTCGAGGTGTAGCTCGGGTATTGCTTGCCCAGGTCCGACTCGTCTTCGCCGACAGCCGGCGCATGCGCCGCGACATACACCAGGCCGGCCACCTTCGGATCGACACCGGCTTCGGTGATGATCGAGCCGCCGTAGCTGTGCGCCACGAGAATGGCCGGGCCGTCCTGCAGGTCGATCACGCGTTTGGTGGCGGCGACGTCGTCGTCCAGCGAGGTCAACGGTTCCTGCACCATGGTGACGTGGTAGCCGTCTTTGGTGAGGATGTCGTAGACCGGCTTCCAGCCCGCACCATCCACCCATGCGCCGTGTACCAGCACGATGTTTTTGATCGGGGCGGCAGCAGACTGAGTATCCTGCGCCATCGCACCAGTGGATGCGAACAGGCAAGCGGACAAGGAAAGAATCGATGCGGCGATAGGCGAGATCTTCACGGTGAAACTCCATCAAACGGGAAAGGGGGTGAAATTCAAAAAGTAGCTGGCTTGACCGGTAACCACACAGGATTGCGCGGCGCACTCGTCTATCAAGCCGTCTACCTCTGCAACAGGAACGATTGGGGGTCCCACACAAGACAACGCGTGGCGCAGACCCCCTCGTGCATCACTTAGCTACCGAAGAAGATGTTGCAGAAGCTGACCGGACCGACACAGCCGGCGCTGGTGCGCATCGCCGTATGCGATGCCGTGCCCGATGCCGAGCTACCGTTCGGGGCGACGCCGCCGACTGCCTGGCTGGTCAGTTGCGAATCGTCCTGCGCAGCGATCTTCGCTTCAGCGGCCTGGATGTCGGCCGGGTAGTTCAGGTCGTTAGCAGACGGGGTGTAGCCGGCCTGTTCGACACGAACCAGATCGGCACGCACTTCTGCACGCGTGAGAGGCGCATTCGACTGGGCGAAGCTGAGAACCGGAGCGCCAAGGGTGACAGCGGCGAGAGCGAGACCTGCGAGCATTTTCGACATGATTAAGATTCCTTAATAAAATTAAATTAACCTGACGGTGGAAACCGTCTTCTGGCTGGGGATAAACAGTCCGGTTCCGGCTTTTCACTGCGCGCCCCGTACTGCGTCTACATCAGGGCGAACACGAGGCCTTAGGGTTTATTCCAGGCTTTTTTCGAAACCGTCTAAAGTCTGGTGGTCACCTTTGGCAGCCCCTTGCTGGCTGGAGCCGGACCTCAATTTCTTGCGACAGACGAATATTCGCGCATCGGCGCCCTGCTCTCCAGCCGTTTGCGACCAGTCGGCGGCAGGCGTCGCGAAATGCATGTGGGAAGGCGCGAAGCTCCAGGCGTGCCATGAAGACCGGCGGATGCGGATGGCGGAGCGTGAATTCGCAGTGGAAGACGGGCTTACCTATGACACCGATAGATAAACCATATCGGCGGCGAGTGCGGCGAAGCACTTCGCCGCGGCATTCAGTCGGACTTCACCATGACGAGCGCAAACAGATGCGAATAGCCCCAGGCGCGATCGCCGACATAACCCAGCACCTGGAGCGTCGCGCCGCCACGCATGGCACTGCCGAGCGCTTCGTCGATCCTGTACTGGTAGAGCGACGCGGTTTTCGCTTGCGCGTCGTAGTCGTACGGCCAGCGGGCGATCTCCTTGAGAACGGACGCGTCGCCCATCGCCTTGTACGGCAGCAGCACCGCCGAACTATTGAGCGTAATCACAGAGCCGAGCGCCGGCAGTCCGTATTCGCGCAGAAGCTTGCCCGCCGGATCCACCTTGTAGCGAACCGAGTTGACCGTGACAAAGCCGGTGTCCTGCTGCAGGGCGATTTGACTGTCGGGAATGTAGAGGTAGCCGATGTTGCCGGCGCACCCGACCAGCCAGCATCGCTCCGCGTGAGCGGAGACCGGCAGGAAAAGGATGAGGACGCTCATCAGGACCAGGCGCGGCCAGTTGGGCAAAACGGATCTCCAGTGGAAAGGGGCAAGCAGAAGCATAAACGACGCGGAGGTCGTTGAGTGAATGCCGATGCCCGCGCGCGTTTGCCCGTGCTTGCGTCCGCCTTTGCCCGCCTTTGCCCGCCTTTGCCTGTACTCGCCTGCGTCAGCCAGCCGGCGCCGCGGCATCCTCGCGGATCGGTTGACGGGCCATGAACCAGTAGAACAGCGCCGCGCATCCGGCGATGATGCCGCCCGAGATAAAGGCGAGCGCATAGGAACCCGTGCGGTCGACGATAAAGCCCGCCACGACGGGCGAAAATGCCCCACCGAAATAGCCGCCGAAATTTTGTATCGCACTCACCGACGCCACCATCGACGACGGCGCGATATCCGCCGCCAGCGCCCATGCCGAACCGACCACGGCGGCAATGAAGGCGAGGCCCACGGTGAACAGCACGAGCGTCACGCTGAGCGCCTGGGTGAACGGCAGCGCGATCGCGCACACCGCCGCGCCGGCCGCGCAGCACGCAATCAACAACCGCTTGGCGTCGATCGGCGAGGCAAGCTGGCGATCGACCATCTTCTTCGCCAGATAACCGACCGCGATTTCGCCGATCGCGCCGCCAGCCCAGGGAATGCCCGCCACCACGCCAAGCTGCGTGAACGAGATGTGAAAACGGTCGAGCAGATACAGCGGCAAGAACACGAGGAAGATATTCCACAGCCAGATCGTGCAGAAGTAGCCGAGAATCATGCCCCACACGCTGCGCCGGGTGAACAGCGAGCGCCAGCGCAGCGTCGAGGTGGTCAGCGAGCGTTCGTGACCGCCGCCGCCCGCTTCGATATAGGCGAACTCTTCCTTCGAGAGGCGTTTGCTGTCCACCGGGTTGCGATACAGCAGCAGGAACAGCAAGGCAAACGCGATGCCGACCGCGCCCGTCACATGAAACAGCGAACGCCAGCCGAACGCGATCATCAGCGCGACGAGCATGGCGGGCGCGAGCGCCGGCCCCCACTTCGACGACGAATCCCATACGCCCGTCGCAAAGCCGCGTTCCTTGGCAGGGAACCATGCGGCGGTGATTTTCGCCGAGGTCGGCCAGCACGGCGCCTCGCCCACCGCGAGCAGGGCGCGCATCACCAGCAAGGCGGAGATCGAACCGACCACGCCGGTCAGCCACGTGGCGACGCTCCACCAGATCATGCCGAGCGCGTAGGCCCGCCTGGCGCCGAAACGGTCGATCACCCAGCCCGCCGGCAATTGCATCACGGCATAGGTCCACGCGAACACGCTGCCGAGCAGCCCGATCTGCGTGCGCGTCAGGCCGAGTTCGTGAATCATGCCGGGCGCGGCGATCGACAGGCTGGCGCGGTCCATGTAGTTGATGATGCCGCCTACCAGCAGCCAGAGCAGGACATGCCAGCGGTAATTGAAGCGGGCGGGCTGCGCCGCCGCAGCCGATGCGGCAAAGGTGTCTTTGTCCAACGTGTGTCTCCGTCCAGATGGCCTGTGGCGGCCATTCATCGTTGTCGTGGGTGTCGTGCATGCGGTTGCGTTGCGCGACACGCTGCTCTTCTGCAGGCACTGAACGACAAGTGTACGGATGGGGACGGCGCGGCTCCAATGTCGAAACCGCATGAGCCGATAGCGTTTGCGTTATCGGCTCATGCGGTCAGCAAAAACGCGCGAACGAAAAACGGCCGGTCTCGCGACCGGCCGTTCGTCCGTTCTGCTGCAACCTCAAACCTTCAAGGTCCGGCGTCTGCGCTCAGGCAAGATCGAAGCGATCGAGATTCATCACCTTGACCCAGGCCGCGACGAAGTCATGCACAAACTTTTCCTGTGCATCCGCGCTGCCATAGACTTCGGCGAGCGCCCGCAGTTGCGAGTGCGAGCCGAAGATCAGATCGACACGCGTGCCGGTCCACTTCACTTTGCCGGTCGCGCGATCATGGCCTTCGAACACGTCCTTGGCCTCCGACACCGGCTTCCACTCCGTGCCCATGTCGAGCAGGTTGATGAAGAAGTCGTTGGTCAGCGCTTGCGGACGTTGAGTCAACACACCGTGCTGGCTCTGCCCATAGTTGGTATTGAGCACGCGCAGGCCGCCCACCAGCGCGGTCAGTTCCGGCCCGGTCAGCGTCAACAGTTGCGCCTTGTCCACCAGCAAGGCCTCGGCCGACACGGCGAGCGGTCCCTTGAGGTAGTTGCGGAAGCCATCGGCGATCGGTTCGAGTACGGCGAAAGCGTCCACATCGGTTTGCGCCTGCGACGCATCCATGCGGCCCGGTGCGAACGGCACCGTGACGTTATGACCGGCGTTTTTCGCGGCCTGCTCGACACCCGCGCTGCCCGCCAGCACGATCAGATCGGCAAGCGAAATCTTCTTGCCGCCGGACTGCGCACCGTTGAATTCGCGCTGAATCCGTTCGAGCGTTTCCAGCACCGTCGCCAGTTGAGCCGGCTGGTTGACCTCCCAGTCCTTCTGCGGCGCGAGGCGAATGCGCGCACCGTCTGCGCCGCCACGCTTGTCCGAGCCACGGAAGGTGGAAGCCGACGCCCACGCCGTCGACACCAGTTGCGAGACCGACAGCCCCGACGCCAGAATCTTCGCCTTGAGCGCGGCAACGTCCTGCGCGTCGACCAGTGCATGATCGACCGCGGGAATCGGGTCTTGCCAGATCAGTTCTTCGGCCGGCACTTCCGGGCCGAGATAACGGGCGCGCGGACCCATGTCGCGGTGCGTCAATTTGAACCACGCCCGCGCAAACGCATCGGCGAACTGCTCCGGATGCTCGTAGAAGCGCCTTGAAATTTTCTCGTAAGCGGGATCGAAGCGTAGCGAGAGATCCGTTGTCAGCATGGAGGGCGCATGGCGCTTCGAGGCGTCGTGCGCATCCGGGATCGCCCCAGCTCCTGCCTCGCCCTTCGGCTTCCATTGATGCGCGCCGGCCGGGCTCTTCGTCAGCTCCCATTCGTAGCCGAACAGGTTCTTGAAGAACTCGCCGCCCCACTGCGTCGGCGTGCTGGTCCACGTGACTTCCAGGCCGCTGGAGATGGCGTCGCCGCCCGAGCCCGTGCCGAAGCTGCTCTTCCAGCCGAGGCCCTGCTGCTCGATGGGCGCCGCTTCCGGTTCCGGTCCCACGTGGGTCGCAGGACCGGCGCCATGGGTCTTGCCGAAGGTGTGACCACCCGCGATCAGCGCGACCGTCTCTTCGTCGTTCATGGCCATGCGCGCAAAGGTCTCGCGAATGTCCACCGCGGCCGCGAGCGGATCCGGGTTGCCGTTCGGGCCTTCCGGGTTGACGTAGATCAGGCCCATCTGCACGGCAGCGAGCGGGTTTTCGAGGTCGCGCACGCCCGAATAGCGTTTGTCGCCGCCCAGCCACGTGGTTTCGGTGCCCCAGTAGACGTCTTCTTCCGGCTCCCAGACGTCCGGGCGGCCGCCGGCGAATCCAAAGGTCTTGAAGCCCATCGATTCCAGCGCGACGTTGCCGGTGAGAATGATCAGATCGGCCCACGAGATCTTGCGGCCGTACTTCTGCTTGACCGGCCAGATCAGCCGGCGGGCCTTGTCGAGGCTGACGTTGTCGGGCCAGCTATTGAGCGGCGCGAAACGCTGCTGGCCGGCACCGGCGCCGCCGCGGCCGTCGCCGGTGCGATACGTGCCGGCGCTGTGCCATGCCATACGGATAAAAAACGGCCCGTAGTGACCGAAGTCCGCCGGCCACCAGGGCTGCGAGTCGGTCATCACCGCCAGCAGGTCCTTCTTCACGGCGGCGAGGTCGAGACTGTTGAATTCTTCGGTGTAGTTGAAGCCCTCGCCCATCGGATCCGACAGCGACGAGTGCTGATGCAGGAGTTTCAGATTCAGTTGTTTAGGCCACCAGTCCCGGTTCGACGTACCGTCGCCGGAGGTGTGGTTGAACGGACATTTCGCTTCGGTCGACATGTGCTTCCTCCTGTGATCGTGAGCGCTCAGCTACCCGGCTGCGCCTCGACTTCGTGCAATGGGCTTCAATGGTAGTGTCTGGGAAGTTAAGGCGGAAATAGGTTTATTTGATGGCAAGGCAATAGAAAAACTAAAGCCGGCGTCGTTCGTGGGGCTCCGGTGGTTCCGGTTGTGCCGGTTGGCGACGCGAGGTGACAGCATATACCAACGGTCTTGCCGCTGTCTGACCGTGGGCAATGCGTAAAAGATCCGCAGCTAGTTCGGGAAGGTCACTTCCAGCAAGACGGGGTGGTCGGGAACGTCGACCCGGAGCTGTTTCACGTTGCGCTCCGTTTGACAGGGCGCCGTGCCGCGCGTCGGGTCGTAGAGGTCCACGCGCGCAGCCATGCCGCCCAGATCGACACGAACCGGTGCGGACATCGAGAGCGCCGGTTTCCCGCTGGCCCGGTCCCAAAACGGCACTTCGTTCCACAAGGCGAGGATGGATGTTCCGTCGGCCTTGCGCAGGTACACACTTCTGCCGGAGGGCGGCAGATCCGAAACGGTAAAACGCCTGCCCTCCTCGTCCATCTGGTTCGAGGCGGTATTGCCGTTTGCCTTCAATATCGCCACGAGATTGTGCAGCGCGATTGCAGCCGGTTTCGCCCGGTTGTCGAACGTGAACAAACCGTAGTGCATACCCGCGTCGACCTGGCGCGGGTCCGGCTTTTCATCCAGCAGTTCGTAGAGGTAGGTTCTGGACACCCCCGAGATAGCCGCATCGAACAGGCCGTTCAGGATGCCCTTTGCCTGGCTATCCTCATCAACGCCAATCTGGTACCAGCCGCTCTGCGGCAAGGTGAAATAGCCGAACTCGGTGATGACCAACGGCAGAGCAAATCCCTGAATGGCCCGGGTGCCCTTTTTTATCCATGAGTCGGCGTTGGCGGTGTAGCCGGGCTGCGCTCCGTTCTGCGGATACACATGCACATTGGCGTAGTCGGCCGAGCCGGTTCGGGTCGTGACCGACGCGAGGTCGTATCCGGTCAGGTCGTAGACTGCAACGCCGCTCAAGGCGGCATCGCCATGCACAAAGGCATAGATTGCCTTCTGCGCCGCCAGACCTGCCGCGTCGCCTTTAAGACCGTCATAGGCGATCGGCCAGTTATCGATTTCGTTATATCCCTCCACTGCGTCGACGCTGCCGGGCGACGCCGTCGCGACGGCCTTGATCTGCGCGAGCGAGCGGGCCGTCTCCTCCCGGACGATAAAATCGAACCGGATACCGGCACTGGCCAGGTCGGCATACGCAGACAGGGGCGCCGCGCCTCCAGGCGCCGCATCCCGAACATGGCGCACGCCGAGCCAGACCAGATCGTCCTTCACGTTCTTCACATTGGCGTAGGCGCCGTCCGTGTAATGGATGTGGGTGTTGACCGCAATGCCCTCTACGAATCTGTCCACACTCATGGTCTGATCCGCGGCTGCGGCCGATCCGCAAGCCATCGCGGCGACGCTCGACACGACGCACACAACCCGTTCAAGCTGATTCAACTCGACACCTCCGCGCCGTCAACATCCGCTCGCTGTCTCGTCTGCATCACGCCGCTACGTTCAGTGCGAGCGGGTCGAGAGGAGGCGTCCTCAGGGCCTCGGCGAGGCGAGCCAATTGTCGCTCGGGACTGCTGGCCTCCCAGCCGGCCTTTGCGACCTCGGCGAGATGCGCCGGGTCCTCATAAAACCGGCGCATGGCAAGCGCTGCAGCACCCACATCGGGGTTCGCCCACGTCACCTCTCCGTAGACGCCACCTTCGTCGCGCATGGTGGCGAGCTCGTAGGGAATCAGGACGCTGTTCTCTTCGCTCATGAAATCGAGGTTGCCCGACCAGGCGGTAGCGAGCGTCGCCAGTCCGAACAGGCGAGCTTCCAGAAGCGGCAACCCAAACCCCTCGGCGCGGTGCAGCGAAACATACACGTGGGCGCCCGAAAACAACCGGTCGACGTCGGTTCGCGTCATCGTCTCCTGGATGACCCGGACCCGCGCGTCACCCTCCACTTCAGCGAGAAGCACGTTCACTTCTTCGGACGACGGGTTGGCCTGAAGCTTGATCACAAGCGACACGTCGTCTTCGGTCGGGAAGGCCTCAAGAAACGCAGCAACAACGGCGCGCGGATTTTTACGCGCAAGACTTGAGCGCGCATCGGCCATGGTCAGGAAGGTCAAAGGCTCTTCATCCTTGCGCCATCGCCGTGGGCTACGGTTCTTCAACAACACATGAGGCACGACACGAATCGGACAGGCATACAGCTTGGCCAGGCTCTGCGCCGAAAACCGGCTCGGCGTCCAGATCTCGTCCCAAAGGTCTTCGTATTTCGGCCAGTTCCCAGGCGGTTCAGCAAGTTCCCACGCGAAATAACCAATCAGCTTCCCGCTGCGCAGGAGGCGCCGCAGCGGCCAGGCGAGCAGCAGGAACTGCGGTGCCGCACAATGGAACACGAACAGGCCGCCTTTCTTGCAGAAGATTCTTTTGAACGGATTTCGCATCGCCAACGTGACGTCGGGCTGCTCCACCTCGTATCCGAGTGTCTCCAGCGCCAGACCGTTGTAGAGGGCTCCGTTCGTCAGGCCATTCTTCAAGCCGTACCGGCAGACGATCTTGATGGATCCGGGCGACCGCTCATTCGACCGGTCGCCTTGTTCGCGGCGCATGGCTCGATAGGCGACTATCGTGAACACCGCCAGGTACAAGCTTTTAGCCAGCCTGAAGATCCGCTCCATCGCGTGCTTCCCCTAAAGGGATTGAACGGGTTCACCGCTCACCCCAGCATCCATCGATTCACCCAGTTCCCTGCTGGGGTGACCGCAGTCTGCAAAGACCGCGATCAGCCGCGTGGCCCACGCATCCGGCGAAAGCCCCACATGACGCGTCGCGCTGTGCCCGGCCAGGCTCATCGCCCGCGTCGCATCGTCGTCCCGGGCGATACGGGCAATCGCGCCGGCAAACGCTATTTCGTCGATCGGGTCGCATACCTCCCCCGCCCCGCTGCCGACGATATCCGCCGCCAGCAGCGCCGATCGGGAAGCGATCACCGGCAGGCCGCTCCACATCGCTTCCGCCGCCACCAGCCCGTATGGCTCGGGGTAGCGCGACGGCATCAACAGCGCCCGCGCGGACCGCACGCGCCGCGCGACCTCCTCCGGCGCGAGCCTGCCGCAGAACGTGACCTCCGGATAAGCGGCGCGCAGCGCCGGCATCATCGGGCCGTCGCCGATCACCACGAGCCGCGCGCGGGCCCGCCGCGCGGCGGCCGCGGCAAGGTCCGGACCTTTCTCGGGGGCGAGACGTCCGACGAAGACGAATTCGCCGTTGTGTTCCGCGGCGATACGCGTATCGCTCCAGGGTGTGACCGGATTCGGCACGGTCTGCAGGCAGGCTGCGGGAATGCCGCCGCGCTCGAGCGGTTCGCGCATCGCGGCATGCACCATCAGCACCCGCGGGCCGGCCGGATCGAAGCGCAGCGTCTGCGCTTGCACGGCCTGCCGCGCCATCCGCCACAGCTTGTGGACGTAATGCCGCTTGTCGCAATGCCGTGTCATGCACGAGACGCCAAGCGGCACACGCGTGCATACCGTGCCCGCCCGATAGTCGGCAAAGGCCCCGTTCGGGCAGACGAGGAAAAAATCGTGGGCGGTGATCACCGTCCGCTCGCGCACGCGGCTTAGCGCCGCGAACAGCGAAGGCGACAGGATCTGGCTCCAGCCATGCACGTGGTAGACGGTGCCGGGTGTGTCGTGTCGATCCATCCAGCCGTTTAGCATCCTCACGGTGCCCATGTTGTACACACCCTCACGCAGTGCGGCCGCTCCGGCCTGCAACAACCGCGCTCGCCCGAGCCCGGCAGTCGCAATGCCATGCGCCTCGAACTCGGGATTGGCGGCATCGTCACCGGCGATATACGTGACTTCGATGCCACGTTCCCGCATCAGACGCGCCTCGAGTAAGGCAAGCGCCGTCGCGCCGCCGTGCGCGATCGACGCGTCGTTGACGATCACGAGCCGCTCCGGCGGCGTCGCAGTCATGCGCGCACCTCCAGCGCGACCTGCGCGATCCGGTCCGTGCATCGCGCCGGCGCTACGGCCGTGGTGAGCGCGTTAGCCAGATCGGCGACATGCGCGCGCGCTTCGGCGAGCACGGTGCGATGCATGCGCGCATCGACGCCCTCGCCGAGCTGCTGGACGGCCAGAGCGACGACGGAATCGATCGGGTCGGCGCCCACCCGGCACAGACAATGCCGTCGCCCAACCTGGGCCAGAAACGTCTCGAGCTTGACGTCCCACGCGAAGCCGATCTGCGGGATGCCATACGAAAATGCCGCGATGTTCGCGTGCAGCCGGTGAGCCATCAGCAGATCGAACGACGAGATCAGTCGCGCGAGATCCGCCGGCGTTGCGGCGCGCGGCGCGAACGTGACCTGCTCCCGCCCTGCCGCCGCGGCAAGCGCGGGACGCAGTTCGGCGAGAAACGCTTCGTCCTCCGGACTGCCGTTTGCGAATACGACGAAGCGCCAGCCGCGCGCGCTGCCCGCCCGCACGAGCGCGCTGTACCACGCCGCCTGCGCGGCGGCGGAGACATGCGTGTTGCCGCCGTGGTACTTGAGGGCGATCGGATGCGTGATGCCGAGGCCAATGTACGTGCCCGTCCTATCGGGCGCGCGACTGCGCGCGACATGCCGCGACACCAGTTGACCGGGATCGTGCACGATCTGCGCCGGCGGGATCCCGGCGGGACTCAGCCGCTGCCGCCAGATCTCGGCCGAGCGCGGTTCGCGCACCGACGCATGGAACAGCGCCGGTCCGCCGAATGCACGTCGAAACAAGGCTTCTCCACGCAGCGTCCAGTTGTCGGATGCACCGACGCCAAATACCGCCGCCGGCAGCCCCAGACTGCGTACCTCCGCCATCACCGCATCGAGCTTGAGCGGAAAGTTGAGATCCGCGTCGCTTAGCAGGTTGCCCCCGCCGACGATCACCGCATCGACGCCGCGCAGCGCGGCGCGCCAGTGCGGGCGCAGATGCATGTGCAGTTTGGAGCCGAGCACGGATTGCGCGATCGCGTGACGCACGACACGCGGGCTGTGGTGCATCAGCGTCAGCACCGACTTGCGCGAGCGCGTACCCGGGTCATATTCCGTGCGGCCGGCAAGATCGATCACGCGAATCGCCAGCGCCGGCAACACGCTGGCCAGCTCCGCTTCGAGACATTCCGACAGAAGACCGTCACCGAGATTCGGACTGTATTTGACGTTGATGAGTGCGACGCTCGGCGCGTGCCGCTCGCGCGCCCGTGACGGCCAGTTGGGCACGCGCATTGTGTCGGGGACGAGCGGCGGCATGGCGCGGTGGTCCGTCGAATTCATCGTGTCCCCGTGGGAATCGCAGTCAGGTTAGCGGGTGTCATACGCGGGCGTGGCTCACAGCCGCGCCGCGCGTTCTGGTGTGCGGCGTCCACGCAGCACGTCGCCGAACGCGATCAGATTGCCGGCGAGCCGGCCGCGTCTGTCGATATACGTCTCCGGGGAGATCGACTTCGAGACGTTGGCGGCCACATTGCGCAGGATCTGCACGCACGCTTCGCCGCGCGACATCGTGCCTTTGCGCATCATGTAGACGGGATTCATCACTTGCGAATAGCCGAGACGGCGGCCCGGCACACGCGCGCGCTTCACGCCGAGATGGACACCGAGCGCGCTGCCCAGCTTCACGAGCCGGCCTCTCGCCTGCGCGACGCGCGCACCGAAGTCACGATCCTCGAGCCAGCCGTACAGCACGAGCCGCTCGTCGAAGCGCAACCCCTCGACCGCCGACGCGCGAAACGCCATGTTGCAGCCGTAGGGACTGTAGCCGTCGTGGATCCAGCCGTGACGTCCCGGCTGCGCCGTGGCGAGCTCACGCCGCGCGTCGTCGACCGTAAGGCCGGGGCCGAGAATGCCGTCCGCGACGACATGGCCTGTGACACACGCGATCGCAGCATCGGCATGGAAGGCATTGGCCGCCTCGCGCAGCCAGTCCGGGTGCGCAACGAAATCGTCATCGAAGAATGCGACGTAGTCGGTCTCTGCCGGCATCAGATCAAGAATCGCGTTGCGCTGACGCGTCAGGCCCGGTTTGACGTACACGATGCGCAGGTCGTCGGCCTCTTGCAGCGTGCCGATATCGTCGGGACTCGTGCAGGCAACGATGATCGACGTGGGCGGCAGCGTCTGCGCGCGCAGACACGCGACGATCGTCGCCACTTCAGCGGGCCGGCCGCGCGTCGCGATGCCTGCGCAGATGTGCGGCGCTTCGTTCGAGCCCGGGCGCCCGAAAGCGCCGTGAGTCGTATTGAAGATGGAATTGTCGTGATTCATGCTGGTTCCAGTCTAGGAAGAAAAACCGGCTTGGCCCTGCCCGACGCGCGATCCCCTACGGCATTCGCTCGCATGGGTTCAGCCCTCACCGAATTCATGAACAGGCACGCCCACCGGCTCGACACTGAACAGTTCGCTCAGCAGGTTCGAACGATGCATGCCCGCCACCAATACCGTCAGCATCGTCAGTTCGCCGACCAGTCGGGCCGTCGCCATTCCCATTGCCCCCCAATGGGTCGCAAGCGGCACAGCGACGGCAATGTTCACGACTGCACTGACAACGCCGGCACGCGCAAGCAGACGTTCGAGCTTGCGCGGAATGAGGAAGTACATGCCCAGCACTTGCGTGCAGACGCTGACCGGGAACACAAAGACCATGAGCTTGAGTACCCCTGCCGTCTGCTGGAAACCGTGCCCGAACACCAGCGGTATAAACCAGTCGGCAAACGTCAGCGTCAGCAGTGTTGCGCACACGGCCCCGGCAAAAAACCAGGCGAATATCTGACGCGTAAGTCTGTTCGCCCGCGAAGGATCGGTCACGACCAGATGCGTCACGCGCGGTACGAGGATTTGAGCGGCCGGCGCCATCAGGCTTAGTCCGGCGGCGATCAGGCGCTCTGCCACGCCGAATGCACTTACCTCGGATTCGCGCGCCAGCATCGATAGAATATATGTGGACGCGCCAATCAGAAGCACAGACGTTCCGCCATATATAAAGATTGTTGTGGATTTCCGGATTAAATTTATCGCATCTTTAAGTCTGGAAAACAGATGCGAAAATTCCTTTCGCACTAGCCAGTAAGCAATGATCAACTGAGTGGCACATGAGATCAGCAACAAGGGGAATACATATGCCAGATCCGATGGTCGGTGCACAAAACCGAAAATTAACGCCAGCGAGGTTGAAAAGCCGGCCACCTCGATGAGTACACTTGTCCTTGCTCGACCAGTGCTCGTGAAGTACCAGCCCAGATTGAATGCTGCGAGCAGTCCCAGGAAAACCACCACACAGCCGACAGCCGGCCGATGCAGGAAAACAAGCGAGAAATGAATCGCGATTAGGCCCACAATCAAACCGGGCAAGCTGAGCACCAGCCTCGCGGTCAGATGATCGCTCAATATAGACGCACGCGTACCCGCATCTCGCGCCTGGACCGCATCGCGAGCGCCCACCGTCGAAAATCCGAAGTTGACAAACAGCCATATCGAATTTGACAGGGACATCCCCGCGAGGACCACACCATAGCCTCCGGCCCCGAGTACTCTTCCATAGTATGGCAACAGCAGTAACGGATATAAGTAGCGAAATGCGTACGCGACATATACCGCCATCAACTCTGCCCGCGGAAAGATTGACTTTACTTGATCCATGGTCGCACCGAGTAGCCGAGCCTGATTGCAAATTGCACAAATTGCCCACCCTGCGGAAACGCCTTTACAGCGGCGCCGCTCGGCCAAAGCGATCTGCGTACGGCTACAAGCCGCGCGCCCGGGCGGCCTTGTTCGCAGTCTGGATGGGTAATCGACAACGTTGCTTCACGGCCAAAGTCGATCGACCGGTTTCGCATTCCGAGTCTATTCACGGTGTCGATGTCCGGAAACATGACGACCTGCTCCAGCAAGCGGGCCGAGAGCTGGAATTGCGACACGCTTGAGGCTGAACTGTTCTCGGTCGAGATATTGCGGATATACGCTTTAACCTCCGCAAATTGCTCATGCGGCATCGCTTCGACACGGTTTCGCCATCCCTCCGTCTCCAGATTCGACACAATGCTTCCGCCATCGCCTCGACTGAATCGGCGCACACTCTGCAGATCCGGTTCAACGATGCTTTCGATCAGATGCCAGAATGCGAGAATGGATGAGATTGAGTCACCCGGTCTGTAGCCGTTTCGCTCCGTCAAGAGTCCGGTCACACGGGAAAAATGCTGCCGGCCAAGGCCTTTGTAGTCGCTACGCGCTAACAGCACGCAATGAGCGTCGCTCGCCAGACCGCTTTGCTCAAGCAGCTTGTAGGTGCTTCCGTATAGTCCGGTATCGCACAGCACGACGCTCTTTCCGTCGGCGAGCGTGCGCCACATTTCTCTGAACAACGCAGCCTGTTCGGCAATCGAATCCCAGAGGTCCGGCTCGGCACCGTTACGCAGCGCATGAATAAGCTCCCTCAGGCTGGTGTAGTGTCCGCTGGGTGCCTGATCCGTTGCGCTCAAGGCTTGGGCAACCGCTTTCACAGCACGGCTTCCGAATTCGTATTCCAGTTCTGCGACAACATCTTCACCGCCAAATACCAACGCATCGCGCGCAGCGATCAGCCGCGAGACCATCAAGGGCGCAAGGGTAATGTTTTCGCTAAGCGGAAACTGGCTTGCGAACTCCCGGTACAAGCGCTCCAGCCCAAGCCCTCCACGCGCGCAGAACAGTGCAACGATCGGCCCCTCAACCAACGCGGCATGTTTTAGATAAACATGTAGTCTTCGGCAATATTCCGCAAAAATTGGACCGAGCACCTGGCTTCCCAGCGCGGTACCGGCCTTGAGCTGGGCCGGTACATTGCGACGAACGCGTTGGCTACGAGACGCGTGCCAACCCGAAAACGCGCGCGCAATCGCCGCGTCCGCTCGCCGGATGACCACGTGCGCTGCGTGGCGGGGACGGTGCACTGCTGTCAGCCCACAACGGCGCGGCATGGTGCAATCGGCAAGCAGATCGTCGCCCAGATGAACAATCCTGGACGCTGGAACACCTGCTGCACTTGCTACCGAAGCGAAGATCGTTCCGTCACGCTTGGTTAGCTGCATGTCGGCACTGGTATGGATGTCGTCCAGATGAGGAATGTCAGGACACACATCCGATATGAGTCGGCTCAATTCATGTTGACCCAGTGTCGTATCGCTGACGACACGAACCGGTATGCCACGCTCCACGACCTGCCTGAGCGTGCGAATCAGCGAGCGGTTCGGAAAGAGCGACGCGCGTTCGACGGCCATTTCACAGGCAATCCAATCCGGCACGAAGACCTCATCAATGCCGATGTGTTGCAACAGCGTCGCGGCGATGTCCGTGAGGCGCACCTCTCCCCGTGCAGCGACATCACGAGCGCGAAACGCAAGCCGTTCCACCTCCCGCCGGCGCTTCGCCACGTCACGGGGATCAATATGGCTTGTCACGTCGCCGAGTCGGCTACAAAACAAACGCGCAATCCTCAGCAGGCGCCGATCGAGTGACAGTGGCTTTCGAAGCAGCAACGTGTCGAATGCGTCAATCGACAGGAGCAGGCATTCTCTTTTCTCAAGAAGGGAGAGTAATGGGTTCACCGGAATACCCCTCCAGACGGTCGGACCGCGCTCCGTAATTGCCGATCGGGTCGTACTACGCTCGTGCTCAACAAACTGAAGGTCGCGGCGGAAAACATATAAAAACAAGGCCCCAAATCAAATACGGTCCCCGAAATCGCCGAGCCGATTAACGCAGCCATCATCGCCTGAGCGGTGGCATGTCCCACGATCCGGTTCTCCATCACTAACGCCCGCATGCGCGGCTGCCGGATCGATCGCCAGACGAATGCTCCGAACAACACGAAACCAGGCATGCCCAGGTTGCCAATCGTCACGGCGATGAAGCTCGAGGCCCGCGCGCTGCCAAGTCCCGCGCCTAGTCCGAAGGTGTCGACAAAGTTCACCAGCGACTGCATGTTCCACGCGCTCCGCTCGACGCCCGAATCGCTGTCCATCTTGTTCGTCAGGGTATGGTCGACGACATCGGCTACCGTGGCGACGATGGGCGAATCGATCGCAACCAGCACGCCGGCGGCGAGCACCACCAGAACGCACCCTATCGCGATCACCTGGAGTTTTCTTGCCCGACTCGCGCGCGTGATGGCCCCGGTACGGCTCGACATAAACGCGATCAGATACATGGCGAGCCCAACGTACCCGGTACTCGACGTCGACAGCAGGATGAAGCCGGCCGTCAGCAAGGAGAGCAATCCGCACAGCGTGCGGCGGTACCCGAGCAGCCAGAGATTGGCGGTGAACGCAAACAACGGCAACGAAAATCCGGCGAACGCGGACGACTCGGAGAAGGTGCCGCTGATCCGTCGCACACTGCCAATCGAGGCATCGTCGATGATCGAGTACTGCGCCGTCTTGATCGCATCCAGCAGATCCACGCCCGCCGCTCCGCCGAGCAGGTCGACGGCCCCTGCCGCGACGTTCAGCACCGACAGAAACAGAAACGCATCGGCGATCGTGTGGCTCGCGCCGCGGCGGCGCATCGTCATCGATACGGCGATGTACAGGAAGCACTCTCCCACCAGATAAACGGCTTGGCTGAGATTGCCGGATACCGGGCCGAGCGGCTGCAAGGTGAGTTGCGCGGTACTGGTATCGGTACGATCGATGGCGTAAACGAAGGTCGAATCCGATAGAACGCGCGGGAACACCACCGCCGATACGCACCCGTAGGCGACCAGCAGCAGCAGCCAGAATCCAGGCGAGCCGATGCTGATGCTGGCCCAGATGGCGCGTGAATCCTCGCGCAGCAGGGTTCGCAGAATGAAAAACAGCATGAACAGACTCGCCGGCAACACGCCGATACCGCCGAACGCCACCGCCTCCGTCGCGCCGAACAGCGTGCTTGCCACCATCACGTAGACAGCCCACTGATACGGCAGCAGGAGCGCCAGCACCCCCAGCCCGATCACGACGCCGCCCGCCAGGCTCAGATCCATGACGTCTCGCTCCGCTCGGCGATGCCCGCAGCAGCAGTGCTACCCGCCGCCGCTCGCGATACCGCTTTCGACATGCGCTGCCCAACTGCCTGCGCGACGATCTCCAGCAGTTCGTCGCGAAAGCGTTCGGCGGTGAAGCGCATGGCGTTCGCCCGGCAGGCGAGCGGATCGAATGCGCCCATCGCCTCGAAACGCTCCACCGCCTCGATGACGTCCGGGACCGACTGCCGCGCGAAGAACAGGCCGGTGCGGGTGAGCACGTCGTCGGACGCGATCACCGTCTCGAGCGAGCCGCCACGACCGTACGCGATAACCGGCGTCCCGCATGCCTGCGCCTCGACCGGTGCAATGCCGAAGTCCTCTTCGGCGGCGAACACGAAGGCTTTGGCACGCCGCATGTAATCGATGAGTTCGCGATCCGACTGATAGCCGAGCAGCGTGACGTTAGGCGTCGCGGCGGCCTTCGCCCGCGCGAAGTCCGGTCCGTCGCCGATCACAACGAGCCTGCGCTGCGGCATGTTCGCGAACGCCTCGACAATCAACGGCACGCGCTTGTACGGCACCATCCGCGACGCCGTCAGGTAGAAATCTTCCTTCTGCGTGCACAGCGCGAAACTCTCGATATCGACGGGTGGATAAACGACGCTGGCATCGCAGCCGTACGCTTTACGGATGCGTCGCGCGATGAAGCTGGAATTCGCAATGAACGCATCGACCCCATGCGCGGTGCGCTGGTCCCAGATCCGGATGTAATGCAAGATCAGGCGCGCCATCGCGCCTTTGACGCCCGACGTCAACCTGGATTCGCTCAGGTAGCGGTGCTGCAGATCCCACGCGTAACGGATCGGCGAATGCACGTAGCTGATATGCACCTGGTCGGGTCCGGTGAGGATGCCTTTGGCGACCGCGTGGCTCGAGGAAATCACCAGATCGTAGCCGGACATGTCGAGTTGCTCGATCGCGAGCGGCATCAAAGGCAGGTAGCTACGGTAGGCGGCTCGCGCGCGCGGCAGCCGCTGGATGAACGAGGTCGTCGCGCGCTTGCCGAGCAGTTTGGCGCGCTCTTCGTCCGGCAGGAAATCGACCACCGCGAAGAGGTCGGCGTCCGGCCATATCTGCAGGATCTGCGCGAGCACCTTCTCGGAGCCGGCGTAGGTGGTCAGCCATTCGTGCACCACGGCTACGCGGCCAAAATCATGGCGACGATTGCCGGGTGACGGCGAGGCGGTGCGCGAACGCACCGGGTGTTCTAGATCGACGGGCGTGCGGTCCATGGAGAGATCTCGTGCAGGAGTTGTTCGGCGGTCGCCAACCACGTCAATTGCCCGGCCCGCGCGAGGCCACGTTCCCGCAGACTCGCGCGCAGCGTGCCATTGCCGGTCACGCGGCCGATCGCGCTGGCCAGCCCCGCCGGGTCGTCGGGAGAAATGTAGATCGCGGCGTCGCCGCATGCCTCGCGCACGGACGGCAAGTCCGCTGCAATCACGGGACAGCCGAGCGTCATGGCCTCCACCGGCGGCAGGCCGAAGCCCTCGTAGCGTGACGGATGCACGAAGCACACGGCATGGCGAAACAGCGCCTTGAGCTCGCCGTCCGAGACGAAGCCGATATGCCTGATGCTGGCCGGCAACGGTGTGGCGTTCGACGCGTACACGGCCGGGTCGGTGCCGCCCGCAACCACGACGTCGAACTTCGCGTCCGGCATCAGGCGCAGCGCCTCGACCACGAGGCCAAAGTTCTTGTGGCGCGTCAGGCTGCTCACAGCGAGTACGAACGGTCGCTGTCCAAGACCATGCTTGCGCAGGACACCGGCGTCCTCGTCGGGTCGCAGCATGTGTTCGCCGCTCTCCGACACGACGCCGATCTTCTCGGCGGGTATGCGGTAAATGTCGCGCAATTCGCGGCTCGAAAACTGCGAAACCGTCACGATGCGCCGGCACGACCAGCCGATCATGGGCGCCATCAGGCGGTACCACGTGCGAAACGTCCGGCTGTAGCTGTCCGGCACGCGCATCGGCGCCGCGTCGTGCAGCACAACCACCTGGTGGCGCAGAAACAGCGGCGCCGTGTTGCACAGGTTCAGCAGCAAGGCGCCCTGCGCCGCGCGCGGCAAGTGCAACTGCTCCCAGAGCTGACCCTGAGCGCCGGGCACCACCCGCATGCCGATGTGCGCGAACGGCTTCGACACCGGCCTCTCGCTTTCCGGCAACAGAATCTCGACAGCCAGTGCGGACGCGGCCGGATGTCGAACGCCCAGCAACACGTCGAGACTGCGCACCACTTCGAACGCGAAGCGGTCGACGCCCGTGGCCGGCCGCAACAGGAAGCGTCCGTTGATGGCAATTCGCGTCGCCGCCGGCGGCGTCCTCAACGCGTCTTTGCGGGCTGCCCACCACGCAGGTCCCTCCCACGCGCGGCGCGCGGAGACGCGGCGAGCCGCACCGTCCTCCGGCGCGAGCGCGGAAGCGATCGCCTCCGGCAGATTGCGTTCGTGATTGAGCGGGCCATTCACGGTCGTCGACGTTTTCATGACGTCTCAGTCCTGCGCGTAGGGTTCGTAGTTGTAGCTCGAGTACCGATATCGCCCGTAGCCGTAACCATACCGTCCCGGTCGCAGCCGCAGACCGTTGAAGATGACGCCGCGAATCTCCACCCCGATCTGCGAAAGCCGGCGTGCGGACTCGCGGATTTCGCCGATACCCGTCACGCCTTGTCGTGCCACGAGGAACATCGTGCCTGCCAGACGCGCCAGTTCGGTGGTCTCGGCAACCGGCAGGATCGGAGGGGCATCGCACAGCACCACTTCGTAGCCTGCGGCCAGACGCGTGAACAACACATGCAGATTGGCGTGCGACAGCACCTCGCTCGGATTCGGCACATAGCTGCCCCGCGAGATGAAATCGACCCCTGGCAATACATTCGTCTGCACCACCTCGTCGGCGCGATGCGTGCCAAGGACGAGCTCCGACAAACCCGGTCCGCGTTCGACGCCGATGTGGCGATGCAGGAACCCCTTGCGCAGGTCGGCATCCACCAGCAGCACCCGCTTGCCCGAAGCGCCGACCACGGCCGCCAGATTGAGCGAGATGAACGACTTGCCGATGCCGGGTGTCGGTCCGGTAATCAGCACGAGGCGGTTGCGCGCTTCGTGCATCGTGAATTCGAGCGCGGTGCGGAAGCTGCGCAGGCTTTCAATAGCCGGATCGGCATTCGCCGAGCCGGCGAGCACCAGACCTTTTGCGGGCGACGCCCGGCGCGTGCGCGTCAGCAGTTCCTCGTGGCGGCTGTGCGGCACGGTTGCGTAGACGGACAGGCCGGTCAGCCGCTCGATCTCGTGCGGATCGTCGATGGCGTCGAAAAGCTTGCGGCGCGTCAGCGCAACACTCACGCCAATGAAGAGCCCCATGAGCAGCGCGCCCGCAATGACGAGCGGCCGTTTCGGTCTGATCGGATCCTCCGGCACCGCGGCCGTGTCGACCAGCCGCACATTGCCGACCTTGCCCGCCTTGACGAGCCGCAACTGCTCCTGCGTATTGAGCAGGCTCGTGTACAGGTCCGTGTTGACCTGCACATCGCGCTGCAGGCGCAACACGTCCTGCTCCAGAGGCGGCAAGGCGCGCGTCTCGCCGGCAATCCGCTCGATTTCCGCTTGAGCCGTCTGCAGTTGGGAGTCGACCGCGAGTACCGCCGGATGCTCCGAGGTATAGCGCGCCAGCAGATCCTCGCGCTTCTGCTCGAGATCCGCGCGCCGGGATTGCGCCTCCACCGAACGCTGCAGCAAGGATGTCGCCTCCTCACTCAGGTCGACCGTGCCGTGGCTTGCGCGATACGTGTTGAAACGGCTCTCCGAGGTCTCCAGTTGCGTCTTCAGTTCCGGCAGTTGCGCTTCGAGGAAGTGGATGGAATGCTCCGCCTCCGCCGACTTGCGCTGCACGTTCTGCCGCACATACTCCGCGCCGATCGCGTTGAGGATGTCGCTTGTCCGTCGGGGATCCGTACCGTCGAGCGTCGCACCGATCACATCGGATTGCTTGCCCTTTTCCGCAATCGTCAGGTCCTCTTGCAGTTTCTCGATCGTCGCGAGGCGCGACGACCTGCGCAGCTCGAAGGTGGCGCCTGGGTTGCCCTGGATGTCTTCCACCAGTAATTGAAGCGGGCCGGACGACGTCGTGGCACGCAAGGTTTGCCCGACTTCGCCGCGCAGCCTGATATCGTCGTAGACGAGCTCGTAGTCGCGCCCCGTACCCTTCTTCAGGATGAATTTGCGGCCGTAGAGATTCGACGGCACATCGAACACCGGCACGTCGATGTGCTCCCGGCCCCATACGAACCCACCGGGCAACGGCGTCGACAAACCGTCCGAATGATCCCCTACCCAGCGCCCGATCAGCGGAACGTAACGCGGCGACGCGTGAATGAACAGGGCGAGGTTATCCACGGCCCGGCTGACCACCGTGCGCGAGCGAAGCACTTCAATTTCAGCGGACGCAGCAGTCTTGACATCGAACATGGATCCCGCGTCGCCGAACAGGTTTTTCGTCGAACTCGGATTTTCCTCGACCTGGATCAGGATGTCGGCCCGGTACACCGGCTCCGCGAGCACGGCGTACGCAATGCCGATCAGCAGCACGCATCCCGTCACCACGGCAATCAGCTTGCGGCTGTCGTACAGCGCGTCCAGATATTTGCCGAGATGTTCCGGCGGCCGCTCGTCGGCGTCCACGTAATCGATCGGTCCATTGAACTGGCTCATGCGCAGACTCCTAACTTCGCTTCGGCATCGATACGGGACAGATGCCATGACCAGCGCTCGACCCCTTCGCTGATGCTGCGGTGCGTGACCCGATAGGCCTCGGCCCCCTTCCTGTACGGATCGCCGATGTCGGACTCCTTGAGCAGACGGAACACCCGGCCGCGCGCCGCGGGATGGCGGTGCTCGATCACCCGCTTTTGCCTCTCACTCATCACGAGTACCGGCCAGGACGCTTCGATCATCCACGAGAAAAGCGGCTGCGAGCGGTGCTCGCCGACATGGATCCCCTCGGACTGCAGCAATTCGACCACCCGAGGGTCCGCTCGCATGCCGTGTACGGCGTCGATCCCCGCGGACAGCACCCGCGCCTCGGGGAGCGCCTGCTTGAACAGCGCCTCGGCCATCGGGCTGCGGCACACGTTCGCAGTACAAATCACCAGAATGGTATTCATCAGTAAGCTATGCTCCGGCCGGTAGCCAGGGTCTGGGCGCTCGGCAAGAACATGCCGACCACCCGGCTCCAGCGAACAAGGGATGAGGCGTCGACGAACACCACATCGTTCGCCTGTAATTCGAAGTTATTCGCCAGCGCCATGGCCGCCGGCGAGGTGGCATCCAGATGAAACACGGTTGGCTTGCCCGCTTTCGGGCTGCGCACGACGTACACCTGGCTCGCATCGCCCGAGTAGGGGCTGATGCCGCCGGCGTCGCCCAGCGCCTCGTTGAGCGTGAGGCGGCCGTTGTTCAACGTGAGCGTCGAGGTATGCCCCACTTCGCCGAGCACGAATACCTTGCTGTCGTTCTGGGAGAAAACCCGCACCAGATCGCCGTCGCGCAGGATGATGTTGTCGGGATTGATGCCCTGCTCGATCATGCTCGCGAGGTTGACCACGACCGTCTTGTCGCCGCGCGTCACGGCCACGACGGAGCGATCGCCTTGCGGCGTGAAGCCGCCCGCGCGGTTGATCGCCTCGGGCAAGCTCATGGGGAGGTCGTTCATGACCTGCAATCCCGGGACCCGAATCTCGCCGTCCAGGTAGATGCGCTTGCTGCGGTAGGCCTGAATGCGCAGCGTCACTTGCGGATTGCGGATGTATCGTCCGAGCTGCTTCGCCAGCAGGTCGCGCGCCTCCATTTCCGTCAGGCCGCTGAGTTTGAGCGCGCCGACATACGCGAATTGCACAAAGCCGCTCGAATCGATCGTGTAGCCCGAGACCACCGCGTTGGAGCCGGATGTGTCGATCCCCGTGGGGGTGCTGACCGTAGGCATATTGAGTTCCGGGTGGTCCCAGACGATGATGCTCAGCACGTCGCCGGGGCCAAGGGCATACGGACCCGGCTTGGCAAACAGGTCCTGCACATCCTTCGGAATGCCTGGCACCGCCGCGGCCTGCTCGTCCGCAATCAGGTTGCTGTTGATTTCAACCATCGCGCCGGCGGGCGGTGCGTCGCTCGCGGCCGTCGTATCGGCGCTCGCACCCGTGGTGGCGGAGGTTCTGCCGGACGTGCCGTGAGCCAGCGCCGCCGCGGCCTGCCCATCGCCGCCCGCTGCCCTGAAGGTCATGCCGGGCGCGAACGTGCAGCCGGACAACAGCGCGGCGAGTAGCACGAAAGCTGAAAATCGCATCTTTCGCAATTCGGATTGTTTACGTAACATCGCTTCTGGCCCATTAGTATCAGTGGCGGGACATCAACAGGCACTGCCGACCCCGCCTTTTTAAACGCTCTTCCGGTCACCACACTTCCGTTGGCTTGCCGGCCGCTCCGTACTCCCAACTTCTTCGCCTCGACATGAGAAGACTTGCTCGCCTCACCGCCGTCCTGGCTTCGTTCACGGCTTTCACTGCCACTGCACAATCCCCGCAATCCGGCGCTGCTCATCCGGACGCGGCCAGTCATACCGAGGCACGCTCCCAGATCGAAGCCATGACGCCGCATCCCGCTTCAGGCGCGGATCACGCCGCTGCCGCTTCGGGCGTCGCCGCCAAACCACGCGATCCGTATGCGGTCAGTTCAGGTAAGGTACTCACCAACCGCCAGAAGCTCGCCCGCTTCCGCAACACACACACCGACAGCACCGCAGCAAAGAACAGCGACGATCCCTACCAATACAACGGGTGGGACAGCAAGGCGATCTACACCAGCCCTGCCTCGCCCGATTCGACCACCGCTCACTAACCGCTCACTAACCGGTCGATCGGCAGCGCCGCTTGCCGGTCGAACCGTTAGCGCCCGAATGGACGCGGGTATCGGCTCACAACGGCGCCAACGGTTCAGTAAGCCCCTTCACGCCGCATCACGACGCCGACCGTCTTCACCAGAATCGCCACATCCTGCGAGAGCGACCAGCGCTGCACATACGACACGTCGAGCGACACACGCTTTGCGTAGTCCACATCGTTGCGTCCGCTCACCTGCCATAAACCCGTGATGCCCGGCTTCGCCATCAGGTAATAGCGAACGTCGTGGCCGTAGCGCTCCAGTTCCTGCTCCACGACCGGACGCGGGCCGACGAGGCTCATTTCGCCGCGCAGGACGTTCCAGAGCTGCGGCAGTTCGTCGAGACTCGTGCGCCGCAAAAAGCGGCCGATCGCGGTCACGCGGATGTCGTTTCTCAGCTTGAAGTCTTGCGCCCACTCGGCGCGGGCCTCCGGGTCGTTGGCGAGCAATTCCTTCAGGACGACGTCCGCATTCACCACCATCGTTCTGAATTTCAAACAGCGGAATTTGCGCCCGTGCCGACCGATGCGCTCATGCCCGAAGGTGATCGGACCGCCGTCGCGCCGCACCTGCAAGGCAATGACCGCAAACAGCGGCGACAACGCCAGCAGCAGCGACACGGCGCAGAGCACGTCGAAACCGCGCTTCACCGCGCGTCGAACCGAACCCGCGGCGGTCGAATCGTCGGCGAGCGATGCGGTGTGCGCGCCGATGCCCTGCAACGCGGCACGGTGCGCGCGCTTGCCGATACGCCAGAACAAGGTAAGTACCGCGAGGGCGAGCGTGCGGGCGATCAGCAGGCCGAGTCCGCTGGTAATGGTCCAGTAAAGGAACCACAGGCGCGAGACGAGATGCGCACGATGCAGGACATACAGCAGCACGAAACCGCAGGCCTGAACCAGCAGCCACGCGAGAATCGTACGGCTCATCATGTTCAGAAGCGACTGCGTGCGCGGCGGCCGATAGGTACCGCAGGCGGGAAAGACCGATAAGGCCAGCGCGACGGCGAACGCCACGAGTGAGCCGTCGAAGCCCAGCAGCCTCCCAGTGTTTGCATCGTTGAGATGAAGCGCCCCCAAGGCGCCCAACACAATAAGCACGCCGTCCAGTACGCGTGTGATGATCCCCGACATTTTTTCTACCCCCGGTCCGCAACTCAATCCGATTGACTACTCAATGAGTAGTCCTTATCTGGTCATGCATTGTTTTGATCAGTCGTTTTATTCTTCAGCTATGCGGCCGCTGCTTTAACGATCAAGCGTCGCCAGCGCGGCGTTTTCATTGTCTTCAAAGCCCATCTGAGCGTGCCGTTCCGCACGGTTGCGCGTTACGTAACACGCATGACGCGTCACGTTCCACCGCATCGTCCACTACGCCTGGAAGAACCACTGGGAACACCCTCTGGCGTGGGCTTCAGCGCTATCTTGCGTGTTGTTGCAACGGTGTGCCGCCAGGTCCACCGCACTATTAAGCAAAGAACAAGCCAGCGGGATGCTATGAACGGCCGTAGTGATCTTCGAAACGTTGGATGTCGTCTTCGCCCAGATAGGAACCCGACTGAATTTCGATCAGCTCGAGCGACAGCTTCCCCGGGTTGACCAGTCGATGCCTGACGCCAAGCGGGATGTAGGTGGATTCGTTCTCGCTCAACAGGAACGTCTCTTCACCGCGCGTGACGAGCGCTGTCCCGCGCACGACGATCCAGTGTTCCGCGCGGTGATGATGCATTTGCAGGGACAGCGAGGCGCCTGGACGAACGACGATCCGTTTGACCTGATAGCGCTCGCCGTTATCCACCGACTCATACGTGCCCCACGGCCGATGGACCTTGCGATGCGTGTCGGCCTCCGGACATTGCTTCGCCTTCAGTTGCGCAACGAGGCCCTTGACGTGCTGCACGGCGTCTCTCGCCACTACCAGCACAGCGTCCGCGGTTTCGACCACCACCAGATCGCGCGTCCCCACACAGGCCACGAGCCGCCCTTCGGCATGAACGAACGTCGATGCCGCGCGCTCCATCACCACCTGACCACGGGTCCCGTTGCCGGCTGCGTCTTTGGGCAGCGCATTCGCCACCGCATCCCACGAGCCGACATCGGACCAGCCGGCATCGAGCGGAATCACAACAGTGGGCACATCGTTCTTCAGATTGCCGATCTTTTCCATGACGGCGTAGTCAATCGAATCGGCCGGCGAGGCGGCGAAGGCAAGCGGGTCGAGCCGGCAAAACTCGCCATCCATGGTCAGGCCTTCGACTGCCTGCCTGCACGCAGCGAAGATGGCAGGCTGGAGTTCACCGATCGCAGCGAGCCAGGTGGTTGCCCGGACAACATAGATGCCGCTGTTCCACCAATGCGTGCCGCTCGCCACATAGCGTTGCGCCAGTTCGATGCCCGGTTTTTCGACAAAGCCGCCGAGCCTGAAACCACCGAACGCGCTCATGGGCTCGCCGATCTTCAGGTAGCCGTAAGCGGTCTCGGCATGCGTCGGCACTACGCCCAGCGTCGCGATGCTGCCTTGCGCCGCATAGTGGGTCGCCGCGCTTAGCGCACGACGAAACGCGGCTGCGTCGCCCACGGCGTGATCGGCCGGCATCACCACCATGATCGAATCGCGTCCCTCGTGCCTGAGCATGAGCGCCGCTGCCGTCAGCGCCGCGGCGGTATCGCGGCGCGCCGGTTCAAGGACGATTTGCGCCGCCACGCCCACATCGCGCAACTGATGGGCGGTGATGAAACGCTGCGCTTCTCCGCATACCACCAGCATGCGCTTCGCAGCCGGAAAACCGGTGTCGAGCCCCTCGACGTGGGAGACCGTTTGTTGCAGAAGGGACTCGGTCTTTAGCAGTCCAATCAACTGCTTCGGGTACTGTTCACGGGACAACGGCCACAGGCGGGTACCCGATCCGCCGGCAAGGATCACGGCACAGACGTCGGTGTCGAGTTCAGTGGATGCGGGCTGTCCATCGTCTACCGCCGGAGCGTATGCCGTCGCTTCGGCGCTACTCCATGGCGCATCCATGACGTCGCCGTCAATCACGCTTTGGTCTTTGAGATCCATGATCACGCTTCCCCGTGTTTATAGTGCTTCCCGTCTGCGCAACGTCATTGCACATCCCGTGCCAATCGGGCCCTCGACGCGGAGCTTTTTCGCGGCGCAACAAAAAAGCCTTTCCAAACAAGTATTTCCGCTTTTCCAGGGACCTCTCGGCACGCGCAAATGACTGCGGGTCAAGCCTCGGGAAGCCAGGATGTTACGTAGCGTGGCCTATGGTGTTACGCACAATAGGAACACCGAAAACACGCTCGCCGCAGGCGCCGCACATCGCGTACAGGCGAGTGAACGCCTGGCCGCGGCACGACGCCCGCCATTCCCCTAAAGACCGACCCCCGTTGCCCGAATGAGGCTAGGTGCCGCTCGTCCCGCCGGTACCGCCAGTCGCAGCCCCTGTTCCGCTGGATCCGCTGCTCGATGGATTGCCCACTGCAGCCCCCGCGGCAATGGCAGCGTTAACCAGCGCCGTCGACGGCTGACCATTGCTGCCGATCGCCCCTGCTGCCAGCAGCGCGTCCAGATCCGCATCCGCGCCAGGCTGTCCTGGCGTAAACGAAGTCGTCAGAAACGCGTTCGTCGAAAGCGTCACGCCGTACATGCTCTGCAGCAGCTTCGCGACACCGTTCTCGGCGTTGGCGATCAGCGTGCTGTTGGTCACCGCGTTCTGGTACGTCGCGTTCGTGGCAATGCCGGCGATCAGGCCGTCCACCGTGGTGCCCAGTTCGCCGGCCAGATAGCTCAACAGCAACTGCGTCAGCGGCGTCACATTGAACGTTCCCGAACCGGAGGCAAACGAATTGATGGTGATCGAGCCGTTCGTGGCAGTGATCGAACACGGGCCGTCAAACTTGAACGAGGCCGTATACGCGCCGTTGGCATTGGCCGTGGTGCTGCCCGAGCCGTTCTTGCAAGTCAGCTGGATGGACGCATTGGCCAGTGCGGCGCCGACCGCCGCGGTGCCGCTAACGGTACCCGTCGCCAACCCGCCACCGCCGCCACACGCCATCAGCGCACTGGTTGCGAGCGCAACGGATCCCAGCTGCAAGCTGCGCAGCGAGGCAGTATTAAGAAGCTTCATCGATTTTCTCCTGGAGGACGTCACTGACAATTGACAGGCGGACGTGCCTGTCCCTCGCTTACACCTTGTGAACGGGTATCGCAGGCAGCCGGCTCGCGCGCCGCGGATATCGTCGGATCGAGCGTCTGCGCATGGGGTTGTGGCTGTGGTGGCGGCGCTTCATCGTCAGGCCGCGCGTAACGCACATAGGCGTCGCGCATCCTGTAGAGCTGCGTGGCGAAGTACTCCGCGCTAAAGCGGCCCTGGTTCAGGACATTTTCTTGCGTGCTATACGGGAAATCGACGTTCTCCGCCGCGACGGTATTCAGATAGTTCCGCGAATTGACACGCGTGCGGAAGTCGAGCGCAAACTGCCCCGTTCCATCCAGCTGAGTGATGCCCGGCTTCATGCCCTGGCGCGGCGTAAGCGGGAAGCTGATGGCCGCGCCGACGAAGCTGCCTTCGCCGCTATGCTCGGCCGACACGCTCACCGACACGTCGTCGAACCAGCGCGTCAGCGTAATCAACGGTCCCTTGTCGCCGTCGACATACCGCGCGACGCCCGCCTCGACCCACATATTCCAGGCAGGCTGAACCCACCGGTACGTCAGCACCGCATTCTTCTCGTTCGGCAACGCCTCGTGGCCCGGCTCCTGATGCAGATAGGCGAGCTGCAACCGCACCAGGTCAGGCCGTCCGGGGACGAAGACGGTGGTCTCGTTCTCGATGCCGAGGTAGTCGTAATCGAATTTCCCCACCGCTGCGACGTTGAACACTTGCGGCATGATCCAGAAGCTCTGGGCCAGCGCTGCGCTCGACAAGCCGCCGCGCAGGCGGTATTCGCTAAAGACGCGGCCGTCGTCCATGTTCTTCGTGTTGTAGACCGGTGCGATATAACTGCCGTACAGTTCCGCGCCGCGCCAAAGCGGTACGAAGCCTTCGATGGCTGCGCCGAGCGAAAAGTCGAAATTGCCGTACTCGGTGCCGTACAGGTAGCTTGTCACCGGCTTGATCTGGATGCGCGAGAGGCCATGGCTTCGCTCATCGCCGTACCAGGCGATCGAATCGGCGTCGTAGGTGGGACGTAAGTGCATCGTCAACGATCCACTGGCAAGGCCGGACGCACCACCCGCCATGAATTGCGCGTACGCTTCGCGATCGACGCTGACTTCCGCAATCGGCAGGTCCGCCTTCTTGATCACCGCGCGAATCCGCTCGATGCCGTGCGGCGCGTTGACGCTTGCGACGCCCAGCACAATGCCGAGCGCGTCCGCTTCGTTCTGGTTATAGCGGTGGTTTTCGTATTCGACGATCAGATCGCGCCCGCTGACGCCGACCCGAACGCGCTCGAGTCCAGCACCCACCAGTTGGTGCGCAATGCTCTCCAGCGCGGACGTATCCAGCGCTTGCGGTACGGCCGGCGTAGCCGCGCCCGGCACCGCGGGCGGCGCCTCGCTGACCACCACCGAGGCGTACGACTGCAGCGCGGGCACATAGGTAATCGCTGCGCCTGCGAGGCCCTTGCCGTCGGCAGCGTCGTCGTCGGCGGCGGCATCCGTACTCGTCATGTAGACCGGCGGCAGGTTGCGCAGCGCAATGGCGTGCACGTCGCTCCCATCGCTTGCAGTCGCCGCCGCGCCGCTTGAATTGTCCTTGCACAGCGGGTCCGCACAACGCTGCGGACTGAACCGCTTGCCCAACGGAATCTGCACGCCAATCGAAACGGACGCACGCGGCGACACGCCGTCCGTCTTCCGCACCGATCCCATCAAGGTACCCACGAAGCTCGCGTCGGCGAGCCAACTGATTGCCGGGGACTGGTAGCGAACGCCCGCATAAGGCGTCTTCGCATCGTCTTCGGCCAGCAGCGACAGCCCCGTATTCCAGAGAGCCAACTGCGCGCCGCCAAACACCCCGTCCAGGCGATCGCCTTGCCCGTACCCCACCGTCAGTGTGGCCGGCCCGAATGCCTGCGATACCACGCCGTACTTCGAACGAAAGAAATGCGACTGCCCGCCCACGTCCGTCACGCCGAAGGCAATATCCGGCTGATACTGGAAGAACTGCGGCACCTCGACTTTGACGTCGGCCATCAGGTGACGAAAGATGAAGTGATCGGCGCCGGTAAACGGCGCCGGCACATTGCCCGGGTAATTCGCGAGGCCGCCCGACACCTCCACATAGGGAAACAGGCCAAACGCCCCCCAGTAGATCTGCGAGCCCGTTGCCTCTTTCCCATAGCGGGGATCGAGGTAGTCGTTGTACTGCACTTCCCCGACACCGGACGGCAACGTGAAGCCGTACGGAATGACCAGACCGCCAGCCTGACCGAGTGCGTTGAGCGCCGGGTCCACTGCGTGTGCCGAGGCGGAGAAGACTAAGGCCACGCCTAGCGCGATCGCCCCGGGTGATAACTGTGGTTGTTGTGCAGGCAGTTTTCTGAGCATTTTTCTAATGTCGAGTGCGTCGTGGCACGTTGCCGTAGGACAATCGTTCGTAGTCCTTCTTTTTATAACCCATGGTGCAGCGCGCCATTTTCAAAGCAGCAAGTGTGCCAGGCACCCCGCTTCTGCACAAAGCGAGTTCCGCGCTTCAAAAGGCCTTTTAAAACGACGCACGCCACCCACACACGTCTACCGTGTGGCCGAACCACGCCTGATCACGCGAAAATTGCACTGCCCCGTTACGTAACGCCGTCCGTAACAGATAGAGACGGGAACGACTCTCGACGCGGTGGCGTCACCCCAGTAAGCCACCTAACGTCCGCACCGCCCGCGAATAGAAACTCCCCTGCGCCAGCACCCCGTGCCACTGCCGCAGCCACTGCGCCTGCTCCCCGGTCTCGACTCCGCTCACCACCACCCTCACATCCAATGCCTCAAACAACGCCAGCAAGCCTTCTACAACCTTGCACGAACGCAGATCGCCGGGTACGGCCGCCAACAGTTCGCGCGCCAGCTTGACCGTGTCGATATGAAGCGTCCCCAGGCCAGCGAGCGAAGCCTGTCCCGCGCCGAACTCGCCATACGACATCCCCACGCCCAGATCCCTGAGACCCTCGGTGAGCGAGCGAACCGACAGCACGCGCGCCGCATCCTCGCTTTCAGGTAGCTCCAGCTCGAGCAGATTCGGTGCGACGCCATAAGACTGCGCGATCTCCCGGACGTCCCGCGCGAAACCCTCGGACATCGCCACAGAAGGACACACGCCGATCGACACCGGGCACGGCTCCAGTCCTTGCCCAAGGCACACACTCAACTCGTGACACGCGCGCTCAACCACGAAGACACTCATGTGATACGCCACCTCGGACTGCTCGAGTTGCGGCATAAAAACGCCGGGCAGCAACAGCCCATACTGCGGATGCATCCAGCGCACCTGCGCTTCGGCCCGCGACAAGCGTCCCGTGCCGACCTGATAGACACCTTGGAACATCACATGAAACTCGCCTGCGTGCAGCCCTTGAGAGATGCGATCGCCCAGACCGTCGCCTATGTGTCCATCGGTCATCTGACTCTTCTGCTCACCTAAGACTGCGATTGCAAAGACGCCATTGCGCTGACGCTCCGGCTGGTTCCAGATCTGATTAGCCTGCATGGGTCTGCCTTCTCACAATGCCAAACAGACGTCTGAAAGCGAATTGCGTGCCAGTGTGTCGGGCGGCCGGATCACAGGGTTCGTCGATCGCCCAAAGCCTTTTCCGGACAGGGGCTTAGCGTTCTCGCACGGGCATGACCGGGGACGGGTCGAGCGCGTCGAAGGACCCGCCAGAGGGCGCTGTTACGTCGCGCACGTTACGTGCGTTACGCTCGCCCGTCGCCGCACTGGCGGGTGCCGAGAAGTTCGATCGCCCGCTCTAGTGCGCCCGAACGGCGCCACGCGATGTAGCGGGCGTAGCAGGTCTGCTGCGGCGGGAAACTGGCGGGAAGACGGTGCCATTTTTCGCCGCTCTGCTGGATCCAGAGAATGGCATCGAGAATCTCGCGCGGCGCGCGGCGAGGTCTCCCACGCGGTGACTGAGGCTCGCGAAACAGATGCTCGACGTGCATCCATGCGTCATCGGACAAGGGAATTTTGATCACGGGATTCGGCGAATGAAATAGATGGTGCAGACTCAATGCGCCCCTATAAATATCGCACCCGGATTTCTAAAGCCAGCGAAATAGAAAGTTGAAAAGTCCCGCGGGATGCGAGCTGTCCCGATCGCGGCGCGGCCGGCCGGCGCAAACCCGATAGTCACGGATTCCGCTCGCAATGGGAATACACTTGGGATACGACAAGCAAGGAGCAGCATCATGGTCGACGCTACCCCCCAGAACACGTTTCGTGGACTCCCCTTGACGCCTGAGCAGGACGCCGAAGTCAGGCACTATATCAAGCAGAAAAAACAGCATGGCGCGCCGTGGGACACACCGGAGTTATCAGCCATGCTAAGAGACATGCTGGAGCCGCCGGGTAACGACGAAGAGGAATCGGGTTCCATCGCCGACGAAACGGAAGCGGCCACCGAACGCGCGGCCGCTTCGATCGACGAAGCCATGGAACCCATTGAGGCGAGCGAAGAACGAACCGCCGCAATGGAAGCCGAGGCGATGAAAGGCCCCAGACGCTAACGGTTACGCAGTACCCACGCCGGGCGGTGCGGGCCCATGACTGCACGGGCGGTGACGGCCGAACCGGTCGCCGCCCGCGCCCGCCGCAGCCCAAACCCGCCTAAACCAGCACGTCCGCAAACACCCGGTTAGCGAAGTGGGTCGAATCCGTGCTGTTGTTCAACACGCCCACGGTTTTCAGATCGTCCGCATAGAGCGCGATTTCCTTCTTGAACGCATCGCCCACCGGATGATGGTGATCCGTGTGGCTCTTCAGCATCGCCGTCAGTTGCGCGACATCCGCCTGCGGCGCGTGCTCGGCAAAAATCGCCGCCGCATCGGCCGGATGATTGGCGGTCCACTCGGTGGCGTCGAGCAAGGCCTGGGTCAGGGCCTGCGCCGTCGCGCGATCCTTGCGCACCAGCGTCCCTCGTACGCCGAGCACGCAGCACACGCGGTTCTGGTATTCGCCGCACAGGTTGTTCGATACCTCTACCAGGTGATCCGATTCGCGGATGCTCCAGATGATCGGGTCGCCATCCGCAATCGCCTGCACCTCGCCCTTCTTCAGCGCTTCGCCGAGCAGGTTCGCCGGATACTGACGCCATTGCACCTGGCTGTCCGGATCGATACCCAGCTTCTTGAGCGTGATCGCAAAGAAGTTCTTGGTGGGGCTGGCCATATCGCTGACGCCGATCGTGTGTCCCTTGAGACCCGGCAAGTCGACGATCCCCGACGTGCGCGTGGCGAGCAGGCGCATGCAGCCGCCGTGGATGCCCGCGGTCAGCTTCACGTCGAAGCCCTGCTCCAGCGGCTTGATCCAGCGCAGCGCCATGCCGACGCCCGCGTCCGACTTGCCGGTCGCGATGGCTTCGAGCAACTGGTCGGTCGAGCCGGCGAAGTTGATCAACTCCACCTCCAGGCCGCGCTGCTTGAAAAAGCCCTGCTTGACCGCCACCGGTACCGGCGCGGTACAGATCGCGCCCGCATTCCACGAAAGCTTGAGCGGCGTGAGCGGGCCGTCCGCGAAGGCGAGCGAGCTGGACAGGCCAAGCGATGCGCCGCCCAGCGCCGCCGCGCCCGCGCTCCAGGCGGTCTTGCGCAACCAGGCGCGGCGCGACAGGCTGGCGGGAGAAGTGTCGTCGAAGGATGTCATGGTGTGCGGTTTCCTCAAGTCGTTATTGGTTTTGTACTGCGTGGTCAGGCAGCCCGGATGGCGGCAGTCGAATCAAGCGTTAGGCGTCAAGCCTCGAGCCCGAGTTGCGCGAGCACCTCGCGGCGCAACGCGACCAGCTTCGGATCGTCCCGATGCCGTGGATACGGCGCGTCGTTATGCACCTCGGCGACGATCCGCGCAGGACGCTCGCTGAACACAATCACGCGATTCGCGAGAAACAATGCCTCCTCCACGTCGTGCGTGACGAGCAGGACCGAAAACCGCGCGTCTTGCCACAGGCGCACGAGTTCGCCCTGCATGCGGATGCGAGTGAGCGAATCCAGCTTGCCGAACGGTTCGTCCAGCACCAGCAAGGCGGGATCGTTGACGAGCGCGCGCGCCAGCGCAACGCGCTGCGCCATGCCGCCGGACAACTGATGCGGGAAGGCGTCGGCAAACTCGCTCAGGCCCACCAGTTGCAGGGCGGCGTCGATACGTCGAGTGGTGCTGTCGGGTTCCGCCCTCGTCCACCAGCGGCGCTTATGACGCTGCGCCTGCGGACCGAGCCCAACGTTGGCGCGCACCGTGCGCCATGGAAACAGCGTCGGGTCCTGGAACACCACCACGCGCGACGGGTCAGGCCCAGCGATCGCGGCGCCGTCTGCTTGCACGCTGCCCTGTACGGGCGCATCGAGGCCCGCGACGAGTCGCAGCAAGGTCGACTTGCCGCAGCCGCTCGGTCCCAGCAGGGCGACGAACTCGCCCGGCTCGACCGTGAAGTCGACGTCCTGCAGCACCGGCAACGCCGCGCCCTGAAAGCTGAATTGATGACTGACGTTGCGCACGTCGATGCGCGCGCCGCCTTGTGGCGTAGACGCCGAGGCGGCGCTCACTGCAGGTACGGCTACCATTTGAGCAATCCTTTCTGCCACGCGAGCAAGCGGTCACGGAAGCGGAACAGCAGCGTAATCAGGCCCGAGCACATCAATGCCATGACCAGCAGCGCCGCATACATGTTCGAATACGCGGCCCAACCCTGGGCCCATTGCAGATACCAGCCGAGCCCCGCCTTCACGCCCATCATCTCCGCCACGATCAGGACCGAGAACGACACGCCGAGTCCCATGAACAGGCCCACAAACACCGACGGCAGCGCAGCCGGTATCGCGACTCGCAGGATCAGGAAGCTCGGCCGTGCGCCGAGCGTGCGGGCGATGTCGTAGTAGGCGGCATTCACGCCGGCAACGCCGGACCACGTCAGTACCGCCACCGGGAATGCCGTCGCCAGCGCGATCAGGAACACGCTCGCGCTGAAGCTGGAGGGAAAGAAAAAGAATGCGAGCGGCAACCATGCGGTAGGCGGCAGCGGCCCAAGCAGCCGCAGCACCGGATGCAGCCAGTAACTGACCGCGCGCGACCAGCCGATGCTCACGCCGATCACGAAGCCCGTCACGGCGCCCAGAATGTAGCCATACGCCAGCAGGCCCAGCGAATGCACGACGCTCGAGCCGAGACGCGGAAAGTCCTCGACGTATACGGCGATCAGCGCCTGGGGTGGCGCGAAGAACGGCCGCGGCAACCATTCGAGCTTGGCCGTCAGCGCCTCCCACACCGTCACGCCGAGCGCCAGCGCGAGCAGCCACGGCATCGCGCCGAGCCAGCGGTCGATGCGCGACGGCGTGGCCGTGTCGCTCGTGCGCTGCTTGCGCCAGCAGGCAATGCCGAGCAACGCGGCAAGCGCCGCCAGCGCGAGCTTGAGTGCGACGAGCTCGTTCGTATACGGCCAGTCGTCGAGATTGGGCCACCACTGCGTGAGCGCCGCGCCGCCCAGCCATGCCGACGCGGCAAGGCCGGCGATCACAACCCGTCGCGACACAGGATGCCGCGGCGTGGATCGGCCCACTCGCGCACTGCTCGAGGGGATCGTTTCAGATTGGGTAGACACGGTGGTAGCTCGCTCCGTCAGGCCGGCACACGTCCTCGCGGACAGATTCAACGCAGAGCGTAACGGTCCGAAACAAGCTTGAGAATTATTCGATTTGTATATGGTTATTCGAATCCGACATTTATGGTTTGCATGTTCGCTCGGGCGTCCCTTCAAGCGCTATCGCAGACATTCCGCGCTTATCAGCAAAACGATCAATAGATATCGCAAATGCTTCGTTTGACGCCACCGGGCCGCTGACTACACTGCGTTTCCATCTTGTCATAACAAGTTGCTCATGCCCCAAACCAATCTCGTGCCGTTCTCGCCGCAGCCGCTGTATGCGCAGATCAAGGACACGCTGCGCGGCCGGATTCTCGACGGCACCTACGCGCCGCACAGCCAGATGCCCTCGGAACACGAACTGTGCGCCCTGTTCGGCGTGAGCCGCATCACCGTGCGTCAGGCGCTCGGCGATCTCCAGAAAGAGGGGCTGCTGTTCAAGCTGCACGGCAAAGGCACCTTCGTCTCCAAACCGAAGGCCTTTCAGAACGTCACCTCGCTGCAGGGTTTCGGCGAAGCCATGTCGTCGATGGGCTACGAAATCGTCAACCAGTTGCGCAGTTTCCGGATCGTCGAGGCGAGCCGCCATGTCGCCGCCAAACTCAACTTGCCGGAAGGCGCGCCGGTGGCCGAAATCCATCGCGTGCGGCTGCTCAATCGCGAGGCCGTTTCGCTCGAAATCACCTGGCTGCCCGAAGTGTTCGGCAAACGCCTCGGCAATGCGGACCTCGCCACGCGCGACATCTTTCTGATCCTGGAGAACGACTGCGGCGTGTCGCTCGGCCATGCCGACGTCGCCATCGACGCCATTCTCGCCGACGACGAGATCGCAGCGGCCCTGCCGGTGCAGGAAGGCAGCCCGGTGCTGCGCATCGAGCGTCTCACGCACGATGCGGCGGGCGCCCCCATCGATTACGAATATCTCTACTTCCGCGGCGACGCGTTCCAATACCGGCTGCGCACCGATCGTCGCAAGCCGCGCCGCAACGCGAGGAAAGCATCATGAATACGCATGTTCTGGAATACGACATTGTGGTGGTGGGCGGCGGCACGGCCGGACCGATGGCGGCCATCAAGGCGAAGGAACGCAATCCCGAGCTGAAGGTACTGGTGCTGGAAAAGGCCAACGTCAAGCGCAGCGGCGCGATTTCGATGGGCATGGATGGACTGAACAACGCGGTGATTCCGGGCCATGCGACGCCCGAACAGTACACGCGCGAGATCACCATCGCCAACGACGGCATCGTCGATCAGGAAGCCGTCTACGCCTACGCGAAGCACAGCTTCACGACGATCGAGCAGCTCGACCGCTGGGGCGTGAAGTTCGAGAAGGACGGCACCGGCGACTATGCGGTCAAGAAAGTGCATCACATGGGCTCGTATGTGCTGCCGATGCCCGAGGGTCACGACATCAAGAAGGTGCTGTACCGCCAGTTGAAGCGCGCGCGCATTGCGCTGACCAACCGCATTGTCGCCACGCGCCTGTTGACGGATGCGCAAGGGCGCGTCTGCGGCGTGCTCGGTTTCGACTGCCGCACGGCGGATTTCTACGTGGTGCGCGCCAAAGCGGTGATTCTCTGCTGTGGCGCGGCGGGACGCCTCGGCCTGCCCTCGTCGGGCTATCTGATGGGCACCTACGAAAACCCCACCAATGCCGGCGACGGCTACGCCATGGCCTATCACGCGGGCGCCGCGCTCGCGAACCTCGAGTGCTTCCAGATCAACCCGCTGATCAAGGACTACAACGGACCCGCCTGCGCCTACGTCACCGGACCGCTGGGCGGTTTTACGGCCAACGGCAAAGGCGAACGCTTCATCGAATGCGATTACTGGAGCGGTCAGATGATGTGGGAGTTCTATCAGGAACTGCAAAGCGGCAATGGCCCGGTGTTCCTGAAGCTCGACCATCTCGCCGAGGAAACGATCCAGACCATCGAGCAGATCCTGCACACCAACGAACGGCCGAGCCGCGGCCGCTTTCATGCGGGGCGCGGCACCGATTACCGTCAGCAGATGGTGGAAATGCATATCTCGGAGATCGGCTTTTGCAGCGGGCACAGCGCCTCCGGCGTCTATGTCAACGCGCGCGCCGAAACCACGGTGCCGGGACTGTACGCGGCGGGCGACATGGCGGCGGTACCGCACAACTACATGCTGGGCGCCTTCACCTATGGCTGGTTTGCCGGCCAGAATGCCGCGGACTATGTGGCCGGTCGCGAGCATGCGCCGGTGGACGAACATCAGGTGGCCGCCGAACGTGCGCGCGTCTATGCGCCGCTCGAACGCGAGCATGGACACGCGCCTTCGCAGGTCGAATACAAGCTGCGGCGCATGGTGAACGACTATCTGCAGCCGCCCAAGGTGACGCGCAAGATGGAGATCGGCCTGCAACGCTTTGCAGAGATCGCCGAGGACATCGACTCGATCCGCGCGCTCAATCCGCATGAGCTGATGCGCGCGGCCGAAGTGCGCGCGATCCGCGATTGCGCGGAAATGGCGGCACGCGCCTCGCTGTTTCGCACCGAAAGCCGCTGGGGGCTGTATCACCATCGCGTCGATTATCCGCAGCGCGACGACGCGCAGTGGTTCTGCCACACGCATCTGCGCAAAGACGAGCACGGCCGCATGACGAGCGAGAAGCGCGCCGTCGAGCCTTATGTCGTGCCGCTTGCCGATGATGAGCGCAGCGCTTACCAGAAACTCCGCATCCGCGAGTCCGCCGCGCTCGCCGCCACGACCTGACAGAGACCGCCATGTCCTATACCCCGCACGACATTCTTCAGCGCAGCAGCGCCCCGGTGACGATCGACGAAGACCTTTGCATCGCCGACAAGGGCTGCACGGTTTGCGTCGACGTCTGCCCGCTCGACCTGCTCGCCATCGATCTGAGCAAGGGAAAAGCCTATATGCAGTTCGACGAATGCTGGTACTGCATGCCCTGCGAGCGCGATTGCCCAACCGGCGCAGTCAAGGTGGAGATTCCTTACCTGCTGCGCTAGGCCAGGCGCGTTGTCATGCGGCGGCTTGCCTTCTTGCGTGCTTGCCTCGGAATCCTAAGCGAACCCCGGCATGGCGAGCGCACCGTCAACAGACTTATATATAGCCCTGACGCCCAGATCAACCCCTCTGTTCGATTCCCTAAGCCATGACCGTGCCGTCCATCACCGCTCTTCACCTCGACGCACTTGACCCGGAGAGTGCCGCGCTGCTCGCGCGTCTTGCCGATCACGACGCCGCCGTGCGCCGCATCGCGCTACTCGACATCGCGGATCTCGAAGACATCGAACTGGTCCCGGCGCTGGTTAACGCCTTGCGTAACGATCCCGCACCGGAAGTGCGGCTCGAAGCGGCGCGCGTGTTGGCGTCGTGGGAACAGGAAGAAACTGTCGAAGCCCTGTGCAGTGCGTTGCTCGATACGGACGAAGCAGTGCGTGCCGCCGCTGCGCAAAGTCTCACCGAATTGAAGGATCCTGCATCGGGCGTAGCACTAAGAGGCTGGGTCGAACACCCCGAGCCATTCGTGCGGGCCGCGGCCCTGCGAGGGCTGCGTGAACTGCGCTTTGGCGCGGCCTTCGACCCGGCTCTGCACGCGCTCGCGGATGTCACCTCCGCCGTCCGGCTGGAAGCAGTCGGCGTGCTCGGCTGGTTGAAGGACTCGAGCGCCTTGACGCCGCTCGCCGCTCTCGCCACCCACGATGCCGAGACGGACGTGCGCCGCGCCGCCGTCGGCGCACTGGGCTTTGCGCCCGCCACGGATGCCGTGGTCACCGCCGCGCTACTCGACGCGTTGCGCGACACCGCCTGGCAGGTCCGCGAAGAAGCTGCCACGACACTTGGCAAGCTGCGCGCATCCACCGCTCGCGATCCGCTGATCGCAGCGCTCGACGACGACTACTGGCAGGTCCGCCTGCGTGCGGTGCGCGCGCTCGGCCAGACCGGCGACGTCAGCGCCGCGCCTGCGGTCGCCGCCCTGCTCACGCACACGGTCAGCAACCTGCGCAAGGAAGCCGCGCTGGCGCTCGGCGAACTGCGCGATCCGCAGACGCTGCCCGCGCTGCGCGAGGCCCTGCAGGATCGCGACCCCGATGTGCGCAAGGCCGTCCGGATCGCCTTGCAGCAGATCGAAGGCGCAGCCGCATGAACGCGCCGCAGCAGATCGCCACGGACGCCGTCGCGCGTACGCTGACGCTGCAATGGTCCGATGGCCGACAGCAGCAGATCGCGCATGCTCAGTTGCGGCGCGCCTGTGCGTGTGCCGAATGCCGCCGCGTCCGGCTCGACGGCGGCACGGTGCAGGCGTCGCCCGACCTGACCCTGACGGACGTGCAGCCGATGGGTTATGGCGTGCAGCTCGTCTTCAGCGACGGCCACGCGCGCGGCATCTATCCGTGGCGCTATCTTGCGGAGCTTGCCGGGACGTAAGCGGCATCGGGCAAGGGTTTTGCAGGAGTTCGAAGCGAACAGTCGCCAACGGCCCCGTTTAGTGTTACTTTCAAGCAAGCGTCACCGCCTTGCGTGGGCTTGATTGCTCCCCCGCGGCCCAACCCACCCTGGAGCACCCTGATGAGCAAGAAACCGTACGCTGAAGATGCCGGCGACTCGAATGAAACAACCGAAGCCACCCTGCTGGCCTTGACCACGCAAATTGGCCTGTTCGTCGTCGCGAGAACGCTCGACAGCCGCTGTGCAGCGAAACTCATCAAACGCCTGAAAAAAGAAGCGGAAGCGGTTTCGGAAAGCGGCAATGCGACGAAACCCGAGCGCAAAGCCCTGGAGAAAGCGTTCGAAACGGTCGACGCCGCCCTGCGCGACCACGATGCGGGATTGCTGGTCACCGCCAACGCCGCGCTGCGCGCGACCGACGACAGCGCCAAGGAATCGAAGGCTCAACGCAGCACCCAGTAGAGCGCGCGATTGCGAATGCCTCCGGCCGCGAACGGTGCAGGTGCGCTCCGCTCACTCATCAGCAATGATCAGACAAGCGCACAGGAGCATCCATGAACACCAAGCACAGCAAAAAGGAACATCTGGAAGCGGCCGCATCGCATCACGAGCAGGCGGGACGATTGCACCGCGAAGCGTCGCGGCATTTCGAGGACGGTAAAGACTTCGCCCACGCCGCCCATCAGGCGATGCTGGCGCACGGTCACACCTTGCATGCCATCGACCGCGCCAACGAGGCGCTCAAACATCACGCGGGCGCACCGCTTGCCGTGCCGACAGCGGACGGCCCTGCCGACAGCCACGCCGGCGCCGCCCAGCATCACGCCATCGCAGCCGAGTTGCATGAGCAGGCCGCCCGGCATCTGCGTAACGCCGTCAAGCACTTCGATGAAGACCGCGGTGCGGTCGCTCACGACACCCAACTGGCGCTCTCGCTTGCGTTACGCGGCCTGTTTCACGGCAACGAGGCCGCGAAGCAGCATGTCGCGGCGTTACGCGATAAAGATCCTGCGAAGAACACCACGTAACCTCAGGCTACGGCACCGGTAAACGGCCTGCTTGCCGGTACGCAACCGTACCGACTTCCCGCGGCGCTGCGAGCACCCTTTGGAAGAGCGGCTCTGGTCACTTCAAGCCCGAGCGCGTCTCTTCTGCAAAAGAAAGGGGAACTCACATGAAAGACCATCCACGGGTATGGATCCTGATCGCGCTGTCGCTGATCGTCAGCCTGAGCGCGTGCATTCTGGTCCCGGTCGGCGACGGCGATCATCATGGCGGCGATTATCACGGCGACTATCACGCCGATCATGGCCAGTACTGATTACGAGCATCCACCTCGCACCTCGCGCCAGGTTTTGGAGCGAGCGACGCCAGACGGAATGGGCGTCGCTCGCTCCCTCGCTCATGCCATGAAACGCTAGCCGCCCGGCTGCCCGAGCGTCACCGTGACGCTGTGATGCGCACCGTCGTCTATCAGTTGCACCGAGTGCTCCCCAGCTTCAAGCGCTCTACCGTCCACGATCATCTCGCTCACACCCCGACCTGCTCCATGCGGATTGTTCACGACGATGTCGTAGCGTGAAGCCCCATGGCGGAATACGGCGCTAAAGCCGGGCCAGGCACGCGGCACACAGGGGTCGATCGACAGTGCGTTGCCGTGCTTGCGCATGCCGAGCACACCTTCGATTCCGGCGCGATACATCCATCCCGCCGAACCCGTATACCAGGTCCACCCGCCGCGTCCGACGTGCGGCGCGACCGAGTACACGTCGGCAGCGACCACATAAGGTTCGACCTTGTAGCGGTTCGCCCCGCTGCGCGTGCGGCTGCGATTGACCGGATTGAGCATCGCAAACAGTTCGGCGGCGCGGTCGCCATCGCCCATTTGCGCCAGCGCCAGCACCGACCACATGGCGGCATGCGTGTACTGGCCGCCATTCTCGCGAATGCCCGGCGGGTAGCCCTTGATGTACCCCGGATCGAGCGGCGAGCGATCGAACGGCGGCGTGAACAGCAACGCGAGGCCGTCGTCGCGGCGAATCAGCCGGGTATCGAGCGCAGCCATCGCCTGTGCGGCCCGTGCAGTATTCGCCACGCCCGACAACACGCTCCACGACTGGGCAATCGCGTCGATTTTGCATTCCTCGCTCAAGGCGGATCCGAGCGGCGTACCGTCGTCGAAATAGGCGCGTCGATACCATTCGCCGTCCCATCCCGCCGTTTCGAGTGCTGTGCGCAGCGCCTCGGCACGCAGCAGCCAGCGTTCGGCCCTCGCGCCGTCGCCACGCGCTCGCGCGAGCGGCGCCCATGCCGCCAGCGTGGCGCACAGCAACCAGCCGAGCCAGACGCTCTCGCCACGGCCCGCCTCGCCCACCCGGTTCATGCCGTCGTTCCAGTCGCCCGTGCCCATCAACGGCAGGCCGCGCTCGCCGAATAGCGCAAGGCTCTGCTCAAGCGCACGCACGCCATGCTCGAAGAGCGACGCGCTGCTCTCCGAAACGGCCGGCACGAAGTAGGCATCATGCTCGCCGTCGCTCAGCGGACGGCCGTCGAGAAACGGCACGTCCACGTCCAGAATCGCCGCGTCGCCGCTTGCATCCACATAGTGCGCCACCGTATGGGCCAGCCACGCGCGGTCGTCGGAAATGTGGGTGCGCACGCCCGCGCCGCCTTGCGGCAGCCACCAGTGCTGCACGTCGCCCTCCGGAAACTGCCGGGCGGCCGCCCGCAACAGATGCTCGCGAGTCAGCTCGGGACGCGCCACGACGAGCGCCATGCCGTCCTGCAACTGATCGCGGAAGCCGTACGCGCCGCTGGCCTGATAAAAGCCCGCACGCGCCCAGATCCGGCACACGAGCGTCTGGTACAACAACCAGCGGTTGAGCATCAGGTCCATGGTCCGATCGGGCGTCACGACCTGGACCGCGCCGAGCGTGTCGTCCCAGAACGCCGTCACCGCCGCGAGTACCGCGTCGAGGTCGGCGTCGCGATAGCGCTCGACCAACTGCCGGGCGGCCTCGGTCGAGGCCGCTTCGCCCAGCACGAACACCACTTCGGCGATGCCGCCCGGTTCCAGTTCGAGCGTGGTCTGCAAGGCCGCGCACGGATCGAGTCCCGCTCCGACCTTGCCTGACAATGGCGCGTCGTCATCGGCGGCGGCCAGTCCGGCGGGATAATGCAAGCTGCCGTTACGGCCGATGAACTCGCACCGGTCCGCGCTCCAGGTGGTCTGCTTGCCGCCCAGGTCCGCAAAGGCCACGCGCCCTCGATACGCTTCGGCCCAGCCGTTGCGGACGAACATGGCCCGCGTCTGCACGTCGATTTCGCTGATGGTGTAAGGCGCTGCCGTACTGCGCGACGCCCCCAGCGCCCATTCGACGTACGCCGTCACCGAAAGCCGGCGCGTGCGCCCGGACAGATTGCGCAACGTCAGACGCGAAATCTTCAGCGGGTCGTCGAGCGGCACGAATTGCAGCAGGTCGAGCGCGATGTCTTCCGCGGTGTGCGTGAAGCGGCTGTACCCCTGGCCGTGACGCGCGATGTAGGGTGCGGCACCCGGAGCGTTGTCGCGCACAGGGTTGGCCTGCGGTCCCCACAGCGCGCCCGTATCGTCGTCGCGCACGTAAAACGCCTCGGCTGGTGGATCGCCGACCGGATCGTTCGACCATGGTGTCAATTGATGCTCGCGGCTGTTCGACGCCCACGTGTAGCCGCTGCCCTCGGCCGACACCAGGAAGCCGCAGACCGGATTGGCGATCACGTTGACCCACGGCATCGGCGTGCATTGGCCGGCCGCGAGAATGGTGACGTATTCGCGGCCGTCGTCCGCAAAGCCGCCCAAGCCGTTGAAGCACTCCAGCCCTGCACCGGGCGCTGCGGTTTTCACGGCAGCGGGCAGCGGCAGCGCGCTTAGCAAACGCCGCGCGCGCGGCTGGCCAGGCGGCGGCGTGCTGACGAGGCGCCTCAACTGATCCAGCAGGCGCCCGTTGCGCGCGGCCAGCACGGCACGCGCGGCAACCGGAAACAGCGCCCGCGCGTCGGCGGACATGAGATCGGCGCGCAGCACAAAAATGCTGCCGCGCGCGGCGCCGCCCGCCTGCTGGGACGGTTGCGCCTCGCCGGAACGCACGAGCGTTTCGAGCGCAGCCTGCAAATCCTGCACATACGACGCGGCGCGTTCGTTGATGATGACGAGATCCACCGCCAGCCGCTTCATATGCCAGTACTCGTGCGCATGCACCAGTTGCCGCACCAGCGCCATGTGCTCGATGTCGTCGATGCGCACCAGCAGGATCGGCAGATCGCCCGACACGCCATGCGCCCAGAGCGGCGCGGCGCCCACGCCGCCCGCTGCCGCCACCGCGGCGACACCCCGCTGCAGCGCGAGCGAACCCGGCCGCAACGACGGGTCGCTGTACAGCATGTGACCGGCCATGCGCTGGAACAGTCCTGCCTCATCGGCACTCACGCCGTTGTGGCGCAACTGCACCTGCGCCTGGGTCCATGCGAGCATCGCCGCGCGTGCAAACGAGGCGCCGTCGCGATGCTTGTCCACCAGATCCAGCAGTTGTGCGCGCGAATCGGCGACGATGGTCCAGAAGGCCACTCGTGCCGTCGCGCCCGGTTCGATACGCAACCGCTGGCGCATCGCGAAAGCCGCGTCGAGCACGACCCCTGCCGAGTTGCCGAGCGCGCGCTCATCCGCGAGACCTAGCGGCGAACGCACGCTACGGCCACGGCCGATAAACCGCGCGCGGTCCGTTTCCACTTCGAGCGCGCCGACGGTCTTGCCCTCGATCACCGCCAGATGCGCAGCCCACACCTCGGGTTCGTCCGGCGCGCGGCGGCGCCGGGTCGCGAGGATCACCCCGCTCTGCGCCAGATACTCCGTCTCGACGAAGAGTTTGGAGAAAGCCGGATGCGCCTGATCGGCGGCGGGCGGCGCCAGCACGATCTCCGCATAGGAGGTGAACTCGATCACCCGAGCCCGTGGCCCCGAATTGGCCACCGAGACCCGTCGCACTTCGGCATCGTCTTCGGCGGACACCACCACGTCGAGCAAGGTGGTCAGCGTGCCGTCGCGCCGCACGAACTCGGCGCGATCTTCGGTGAAGATCACCTCGTAGCTGTCGGGCACCACGCCCGTCGGTTGCCACGCGGCTGACCAGAACTCGCCGCTTTCGACGTCGCGCAGATACAGGTAGCTGCCCCAGTCGTCGCAGGTCGCATCCTCGCGCCAGCGGGTTACCGCCAGATCGCCACGGCGGCTGTAACCGGAGCCGGCCGAGGTGATCATCACCGCGTAACGGCCGTTGCAGAGCAGATGGGTGGCAGGCGGCGGCTCGCTGGCCGAGGTCAGGCGTCGCGCCGCCGCCGGCTCGACGCCGCGCAGCGGTCCGGTCGTGCGGTTCTCGTCGACCCGCAGATGGGCGACCGCCACCCTGCCCGGCATGCGCTCCTGCAACAACAGTTCGGTGGCCTGAATGGCCGGCTCGGCATGGAAGAATTCGCGGATGCAACCGCCCAGCAGCGCGTTGGCGATCGAGACAATCGTCATGCCCTGATGATGCGCCATGAACGCTCGCACCACCGCCACCGTCTGCCCCTCGGGCACCCGGGAGGGCGTGTAATCGAGCGCCTCGTAAAAGCCGAAACGTCCGCAGGCGCCTGCCGCGCAGAGACGCTTCAGGTTATCGGTGGCCGCAGCGGGATCCACCATCGCGGCCAATGCGGTCGCATAGGGGGCAATCACCGCATCGTGACCAAGGCCGCGCTTCAGGCCGAGATCGGGAATGCCGAAGCTCGAGTATTGATAGGTGAACTCAAGATCGCGTGCGTTGTAGGCCGACTCCGAGATGCCCCACGGCAAGCCGAGCGCGCGGCCGTAACCCATCTGCCTGTGCACCACGAGCCTGTTGGTTCGCGCAATCAGGCTGCTGGCCGGCGCACGCATCACCAGCGACGGCATCAGGTATTCGAACATCGAACCGGACCACGAAATCAGCGCGGCGCCGCCAGGTACCGGCGTCGCAATACGGCCGAGGCGGAACCAGTGACGCGCGGGGATATCGCCCTTGGCGATCGCCACGAAGCTGGCGAGCCTTGCCTCCGAGGCCAGCAGGTCGTAGCTGCTCGGATCGAGCCGGCCATCGGCGACCGCGTAGCCAATCGAAAGCAGATTGCGCACGGGGTCCAGCAGAAAGCCGAATTCCATCGCATTGGCCATCGTCAACGCCGTATCGGCCAGGACCGTCAGCCGCTCGCGCAAGCTCGCAGAATGGTTCGCAGCGTTCGCGTCCTGTCCGCATTGTTCCTTGCTGTGGCTGTGGATTGCCTGCTCCAGCGCGTCGACCCAGAACCGCACGTCGTCGGCGGAAGGGTTCTGATCCGGGCGGACTTCATCGACGAGTGCACGCGCAATATCAGCCACCGTGGCGGCAAGCAGCGTGATGGCCGGCCATGCCGGCAGCGCTACGACGCCTTGCGCGCCGAAACCGCCTGCCACCGGCGCGGCTGCTGCTGCCGCGATCACAGGCGGTTCGTCGGCAGGCACATCGGCAAGCGCGGCCCGCAGTGCCGCCACAGCCTGATCGAACTCGTCGTGCAACGCGAGGCGCGTGCGATCGACGTGACCCTGGCTCTCGCGCAGCGCGTCGCACAACAAACCCAGGTTGTCGCGGATGCCCGCCAACGCCACGTTGCAACGGCTTTGCGCGGGCTGTGCCGCCCATGCGCGGCAGGCATTACCCAGCGCAATCAGATGACCGGCGAGATTGCCGCTATCGACGGACGACACGTACTTCGGCTCCAGCGGCCGCAAATCCTGGGTGTCGTACCAGTTATAGAAATGGCCGCGAAAGCGTGCGAGGCGCTGCATCGCGGCGAGCGTCGTCTCCAGCCGCGCCACGCTGTCCAGCGTGCTGGCCCAGCCGAATTCGCGCGCGCTGACGGTGGCGAGCAGATAGAGCCCGAGGTTGGTCGGCGAGGTCCGATGCGCGACGACCGGGCGTGGATCCTCCTGGAAATTGTCCGGCGGCAGCATCTGGTCGGCAGGCGTGACGAAGGTCTCGAAGAAGCGCCACGTGCGACGGGCATGGTGTCGCAGTTGCTGGGCGTTCTCAGGGCTGACGACCAGATCGCCGGCCGCCCGCGGTGCGCGACTCGACCAGTAAGCGAGCGCGGGCGAGGCGAGCCAGCCGGCCACGAACGGCACCCCAAGCCACGCGCCGTGATGGCCGAAGCGCCACGCCACCACCGCGCTGGTTGCCGCGCCGAGCAGCGCAAGCGCCACGCCGGCGCGCATGCGCACGAAAGTCGCAGCCAGCGTCAGCCGTTCGCGGGCACCGGCTTCGGCGGCCGTCGTCCATTCGAGCAGATGGCGGTGACTGACCACCACACGAAACAGCGTGCAGGCGATCGCATCGCTCATCGACCAGGTTTCTTCGGCGAGAAAGGCAATCGACATGCCGCATTTGCCGAGCGCGAGCCACAGGTCGTCCAGCCAGACGCGCAAGCGGCTGCTCAAGGTCATCTTCACGTGAGGGCGCTGCCAGCGCGGGATCAGCGCGCTGAGGGTCGGCAGCAGCACCGGCAGCACGATCGTCGCCATCACGAAGATCGTCCACAGCAGCGCGACCGAAAACGGCAAGGTCCAGCCCACCAGCAACGCGACGAATGCAGCGGGCGCAGTGAGCGTGCGACGCAGGTTGTCCAGCATTTTCCAGCGGGCGGTGGCATGCAGCGTCAGGTCGGCGCGCCGGTGCAGCGTCATGAGCCACGGCAGCAGTTGCCAGTCGCCGCGCGCCCAGCGATGCTGGCGCGCCGTGGAAACGTCGTAACGGGCTGGAAACGCTTCGACCACTTCGATGTCCGAAGCAAGTCCGGCTCGCGCAAAAATCCCTTCGAAGAGATCGTGGCTCAACAGGGTGTTGTCGGGCACCCGGCCCGCCAACGCGGTCTCGAAGGCATCCACGTCGTAGATGCCCTTGCCGGCGTACGAGCCCTCGTCGAAGAGATCCTGATAGACGTCCGATACCGCGGCCACATACGGATCGATGCCGCTCGGGCTCGACGAGATACGCTGAAACAGCGAGCCCTCCGCGCCCACCGGCAACGACGGCGTCACGCGCGGTTGCAACACCCCATAGCCCTCGACGATCCGCTGGCTCACCGGATCGAACACCGCGCGATTGAGCGGATGCGCCATCTTGCCGATCAGACGGCGCACGGTATCGCGCGGCAGGCGGGTGTCGGCGTCGAGCGTGATGACGTAGCGCACCTGCGACGGCACCGCGAGCGGCACACCGTCGCTGGCCACGAACGAGGTATCCAGCGCACCGCGCAGCAAGCGGTTCAACTCGTGCAGTTTGCCGCGCTTGCGCTCCCAGCCCATCCACTGCGCCTCTTCGTCGTTCCACGTGCGGCGCCGGTGCAGCAGGAGGAAGCGCTCGCCGTCCGCTGCGCCCGGGTAGAGACGGTTCAGCCGGGCAATGCCCTGGGTCGCGGCCTCCAGCAGACGGCTGTCGCCCTCGGTTTGAGCCGTGGAGGAATCCGTCCAGTCGGATAGCAGCACGTAGTAAAGCTCGCCTCCGGGGCTCGCCAGATGATGAATCTCCAGCCGCTCGATCTGCGCGGCCAGCGCGGCCGTCGTGGTCAGCATCGTGGGCACGGCGACCACCGTGCGCAAGGTGGAGGGAATCCCGTTGCGCAGTGCGAGACCCGGCAGCACGATGGCGCCGACATCCCGCATCACGCCGCGATTGACCACCGCCACCGCCAGGTCCAGCGCGGGCAGCACGCCTGCGAGGCCCAGCCAGATCAACCACCGTGTGTGAGGCGCGAGACCGCTCGCGAGGACCAGCACGCCTGCCAGCAGCAGCGCCGCCAGCAACACGATGCGGCCGACGTATCCGCCCAGGCCGGCGCGGCGCGTAATCCGATGCAGCCACTCGGCAGCCGGCGGACGATAGCCGAGCGCCGCCTCGAGTGCCGGGCGGCCGCCCGCCAGCAGGTGATAGCCGGGGTCGCCTGCGCGCCGCTGCCCGGCTCCGGCGGCGGAGACCGCGCGGCGCGCGATCTCCGTCTCGCTCACCGACGAACCGCGCGCCAGGGCTTCGATCGCCCCGCGATACAGATTGCGCGTGGAGAAGTCCATCTCGACGAAACCGCTGTGCGTGCGCAGGATCTCGTCGACGGGGCTGATCCGTTCGAACAGTTCGGTCCAGTCGACGTCGGAGATCAGCCGCATGCTGGTGATCACGTTGCGCACGGTCAGGCTCGCGGCGCCCTGCTGCTGATGCACCGCCGCGACGATGCGGTCCGCCGTGGTGTCCTGGGCGGCGAGCCGCTCGTGCAGCCAATTGACCGCCGGCGTGACATCCGGGTCCTGGTCGTGCAGCCGCTGCAGCAGTTGCACCGCGAACGTGTCGCGCAAGGCGGAACGCCCATAGCGCGCAACCAGCGCAGCCACCGCCTCGGGCGTATGCTCGCCGACGCCGAGCAGGCGGTCGGCCATTGCGTCGGCGTCCAGACGCGCGGTTCTGCCGGCGGTGATCTGATCCGCGAGACGGCGCAGATTTTCGATCAGCACAATGCGCAGCGTGATCGCCACCGCCCAGAGTTCGCCGATCGTCAGCGGCTGCACGGTCTGATAGTCGCGTACGAAGCGGCACAGCAGGTCGGGATCGAAGCGGCTATCCGTATGTGCGACGAACGCCCAGGCCAAACCGAACACGCGCGGATAACCGGCAAACGGACCGCTGCTGAGTTTGGGTAGCTGACGGTAGTAGCTGCGCGGCAGGTCGTCGCGAATCTGCCGAACCTGCTCTTCGACCAGATAGTAGTTGTCGAGCAGCCATTCGGCCGCCGGCGTGATCGCTTCATCGTGAGCGGCCGCGGCGACGGTTGCCTGGTACGCCAGCAACAGGTGCTGTGCGTTGTCTTTCAGACGCGTCGCAAGCGCGGGGCGGGCCGAGGCGCGCTTCGAGACAAGCTGGGCTCGGGCAAGGCTGTGCGCATGCTGCGCCAGTCGTTCCTCGCCAAAAAGTTCCTCGCGGACCGGCTCGGTGCTGTTCCATGGCGAAGGCGAGTTGCCTCCGCGCAGAACACGCGAGAATAAAATCATTGAAATACCTTCCTGCCAGGGACAGCGTGATCGTCGACGCTCGCCAGATGGCTGCGCCGAGGCCAGCGGAAAGCGTCCCTTTTACAGCTCTTTACTTCGCGGCCTTCGCTACGCGCGGGGCCGGCTGATAGCGCCACTTGCTCGCCGCCGGATCGATACGTGCGGCGTCCTGCTGGCGTTGCTCGGCCCGTGCGGCATCGGCGAGGCCGAATTCGGCGCGCCTATCGCGGGTGGGGTTATTGGCATCGGGTAGGAATGGCATAAAACCTTCTGTTTTCTGTGATCATGTGGACCAGACTGTTCGCTCAGTCGGCATCGGAACGCTCAGGATCGCCAGGCGCCGACGCGCAGCCGCAGCGCAACGTCATCCGGATAGGATGACCTGCGCTCCGGCGCGAGTCTGTACGGTGCAGGACTTTTCGGGTTGAAAGCGCCGCCGGAAGAAGGCGTGGCGCTGTGCGACGTCCAGATGCTGCGGGCTTTGGGCTAAGCGCCGCCGGGCGTTGTCCCCTGTTGCGCCAGCGTGCTGTCCACCATCGCCTGGGCCTCCTCAACGATGCGGGTCAGGTGGTCCTCGCCGAGAAAACTCTCCGCATAGATCTTGTAGATGTCCTCGGTCCCCGACGGGCGCGCGGCGAACCAGCCGCTCTTCGTGATCACCTTGATGCCGCCGATGGCCGCCCCATTGCCCGGCGCGCGGTCGAGCACCTGCTCGATCTTCTCGCCGGCCAGTTCGGTGTGCGGAAACTGCGCGGGCGACAGCTTGCCCAGTTGCGCCCGCTGCGCCGCCGTGGCGGCGGCCTGCACGCGGCGCTCGGCCGGCTCGCCGAGGCGCTGGGTCAGGTCGCGATAGATTTCGGCGGGGTCGCGGCCGATACGTGTGGTGATCTCCGCCGACAGCAAGGCCGGCACGATGCCATCCTTGTCGGTGGTCCACGCCGTGCCGTCGAGGCGCAGACAGCTCGCTCCCGCGCTCTCCTCGCCGCCGAAGCCCAATGACCCGTCGACGAGGCCGTCGACGAACCACTTGAAGCCGACCGGCACCTCGTAAAGCGTGCGGCCCAGCTTGCCGGCCACCCGATCGATCATCTGGCTGCTGACAATGGTCTTGCCCACCGCCGCGCGAGCGGACCAGTTCGGCCGATGCGCGAACAGATAATCGACCAGCACGCTGAGGTAATGATTGGGCGGCAACAGACCCGCCGCGCGCGTGACGATGCCGTGGCGGTCGTGATCGGTATCGCAGGCGAAGGCCACGTCGAAGTGATCCCTCTGCGCGAGCAGCGGCTGCATCGCATAAGGCGAGGACGGGTCCATGCGGATCCGCCCGTCCCAGTCGAGGCTCATGAAGCGGAAGGTGGGATCGACCTCATCGTTAATGACGCTCAGGTTCAGCCCGTAGCGCTCCGCAATAGGCCCCCAGTAGTGCACGCCCGCGCCGCCTAGCGGATCGACACCAAGGCGGATCGGCGCACCGCGTATCACGTCCATGTCGATCACATTGGCGAGGTCGTCGACATACGCGTTGAGGTAGTCGTGCCGATGCGTGCTCGACGAGGCCAGCGCGCGCGCCAGCGAGACGCGCAGCAGGCCGTCGAGCCCGCTCTCGAGCAAGGCGTTGGCAGACTTCTCGATCCAGCCGGTGACGCTGCCGTCGGCGGGGCCGCCGTTGGGTGGGTTGTACTTGAAGCCGCCGCTTTCGGGCGGGTTGTGCGACGGCGTCACCACGATGCCGTCGGCGAGGCCGGTGGTGCGGCCGCGGTTATACACGAGGATCGCGCGCGACACCGCCGGCGTGGGCGTGTACTCGCCGTCCGCCGCGATCATCACATCGACGCCGTTGGCGGCCAGCACTTCGAGTGCGCTGGCGTTGGCGGGTTCCGAGAGCGCGTGCGTGTCGATGCCGAGAAAGAGCGGCCCATCGATACCCTGCTGCTTTCGATAGTGACAAATGGCCTGGGTGATGGCGAGCACATGCCATTCGTTGAAGCTGCGCTCGAACGGCGAGCCACGATGCCCCGAGGTGCCGAAAGCGACCCGTTCCGCGGCAATCGCCGGGTCCGGCGTGTCCGAGTAGTACGCCGAAATGAGGCGGGGGACATTGACCAGCATGCGGTGCGACGGGAGCTTGCCGGCGAGAGGACTGATGTTCATGGATGTCCCTCCAGTTGTGCTTCGCAAAACGTTGAAACGCGTGGGGACCGCTGCGGACAAAGCGGGCGGCGATCGTTCGGCGATCGTTCATTTCACCGCTTGTCTGAGCGCCCGGAGCGTCTGGATTACGCCAGCATACTCCCGTCTTCAGGCAGCCAGCGTCTGCCGTGAATCGCTTCGCCCGCAATGTGCCTTCATGGGCGGGCGCCCTCGCCGCTCGCCCCGCTTCTTTTTTGCTCCCCGCCCGGAAACCTCTACCATAAGCGCCTTCTGCGCCGCTTAACGTTGCTCGAACGGGCCTCTCATCATGAACATCCGCTTCCTCGAAACCTTCGTCTGGCTCGCCAAGCTGCAAAATTTCCGCCTCACTGCCGAACAGTTGCATACCACGCAAGCCGCTGTCTCGAGCCGGATCGCGTCGCTCGAAGAGAGCTTCGGCATCCGGCTGTTCGAGCGCAACTCGCGTTCGGCAACGCTCACACCGGCCGGCCGCAAGATGCTCGCGTACGCGGAGCGTATCGTGCGCCTCGGTGAAGAGATGCGCCGCGAAGTCGACGATGCGGATGCGGACTCGGGCCTGATTCGTATTGGCGTGATCGAGTCGATCGTGCATAGCTGGTTTCCCGCGCTGATGGCGCTCGTGCGGGAACGCTATCCGCGGCTCGAAATCGAGGTGACGGGCGACACCACTATCCACCTCGCGCATCTGCTGCGCACCGACGCCGTCGAGCTGATCCTGCAGACCGACATACTGAGCGGCCCCGATTTCACCAACCTGCCGCTCGCCGAGTTTCCGGTGCGCTGGGTAGCGAGTCCCACGCTCGGTCTGGCCGGCAGGAAACTCGATCTGGCGCAGCTCGCGGAATTCCCGATCGTCAGTTTCTCGCGTCACTCCGGTCCGCACGCGACGCTCGAACAATTGTTAAGCACGGCTGTCGAACGGCCCGCCCGCATCAACTGCATCACCTCGGTCGCGGCGATGATCCGGCTCGTCGCCGACGGCTTCGGCGTGGCCGCGCTGCCGCCGGCGGTCGTGCAACGCGAACTGCGCGAAGGGGTGCTCGAGGTGCTCGACGTCAGCTCGGAATTTCCCGCCATGCCGCTCGTTGCCGTACACCGCGCGCAAAGCCATCCGCTCGCCGCGCGCATCGCGGAACTGGCCCGCCAGGCCGCCGGCGAATTCGATCGCACGCTGGCAAGCGAACCGCCGCGCCGCCCGGCGCGCGTCACGCGGGCCGCCACGCCTGCGCGCAGCGGCAAGCAACCGGCCGCGAAACGCGGCTCATAAGAAAACCTTTTCACTGGGAATTTATTTTCTTGTTGGACCGCAATGGCTGACGGTCGCGACACTGTGCCCTGACGAATCTCTTTCACTTTCGCAGGGACCGACTGATGAGCATGACCCCGCCGCGCGGCCAGCTTTGCATCTGGACTGACACCAACCCCACTCCGGCTCTGGAAGCCGATTTCAACGCCTGGTACGACCGCGAACACATGCAGGAGCGTGTCGCGATTCCCGGGTTTCGCTACGCGCGCCGGTTCAAGTCCAATGACGGCGGCCCGCGCCGCTATCTCGCGCTGTACGTGACCGACACCCTCGAAGTGTTCCGCAGCGCCGCTTACCGGCAGGCGTTCACGGTGCAGACGCAGTGGTCGCTGGACAACTTCGCGCGCATGGTGGACACGCAGCGGCGCGTCGGCGAACTCACGCTCGAGACCGGCGACGGCGAAGGCGCTCACCTTGCGCTCGTCGTGCTGCCGCCTGAGCGCGTCGACGCCGCGTCGTTGCGGCCGCAGCTCGAAACGGGCGTGACCATTCCCGGCATTCACGGGGCGCGGCTCTTCTGCACGACGCCCGCACTTTCGGTTCCGCTCAACACGTCACCGGATCCCGCCACCGCACTGCCCGCCGCCGACGCGCTGATCCTCGTCGAGGGCAGCAACGCGGCCGCCACGCGCGCGCTCGCCGAAGAGCTGGCCGCTGAGGCAGGCGTGTCGCGTAGCGACGTGCGCACCTTCGATCTGCTCTGGCGCATCGCTGCCTGACGCAGCCGGCGCACCCGCGCATCCGACCGGCTTCCTTCCGCCTACGCACGAGGTTTCCATGAACACGCTTGCCCAGCACTCCCCGCTCGATCACCCGCAACCACGACGTGGCCGGCTCGCGGCCGCCAGCATGGTTGGCACCTCGCTCGAATGGTACGACTTCACCGTCTACAACACGCTCGCCGCGCTGGTGTTCAACCGCCTGTTCTTCCCCTCGGTCGATCCGCTCGCGGGGACCATTCTCGCGCTGTCCACCTACGCCGTCGGCTATGTGTCGCGGCCGCTCGGCGGCTTCGTGTTCGGCAACCTCGGCGACCGGATCGGCCGGCGCGCGGTGCTGATGCTCACCCTGCTCCTGATGGGCGTGACCACCGCGTTGATGGGCGTGCTGCCCACCTACGCGTCGGCGGGTATCGCGAGCCCACTGCTGCTGGTCGCGCTGCGTTTCGTGCAAGGCATTGCACTGGGCGGCGAATGGGCCGGCGCGGTGCTGCTCTCCGTCGAACACGGCGATCAGAAGCGGCGCGGCTTCAATGCCTCGTGGACCCAGGTGGGGCCCTCGCTCGGCACGCTGCTCGGCACCGGCTTTATCGCGTTGATCACGCTCGCGCTATCGTCCGACGACTTTCTCGCCTGGGGATGGCGCGTGCCGTTCATCGCCAGCGTGCTGCTGGTCGGCTTCGGCTTGTGGGTCCGGCGAGGCGTCGAAGAAACGCCGCAGTTCGAACAATTGAGCCAGGCCCACGCAACGGCCAAGGTGCCGGTTGCCGAAGTGCTGACGCAACACTGGCGCCGCCTGCTGGTAGCCGGTGGCTCGCGGATCGGCTCGGACGTGCTGTATGCGCTGCTCGTGGTCTTCACGCTCACCTATGTGACGACCGTGCTGCACCTGTCCCGCACGACGGCGCTCACCGCGGTGCTCATCGGCACCGCCTGCAATGCGGCCACTGTGCCGTTGTTCGGCGCGCTATCGGATCGCTTCGGCCGGCGGCCCGTCTATCTGGCCGGCACACTCGCGGCGATCGTCTGGGCCTTTACCTTCTTTGTGCTGCTCGACAGCGCCCAGCCGTTGCTGATCGTGCTCGCGGTGGTGGTTGGCCTCGTGATTCATGCCGCCATGTATGGACCCCAGGCCGCTTTCGTCACCGAACAGTTTCCGACCCGCGTGCGCTATGCCGGCTCGTCGCTCGCCTACACGCTGGCGGGCATCCTCGGCGGCGGCTTCGCGCCGCTCATCATCGTGAGTCTCTACAAGTACTGGGGCAATACGGTCGCGGTGTCGCTGTATGTCTCGATCGCCCTGGTGGTCACCGGCATTTCGCTCATCGTCGCGCGTGAAACAGCGCGGCGGCCGCTCGAAGGCTGAGCGGCCTTTACACCCACTCGCTCAACTCTCCCTCTCTTATTACAATGAAAAAACTCATCGCCTCGTTCGCGGTGGTGCCGGCCCTGTCCGCCGGCGTCGCCCATGCCCAAAGCAGCGTAACGTTGTACGGCGTGATCGACACCGCGCTGGTGTACGCCAACAACAGCGGCGGCAAAAGCCTCTACGAAATGAACAGCAGCAACGTACTGGGCAATCGCTGGGGGCTGCGCGGCAGCGAAGATCTTGGCTCGGGCCTCAAGGCGGTATTCCTGCTGGAAAATGGCTTCGCTTCGAACACGGGGCGCTTTCAGCAAGGCGGCGATGAATTCGGCCGCCAGGCCTATGTCGGGCTGTCGTCCGACCGCGCGGGTACCGTGACGCTGGGTCGCCAGTACGACGCCGTCGTCGATTACGTGTTGCCGTATATCGCCGGCGCACAATGGGCCACTTACCTGGGCGGCCATCCGGGCGATCTGGACAACACCAACAACGACTACCGCTCGAACAACTCGATCAAGTACACCAGCCCGAACTACTCAGGCTTCCGGTTTGGCGGCCTGTACAGTTTCGGCGGCGTGGCGGGGCAATTCAGCGAAAACCAGATCTGGTCGCTGGGTGCGGGTTATGTGCGCGGCCCCTTGAGCCTGGGTGCGGCCTACGTGAACATCAAGAATCCTAACTTCTCGTACTTCGGCAATAACTCGACGTCCAGTTCGACGGGCAACAACATGACCGGCAGCCTTGTTTACTCGGGCTACGCGTCGGCGGGGTCGGAGCAGATCTTCTCCGCGGGCGGCAACTACACGCTGGGCGCGGCCACGGTCGGCCTCGTCTATAGCAACACACAGTTCAGGCAACTGGGCGCCGACGCGAGCCTGAACCCGGAAGGCTATAGCGGCTCGGAGAAATTCCATAACGCCGAGGTGAACTTCAAGTATCAGTTGAACCCGTTCGTCCTGCTTGGTGCGTCCTATGACTACACCAAGGGCTACGGCGTCAACAGCGTCACGTATCAGCAAGGCGATCTTGGCGCAACCTACATTCTTTCGAAGCGCACCCAGCTTTACGTCGTGGAGATCTATCAGCGCGCATCGGGAACCGACTCGTCCGGCAAGGCGGCCGTGGCCAATATCAACGGCTTGAGCGCGTCGTCGACGCCTAACCAGCTCGCGACCCTCGTGGGGATCACTCATCGCTTCTGAAGCGTTCTGAAGCGACAAGGCGTGCAAGGCGTGCGATAGAGCGAAGGCCTCGCTTCGCTCTATCGGGCCGCGAGTCGCGGCGTGATGCACATGGGCGGAGCGGCGAACGTTTCTCCGCCGGCTACGCCCGCGCCGCGCGTACCAACTGCGCGTTCGCGCGACGCTCGGCCAACGCCGGGCGCACCAGACTCCAGATCAACGCGGCGCCAATCAGATCGCCCAAGCCGAGCGCAACAAAGAACGGCGCATAACCGATCGTCGCCACCAGCGCGCCCATCACGAGCGTGAAGCCCAGGTTGCCGATCCCCGCGGAGAGCGCCGCGAAGCCCGTGACCGTGGCCACTTCATGACGCGGGAACAGGTCGGCCGACATCGAAATCACCGTCACGGACAGCGTCTGGTGCGCAAAGCCGCCGAGGCACAGCAGGAAGATCGCCATACCCGGCGACTTCACATAGCCGACGCCGGCCATCGCCGTCATCAGCAACGCCGCGCCCGTGACGACGACCCGCTTGCCATTGACGATCGACAGGTTGAAGCGCCTGTTCAGCAGGAACGATACCGAACCGCCCATCAGGCAGCCGATATCCGCCGCGACGAACGGCAACCACGCCGTCATCGCAATCGCCTTCAGATCGAAACCGCGCGCCTGATGCAGATACAGCGGCATCCAGAACACCAGTGTGCCCCACACCGGATCGGCGAAGAAACGCGGCAGCGCGATGCCCCAGAAGTTGCGCGAGCCGAAGATCTCGCGCAGGTTCGGCTTCGAACCGTCCTCGGCGAGACCGAGCGCCTTGCCGTCGACGATATGCGCGGCTTCCCGTTCGCTCAGTGCAGGGTGTGCACTGGGGTGACGATAGAAGGCGATCCACAACACCGCCCATACGAAGCCGATACCACCGGCGATCACGAACGCGGTCTGCCAGTTGTAGCGCAGGATCGACCATGCGATCAGCGGCGGCGCGGCGATGGCGCCGACCGACGTGCCGATATTGAACACGCCCGCCGCAATCGCGCGTTCGCGCAGCGGAAACCAGAACGCCGCGAGACGCATGCCGGCCGGAATGAACGAGGCCTCGACGAGTCCGAGCATGCCGCGCAGCACGAACAGGCCCACCCAGCCGGTGGCGAAGCCGTGCGCCATGCAGATCGCCGACCATGCGAGACCGCACAGCAGGAAGCCGAAGCGCAGGCCGATGCGGTCCATCAGATAGCCCGTGAGCGGACCGCCCAACGGATACATGACCAGAAACGCGCCGGTGATCCAGCCGTATTGCGCGGTGGAGATGTGCAGGCTCTGCATGACCGTCGGCGCGGCGACGCTCAACGAACTGCGCGCCAGATAGTTCATGACCGTGCCGAGCGACAGCAACGCGATCATCCACCAGCGCAGCCCTCTTACCTTGATTCCCATGATGATGTCTCTCTCCGATCCGGATGTTGTTCCAGCCGCTCCGTATAAGCCGATACCGCTGCCGCCTCGGCAGACATCGTATGTCTTGAAGATCGCTGGATCAAGAAAGAGATCACGGGTGTTTACCCGCGGAGAGGCCGCAACCGCTGTCAGGCCGAAGATTTCCAGGTTTGTCGCACCTGCGCGATTCCCAATCACCTTGCATAAGACCCGCCATGTTGTACGACAACTAGTAACATCTACCGTGTCAATCCACGCCCGGCGGCTTCGGCCCTGCCCCCGTCGCACGCCTCGATCCGCTTTAAATATCTCTTCACTTTCATGAACCCGTTGCGATAGGCCTCGCGTCATATCCTGCATCTCAGCGGACAACTCACGGCACTGCGCCGGTTGTCTCTCAGGCCTCACTCGCACGGAGATGAATCGATGAAACGCATGACCCTTGCCGCCCTTGCCGGAATCCTGGTAACCAGCGCGGCCTTTGCCCAGACCCAACCCAGCAGCAACGACGCCACGACCAACGCGCAGCAGCAGCCGCAGCAGCAACAAGGCCAATGGGTACCCCCGGATGGTCAACCCATTGCGGGCAAGACGCGCGCCGAGGTGTACCAGGACCTGGTGCACGCCGAACAGGACGGCCAGCTCGCGTACCTGAACAGCACCTTGTACGCGCATCACTGAGTTGATTTAACCCTTGGTGCGATCGCGCGCCGCCCTGCTTTCAAGCGGCGCGCCGCTTCGCTCTCCCGTCTCTGTCGAACTACCGAACATCATGAAACTGCGGACTTTCTACTTGCGCATCGTGAAACTCGCCGTATGCGTCGCCGCGGGTGCGACGCTGTGCGGGTGCGCCTCATTGCATGGCACCCCTAACGGTCCTGGCGACTGCGTCGGTCCGCCGGATTACTGCACGCCGTTCTTCGGCTCGTAGGCGAGCGTCGATGCGCGACGCGTCGCGGGCCCGGATGCGTCGCGCATGACTGCCGCCTTTTTGCAGCCCATACTTCAAAAAGGTTTGACGACGAAATAGATTCGGACGTAGCATTTCGTCATGGCCAAGGGACAGACCCAGCGCCGCCAATCTCTTGAGGGATTCTCATGAGCACGTTGTCCAGGCGCTTCGATGCGCTCATTTTCATTGGTCGTTTTCAGCCCCTGCATCGCGGTCACCTGGAACTGCTGCGGCGCGCGTTGAGTCTCGCGACCGAAGTCTGCATTCTGATTGGCTCAACCGACCGGCCTCGCACCGTCAAAGACCCGTTCTCGTTCGACGAACGGCGTCAGATGATCAGCTCGGTGCTGGCGGACGACGAGCGCGAGCGCGTTGCCATCGCCCCCCTGCAGGACTCCACGTATAACGACAGCGACTGGGTTCGCTGGGTCCAGGGCGCGGTCGCAGCGGAACTCGGCGACACGGCCGGCAAAAAGATCGGCCTGATCGGCCATGCGAAAGACAGCTCGTCGTATTACCTGCGCATGTTCCCGCAGTGGGAACTGGTCGAGGTGGACGCCAACGAAGACATTTCCGCCACCGAGATCCGCGACCAGTTCTTTGCCGAACGCAGCAACAGCTTCGTGTCGTGGGCCGTGCCCGCGCCGGTGTTCGACTGGCTCGAGCAGTTCCGCACACGGCCCGAATTCCTGCAACTGAAATCCGAAGCGGAGTTCATTGCGGGCTACAAGAAAGCCTGGGCGGCCGCCCCCTACCCGGTCACCTTCGTCACGGTCGACGCGCTCGTCGTGCATTCCGGCCACATTCTGCTGGTGCGCCGCCGCAGCGAACCGGGGCGTGGCCTGTGGGCCTTGCCCGGCGGCTTCGTCGAGCAGGACGAGCGGCTCGAAGCGGCGTGCCTGCGCGAGTTGCGCGAGGAAACCGGCCTCAAGCTGCCCGAGCCGGTCATGCGCGGCTCGCTGAAAGACCGCCAGGTGTTCGACCACCCGCAGCGTTCGGCGCGCGGCCGCACCATCACGCATGCCTTCCTGTTTCATTTCCCGGTTGGCGACCTGCCCCGCGTGAAAGGCAGCGACGACGCCGACAAGGCGCGCTGGGTGCCCCTGAACGTATTCGCGCAGATGCGCACGGTGATGTTCGAAGACCACTTCGATATCGCCTACCACTTCCTCGGCAAACTTTGATTCAGCGTTGATTCGTCCCACCCGCCGGGATAGACCCGGCGGCATCTCCACGGCATAGAGGAGCTCTAGCCATGCAAGCCACCCCGCGCAGTTTCGCCGCCATCCTGTCCAATCCGATCCTCAACACGGACTCGTACAAGGCCTCGCATTACCTGCAATATCCGCCGCAAGCGTCCGCGATGTTTTCGTACATCGAATCGCGCGGCGGCCGCTATGAACGCACGCTGTTCTTCGGCCTGCAGATGCTGCTCAAGGAATATCTGTGCCGCCCGATTACCGGCGCGATGATCGACGAGGCCAAGGCCTTCTTCGCCGCGCACGGCGAGCCGTTCAACGAGGCCGGCTGGCGCTACATCGTGAATCAGTACGACGGCTACCTGCCGGTGCGGATTCGCGCCGTGGCGGAAGGCTCGGTGGTGCCGGCGCATAACGTGCTCGTCACCGTGGAGTGTGAGGATCCCGAAGTATTCTGGCTCGCCTCCTATCTCGAGACCATGTTGCTGCGCATCTGGTACCCCGTCACCGTGGCGACCCAAAGCTGGCACCTGCGCCAGACCCTCCGTCACTATCTGCAGAAGACCAGCGACGACCTGACGCAACTGCCGTTCAAGCTGCACGACTTCGGCGCACGCGGCGTGTCGAGCGCGGAGTCGGCGGCGATCGGCGGGGCGGCGCACCTGGTCAGCTTCATGGGTTCGGATACGGTGCTGGGCGTGGTGGCGGCCAACCAGTTCTATAACGAGCCGATGGCGGCGTTCTCGGTGCCGGCCGCCGAGCACAGCACGATCACGGCCTGGGGCCGCGACGGCGAAGCGGATGCCTATCGCAACATGCTGCGGCAGTTCGGCAAGGAAGGCGCGATCGTCTCGGTGGTCTCCGATTCCTACGACCTGTTCGCGGCCCTCGACGTGTGGGGCACGCAATTGAAGCAGGCGGTGATCGACTCGGGCGCCACGCTCGTGATCCGGCCGGATTCGGGCGACCCGCTCACCATCGTGCTGCAAACGCTGCGCGCGCTGGACGAATCGTTCGGCTCGACGGTCAACAGCAAGGGGCGTCGCGTGCTCAATTACGTGCGCGTGATTCAGGGCGACGGCGTCAACGCCGAATCGATCGAAGCGATTCTCGCCGCGCTCGACGACGCCGGCTATGCCGCCGACAATCTCGTGTTCGGCATGGGCGGCGCCCTGCTGCAACAGGTCAATCGCGACACGCAGCGCTTCGCCATGAAGTGCTCGGCCATCCGGATTGGCGCGACATGGCAAGGCGTGTGCAAGGACCCGGTGACGGACGCCGGCAAGCGCTCGAAGAAAGGACGCCTCACCTTGCTGCGCAACCGCCGCACCGGCGAATACCGCACCGTCGAGTTGCCGCTGGCGTGGGACGATCATCGCGTCGAAGGCGAATGGGACGAGGCGCTCACCACGGTTTTCGAATCGGGCAAGCTGCGGGTCGACGACAGCTTCGCGACGATCCGGCTGCGCGCCCATGCGGACGAAGTCTGACCAACCGGGAGCGGCAACGCCAGCGGCGGCGACGCAGCTTGCGGCGCTCACCACCACGCTAACGTGAGCGCCGCGCGACAAGCTGAGGGTAACGGCACGCAGACGCCCTAGTCTGCGCGCCGCGCCGGCAACTCCAATAGCTGCGCGCCCTCCAGGATCTCGGCGGTCGAGCCGTTCCATTCGGCTTCGCGCATCGGCTCGGCCCGGCCGCCCAGATGCCGTTCGAGAAACGCCTCGGTGATCGCATTGAACGAGATGTTGTTCTCCGGCCGCGCGAAACCATGCCCTTCGTCCGGGAACAGAACGTAGGTCACGGGGATGCCGTTGGCCTTCATCGCGTCCGCCATCTGATCGCTCTCCGCACGCTTCACGCGCGGATCGTTGGCGCCTTGACCGATCAGGAGCGGCCGACGGATACGGTCGGCGCGATGCACGGGCGAGCGCTCGCGCAGCAGCGCAAGACCCGCTTCGGTCGACGGATCGCCGATAGCGCGAATCAGCTGGGTACGGAACGACTCCCAGTAAGGTGGAATGCTCGCCAGCAGCGTCTCCAGATTCGACGGTCCGACGATCGCCACCCCGCAGGCATAGGCCTCGGGGTTGCGCGTCATGCCGGCGAGCACCGCGTAGCCACCGTAACTCCCGCCCATGATCGCCACCCGCGATGGGTCCGCGATGCCCTTGTCGACGGCCCAGGCCACGGCATCGAGCAGGTCGTCGTCCATGCGGCGGCCCCATTCGCCGTCGCCGGCATTGACGAAGGTTTTGCCGAAGCCCATCGAGCCGCGAAAATTGACGCTCAGCACGCTATAACCGCGGTTTGCCAGCCATTGATGCTCGGCATCGAAGCCAAAGCCGTCGCGTCCCCACGGGCCGCCATGCACCAGCAACACGAGTGGTCCCGGCTGGTTCGCGCCTGCCGGCCGCGTGAGATAGGAGATCAGCTCGAGGCCGTCCCGCGACGGAATCACGACGGGCTGCATGGGCACGAGCGGCGCACCGGCCAGTTCGGGGCGATGCTCGAACAAGGTGCGCAGCGTCTGCTGCTCGCGGTCGTACAGATAGGTTGTCGCCGGCCGGAGATCCGAGGCGGCGTTGATGACCCACAGCCGCTGGTCCTCGGTCCTTCCGCCGATGGACCAGTCGCCCAGTTGCTTGCCGTTGAGGAAATCGAGGTCGCGCTGGATATCGGTTGTGAGCGCAACATACTCCGGACGCTCCACGTAGACCGAGTAAGCCACCGGTTCGAGCGTGTCGGGATCCAGAATGAAACCGAACAGATCGACGCGCGGGTGAGCGGCCACCACCCCGGTCGCGCCGCTGGCAAGATCGATGCGGGTCAGCGCCGCGGTGTCGCGGCCGCGGCTATCGAACATGAATAGCGCCGTGCCGTCCGCGTTCAGGTGGCGTGGCCCAGATGTCCACGCCTCTTCCGGCGCGAAATGTGTCCATGGCGTCCATGCGCCTTCCGCATTGCGCCGGTGCACCTCCAGGGTGCCGTCGCTTGCCGTGCGTGTCGCGAAGTGCGTCCGGTAGCGGCGGTCGGTGATAAAGCCCGAGAAATCCGTATTCTGTTCGACGAGGATGAGTTCGCCGGTTGCGAGGTCCAGCGTGTGCAGATCGAAATACTTCGGGTCGCGCTGATTCATCGCCACCAGAATGCGGTCGCGCACGATTTTGCTCACGCGCTCGACGTGCACCGTCACGCCTTTGAACGGCGTCAGATTGCGTGCGGTCCCGGCTTCCACATCGACCACGTAGAGATGAAAGTCTTCATTGCCGTCCACGTCCTGCTGATAGAAGAGCTGGCCTTCATAGGTCCAGCCGTGCATGCGGATGCCGCGCTTCGTATCGCTCGTGACCACCCGGGCACGCGTCGGGTCGTCGACCGGCGCGACCCAGATATTCAGCACACCGTTAAGGGGCGCAAGCCATGAGAGAAAGCGGCCGTCCGGACTGATATGCACGGAAGTGCGCTCCGGATTGCCGAACAGATGCGCGCGGGGAATGAGCGGAATATTCGCAGCGGTCGATGTCACTGGGTACCCTCCATGCGAAATGCGAATCGTGTGGGACTGCCTGAAGCAGAATAGCCCGAATTGCCCGTCGAGCAAACTGCCGGAGGGGACGCAAGTGCAGCCAGGCGAATGCGCGCGATGCCGAATGCATGGGCCGGCGACGGCGAATTCAGCAGCGGCGTTAACAAAAGCGAAAAAAACCGTTACGCTCTCGCGTCGCTCGATACTTACGTTATAGACAGACCCATGAACCCACTGCGCGCGCTCCGTCGTGTCACGCTGCTCTCCCTGTGCCTGCCGTGCGTCTTCACCACGGGGATCGCGCTCGCGGCCGGTTGTCCTGCGGCGGATGCTGCGGCAGGCGCCGCACTGAGCGCCCAGCAAAAGGTGCAGCACGACTCGAAATTTACGCCGGTCGGCGAAGAAGGCGACACGGACGTACCCGTCGCCGTGCAGCGCTCGCTGCACAGCTTCAAGCAGGCGCTCGCCGAGGCAGTGGATGCGCGCATGGCCTGCGCAGCGCAAAGCGTCGATATCGCGGCGCTCAATCGCGATCTGTCGGCTTCTCTACAGGTCAAAGCCGTCACGCCCAATGAACTGACCAGGGGACCGGCCTACGGCAGCGGACTGGACCTCAACGCAAGGCTCACCAGTGCAAGCTCGGCGGCGCCGCTCGTACTGGTGCGCGCCGGCGTCAGCATCGAATGCGGGAACGACAATGTATTGCTCGTTTATCGCTGGGACGGGGTGCACTGGAAGCGCGTGCTGCGCTGGCAAGCCGACGACTATAAAAGCATCGCCGACGCCTATGGCGATCCCTTCGGTGTCGTACCGCTGCACGATGGCCAGGTGGCCGTCGTGCACGGTACGCCGTGGTGCTCGTCGCGCTGGAGCCGCTTCGATCTCGACGTGATCGCGCCCGGCGAAGGCGCTTCCGCCCAGCGCGGCGTCTTTCACATGGAGCACGGCTACTTCAGCGACGCGGAGATCAGCTTCAATCCGACTGCCGAGGGCTTCGAGATGCGCGCGCAGGTCGCTTCGCTCGATGGCGATCTGATGCAGCGCCTCGGCATTTTCCGTTTTCGTGTCGACGGCGATCAGGTGACGCGCGTGCAGCCCGCCGCCAACAACGGCAGGGACTTCGTCGACGAATGGCTGACGATCGACGAAGCGCAGGCCCGTCAATGGAGCGATCCGGCCACTGCGGCACAGGCGTTGGCCGAGCGCACGCGCTTTAACGCAACCGCAAAACAGGCGCAACTCGGCATGAGCTACGGCGCCGTGCGCGCCTGCAGTGACCACGCCGCGCGCTACCAGGTGGACGTGCAGTTGAATACCGACACGCCCGCTAAAGCCGCGCCTCACTTCGCCTTGATCCAGCAGGCCCGCAACGGCTTCACACTGGTGGGCTTTAACACCGCCGCGGATCCGCAGTGTCGCGGCGCGGATCTGATGAGCAGCAAGGGTAAGTGACGATAGCCAGGGGCGTTGCGGCTGCGCCCTGAAAAACCGGGAGCGTCGCCTCAAGCGCCGTATACTTGCGGGCGTGACTTCCGAACCGACAAGCATGACACCCTCCCAGGCTGACATCACCGCGCAAGCGCAACACATGGCGCTGCAAGCGGCCACGCTGTTTCAAGGCGGACAGGTCGCGCAGGCACGCGAGGTCTGTCTGGCGGCCGTGCAGCTCGCGCCGCACGCCTGCGAGGTGCTGCTATTGCTGGCGTTTATCGCCCTACACGCCAGGCAGCCGCAGGAATCGATCGACTGGGCCAACCGTGCCATCGCAGAGAACAGCGAACTCGCGGATGCGTATTTTCTGCGTGGCGAGGCGCAGCAAACGGCCCAGCAACACGCAGCGGCCACGGCGAGCTACGACGAGGTGCTCAAGCGCAAGCCGAACCATGCGGACGCCTTGAACAACCGCGGCAATGCCTACCATGCGCTGCTCCAGCATGCGCGCGCACTGCAGGACTACGACACAGCCATCGCACTGAACCCGGCCAAAGCCTCGTTTCATAACAACCGGGGCCTCGCGATCAAGGCGCTCGGCGATCATTCGCTTGCGATGGGCTGCTTTCAGCGGGCGATTGCGCTCCAGCCGGACTACGCGCTTGCCCACTTCAACCTGGGACTGTCGCTGTTTGCACTGCGCCGCTATCAGGATGCTGCCGCGAGCCATGACGAAGCGATCCGCCTCATGCCGGGTCATGGCCCGTTTCACTGGGGCCGTGCGGACGCATTGCGCGCAGCCGGCACGTACGAAGCCTCACTGGTGTCGTACGACACGGCACTTTCCCTTGAACCCAACAACACGTACATCTACAACAATCGTGGCTTGTTGCTGCATTTCTGGGGCAGGCACCACGAAGCGCTAGCGGATTTCGCTACGGCGATACGCCTCGATCCCAGCCACGCGGACGCCCATTGCAATCGCGGCATGGCGCTGGAAGCGTTGGGGCAATATACGGATGCACTCGGCCACTACGACGCGGCCATCGCGCTCTCGCCGAACCACGCGGCCGCGCATTTCAATCATGCGCTCTGCGATCTCACACTGGGGCGCTTCCGCGAAGGATGGCCGGAACATGAATGGCGCTGGCAGACGGAACAACTCAAGTCGTCCGAACTGATTTCGGATAAACCGCTATGGCTGGGGCAACAATCGCTGCGCGGCAAACGGATACTCGTGCACGCCGAACAGGGCCTCGGCGACAGCCTGCAGTTTTGCCGCTATCTGCCGATGGTCGCCGAACTCGGCGCCACGCTGATCGTGCAGGTTCAGGCACCGCTCGTGCCGCTGATCAGGACAATGCCCGGCGTCGCCCAGGTGGTCGCGCAAGGCGAGGTGTTGCCCGAGTTCGATCTTCATTGCCCGTTTATCAGCCTGCCGCTCGCGTTCGGGACCACGCTGGATACAGTGCCGTTCGTGCCGCGCTACGTGGCGCCCTCTGCGCAGAAGACGCTAGCGTGGCAACGGCGTCTGGGCGTGAGGCAAGCGCTTCGCATCGGTCTGGTGTGGGCCGGCGGCCCGCACAGTTCGCGTGCGATTCAGCGCCCCGTCGATGCACGCCGGTCGATTCATCTGTCGAAGTTCGCCGGTCTGAACCTGCCCGGTGCGGCGTTTTTCAGCTTGCAGAAAGGCGAGCCGGCCGTTTCGCAGTTACGGGAACTGGAGGCAGCAGGCTGGCGTGGGCCCGCCATCCTGGACCCTACCGCTGAACTAAACGACTTCGAGGACACGGCCGCGTTAGTCGATCAGTTGGACCTGGTGATCTCGGTCGATACCTCCGTCGCGCATCTGGCAGGCGCGCTCGGCAAGCCGGTATGGCTGCTGAACCGCTTCGACACCTGCTGGCGCTGGATGACGGAGCGGGACGACAGTCCGTGGTACCCCAGCATGAGGATCTTTCGCCAACCGGCGGCGGGCGATTGGGAGAGCGTGATTGCGCAGGTCCGTGTGGAGTTGCAGCGTCTGTTAGACGGAGAGCCCGGACGCTAGCCACGCAAGCACCCATGGCTAGCATGGCGCGGTGTGGCGTGGCTCTGCACGGCGCCATGTCATGCCACGCAGCCGGCACAGCGCAAGCGGCACGCTTCAATATTCAATAAACATCCCGCACATAGCGCTTCTCCCGCGCCAGCCCGTTGACATACTCGAGCGCTTTCTCGTCGCTCATGCCGCCGTGTCCGGCCACCAGCGCCTTCAAGGCCGCATCTACGTCTTTCGCCATCCGGCTGGCGTCGCCGCACACATAGAAATGCGCGCCAGACTCGAGCCACGCCCACAACTCCGCACCGTGTTCGCGCATCCGGTCCTGCACGTAGATCTTCTCGCTCTGGTCGCGCGAGAAGGCCAGGTCGAGCCGGTTCAGCAGGCCCTTCGCGCGCATCGTGTCCAGCTCGTCGCCGTAATAGAAGTCCGTCGCGGCATGCTGCTCGCCGAAGAACAGCCAGTTGCGGCCGGTGTCGCCGCGCGCCAGCCGTTCATGCAGGAAACCGCGGAACGGCGCCACACCGGTGCCCGGTCCCACCATGATCATCGGCGTATCGCCGTCGTGCGGTGGACGAAAATGCGCGGACTTCTGCACGTACACCGGCACGCTGACATCGCCTGCGCGATCCGCAAGGAAGGTCGACGACACGCCCTTGCGCTGGCGCCGGCCATTGCTGTAGCGAACCGCGGACACGGTCAGATGGACTTCGCCCGGATGAGCCTTCGGACTCGACGCAATCGAATAGAGGCGCGGCTGCAGGCGCTTAAGCACGCCGAGCAACTCCGGCGCCGTCAGCGTCACGGGAAACTCGTGCAGCACGTCGGCCAACTGTTGGCCCCACAACCATTTCTTCAGATCCGCCTTGCGGTCTTCGGCGAGCAAGGCGCCGAGTGCGCCGCTCGAATCGCGAGAGGCGATGAACGCCAGCGCTTCGTGACTGGGACGGGCAATTTCGTAGTGCTTGCCGAGTGCGTCGGCGAGGCGCATCTCCCCGGCGCCGCTGACATGGACCGCCGTATCCGCCGCGAGCCCGCTCAGGCCAATCAGCTCGTCGACAAGTTCCGGGCAGTTGCTCGGCCACACGCCCAGTGCATCGCCGACTTCGTACTCAAGGCCCGAGTCGCCGGTCGACAATGAAAAGTACCGCGTGTCCTTCGACGCGCCCTGCTTGTTAAGCCGCAAATTCGTCACGAGCCGCGAGGCCGCGGGATGCGCCTTGGTAGCCAGCGCGCCGGGCAGGACCGACGGGATCATGCCGTCTGCCGGCACGTCGTGAAGCGCGGCGTCTTCCTCCTTGATACGCGCGACGATCCGTTCGAGCCACGCGTCGGCAGCAGGTTGAAACTCCGTGTCGCAATCGACGCGCGGCAGCAGGCGCACCGCACCCAGCTCCGCGAGACGCGTATCGAGCGCCATGCCGTGTCCGCAAAACGCGTCGTAGTTGCGGTCGCCGAACGCCAGCACCGCGTAGCGCAGATTATCGAGGCGCGGCGCGTGCTCGGCCTTCAGTGCGCTCCAGAAACTCGCGCCGTTGTCGGGTGGATCGCCGTCGCCGAACGTGCTCGACATCAACAGCACATATTGCGCCTTGGCCAGTGCGGCGACGTCGTAATCCGCCATACAGGTGGTGCGAATCTCAAAGCCCGACTCCATCAACTGCGTCGCATACCGTTCCGTCAGCGATTCGATGTTGCCGGTTTGCGAGGCCCACAGCAGCAGCACCTTCGGCCGCGTCCGCGCAATCCGCACGGCGGATGAAGACAGGGCTGCGTCGGACGCGAGGAGTGGCGCGCCGCCCGGCGACGGTGTACCCGCATCGGCACGGCTGTAGAGACCCGCGAGCATCCCGTCGAACCAGAGCCGCGTCGACACCGGCAGCGGCGCGCTGGCCGGCAGCACCGGCACGCCGTCCGCGAGTCCGCCTGGGCTTGCACGCAAGCCGCCGATAAAGCCGGCGACGTAGGCACGTTGAGCGTCGTCGAGCCGGGGCGCCGGCATGTCCGGCAAACCGAGCAGGTTGACGAGGGCGTCGATTCGGGACATGTCCCTTTCCTTCGGAGAACTGACATCGTCCGCGAGCGCCGGGGCTGCGGTTTCGATGCCGGAGTGGATGTGGTCTGAGTCTCTGGAATCGTCCGCGTCGGCGGCCGGTTCCGGTGCGACCCTTGTCAGCGCCACTGCGCAGAACTTGAGTTCCGGCTGCTGCGAGATCGGGTCGACCGCGTCGTGGGTCACCGCGTTGATGCAGAGGTCGTCGCCGAACACGTCGTTCCAGTGCATCGGCGCGAAGCACGAACCGGCGCGCACGCGCTCGGTCACCACAGCGGGCAGCACCGCGCGGCCGCGCCGCGAACGCACTTCGACGCGGTCTTTCGCCGCGATGCCGAGCGCCGCTGCATCCTCCGGGTGAATCTCGATGAACGGCCTGGCGTTCAGCTTGTTCAGCATCGGGATCTTGCCGGTCTTGGTCATCGTGTGCCATTGATGCTGCAAGCGGCCCGTGTTCAGTACGATCGGATATTCCGGCACCGGCATTTCGGCCGGCTCCGTATGCGGCCGCGCGAAGAACACGGCCCTGCCGCTAGCAGTCGGAAAAACCAGCGCCGGCCGGCTGCCGTCCGGCCGTTCCTTCAACGTCTGACTGATACCGTCGTTCAGATAACGCAGCGGATTGCGGTCGCGCATTGCAACCGGAGCGCCTGGCACCACCGACGCCCCCGGCGCGCACGGCCATTGCAGCGGCGTTTCCCGCAGCCGTGCGTAGCTCGCGCCGCGCAGGTCGTAACCGGTCTTCGGATTCGAAGCACGCGTGATCTCCGCGAAGACTTCCTCGGCCGATGCATACGTGAACGCCTCCGCGAAGCCCATTTCGCAGGCCACCCGCGCGATGATCTGCCAGTCGGGCAGCGCCGCGCCCGGCGGGTCAATGGCCTTTTGCATGAGCGTCAGGTTGCGCTCGGAGTTGATCATCACGCCTTCCGCTTCGGCCCACAGCGCGCCCGGTAGAAGCACGTCGGCATAGCGGTTGGTCTCGGTGTCGAGAAAGGCGTCTTGCGCGATCACCAGTTCCGCCGTCTGCAGTCCGGCAATCACGTTCTGCCGGTTGGCGACGCTCGCCACCGGATTGGTGCAGATGATCCAGCATGCCTTGATCTCGCCGGTCGCCATGCGCGAGAACATATCGATCGTGCCCTGCCCGACCGCCGTTCTGAGCGTGCCCGGCGCCACTTGCCACAGCGCCTCGACGAAGACCCGGTCCTCTTCCACCAGCACCGAACGCTGACCCGGCAGGCCCGGTCCCATGTAGCCCATTTCACGGCCGCCCATCGCGTTCGGCTGGCCCGTCAGCGAAAACGGCCCGCTGCCCGGACGGCAGAGCTTGCCCGTCGCAAGATGCAGGTTGCAGATGGCGTTGGTGTTCCAGGTGCCGTGCGTGCTCTGGTTCAGACCCATGGTCCAGCAGCTCATCCACTCCGGCGCGGTACCGATCCATTGCGCGGCGGTACGGATATCCGCCTCGGGGATGCCGGTAATGGCCGCCACCTTCTCCGGCGTGTAGTCGGCGAGGAAGGCCGGCATGTCGTCCCAGCCTTCCGTGAAGGCGGCGATAAAATCCGGGTTCGTCTGACCGTTCTCGTGCAGCAGATGCAGCAGACCGTTCAGGAGTGCCAGGTCGGTGCCCGGCTTGATCTGCAGGAACAGGCTCGCCTTGTCCGCCGTCGTATTGCGGCGCGGATCCACCACGATCAGTCTGGCACCCGCCTTGACGCGCTCCATCATGCGCAGATACAGGATCGGGTGACAGTCGGCCATGTTGGCGCCGATCACGAAGAACAGATCGGCCTGGTCGAAGTCCTGGTACGAGCCCGGCGGACCGTCGGCGCCCAGCGAGAGCTTGTAGCCGCTGCCGGCGCTCGCCATGCACAGGCGCGAGTTCGATTCGATGTTGTTGGTGCCGACAAAGCCCTTGGCGAGCTTGTTCACGAGGTACTGCGCCTCGATCGACATCTGCCCCGACACATAGAACGACAGCGCGTCGGGCCCATGCGTGTCGAGCAGCGTGCGCAGGCGCCGGCCGGTATCGGCGATCACCTGTTCGAGCGGCAGCGGAATCGGATCGCTCTTGCGGTCGCCACGTTGAAAGGCGTTTTCCAGACGTCCCGACTTGCGCAGCGCGACGTGGGCCGACGAGCCCTTGGTGCAGAGTCGGCCGAAGTTGGCGGGGTGTTCCTTGTCGCCGGTAATCTTCACGACGTGGCCGTCCTCGACCTGCAGGACCATTCCGCAGCCGACGCCGCAGTAAGGGCACACCGTCTTGACGCTAGCGCGGCTCATCACGTGCTCGACCCGTTTATACCGCGACCCAGACCTGGCCGTCTTTGACCTGCGCGGCAAACGCGCTAACGGAATGCTCAGGCGCTTCAAGACACTCGCCGGTGCGCAGGTCGAAGTGCTGCTTGTAGATCGGCGAGGCCACTACGATGCGCTCGCCGAGGTTGCCGATCAAACCGCGCGACAGCACGGCGGCCTGCGAGCAGGGGTCGTAATTGTCGATGGCATACACGCCGCCCTCGCCTTGCGCGACATTGAACACGGCCACCTGCTTACCCTCGACGAGCGCGCACACACCGGTGTTGGGCACGATGTCGTCGAGCGCGCAGACTGGCACCCAGTTAAGCGGATTCAGGTCGTGACTCATGATGGGTTTCCCGGCGTGATTGAGTGAACGGACAAATGAGTGAGCGGCAAAGGCTTTAACAAAGGCGGCCTCAAACCGTCTCGACGATCACCGGAATCGGGAACGCCTTGGCAGCCTCGCGTTCGGCCGGCGTCGCGGGACGAATCTGGCCGCGCTCCTCGACGAAGGTCACGGTCTCGTCGACCTTTTCGCTGTTGACGAAGTGGCGGAAGCGCTTGCGGGTCTCGGGGTCGGTCACGGCCTTCTTCCACTCGCACTCGTAGGTGTCGACCACGTTGCGCATCTCCGCTTCCAGCTCCGCGGCGAGTCCCAGCTTGTCGTGCACGACTACGTCGATCAGGTAGTCGAGGCCGCCCTCGAGGTTGTCGCGCCACACGCTGGTGCGCTGCAGACGGTCGGCCGTACGCACATAGAACATCAGGAAGCGGTCGATGTAGCGCACCAGCGTCTCACGGTCCAGATCCGCCGCGAGCAGTTCGGCGTGACGCGGCTTCATGCCGCCGTTGCCGCACACGTAGAGATTCCAGCCCTTTTCGGTGGCGATGATGCCAACATCCTTGCCTTGCGCTTCCGCGCATTCGCGGGTGCAGCCCGAGACGCCGAACTTGATCTTGTGCGGCGAGCGCAGGCCTTTGTAGCGGTTTTCGAGGCCGACGGCGAGCCCGACCGAGTCGCCCACGCCGTAGCGGCACCATGTCGAGCCCACACACGACTTCACGGTGCGCAGCGCCTTGCCGTAGGCGTGGCCCGATTCGAAACCGGCCGCGATCAGTTCTTCCCAGACCAGCGGCAACTGGTCGACGCGTGCGCCGAACAGATCGACCCGCTGGCCGCCGGTGATCTTCGTGTAGAGGCCGTACTTCTTCGCCACCTGGCCGACGGCGATGAGCCCGTCCGGCGTCACCTCGCCGCCGGGCATGCGCGGCACCACCGAATAGGTGCCGTCGCGCTGGATGTTGGCGAGGTAGTAATCGTTCGAGTCCTGCAGGCCGGCGTGTTCCTTCTTCAGGACGAACTCGTTCCAGCACGAAGCAAGAATGCTGGCGACGGTGGGCTTGCAGATATCGCAGCCGAGACCCTGTCCATGTTTTTCGAGCAGCGCGCCAAAGGTCTTGATGCCTTCCACGCGCACGATGTGATGCAGTTCCTGGCGCGAGTACCGGAAGTGTTCGCAGACGTGATTGTTGACGTCCATGCCCTGCTTCTTCATCTCGGCCTTCATCACCTGGGTGACGAGCGGCACGCAGCCGCCGCACGAGGTGCCGGCGCAGGTGGCCGTCTTCAGCGCGCCGATGCTGGTCGCGCCCGCGCATACCGCGGCGCAGATATCGCCCTTGGAGACGTTATTGCACGAGCAGATCTGCGCGGCCTCCGGCAGCGCGTCGACGCCGAGACCCGGCTTGGCCTTGCCGTCGCTGGACGGCAGGATCAGGAATTCCGGCGCGTCGGGCAGCTCGATGCGGTTCAGCATCATCTGCAGCAGCGTGCCGTATTCCGCGGCGTCGCCCACCATCACCGCGCCGAGCAACTGCTTGCCGCACTCCGAGACCACCAGCTTCTTGTAGACCTGTTTGCGCTCGTCGCTGAACTGGTACGAGCGGCTGCCTGGCGTCTTGCCGTGCGCGTCGCCAATGCTCGCCACGTCCACGCCCATCAGCTTGAGCTTGGTGCTCATGTCGGCGCCGGCAAAATCCGCCTCGTCGCCGAGCAATTGCTTCGCCGTGATGCGCGCCATCTCGTAGCCCGGCGCGACGAGTCCATACACCATGCCGTTCCACGCCGCGCATTCGCCGATCGCGTAGATGTCGGGGTCGCTCGTGCGGCAGGTGCCGTCAATCGCAATGCCGCCGCGCGGACCCAGTTCGAGTCCGCAGGCACGCGCGATCTCGTCGCGCGGCCGGATGCCCGCGGAAAACACGATCATGTCGGTGTCGAGATGCGTGCCGTCGGCGAACTTCATGCGGTGCGTACCCGCTTCACCGTCGACGATTTCGAGCGTCTGCTTCGCCGTATGCACCTGCACGCCCAGTTCTTCGATCTTGCTGCGCAGGACCCGCCCGCCGCCTTCATCGACCTGCACCGCCATCAGGCGCGGCGCAAACTCGACCACGTGCGCCGCCAGTCCCATGTCGCGCAGCGCCTTCGCGCATTCGAGCCCCAGCAGTCCGCCGCCCACCACCACGCCGGTTTTCGCGCGCGCGCCGCAGGCCTGCATCGCTTCGAGGTCTTCGATGGTGCGGTAGACGAAGCAGTCCTGACGATCGTTGCCTGCGATCGGCGGCACGAACGGCGACGAGCCGGTGGCCAGCACCAGCTTGTCGTACGACAGCGTCTCGCCGGTCGAGATGCGCACCGTGCGCGCCGCGCGGTCGACCGACAGCGCCTTCGCATTGAGCTTGAGCAGCACGTTCTCGCGCTCGAAGAAGCCGGGCTTGACGAGCGACAGGTCCTCCGCGGACTTGCCGGAAAAGAATTCGGACAGATGCACGCGGTCGTAAGCGGGACGCGGCTCTTCGCACAACACGGTGATGTGCAGCGCGGACTTCGCCTCGTCCACCAGACATTCGAGGAGCTTGTGACCCACCATGCCGTGGCCGATCACCACCACGTTCATGACAGGGGCTTCATCCTTGCCCAACCCGGTTTCCAGCTCGATTCGCGACATGATTTTCGTCCGGCAAATAAAAAGGCGTCCCGCGGATTCAATCGTCGAAGCGACTGAATTCGGGGGACGCCGTTGTCCAAAAGCCCGTGATCTATGGAGTGACTTTTGCTGCATGCTGGCCGGACCATCGTTGATCCGCCGGGCAAACTTATGCAAAGGCCATGCCATGCGCGAGAATGCCGTGCTGCGACCGCTGCGGCGGGCGTCCCGGCTTGTCGCGGTGCATGGCCGCGCGCTGCCTGACGACGCATTTTGATGCGGCCCGGCACAACGCTGGTGCGGTGCAGCACTTCATCCGTGCAGGGTGTTGAGGCTCATGCGACGCGCTGCGCCAGCCAGAGGTACGCGGTAATCATCTGGCCTGGATATTGCCTTTGATAGAATGCGCGGCAACGATGTCGACGCAACGAATCGCGCGACCCGAGGGCTGCAAGGCCCACGCGTCGCACTCATCAGACAGGCTCAGGACAACGGCGTCCCCTCGTTTAACATGACGAGCGGACGCCGTTTGCATTTGGCGAAGCGCGAGCCCTGACATTGCAGCCGCGAGTGCAACAGCGACTGCAACAGCGGCAACGCGGAACAAGGACATCATCATGGCAACCGGCAAGGTCACCTTACTCAGCGCGGGCCCGGGCGAGCTCGATCTGCTCACCCTGCGCGCCGCGCGGCTGCTGGCAAGCGCGGACGTCGTGCTGCTCGACGATCTCGTCAACCCCGAGATCGTGACGCTGGCGCCGCAGGCGCGCGTCATCCGGGTCGGCAAGCGCGGCGGCTGCAAGTCGACCCCGCAGGCATTCATCCAGCGGCTGACCCTGCGCTACGCACGCGCCGGACGGCACGTGGTGCGGGTGAAAGGCGGCGAGGCCCTGCTGTTCGGCCGCGCCGGCGAAGAGTTGAGCGAGTTGCGGCGTGCGCAGATTCCGTTCGAGATCGTCAACGGTATTTCGTCGGGGTTTGCAGCGGCGGCGGGACTGGGCATTTCGCTCACGCATCGCGATCACTGCCAGGGCGTGACGTTCGTCACGGCGCATCTGCGCGACGGCAGCGAACCGAACTGGGCCGCGCTTGCCGCTACCGGGACGACGCTTGCCGTCTATATGGGCATGAGCCGCATCGACAGTATCTGCGCAGCGTTGCTCGCGGCGCTGCCCGACGGCACGCCGGCTGCGGTGGTGCAATCCGCCGGCACGTCCGACGAGCGCCGCGTGCTGGCGACGCTCGCGACGATTGCCGCCGCTGCGCGTGAAGCGGGCCTCGGCAGCCCTGCGGTGATTCTGGTTGGCGATGCGATCGGCGAGGCTGCGCTCAGCGTTGAACAGGCTTCGCCTGCGCCTGTGCCCGCTGCGCCGCCTGCCGGGTCCGATGACGAGCGCCGTTACGCATAACGTCCACGTTACAACTGCGCACCGTTGATCGGAAACAGCGGCTTGGCGTCTTTCGGCGACAGCCCCCACTTCTTGAGCAGCATGTCGTAGACGCCATCCCTGCGCAGCTTCAGCAGCGCCTGCTGCACGGCAGTGGCCAACTGCCTGCCTTTTTCGTCCACACCGAAACCGATACCGTACGGCGCCACCGGATTGAAATAGACGATCTTGTACTTCGAGGGGAATTTGTTCGCGTTGTAAGCGCCGACCGGCGAATCGACCCACGCCACCTCGCTCGCTCCCGTGGAAAGCGACAGGAGCGCCATGTTCGAGTCGGGATACGTGGCCACGACAAGCGGCTTCTTCCCCGCCTTGGCGCAGCGCTCGCTGATGCCGGCACTTTCCTGCATCGAGGCTGAGCCGCGCGGCAGCGCGACCTGCAAGCCGCACAGATCGTCAAGGGACTTCATCGACAGTGGCCTTGCCGGTGAGACGACAATCGTCTCGCCCATGTTCAGGTAATCGACAAAGGTCACAACCGGATGCCGCGAAGTGAAATCGGCCAGGGAGAGCAGTACGTCGAAACGATTGGCACTGAGGCCTGGAATCAGCGCATCGAACGAAGACTGGGTGAGCCGCAGCTTCAGGTTCAGCACATCGGCGGCGGCCGCCAGCAGGTCCGGCGTGAAGCCGGCGATATCGCCGTCATCGTCGACGAACTTGATGGGCGCGACGTCGGGATTGACGCCGGCCGTGAGCGTCCCGCGATCGCGGTAAAACTTCGGCACCATCGCCGCGAGCGCGGCGTCTGCCTGGATAGCCGGGAGTTTCGGTGCGTCTTCCGCTCGCGCGGCCTGAGCGAAGAAGAGCGCCGCGATGAAACATGCCCCCGCGGGGACGACTGTTCGGGACCTCGCGATCCTGCCGAACAAAGGATGATGACTCATGCTTGTCAAACCTCGATGATGAAACATGGCGGAACCTGCTGGCAAGCGGACTAGGTCGCCCTGAGCGTGCTTTGGGCATAGTCGCGGTGATGCCACAGGAGGCAGCCTGTGGCGACATCCTCGTTGACGGTGGCGTCGGCAATCTGCCCCACCATGATGCTGTGCGTAAAGCCGTTATGCACCGCCACCAGGCTGCATTCGAATACGACCACGGCGTCGATCAAGGTGGGCACCCCCGTCCTGCCCTCCTCCCACTGGTCGGCTTCGAAACGCTCCGCGCCGCGCGACGAAGTAAAGCGCTTCGCCACAGGCATCTGATCCGCCGAGAGCAAATTCACCGCGAATTTTTTCGTGCGCAGGATAACGTCGTGCGCGGACGCCGTCTTGTTGACGCAGACCAGCATGGTGGCGGGATCGACGGACAAGCTGCACACCGAGGTTGCAATCAGCCCCCACGGCAAGCCGGCCTCGCGCGTCGTGATAGCAGTGATGCCGCTGGCAAAGCAGGTCATGGCGTGGCGGAACGCGTCGGGGTTCACATGGGTGGTAATGGGCATGGCTCTTACTCGAAGTTGATCAATGTCCTGCGTGCCGTGTCGGCGCCCGGCTCAATCGCCAAACCGTAACGGCTGGAGTCCAAGATTGCCGCGCAAGGTACTCGACGCGTACTCGGTGCGAAACAGGCCGCGCTTGCGCAGTTCCGGAAGAATGAGTGCGACAAAATCGTCCAGGCCGCCCGGCAAGATTGCGGGGCAGAGATTGAAGCCGTCCGCCGCGCCTTCCTTGAACCACGTCTCCATGTCGTCGACGATATCCGCTGCGGTGCCGATGAGTTGCCGCCCCCCCGAGGCTCTCAGCTTGTAGAGCTGCCGGATCGTCAGATGATCGCGCCGGGCCATGTCGAGCAGGCCTTCGCCGATACTGCTGACCGGCCCTGTGGCCACCTCCGGCACCGGCCCGTCCAGGTCGTAGCCCGACAGGTCGCCGAGCGTGCTGTAGAGCACCGCCAGACCGCTCAACGGATCGATCAACTCCTGCAACTGGTCGAACTTGTCCTGGGCTTCCTGTCTCGTTCTGCCCACATAAGTGGTGAGTCCGGGCATGATCAGGAGTTGATCAGCGGTTCTTCCATATTTCTCCAGCCTACCCTTTAGGTCTGCGTAATATTTCTGAGCCGACAAGATATCGAAGGAGGCGCTGTACACCACGTCCGCGCTTTTCGCGGCGATCTCACGCCCGGCTTCAGCCGCCCCCGCCTGCACGATGACCGGACGCCCTTGCGGCGTGCGAGCGGAATTCAGCGGCCCTCGCACGCTGAAATGCTTGCCTTTGTGATGCGGCACGTGAAGCCTGGATTCCTCGTAGAAGATCCCCGTCTCCTTGTTGCGGATGAAGGCGTCGTCTTCCCAGCTATCCCATAGTTTCTTCACCACATCGACGAATTCGTCGGCACGCTCGTAGCGCTCTTCGTAACCGAGGTGTTCGTCGCGGCTGAAATTCCACGCTTCCTGCTGCGACCACGAGGTGACGACGTTCCAGCCGGCCCGGCCGCCGCTGATATGGTCGAGCGACGCGTACTTGCGGGCAATATGAAACGGCTCGTTATAGGTGGTGGATGCCGTCGCCACCAGGCCGATGCGCGACGTGCACGCGCCGATGGCCGCGAGCAGCGTGAGCGGTTCGAGTTCGGCGTTCTTCGAGTCGCGGGCCAGCGAACCCTTGGGCGTATCGGAAGCGCGAACGCCGATGCCGTCGGCGAAGAAGATCATATCGAGCTTCGCGGCTTCGGCCTTGCGGGCGCTGTCGAGAAAGTACTGGAAATCGATCGCCCCGTCCGCCGGCACCTCCGGGTGCCGCCACGCCGCCATGTGATAGCCCAGATAACGCATCGAGAGGCCGATTCTCATCATTCCATCCTTGTCCATCACATCTCCTGGTCGATCAGATTATTGAAAACAAACCATCCTGCAGACGGCGTCAATCGCGAAGGTTCGAGATGAAGCGCCTGCTGCGCTCCGTGCCGCCGCCGTTGAAAATATGGGCGGGCGAGCCTTGATCGACGATGCGTCCGCCATCCATGAACACCACACGATTCGATACCTTGCGGGCAAATTCCATTTCGTGCGTCACGACGATCATGGTGGTGCCGGACATCGCCAGTTCCTTCATGACGTCGAGCACTTCGTTGACGAGTTCGGGATCGAGCGCGCTGGTCGGCTCGTCGAACAGCATGACTTCGGGTTCCATCGCAAGCGCCCGCGCAATCGCCACACGCTGCTTCTGGCCACCCGAAAGCTGCGCGGGATAGTGATCGATCTTGTCGGCAAGGCCGACGCGCGCCAGCAGATAGCGGCCGCGCTCGACGACGTCCTTGCGCGCCGCGCCGCCGACGATGCGCGGTCCGGCGAGCACGTTGTCGAGCGCCGAATAATGCGGAAACAGGTGGAAGCCCTGAAAAACCATGCCGAAATAGCGGCGCTGGCGGTCGAGCTCCTTCTTGGGCAAACGGATGCGGCGAGCGCCGCGCATCTCGGTTCCGAGTACTTCGCCCTTAAAGGACACCGTGCCCGAATCGATCAGCTCGAGCATGTTGATGCAGCGTAGCAGCGTGCTCTTGCCGGACCCCGACGGTCCGATGATCGCCACGACGTCGCCCTTGTTCAGCGAGAAATCGATGGCGTGCAGCGCGGTGAAGGTCCCGAACGTTTTGGTGGCGGCGCGCATCTGCAGCAGCGGCGCGCGGCCCACGTCGCCTGGATGACCTGGATGGCCCGGATTATCCGGATGATCCGGATGATCCGGATGGCCGGCAACGCTGGCGATGTCCATGACTAGACTCCCTTGCCGAAGCGGCGTTCGAGAAGACTCTGCCCGCACATGGCGAGGCTCGTGAGAAACAGATACCAGAGGCAGGCGACGGTCAGGAGCGGGATGGTTTCGAAATTGCTCGAGTAGATGAGTTGCACCGTCGTCAGCAGTTCGACATAGCCGATCACCGAGGCAAGCGACGTATTCTTGAACATGGTGATGAGTTCGTTGGCGAGCGGCGGAATGATCACGCGCACCGCTTGCGGCATGACGACGTGCCACATCATGCGCAGGTCGCTCATTCCCATCGCCTTGCAGGCTTCGCGCTGGCCTTTGTCGACGGCGCCCAGGCCACCGCGAAAAATCTCCGCACTATGTCCGCCCAGATACAACGCCAGACCGAGCGTCGCGGCGCTGAAACGCGAGATGAGGTGGTTCGTGTCGATGTCGAACAGGTTCGCATGCAGGAACGGCAGCGGCAGGTACAGGCGTGGAATCAGCGCCGAGAGGAAGAACAGGAACAGCAGCATGGCGAGCGCCGGCGTGGCCCGGATGATCCAGATATAGACGTAGGCCGCGCCGCGCAGCACCGGGTTGTCCGCCATCCGGCAGGCCGCCACCACCACGCCGAGCGCGAGGCCGAGCACGCTCGCGAGAGCGGTCAGGATCAGCGTGTTCGCCAGCCCCGCCAGCACGCGCCTGTTGAAGAAGTAATGCGCGACGACGTCCCACTGCCAGCGCGGATTGTCGATGACCCACTCGTAGAACAGAACCAGCGCAATGCCGAACAGGCCATACCAGAGCCAGTCGGATTGCTTCGGCCGAGCGTGGATGCGTAGATCGACGGGGGGCTCGCCTTGCTTGTCGATGCAAGCCATGGGCGGCTCCTGTAGATAGACGGTTTCTTCATGCATGCGTTGATACGCCCTGGTAATGAAATAAGCGCAAACCCTCATCCGAACATAAAAAGCTATGGACTGGTCTTGCCGGCTGAGGCCCTTAAAAATCAGGCATGCCCGAACAATAGGAAGTCAAAATGCGGATGGAAAATTCTTTTTTTTGCGAATACGATAATATTTTGTTATAGGGTCGACGCCGTGAAAATTCGCCAGCTCGAGGCGTTCCGCGCCGTGATGCTTTGCCAGACCGTGACGCGCGCCAGCGAGATGCTGCATATTTCCCAGCCGGCAACCACGCGCCTGCTGGCGGATCTCGAAGAGTCCATCGGCTTTGCGCTGTTCGAACGTGTGAAGGGCCGGCTCTATCCGACGGTGGAGGCGCAAGCGCTCTATGAGGAAGTGCAGCGCTCGCTGGCCGGAGTCGACCGGATCGCGCGGGCGGCGGATGAAATCAGGGACCTGCGTCGTGGCACCTTGCAGATCGCGGCGGCGCCGGCGATTGCGTTGTCGTTCCTGCCGCACGCGATTGCCGACTATCTGAAAACGCGGCCCGAAGCCCACGTCTCGCTCGCCGTGCATTCGTCCCGTACGGTGGTGGATATGGTGATCGGCCAGCGCTGCGACGTCGGCTTCGCCATCCTGTCGATGAGCCGTCCGAGCGCGCACGGCGAGCGGCTGATTTCCACTCGGATGGTGTGCGCGTTGCCGGCAGGACACCGGCTATGCGCGCTCGAAACGATCCGGCCGGCGGATCTGGCCGGCGAGCGTTTCGTCGGCCATCCGCGCAGCGTCGAATCGCGCATCCAGATCGATGCGTTGTTTGCCGCGCATGGGGTCGAGCTGAAACGGCAGATGGAGACCCAGGTGTCTCACGCGATCTGCGCGTTCGTCGAGGCGGGGGCCGGCGTCTCGGTGGTGGATGCGCTGAGTGCCTGGGGCTATCGGGGCACAGGCGTCGTCTTCAAGCCCTTTGAACCCAGCATCACCACCGACTTTGCGTTACTGACGCCGTCGCAACGGCCGGCCCCGTTGTTGCTGAAGTCGTTCGCCGCGCATGTGCGGGCGTTCGCTCTGGCGCAACTCGGCCCCAGTGTCGTTGCCGAGTAGCAGCAGAGCCTCACCTCACACTCCACTATCCGCCGTCACACCGGCCGCTGAAATCGGGCTCGCAACGACGACACTCTCGCCCGGCAGCGCCCATTTGAGCCAGCGCGCACGATGCAGTGCGACGAGCGCAAACGCGAGCGCCGACAGCACGCCGAACGTCGCGAAGCCCATCTGATAACTGCCGGTGCTTTCCTTGGCCATGCCCATGATCACCGGCAGATAGAAGCCGCCGATGCCGCCGGCCGCGCCGATGATCCCCGACATCAGACCGGTCTTGCCCTTCCAGCGCTGCGGCACGAGCTGGAAGGTGGCGCCGTTGCCGAGTCCGAAGCACAGATAGGTGGCGATTAGCAGCGCGATGCCGGCCGGCAGCGGCGGCATCCACGCGGCGAACGCGAAGTCGCACAGCGAGATGCCGGCAAGCAGCAGCACCAGCGCCCGCACGCCCGAGATACGATCGGCGATCAGGCCGCCGACCGGACGCACCAGCGCACCGGTGAACGCGAGCAGCGACATGAACAGCCCCGCTTCGAGCTTGGGCAACTGATACAGCGACACCAGCAGGGTCGTCACATACGACGACATGCCGACGAAACCGCCGAACGTGATGCTATAGACCAGCATCACGACCCACGTATCGCTCTCCGCCAGCACGCTGCGGTAGTGCTTCGGCAACACCGCGATGGCGAGCAGCGCACCCAGCACGGGCAAGAGCAGCACGCCCGTTTTGCCGCCGCCGAAGACACCCGCATGCACGGCCAGCACCAGCACGATCAAGCCGACGAGCGTGATGCAGAAGCTGCGCAAGGCGCGCGGCGCGCTGCCCGATTTGGGCCCGAGGTCCTTCGCCCAGAAAAACAGTGCGACCGCCGCGAGCGCCAGCAACGGCAGCGCCGCTCCTGCAGCCTTGGCCCAGCCGAACTGGTCGGCGAGACTCGGAAACAGGAAACCGTCCAGCACCGCGCCAATGTTGCCGGCGGCGGCGAGACCCAGCACGAGCCCTTGCACCTTCGGCGGATAGTTGCTGCCGGCCATCGGCAGGGCCACGGCAAAACTCGCGCCGCCTACGCCGAGGAACACGCCCAGCACCAGCAGCATCACATAGGACGGCGGCGTCGGCGATAACAGCAGGACAACTGATGGTATGGCCGAGAGAGCCACGCCAAGCAACGCAATGCGGCGGCCGTCGTAGGCCTGGTACAGATTGCCGAGCGTCACCCGCAGGATGGCCGCGCCCAGCACCGGGACCGCGACGAGGAAGCCCAGTTCGGCGGGCGACATCGCGATGTCCTTGTGGATGAACGGCGCCAGCGGGCCGAACATCACCCATACGGTAAAACCGGTATCGAAGTACAGAAAGCAGGCTAGCAAGGCGCGCCAGTTGCCGCTTGCCAGCGATTTGAATAGATGTTTCATGGTCTCTCTCGCAGGGTGAAGGCTATTGAAGGGCGCGGTCGGCACGGGCATGCCAACCTTGAGACGGCACGGCGCGACGCGCTGAGGTCCCGCTCGCGCCGCTCGTATCGACGACGCTTTGAATCAGCTCGTCCATCTCTTTGATGATGTCGGCGAGCACGGTCGTGATCACCGCGAATTCGCGGCCGAATTTCCCCGCGCGCGCGGCCGAGATGCGCGCATTGAGCGCGACGATATTGGCCTGCATCGAAATGTTGCCAAGCCGCTCGGCGATATCCACCTGGCGTTTGGTGGCGGCGGCTTCGACGCCGCGCATCTCGTGCTGATAGGCAAGCGTGATTTCCTGCAGCAATTCGAGCAGCGGAGTCGCCTGGGCGACCAGTGCATCGACCTGGGACTGCCGGTCGTCACCGCCCGCGGCAATGCTCAAGGCGGCGCGTTCAGCCTGCGCGACGAACTGCCGGATGCGCTCGTCGGCCCGGCCTTTGCCGAAGTAGACCTCGCGCAGCGCCTCGGAAAACACGCCGGGCAAGCGCTCGTTGCCGTGCACGAGCTCGGCATGCGCTTGCGCGAAGCTGGCGAGGCAACTCTTCAGCACCGCCAGCGCGGCGGCGTCGCCCAGCGCGGCGAGCAAGGCATGCAGCACGATGCGTTGCGAGAGCATGCGCTGCCGGCCCGACAGGTTGATAAGCTCGCCGATGACCGGTCCAGAGACGGCGTCGAGGCTTGAATTGGTCTGCTGTTTCATCGTGAACGTGGCTAGCCCTGCAGCGTGGATCCATTCGCCGCGCGGCCCCTTGCGGGAATCGCGGTGAGACGTGGTGCGCGAACGAAGCGCAAAAAAAAAGCGCCCCGAGTGCCCAGCACGCGCGCCGATTGCTCGGTGTGCTTCTGGGTACCCGGGACGCCGTTGTCCCTGCGGGCCGCCTCAAACGGGCGACCCCTCAAGTGTCAATACGATGAGGCCGCCGTTGACCTCGGTGCGTTGCAATGCAATAGACATGCCATGCGACCGCGGGCGGTTGCGCCGGCAACGATATAAGCGCGTCGACGCGGCGCCCGGACGTTGAGGCAAAGCGCCGCCGCACAAGGCCGGACGCTTTACCGGAGAGTGCTTTCGGAAAGAACTTTGAGCCGGCAAAAGCAGCGTTTCCGCAACGCCGTCGGCGCGCGCGGCACCGGACCAGCGAGCGCCTTCGCGGCGCGGGATGAATTGAGTTGGTGCAAGGTCGTGGTGCGTCGCACCATCATATGGCACCGCGCGGATGCCCAACCTGGCATGTCACCGGGCAAGCAGCTCCTGCGACGACGCGGTAACATCCGTACTCGCGCTTAAGCAAACACTGCGTAGCGTCCCAGTCCATAAAGACGGCATGTCACAGCACCCCAAGACAGTTCGACCCCTCGTCATCGCGTCGGTCATGGCATCCATGGCGATGGTCGCGATCGAAGCCACCATCGTCTCCACTGCGATGCCGCAGATCGTCACGCAACTCGGCGGCCTGCATCTCTACAGTTGGGTTTTCTCCTCCTTCCTGCTCGCGCAGACGGCGATGACCGTGGTGTTCGGCAAGCTCGCGGACCTGTATGGCCGCAAGCCCGTCGTCCTGATCGGCATTGCCATCTTTCTGGTGGGCTCGGTGCTGGCCGGCTTCGCCTGGTCGATGCCGGCCATGATCGTGTTCCGGCTGATCCAGGGAATCGGCGCCGGCGCCATCCAGCCGGTCACGCTGACCATCGTCGGCGACCTGTACCCGGCCCGCGAACGCGGCAAGATCCAGGGCTATCTCGCGAGCGTGTGGGCCATCGCGGCCGTGGTCGGCCCCATGGCGGGCGGCCTGCTGATCCGCGACCTGTCGTGGGCGTGGATCTTCTGGATCAACGTTCCCATCGGCCTCGCTTCCGCCGCGGGCTTCATCGCATTCCTGCACGAGCACGAGAAGCACGAGCGCCCGTCTATCGATATCGCCGGCGCGACCCTCTTCACGGTGTCGATCGGCGCGCTCATGATGGGGCTCACCGACGCCGGCACCTCCAGCAATGCGCTCGTCGCCTTCGAGTTCGCGCTGTTCGTCGCCTGCGGCGTCCTGTTCGTGTTGCAGGAACGCCGCGCCGCCGATCCGATGATTTCGTTTGCGCTGTGGGGCCATCGGCCCATCGCCGCGTGCAACGTCGCCACCGTGCTGTCGGGCATGGCGCTGATGGGCCTGACCAGTTTTCTGCCCATGTATGTGCAGGGCGTGCTGGGCCGCTCGCCGGTGGTGGCCGGTCTCGCGTTGACGATGATGATGGTCGGCTGGCCGAGCGGCGCGACGCTCGCGGCCCGCTCGTTCCATCTGCTCGGGCTGCGGCGCACGCTGATCGGCGGCAGTCTGTTCCTGCCGATCGGCGCTGTGTGCTTCGCCATCCTCGCGCCGGACAGCAGCCCGGTGCTGGCCGGTGTCGGCTCGCTGGTGATGGGCTTCGGCATGGGGATCGTCAGCGTCAGCTCGCTGATCCTGATTCAGGAGATCGTCAAACCGTCCGAGCGCGGCAGCGCTACCGCGTCCAATCTGTTCTCGCGCAATCTGGGCAGCACGCTGGGCGCGGCCATGTTCGGCGCGGTGCTGAACTACGGGCTGGCTCACTCGTCCGCCGTCGGCGCGGTGACCGCGGACCAGCTCCGGCAAATTCTCGACGCGGCGCCGGGCAATACCGCGAGCGGCGCAGCCGTGCGGTTCGCCCTGCATCAATCGCTGCACCTGACCTTTGCATCGATCCTGGTGATCTCGTTCCTGTCGGTCGTCTCGGTGATGATCGTCCCGGCCATCAAGCTAAGCCAGGCGCGGGCGGCCTCGGCAAACTGAAGCGTCGTCGTGAATGGCAATCCGCATCGGCACCTTCACTGCACGATCTTCGCAGGTCGGATAGACTGCAAATACAGAACGACACCATAAGGGCAATACGAGGCCTGAAGATGCGCGAGGCGATTCACGCCACCGCATCTCGCGCCAGCCATTGCCCCGCATTGAATTCAATTCTCTGACAAATATGCGAATGGAACCTCGAGACAGCTCCATCCCGATCGTTGCGGAATATCCCACACTCATTTGCCTTCAGGCCGATATTCCGCGCCCCCGTATCGCGTTTGAATGCCGTTCGTCATTCAAACGCCCAATCCATTCCATGTGTGTCCCGCTGCACAGCTAATGCGAGCGAAGGCCCGTAGCGTGGTAACGCGTGCAATGGTTGCAACGCAACGATGTATGGCGCTTGCATGTGTGTCTTAAGAAAAAAGCTTCTGCAATAACAAGTCACTCAAGTGGTCGGAAATCCCATGCGATCGAATAACAGGTTCCTGAAAAGAAAGTTTATCCGCGCCCTCGCGCTTTGCGCGCTAACAGCCGGCTCTGCCGCGGCTCATGCCGACCAGTTTGGTGTACAGATTGCCGGCGGCGTCGCCGATCATGATATAAAAAAGGCCGATATCGGCTTGGTCTGGGATCCAGGTTTAAGCTGGTGGGAAATCGGCGGGTATCACTTTACGGTGGTCGGAGAGGCGCACGTTGCCTACTGGGACATTCGCGAAAGCGACGCGGCCCATCCGGACATCTGGGAATTCGGCCTGACCCCGATGTTCCGCTTCATCAAGAGTGCGGGCTGGTTCCGTCCGTATATCGAAGGCGGCGTGGGCGTACGCCTCCTCTCGCATGTGCGGGAGACGGACGACCGCACCTTCTCGTCGGCGTTCCAGTTTGCCGACGTAATCGGCGTCGGCGCCCAGTTCGGCGCGCGTCAGCAGTATCAGGCCGGGTTCCGCTTCCAGCATCTGTCGAACGCCGGTCTGGAACATCCCAACCCCGGCGCCAACTTCAGCGAAGTCTATCTGCAATACAACTTCTGATCGCCGCGGCCGCACGCCCCGCTGCGGCGCCGGCACGCCGGCTTGCCCCTGCAAGCACAAGGTGTTCCTGATTCCGCTCAGCGCGTGCTATCGTTGTGTTGCAGCAAAGGACGGTTCACGCACCGTCGGGAACCGAACGCAACTCATCGTAGCGAGTGTCGCCATGAGTGATGTACGCCTCCATCTGAGCCCACGCGATCGCGTGGAACTGCTGTGCTGGCTCACCTGCGGGAGCCTCGGCGCCTATTACCTCAATGAGACCTGGCCGGAACCGGCCTTTCACGTGCAGGCGGCTCACAAGTGGCTTGACCGGCACTTACGGGAAGCTGACTGGCTAAGCGTGGCCAAACTCTCCGCCCTCGCGCTGGAGATTGCGGGGCGGCACGCGCGCTTTGTCGAAGCGGAGTGGGCGCGCGACGCCGTCGAAGAAATTCTCGATACCGACGACCTCAATTTTCAGGCGCGCCTCGTCACCCAGGTGCTGGCCGACTGCCAGTACGCGCTGTCGGACAAGCGTATTGCGGACTGAGCACAAAGAGAGACGTTGTCGGCAAGACGGCCGCGCCAGGGTTTTCACGTAGCCGGCTATGGATCGTCTGCGTCTTTTTTAAGCCATCCTGAATAATAATCTCGGGCCGGTCAATCGTGACACGCCCCGCCCGGCCGGCTGCAAGACATGCGCCGCCCTCCGAACCGAGCTCACATGAGACATCATCGCCCGCGTCCTCCGACCTTCCCCGGCGAGCATTCCCATGCCGATCTGCGCGACCTGACCTTGACGTTCGCGCCGATTGCGATCTTCGTGGTGGTCGTCATCACGCTGGTGGTGTGGCTGGTGGATCCGGCGCCGCCGCATACGATCACGATGAGCGCCGGCCCGCACGACAGCTCGTTCCTGCTCGCCGCCGACGAATACAAAAAGATCCTCGCCCGCAACGGCGTGACGCTCAAGGTGCTGGAATCGGACGGCTCGCTGCAAAACCTGCAGCGCCTGCTGGACCCCAAACAGCATGTGGATATCGCGCTGGTGCAAGGCGGCGTCGCGGATGGCCTGGCCGCGTCTTCCCTGATGTCGCTCGGCAGCGTGTTCTATGACCCCATCGTGGTGTTCTATCGCGGCACCGGCATCACGCGCCTCGCGCAACTCGAAGGCAAGCGGATCGCGATAGGCCGCGAAGGCAGCGGCACCCGCGAGCTGGCGCTCAAGCTGCTGGGAGCGAACGGCATCGCCCCGGGCGGCGACACGCCGCTCCTGCCCGACGACGGACTGCAGGCCGCAACCAAGCTGGTCTCGGGCGAGGTCGATGCCGCCATCCTGAACGGCGATTCGGCCACCCGCGCCTTGATGCTGCGGCTGTTGCGCGTGCCCGGCATCTCGGTGATGGACTTCGAGGAAGCCAGCGCCTATACGCGCCTCTTTCCCTATCTGGATGAGATCGACCTGCCGCCCGGCGTGCTCGACCTGCGCCACCGGATCCCCGCCGACACGGTCCACCTGATCAGCCCGACCGTCGAAATCGTCGCGCGCACCAACCTGCACCCCGCCATCTCCGATCTGCTGATCGAAGCCGCCCAGGAGATTCACGGCATGCCCGGACTCCTGCAACACGCGGGACAATTCCCCAGTCCGGTCGCGCGCGAATACCCGATCAGCGAAGATGCGCAGCGCTACTACAAGACCGGCAAGAGCTTTCTCTACCGCAATTTGCCGTTCTGGCTGGCAAGCGTCGGCGACCGCACGCTGGTCCTGCTGCTGCCGGTCGCAGTGCTGCTGTTTCCAGCCTTGCGTCTGATTCCCGCGCTGTATCGCTGGCGCGTGAGGTCGCGCATCTATCGCTATTACGGCTCGCTGATTGCGATTGAACGGGAAGCCTTGAAGGCGCCCTCGGAAGCGCAACGCGAGGCGCTGTTCCGTGAACTGGATCAGATCGAAGAGTCGCTCGACAGCCTGCGCATGCCGCTCGCCTACGCCGACACGTTTTACGTATTACGCGAGCACGTCGGCTTCGTGCGCGCCCGCCTCGCCCAGGGCAATCCATAAGCGCCGGCGTCACGGGCCTTCTCACCGCTCACGACAGCAAGCAGTAAGCAGTGAGCGAACGCAGGTTAAGGGCAGCGCGGCGAAAAAACGTGTATGTTGCCTAGGTGCAACGGGGATCGCTCCGCCAACCCGACCCGCCCTCGTCTTCCGGAGACCGCAATGATCAACCTCAGCGCGCTGGATCTTTCGCGACTGCAGTTTGCTTTCACGGTGTCGTTTCACATCATTTTCCCTGCGATGAGCATTGGCCTCGCCAGCTTCATCGCGGTACTCGAAGCGGCCTGGCTGAAGACCGGCAAACTGCACTACAAGGAACTGTGCCTGTTCTGGTCGAAAGTCTTCGCGATCGGCTTCGGCATGGGCGTGGTGTCGGGCGTCGTGATGGCCTATCAGTTCGGCACCAACTGGGCGGGCTTTGCGAAATTCGCCGGCCCCATCACCGGTCCGCTGCTCACTTACGAGGTGATGACCGCGTTTTTTCTGGAAGCCGGCTTCCTCGGCATCATGCTGTTCGGCTGGGATCGTGTGGGGCGTCGCGCGCACTTCGGCGCCACCCTGCTGGTGGCCATCGGCACGCTGATCTCGACCTTCTGGATTCTCGCCTCGAATAGCTGGATGCAGACGCCCCAGGGCTTCGCGGTCGAGAACGGCCACGTAGTCCCGCTCGACTGGTTCAAGATCGTCTTCAACCCCTCGTTTCCGTACCGGCTCGCGCATATGGCGATTGCCGCCTTTATCGTCGGCGCGCTGCTCGTCTCGGCCGCCGGCGCCTGGCACCTGCTGCGCGGCCGGCGCGATCCGGCGGTCAAGACCATGTTTTCGATGGCGCTGTGGCTGCTGCTGGTGCTCGCGCCAGTCCAGGCGCTGGTGGGCGACCAGCACGGCCTGAACACGCGCAAGTACCAGCCCGCGAAGATCGCCGCCATCGAGGGCCTGTGGGAGACGGAACACGGCGGCACCGCGCTCAATCTGATCGGCTTTCCCGACATGCAGGCTGAAGAGACGCGCTACGCGATCCAGATTCCGCATCTGGGCAGCCTCATCCTGACGCATTCGTGGGACGGCGAAATTCGCGGGCTGAAGGAATTTCCCAAGGAAGACCGGCCGGATTCGTCGGTCATCTTCTGGACCTTCCGCCTCATGGCCGGCCTCGGCATGCTGATGATCCTGCTGGCCGTGATCGGTCTGATCCTGCGGCGCGGCGGCCGCCTCTACGAAAGCCGCCTGTTCCAGTACTGCATGCTGGCGATGGGTCCGGCCGGCTTCATCACGCTGCTGGCCGGCTGGGTCACGACCGAAATGGGCCGCCAACCGTGGGTGGTGTACGGCGTGTTGCGCACGGCGCAAGCGGTGTCGCCGGTGACCCAGCAGGACGTCAGCGTGTCGCTGATGATCTTCGTGATCGTCTACTTCCTGGTGTTCTGCACGGGCATCTACTACATCCTCAAACTGCTGCGCATCGGACCGCCGTACGACGATGCGGCGCCACGCCCAACGCCGGGCGCCGATGCGAACAGCAGCGGCCGCCGGCCGCTCGCCGCGGTCGAGTAACGCGGGCGGATACAAGAGGCGGCAAGCGGCGGCAAGCAGGACTCCACTCACCTGAACCGGAGCACAGCATGGACGTGACGACTATCTGGGCCGCGATCATCGCACTCGGGCTCTTCATGTATGTGGCACTCGACGGCTTCGATCTCGGCATCGGCCTGATCTTTCCATTCTTTCCGGACGACGTCGAACGCGACCTGATGATCGGCACCATTGCGCCGGTGTGGGACGGCAACGAAACCTGGCTGGTGCTGGGCGGCGCCGCCCTGTTCGCGGCGTTTCCGGACGTGTATTCGATCGTGCTCTCGGCGCTGTATCTGCCGATCGTCACCATGCTCGTCTGCCTGATCTTTCGCGGCGTCTCCTTCGAGATTCGCGAGAAAGCGACCCGCACGAAGAACCTCTGGAACCTCGCGTTCATTGCCGGATCGGCCGGCGCGTCGTTCTTTCAGGGCGTGATTCTGGGCGCTTACCTGCAGGGCATTCCGGTGGCGAACGGCGTGTTCGCCGGACCGTCGTTCTTCTGGCTCACGCCGTTCAGCCTGCTGACCGGCTTTGGCTTGATGGCTACTTATGCGCTGCTGGGCGCCTGCTGGCTGATCATGAAAACGCAAGGCGACCTGCAGCGCCGCCTGCACGAGGTGGTGCGGCCGCTGACGATCGTGCTGCTCGCCTTCATGGTGGTGGTCTCGATCTGGACGCCGCTCACCGACGCGAAAATCGCCCAGCGCTGGTTCGATTCGGGCCTGCTGCACCGCTTGCTGCCGGTGCCGTTTCTGGTCGCGATCACCGCGCTGTTCATGTTCCGCGCGTTGCGGCGCCATCACGACAACACGCCGTTTCTGCTGGCGCTGCTGCTGATCCTGCTCGGCTATCTCGGCCTGCTCGTCAGCATCTGGCCGTATGCGATCCCCAACGTCATGACGCTCCAGGAAGCGGCTGCGCCGCGCTCGAGCCAGCTCTTCACGCTGGTGGGCGCGGTCGTCATTCTGCCGGTGATCCTCGTGTACACGACGCTTGGATATCACGTGTTCCGCGGCAAGTCCGCACCCGGTGCGAAGTATCACTAAGTATGTCGAGGTGCGTTGCCATGCGACTCTCCTGGCGCTCGACGCCACACACGTCAAACACGTCGGCCACGCAGCAGCCGCAAGCGGATGCGGCGGCGACGCAGCCCGCTCACGGCCGGCTCAAGCGTGTGCTCTGGTTCGTCGCGCTGTGGTGCGCGGGCGTCACGGGCGCGATGCTGCTTGCACTGCCGTTCCGTCTGCTGATGCAGGCCGCCATGCACTAGGCGGCGGCGCGCTTCACCTGAGCTGGGACTGTGACGCCTAGGTCCAGACGATAAAGCGCGTCCCCGAAGCCAGACTGCTGACCGTCAGCCGCCATTCGTGGGCCACGGCGATTTCCTTGCAGATGGCGAGTCCGAGGCCGGCGCCATCGTGCCTTGCACCGGGCGCGCGCCAGAACCGCTTGAACAGGTAGGGCAGATGTTCCTCGCGGATGCCGGGCCCCTGGTCGATCACTTCGATCGACACAGCGCCGATGACGAGCCGCACCACGCTGTTCGGCGCGGACACGTTGAGCGCGTTTTCAACGATATTCTTCAGCAGGATGAACAGCGCGCTCCGGTCGGCCCACAGCGTAGCGGGGGCGTCGGCGGTGTCGAGTTCGAGCTTGACCTGCTTCGCCGTGGCCTTGCGCTCGAGATACGCCAGCACGTCGCGCGCCACCTCGGCGGTGCTGATTTCGGCAAAGGTGAAATTCTGCGCTTCGCTGACTTCGGCCAGATGCAACAACTGCCGGACCTGGCGCGCCATCAGGTCGATCTCGCGCAGCAGCAGTTCCTTGTCCGCGATTTCGGGCTGCAATTCGATCTGGCCGCGCACCAGCGTCAGCGGCGTCTGCAGTTCGTGCGCCGCCGAGGCGAGAAACTGCTGCTGCACGGTGAAGCCGTTTTCCAGTCTGCCGAGCGCCGCGTTGAAGGCGTGGATCAACGGCTTGATCTCGCTCGGCACGCCTTGCAGGGACAGCCGCGTCTTCAGGTTGCGCGGCGTGATCAGCGCGGCCGCGCTCGAAGCCTCCCTAAGCGGCTTCAGGAGCCGATGCACGGTGACCGTCAAGGTGAGCCCGAAAATGATGGCCGCAATGAAGGTGATGGTCCTGACCGTGGCCGGAATCTGCTTCACCTTCGAGCCGATCATCGCATCGACGAGGCGCGCGCTGGTCGCGGTCTGGGCATAAAAGAGCGACGATCCATGCTGGACCGGCAGCGTCATGATGTCGAACGGCCTGCCGGCAATCGCGACCCGCTTGCTGGTCTCGACGATCGCGGCAGGGTCGCCCTGAATCCAGGGTCTCCCGTCCTGCGCACCGGTCGAGGCGAGCAACACGTGACCCGTTGCATCGAGGACACGGTAGCGGATCTCCGTGGGCGCCGCGGCGAAAATCCAGGCCAGCCTCTCGGGCAAATTGACGGACACAGGCCGGCCGGCGCCGTCAAAACCGACGCCGCTCGCGACCTGCAGCGCCTGTTCCTTCTGTTCGTGGCGCCCGAGCATCTGCTCCGGGAAGTGATTGAACGAGTAAGTCACGACCATGGCGAGCGCGCTCAGCGTGAGCGCCAGCGCGACGATGCTGGTCACCCACAGGCGCGCGGACAGGCTTCGGATCCAGTGATTCAGCATGGCGAATGAGCGTGACAAAGAGGCATGGCAAACGAGCGTGGCAAACGAGCGGCTCAGGACGGCGGCGCGCCGCCCGACCCGGCGCCCGCCTGCAGCGCGAAACCCGCGCCACGGAGGTTGGCCAGACGGATCGTGGTGCCCAGCGCCGTCAACTTCTTGCGCAGCCGATGCACGGTGACTTCCAGCGCGTTGGGCGTCACCGCTTCGCCGAGGCCCCACGCGGCATGCTCGAGGGTCGCATGGCGCACGGTCTGACCGGCCGCCTTCACGAGGCACAGCATGATCTGCAGTTCGGCCTGCGCGAGCGGCACCGAGCGGCTGGCACACCGCATGGCGTGCTGCTGCGGGTCGACGGTGAGGTCGGCGAATGCCGCCACCAGCGCAGTCAGCGCCGCCGGCCGCCGCATCAGCGTGCGCACGCGCGCCACCAGTTCGCTCATGGCGAACGGCTTGGTGACGTAGTCGTCGGCGCCGCTCTCGAGACCGTCCACCCGGTCGTGCAGCGCGTCGCGCGCGGTCAGCATCAGACAGGGCGTCATCTGGCCCGCGGCGCGCAAGCTGCGCAGAAACGCGAGGCCGTCGCCGTCCGGCAAGCCGCGATCGACGATCAGCACGGCGTACTCGGCCCGGCTCACGCCGTAGCGGGCCTCGGAGACGGTGTGGAACAGATCGGCTTCGATGCCCGCGCCCGCGAGCGCCTGCCGCACCATCTCCGCGAGGCGTTCGTGGTCTTCGACAATGGCAACTCGCGACATGGCGCTGCGCTCAATTGAATTGATAAATGTAGCCGAGCCGGGCTGCAGGAAGGTAGCTGCGTCCGACGATCGGACTGTCGGTGACGCCGCTCGTGAAATGCGACACGCCAACGTCCAGCACCACCTTCTGACGGCGCGTGATGCTGTAGTTGACCCGCGTGCCGACCGACGTGTCGTAGGCCGCGCGTCCCGTGTACTCGGGACGCCCTGCCCGCGCCTCCGACGCCTGCACGCCGTAATAGTAATCGACGTAGTCGCTGCTCAGCCATTCGACACTGGCATACGGTTCGATGGAATAGCGGCCGAGATCGAACGATTTGCTGAAATCGAGCTTGGCCCGTTCGCCACGGTTGCCGCCCAGCAGATAGTCGGCGGAGAGCGTACCGAAGGCGCTTTTCCAGGCGAGCGCCGGGCCGTACCAGAACGTGCCGTTGCGGTTCTGCATGCCGTTCAGGATCGGCGCGTCGTCGTTCCGGTAGCCGTCGCCGACGGCGTAATCGCCGCGCAAGGCGACGCTCACGTTGTCCCACTTGCCGATCTTCAGGTCGATGGTCGTGCCGAGCGCGTGGATCCATTTATTGTCGAACGAGATCAGCGGAATCGGCGTGAATTTCGTATCGCCGCTCTTGTACGGCGACGCCGCCACGCCGGCGCCTACCCCGAGGCCCCAGTGCGTCACGTTGGTGGCGTTGCTGAGGACGGTGAAGCCGGAATCGTCCGCGCTGGCCTGCGCGTCGGCGCCGCCGTCGGCCCATGCGCTCGCCGTATGCAGCAGGACGGACGCCGCCGTCAGCAGCACAGGATACGCGCGACAAAAAGTTCTTTTCACAGTCGTTCCTAAAGTGATGGGATGAGACGGTCTCGACTTTAGGGGCGGCTGACTTACCGCTTACTTACTGCTTATTTACCGCGCTCGTCGCAGCAGCCGGCAGAAATCGCCGGACAGCGAACGCGCCAGTAAGTGCCGGGTAAGCCACGCGCATGCAACATGCACGGCTTGTCCCTCTCACGGCAAGGTCTTGCCCATGAAACCTCGTATTGCGACCGCGCTGCGTGCCCATTTCGTGCTGTTCTCGGTGTCGGCAGGGGTCGCAGGCGTCGTTTGTCTTGGCCTCATCCTGCTGCTCGGCATCGGCGACGTCGACACGCCGGCATCGACCTATCTGGGTGGCATGCTGCTCGTCGCGGTCCTGATCATGCTGGTGTTGCGCCGGCGCGCACGTCACGCGTTCGATGCCGCGGAACGGGCGCGCAAGGTTCAGTTGCACGAACGACACGGCCTCGAGGAAGCATCGATTGCCGACGACTGCGCGCAACCGTGGCTCGTGCAGTTGCATCTCGAACTGCACGGCCATCATTGCCGGAATTGATGGCGCGCCCTTGCAGTTCGCCTTCACCGTTCGTCCCCACCGCGAGGCACGCCTGCCACGCGCAAACGGTTTTGCCGCGCCGCCGCCGCGCTCGCGCCGCGTTGCAAGCGGCTTACGCTTATTACCATCCGTTGCGGCCGGCCGGCGACCTTGCACCTCAACAGCAGGCGCCACGCGCGACATCGGTCGAGGCGCGCGAATACGGAAAATTTCAGCGGTTAATCTTGTTGCACTTACGTAACTCAAGACGGAAAACATAGGACTACAGTAAAACCGTCTTCCCCCTCATCTGGAGGTCACCATGAAAAGCAAACTGTTAGTTAGCCTCGGACTCGGGGCACTCATCCTCGGGGCGTCGCAAATGGCCAACGCGGGCGTCTCGATCGGACTCAACCTCGCGGTGCCGCCGGTCTACGTCGCGCCTGCCCCTGTCTACGTCGCACCCGCGCCGGTTTACGCGCCGCCGCCTCCGCCGCCCGTGGTCGCCTATCAACCGGTGCCGGTGGCCGCGTATCAACCGGTGGTCGCGACTTCCTTCGTGATCGGCTGGCACGGCGGTCAGTACTGGGACGGACGCCGCTGGTGGTCCCGTCATGACTGGTACGCCCATCGCCACTGGTAGAGCCACCGAAAGCCGCTGAAAGCCGCCGGCAGGCCCGACCCGAGCCGGCCCGACCCGCCCGCGATCGTCGCGCAGTGTTACGCGCGCGTTCGCGGGCGAGCCGTTTCCCGTAGCGCTTCCGCTATCTCCCTCCGCTGAAAGGAAGAATCGGTAATCCGTAGGTAACCACGAGCGGCACCCGCTCACCTAGACTCGCTCTCCAATGTTGTTCGGGAGCGCACTCATGTCACAGCCGGTTGCCCTGGCGATTCATTCCCTGCATTCCTTCGAGCTGACCGGCGACGGTCAGTACCTGATGCTCAAAGGCAATCAGCCCGACAGCATCGCGTTGCACTACACGGTCATGCATGAGCTGCTGGCGGCCATCTCGAACGCGATTGGCTGGTCGGAGCGGGTTCGCCAGAAGAAGGACGACGTGAAGTTCGCCATGCCGTGCGAAGCGTGGGCCGTCGGCAAGGACAAAGGCGAGGCGAGCCACCTTCTGCTGACGTTTCGCTTGCCGGGCGGCGCTGAACTGTCGTTCCGGATGCATCGCGCCGACGCGCGCCATATGACCGAGGTGCTCTCGCTGGTGACGGGTCTCGCCAAGGTCAACGAAGCGCCCGGCGTACGCCTGCAATAGCGCCGCCGTGCTCCCCGACGACCCGAAAACAAGCTGTCCAAAACTGCCGTCGCACATCAGACATCCGCGAAAGATGCGTCTGCGATCCTCCTATTGTGTGTCTCTCCTGTCAGCCTGTATGAACTTTGAAACACTATCGGCCCGCTGCGCCCGTGCGCTGACATTGGTCGGCCTGAGCGTCTCCTCGGTCTCGGCCTTCGCCACCACGCCGTTCGTGGTGCGGGACATCCGGCTCGAAGGCTTGCAACGCGTCGAACCGAACACCGTTTTCTCGTACCTGCCCATCAAGCAGGGCGACACCTTCACCGACGACAAGGCTTCCGACGCCATCCGCGCGCTCTATGCGACCGGCTTCTTCAACGACGTCAAGATCTCGAACGAAGGCGACGTCGTCATCGTGCAGGTGCAGGAACGCCCGGCGATCGGCACGATCGACTTCGCAGGCCTCCACGAATTCGACAAGGACAACCTGACCAAGGCGTTGAACTCGGTCGGGCTCTCGCTCGGCCGTTACTACGACAAGTCGCTGGTCGACCGCGCCCAGCAGGAGCTGAAGCGCCAATACCTGACGCACGGCTACTACGCCGCCGAAGTCACGACCACGATCACGCCGATCGACCGCGACCGCGTCGGCCTGCTGTTCTCGGTGATCGAAGGACCGAGCGCGAAGATCCGCCAGGTCAACCTGATCGGCAACAAGGTGTTCAGCGACAGCACGCTGCACGACGAAATGCAGTTGTCCACGCCGAACTGGTTCTCGTGGTACACGAAGAACGACCTGTACTCGAAAGACAAGCTGACCACCGACCTCGAGAGCCTGCGTTCGTACTATCTGGATCGCGGCTACCTCGAGTTCAACATCGATTCGACCCAGGTCTCGCTATCGCCGGACAAGAAGGACATGTACCTCACGCTCACGATTCACGAGGGCGAGCCGTACACGATTTCAGGCATCCACCTGTCGGGCAACCTGCTGGATCGCGAAGCCGAGCTGCAGAAGCTGGTCAAGATCAAGCCGGGCGACGGCTTCTCGGCCGCCAAACTGAAGGCGGCCACCAAGGCGATGGTCGACAAGCTCGGCGAGTACGGCTACGCATTCGCCACGGTGAACGCGCAGCCGCAGATCGACCAGCAGCATCACACGGTCGACCTGACGCTGCAGGTGGATCCGAGCCGCCGGGTGTATGTGCGGACCATCAACATCGTCGGCAACACCCGCACGCGCGACGAAGTGATCCGCCGCGAAATGCGCCAGCTCGAAAGCTCGTGGTTCGACTCGAGCCGCCTCGCGCTGTCGAAAGACCGCATCAACCGGCTTGGCTACTTCACCGATGTCCAGGTCACCACCGTGCCGGTGGAAGGCACCGCCGACGAAGTCGACATCGACGTGAAGGTCACGGAAAAGCCGACCGGCTCCCTCACGCTGGGTCTCGGCTACGGCTCCGGCGAAGGCCCGATCATTTCGGCGGGCATCTCGCAGGACAACGTGTTCGGCTCGGGCACGAGCCTCGCGCTCAACGTCAACACGGCAACCACGTTCCGCACGCTGACCGTGACCCAGGTGGACCCGTACTTCACGGTGGACGGCATCAAGCGCATTACCGACGTCTACTACAAGACCAGCGAGCCGCTCTATTACTCGAACGTGACCGATACGAGCTTCCGCATCATCACGCTCGGCGCGGACCTCAAGTTCGGCGTGCCGTTCTCGGAGTCGGACATGGTCTACTTCGGCACGGGCATCGAGCAGGACCGGCTCGACGTCGATGCGACCACGCCGCAAAGCTATATCGACTACGTGAACGACTTCGGCCGCGTGTCGAACAACATTCCGCTGACGATAGGCTGGTCGCGCGACAATCGCGACAGCGCGCTGGTGCCGAGCCGCGGTTACTTCACCCAGTTCAACGCCGAGTACGGCACGCCGATCGCCACTACGACGTACTACAAGGCCGATCTCCAGGCGCAGTATTACTACTCGTTTTCGAAAGGCTTCGTGCTGGGCCTGAACTTCCAGGGCGGCTACGGCAACGGCCTCGAAGGACAGCCGTATCCGATCTTCAAGAACTACTACGCCGGCGGTATCGGTTCGGTGCGCGGCTACGAGCCGAGTTCGCTGGGTCCGCGCGACGCGACCACCGGCGACCCGATCGGCGGCTCGAAGATGGTGGTCGGCAACGTCGAACTGACGTTCCCGCTGCCGGGCACCGGCTACGACCGCACGCTGCGCGTCTTCACCTTCGTCGACGGCGGCAACGTCTGGGGTTCGGAAGGCAGCAGCACGGGCGCCAACGGCTTGCGCTACAGCTATGGCGCCGGTCTCGAATGGATTTCGCCCATCGGCCCGCTCAAGCTCGACTTCGGTCTGCCGATCGTCCGGCACGCCGGCGACCAGTATCAGAAGTTCCAGTTCCAGATCGGCACCGCATTCTGACGCGGCTGCCAGCTTCGCGACAGGCCGCGCCTCTTCGATGCGCGGCCTTTTGCATTTCTAACTAATCGCTTTCGTCGCATTACGTTTAACCGACATGACGCCACTGTATCTTTCGGATCGGACCGAACCGTTACCGTAGATTACGCAGCGCCCTCGTAGTAACTCCTCGCAATCTCTTCAACGCTCGCGATGTGCGGCGAGGCCGCCCCGGCACATTAAACTCCCACGCATGGCTATCCAAATTCTGGTTGTCGACGACGACGCCGATCTGCGCGACCTGCTGCGCAACTATCTGGGCGGTGCGGGCTTCGAAGTCTCCGTGCTGCACGATGCCGCCGCGCTGGAGCGCCGGCTCGAACGCGAACGTCCCGATCTGATCGTGCTCGACCTGATGATGTCGGACATCGATGGCCTGACCGCGCTGCGCAAATTGCGCGCCACCGGCGACGACCTGCCGGTTATCATCCTCACCGCCAAAGCCGACGACGTGGACCGGATCATCGGTCTCGAGCTGGGCGCGGACGACTTCCTCGCCAAGCCCTTCAATCCGCGCGAGTTGCTGGCCCGCATCCAGGCGGTGCTGCGGCGCCGCACGTCGCCGTCGGCGGCCGCGCCGGAACATCGCGAACCGTTCAGCTTCGGCGGCTTCATGCTCGACTTCCAGTCGCGCACGCTAAGCCAGCGCGGCCGGCCGATCATGCTGCCGGACAGCGTGTTCGCCTTGCTACGCATCTTTGTGGACCATCCGCTGCATGCGCTTAACCGGGAGCGTCTGCTCGAATTGCTGCACGGTCCGCAATACGACGGCACCGACCGCGGCATCGACGTCCAGGTGTGGCGCCTGCGCCGCATCCTCGAAGCCGATCCGTCCGCGCCGCGCTTCATCCAGACCGTGCGCGGCCGCGGCTATATGTTCGTCCCGGCGGGCACCGCGCAGGAGGAGTCGTCATGACGCCGCCGCAACATCGCACGCAACGCTGCGACTCCGTCAAACCTTTGTCAAAGAGCGGCTCGATGGTGACAACGGACAGTAAACGTGGCACTTTGCGCAGTTGCGACAAATCCTGCTTTCCTGCTCCGGCCCGCTACCCCGAAGCGGGCACATGAACCGGTCCGCACAGGCAGTGCCAGTAGTTCTTGCCGGTCCGGCCAGGTTGGGCCGGACCAAACCAATCTTCAATAGCAATAAAAGTTTTCGGAGAAGAATATGAGCGAAGCCGTGTCCACGAAGCCGAAGCGCTCGCGCCTCAGGCTCGTCCTGATCGCGGTCATCGTGCTGGTGCTGATTGCAGTCGTGGTCCTGCACGTGCTGCACCAGAAGAAGCCGGTGCGCGGCGCGCCGCCGCAAGTGGTGACCACGGCCGCCGCGACACTCGGCTCGATGCCGGAAACGCTGAGCGAACTCGGCACGGTAACGCCGACCGCGACCGTCACGGTATTGCCGCAACTGAGCGGCTATCTGACCGCCGTCGGGTATCACGAAGGCCAGGACGTGCAGAAAGGCCAGTTCCTCGCCCAGATCGATCCGCGCCAGTATGAGATCGACAAGCAGCAGGCCCAGGCCACGCTCGCCAAGGACCAGGCCTCGCTCGCCCAGGCCCGCTCAGACCTCGCGCGCTATACGCAGTTGAACGAGCACAAGTCGATCGCCGAGCAGACCTTCGTCGACCAGCAGTTTCTCGTCCAGCAGGACGAGGCCGCGGTCAAGTCGGACCTCGCCAACATTGCGCAGTTCGACCTCGATCTGACCTATTGCCGGATCACCGCGCCGGTGTCCGGACGCGTCGGCCTGCGTCTGGTCGACCCGGGCAACTACGTGACGGCGTCGTCCTCGCCGGGCATCGTGGTGATCACCACAATGAAGCCGACCACGGTGCAGTTCACCGTGCCGCAGGACTCGCTCGCCAAGGTGCTGCAGCGCATGGGCACCGGCGCCGACCTGGCGGTCACGGCCTACAGCAGCGACAACTCGAAGGAGATCGCCACCGGCACGCTGTACGCGGTGAGCAACCAGATGGCGACGGCCACCGGCACGGTGACCTTGCGCGCCACCTTCGCCAACGACGACGAGGCGCTGTTCCCGAACGAGTTCGTCAACGTCAAGCTGCTGGTCGACACGCTGCAGAACGCCGTGCTGGTCCCGACACCGGCGGTGCAGACCGGCGCGCCGGGCGACTATGTGTACCTCGTGAACCCGGCCAACAGTACCGTCTCCGTGCATAAGGTCACGCTGGGACCGAGCGACGGCAAGAACACCGTGATTGCGTCGGGCCTGTCCGCCGGCGACGTCGTGGTGACGGACGGCACCGACCGCCTGAGCGACGGCGCGCCGATCAAGGCAGCGGCTGCACGGCCGGCCTCGGGTGCTTCCGGCGCCGAGGCAGGATCGGCGGCGCAAGCGGGGGCCGCGAGCGGCGCCCATGCCCATCACAAGCGGCCCCAGGGCGGCGCATCAGGGGCGTCCGGGGCCTCTGCCGATTCAGCCGACGCAGCTTCGTAGAAGCGGACCCATTCGCCGATGAATATCTCCCGTCTGTTTATTCTTAGACCCGTAGCGACGCTGCTGCTGATGGTCGCCCTCGTGCTCGTGGGCCTCGTCGCGGTACGCGTGCTGCCGGTCTCCTCGCTACCGAACGTCGACTATCCGACCATCCAGGTGCAGACCTTCTATCCGGGCGCGAGCCCGGATGTGATGGCCACCACGGTGACCGCCCCGCTCGAGGTGCAACTGGGCGAGATCCCAGGCTTGCAACAGATGACGTCCTATAGTTCGGACGGCGCCTCGGTCATCACGCTGCAGTTCGACCTCTCGCTGAACCTCGACGTCGCCGAACAGAACGTCCAGCAGGCCATCAACGCGGCCAACAGCTACCTGCCGAGCGGCCTGCCCGCGCCGCCGACCTACGCCAAGGTCAACCCGGCCGACCAGCCGATCCTGACGCTCGCGGTGACCTCCACCTCGATGTCGCTCACGCAGCTCGAGGACGCCGCCAACAACCGCCTCGGCACCAAGATTTCGGAAGTGTCGGGCGTGGGTGTCGTGACGACGAGCGGCGGCAACGTGCCCGCCATTCGCGTCGAAGCCGATCCGCAAAAACTCGCCGCCTACGGCCTGAATATCGACGATCTGCGCACCCTGCTCAGCTACGTCAACGTGAGCCAGCCGAAGGGCAACTTCGACGGGCCGGACCTCGACTACACGATCAACGGCAACGACCAGATCTCCGATCCGAAAGACTATATGGATACGGTGGTCGCCTACCAGAACGGCGCGCCGGTGTTCATGCGCGACGTCGCGAAGGTGACCTCGGCCGCCCAGGACGTCGAGCGCGGCGCCTGGTACAACGGCACGCCCGCCATCGTGCTGAACGTGCAGCGCCAGCCGGGCGCGAACGTGATCGCCACCGTCAACCAGATCATGAAGCAGTTGCCGCAGCTCGAATCGACGCTGCCGGCCGGCATGAAGGTCACGGTGGTGTCGGACAGCACCGGCGTGATCCGCTCGTCGGTGTCCGACGCGGCGCTCGAACTGGTGCTCGCCATCGTGCTGGTGGTGGCGGTGATCTTCGTGTTCCTGCGCAACGTGCCGGCCACGATCATCCCGAGCGTGTCGGTGCCGGTTTCGCTGATCGGTACGCTGGCCGTGATGTACCAGCTGAACTACTCGATCGACAACCTCTCGCTGATGGCGCTGATCATCGCCACCGGCTTCGTGGTGGACGACTCGATCGTGATGATCGAGAACATCGTGCGCTATCTCGAGGAGGGCAAAACGCCGCTCGAGGCCGCGCTCGAAGGCGCCGGGCAGATCGGCTTCACGATTCTCTCGCTGACCATCTCGCTGATCGCCGTGCTGATTCCGCTGCTCTTCATGGGCGGCGTGATCGGGCGTCTGTTCAGCGAATTCGCGGTCACGCTCGCGGTCACCATCGTGCTGTCGGCGGTGGTTTCGCTAACGGTGGTGCCGATGCTGTGCGCGCGCCTCTTGCGCGCCCAGGCCGAACGCCATCCGAGCCGCTTCGAGCGGATCAGCGAAGGGCTCTTCGACAAGACGCTCGCCGCCTACGAAAAGGGCCTGCGCTGGGTACTCGATCACCAGTTGCTCACGCTCGTGGTGTTCGTCCTTACCCTCGTGCTGACCGGCTTCCTGTACATCGTGATCCCGAAGGGCCTGTTCCCGGTGCAGGACGTCGGCGTGATCGAAGGCATCAGCGTGGCCGACAACTCGGTGTCCTACAAGGCCATGGTGACGCGCCAGCGGGCGCTCGCCGATCAGCTCCTGAAAGATCCCGATGTGGTCTCCCTGACCTCCTATGTGGGGATCGACGGCACCAACTCCACGCTCAACAACGGCCGCTTCCTGATCAATCTGCGCGATCACGACAAGCGTTCGGATACCGCGCAGGAGATTGCGCGGCGCCTGCAGACGGAAGTCGCCAATGTGCCCGGCATCAAGCTGTATATGCAGCCGGAGCAGGATCTGACGCTCGACACCACGGTCTCGCCGAACCAGTACAGTTTCGTGCTGCGCGGACCGAGCCAGCAGGCCTTCCAGAAGTACGTGCCTGAACTGATCGCGCGCCTGCAGAAGATTCCGTCGCTCGCCGATGTGCAAAGCGATATGAATACCGACGGCATGAGCGTGAACGTCGAAGTGAACCGGCAACTGGCCGCGCGTTTCGGCATCACCCCGGCGACCATCGACAACGCCCTCTACGACGCGCTGGGTCAACGGATCGTCTCGACCATCTTCCAGCAGTCGGACCAGTACCGCGTGATTCTCGTCGCCAAGCCGGAGTCGCTGCCTAACGTAGGCTCGCTCGGCAATCTGTATCTGCCTAGCCAGACCAGCAGCACCGGCCAGGTGCCGCTGTCGGCGATCGCCAAGATCCAGATCGTCAAGTCGCCGCTCGTCATCAGCCATCTGGCGCAGTTCCCGTCCGTCACCATCTCGTTCAACCTCGCGAAGGATGCGTCGCTGAGCACGGCGGTGAAGCAGATTCACGAGGCCGAAGCAGCGGTCAATCTGCCGCCGTCCATCACCTCGTCGCTGCAGGGCGCGGCCCAGGCGTTCCAGGACTCGCTCTCGAGCGAGGTGTACCTGCTGATCGCCGCCCTGGTGGCCGTGTATATCGTGCTGGGCGTGCTGTACGAGAGCTTCATCCATCCGGTGACGATTCTCTCCACACTGCCCTCGGCGGGGATCGGCGCGCTGCTGGCGCTGATGATCGCCGGCAGCGACCTCGACGTGATCGGCATCATCGGTATCGTGCTGCTGATCGGTATCGTCAAGAAGAACGCCATCATGATGGTGGACTTCGCGCTCGATGCCGAGCGCAATCACCACAAGCCGGCGCGCGAGGCGATTTTCGAGGCGTCGCTGCTGCGCTTCCGGCCGATCCTGATGACGACGCTCGCCGCCATGCTCGGCGCCCTGCCGATGCTGGTGGGCACCGGCACGGGTTCCGAACTGCGCCGTCCGCTGGGTCTTGCGATCATCGGCGGTCTCGCCCTGAGCCAGGTCCTCACGCTCTTCACCACGCCGGTCATCTATCTGTTCTTCGACCGCATGGCCGAGCGCACGCGGCGCTGGCGCAACCGCAACAAGCCGCAGGATCCGTCTGAAGGTACGCCTGCCGGTACGGCGGAGGACACGCCTTGAACATCTCGGCGTTATTCATCCGGCGCCCGGTCGCGACGACGCTGCTGGCCGTCGCGATCCTGATCTCGGGGGCGCTCGCCTATTTCCGGCTGCCGGTCGCGCCATTGCCGAACATCGCCTTCCCGGTGATCGTGGTGCAGGCCAACATGGCCGGCGCGAGCCCGGACATCATGGCCTCGACCGTCGCCGAGCCGCTCGAACGGCGTCTCGGCACGATTGCCGACGTCGAAGAGCTGACTTCGATCAGCTATGTCGGCTCGTCGATGATCGTGGTCGAGTTTGGGCTGAACCGCGACATCAACGGCGCGGCGCGCGACGTCGAAGCGGCCATCCAGGCGGCACGCGCCGACCTGCCGACCACCTTGCGCAGCAATCCGACCTATCGCCAGTACAACCCGGCGGATTCGCCGATCATGGTGCTGGCGCTGACCTCGAACACGCTCACCAAGGCGCAGCTCTACGACTCCGCGGATTCGGTGATCCAGCAGCAGCTCTCGCAGGTCAACGGCGTGGGTCAGATCACGCTGGGCGGCGGTGCGTTGCCTTCGGTGCGGGTCGAGTTGCAGCCGGGCAAGCTGAATAGCTACGGCATCGGCCTCGAAGACGTGCGCGCGGCGATCGCCGCGGCGAATGCCGATAGCGCGAAGGGTCACCTCGACCAGGGCGACCAGCGCTACGTAGTGTTGTCCAACGACCAGATCACCAAGGCGGCGCCCTACCGCGACCTTGTGGTGGCGTACCGCAACGGCTCGCCAGTGCTGCTGCGCGACGTCGCCCAGGTCCGGGACTCCAACGAAAACATCCGCAACGCCGGGCTCTACAACGGCAAGTCGGCGGTGCTGGTGATCGTCTATCCGATGCCCGGCAGCAATGTCGTCAATACCGTCGCGCAGATCCGCAACGTGCTGCCGGCGATCGAGGCGACGCTGCCGCACAGCGTCCATGTGCAGGTCGCGGTGGACCGTTCGGAATCGGTGCGCTCCTCGGTGGCCGACACCGAACGCACGCTGTTCATCGCCGTGCTGCTCGTCGTGGGCGTGGTGTTCGTCTTCCTGCAGTCGCCGCGCGCCACGCTGGTGCCGGCGGTGGCGCTGCCGCTGTCGATCGTCGGCACCTTCGGGCCGATGTACCTGCTCGGCTACAGCATCGACAACCTGTCGCTGATGGCGCTCACCATCGGCACCGGCTTCGTGGTGGACGATGCGGTGGTGGTGCTGGAAAACATCACGCGCCACCTCGAAATGGGCCTGAGTCCGAAGGAAGCCGCGCTCAAAGGCAGCGGCGAAGTGGGCTTCACCGTGATCTCGATGAGCCTCTCGCTGATCGCGGTGTTCCTGCCGATCCTGCTGATGCCGGGCATCGTCGGCCTGCTGTTCCATGAGTTCGCGGTGACGCTGTCCGTCGCCATCCTGATCTCGCTCGTGATCTCGCTGACAGTCACGCCGGCGATGTGCGCCTATGTGCTGAGCCGCGACCGCGCCGGCCACTCGCAGGCGCGCTGGGCGGTGTGGGTCGAGGCGCAATTCGAGCGCTTCAAGAACGCCTACTCGCGTTCGCTCACGGCGGCGCTCGACCACGCGCTGCTGGTGATCCTGCTGCTGATCGGCCTGCTCGTCGCCAACGTGTTCCTGCTCAAGCTGCTGCCCGGCACCTTCTTCCCCGAGCAGGACACCGGCATTCTGATCGGCCAGATCATCGCCGACCAGAGCATCTCGTTCACGGCGATGGAAAAGAAGCTGGCCCAGTTGCAGGAGATCGTGCAGAAGGACCCGGCGGTGCAGTCGGTGGCGGGCTTTACCGGCGGCCGTGCGCTGAACACCGCTAACGTGTTCGTCGAACTCAAGCCGCTGGCGCAGCGCCATGCGTCCGCCACCGACGTGGTCAACCGTCTGCGGCCCAAGCTGAACGCGGTCTCGGGCGCGCGGCTCTTCATGCAGGCGCAGCAGGATCTGCGGATCGGCGGACGGCAATCGGCCGCCGAATACCAGTACACGCTGACGAGCGAAGACTCCGCCGCGCTGTTCGCCTGGACGCCCAAGCTCGTGACCGCGCTCGGCAAGATGCGCGGCGAGGTGCTCGACGTGAACTCAGACCTGCAGCAAAACGGCCTGCAGACCTACCTCACGTTCAACCGCTCCACGGCGGCGCGCTACGGCTTTGCGCCGAACCAGATCGACAACGTGCTGTACGACGCGTTCGGCCAGCGCACCGTGTCCACCATCTACAACCCGCTCAATCAGTACTTCGTGGTGATGGAGGTGGCGCCGGAGTACTGGCAATATCCGCAGACGCTCAGCCAGATTTACCTGAGCACGGCGGCGGGCAATGCGACCGGCACCGCGCAGACCCAAATGCCGGGCGGCACCGTGTCCGGCGTGGTCGCGGCGAGCGCGGTCAGCACTGCCTCGAGTTCGTCGAGCACCAACTCGCTGAACTCGAATGCGGAGGCCAACGCGACCACCAACAGCATCTCGAACAGCAAGGGCGGCAGTTCGAGCGGCAGCGCGGACAGCACCTCGGCCGAAACGATGGTGCCGTTACCCACGATGTCGAGCTACGTGAACAACCATACCTCGACTCAGGTGAACCACCAGAGCGGGCTGGTGGCCGCGACGATCTCGTTCAACCTGCCGCCCAACGGCTCGCTGAGCACGGCCCAGGCGGCGATCGATACCGCTTCCCGCGAGATCGGCATGCCGGCCAGCATCCACGGTGCGTTTGCGGGTGCGGCGCAGGCCTATGCGCAGTCGACGGGCACCATCCCGTTGCTGATCATCGCGGCGCTCGGGGTGGTGTATATCGTGCTCGGCGTGCTCTATGAGAGTTCGATCCACCCGCTCACGATCCTCTCGACGCTGCCCTCGGCCGGCATCGGCGCCACCCTTGCCTTGCTGATCTTCGGCACGCCGTTTTCGGTGATCGCGCTGATCGGCATCATTCTTCTGATCGGTATCGTGAAGAAGAACGGCATCATGATGGTGGACGTGGCGATCCAGTTGCAGCGCAACGAAGGGCTGCCGGCCAAGGAAGCGATTCATGGCGCCGCCGTCGTGCGTCTGCGGCCGATCATGATGACCACCTTCGCCGCCGTGCTCGGCGCGGTGCCGCTCGCGATCGGCATCGGCCAGGGCGCGTCGCTGCGCCAGCCGCTCGGTATCACGGTGATGGGCGGCCTGATCCTGAGCCAGGTGTTTACGCTGTACACGACGCCGGTGATTTACCTGTACCTGGACCGCTTGCGCTCCAGGCTCGTCAGGTGGTCCTCGGGACTGCCATGGAACCGCCAGGCCGAACAAATGGGGCCGCCGCGGCAATCGGGGCAAACGGATACGAAGGCATGATGATGAAGATTGACTGCAAACCGCTGGCCAAACCGCTGGCCGCTTCCATCGCGCTGCTGCTGAGTGGCTGCATGGTCGGCCCGGACTATCACCGGCCGCAGGTCAGCGTACCGGCGACCTACCGCGAGCTGCCGGGCTGGACCCAGGCCGAGCCGGCCGCCGCCGGACCCAAGGGCGCATGGTGGACCGGCTTCAACGATCCGCTGATCGACCAGCTCGAACCGCTGGTCGAGGTCTCCAACCAGACCGTGCGCCAGGACTACGCGAACTATCAGGAAGCGCTGGCCGAAGTGAAAGTGGCGCGTGCCGGGCTGTTCCCGACGGTTGGCGTGACCGGCTCGGCCACCCGCGCGCGCGGCGCCACCAGCTCGACAACCTCGACGGCGAGCCGGGCTTACACGACCAACTCGGGCTCGCTCGAAGGCAATGTGAGCTGGGCGCCGGACCTGTGGGGTTCGGTGCGCCGCACGATCGAAGAGAATTCCGCCACCGCCCAGGCGAGCGAAGCGACGCTGGCGAACGCCACGCTCTCCGAACAGGTGACGCTCGCGACCACGATCATCCAGTTGCGCACCAGCGACGCCAATATCGCGCTGCTGCAGGACACCGTCAAAGCGTATCAGCACTTTCTGGACGTGGTCTCGAATCAGGACAAGTACGGCACCATCGCGCCGTCCGACCTGATCACCGCGCGTACCCAGCTCGAAACCGCGCAGTCCAGCCTGATCGCGCTCGGCGTGGCGCGCGCGCAGTACGCGCATGCGATTGCCGTGCTGGTGGGCAAGAACCCCGAAGACCTGGACATTCCGTTCAACCCCACGATGCCCAGCTTGCCGTCGGTTCCGGTGGGCGTGCCGTCCACGCTGCTGCAGCGCCGCCCCGATATCGCCACGGCCGAGCGCCAGATGGCGTCGGAGAATGCGGCGATCGGCGTAGCGGTGGCCGCGTATTACCCGACGGTGTCGCTCTCGGCGCTGGACGGCTTCACGCAGTCGCCGCTGGGCGGCCTGCTGCATATCGCCAACTACGTATGGTCGCTGGGCGGCAGCGCCACGGAAACGATCTTCGACGGCGGCGAGCGCAGCGGCGAAGTGGCGGCGGCCAAAGCCGCCTACGACGCGGCGGTCGCGAACTACCGCGGCACCGTGCTGACCGCGTTCGAAGATGTCGAAAACGATCTGTCCGGCTTGCGCATCCTGAGCCAGCAGGCCGATGCACTGGATGCCGCGGTGCGCGACGCGACCCGCGGCACCGAAATCGCCTTCAACGAATACCAGGCCGGCACCGTGGACTACACCACGGTGGCGACCGCCCAGGCCACTCAGTTGAGCAATCAGCAAACCGCGTTGAGCGTGCAGGAATCGCGGCTCGCCGATGCGGCTTCGCTGATCGGAGATCTGGGCGGCGGCTGGTCGGACGGCGCATTGCACGATCCGCGCAACCCGCGCGATTCGGATAAGGCGACGGCTCAGGCGGCGTCCGCAGCGGTCGGGGCTTCGGCGCCGGCCGCGCAGACCGGTAGTGCCGACTAGGCAGTGTGGGCTAGCCGCGCGGCCGGCGGAGCTTGGGGCGCTCGGGGCGCTCGGGGCGCTTGCTAGGCGCCGCTGCCGCCGACCGTCCTGATGCTCTTCCACTGCCCCTGCTCGACCTGGAACAGCGTGTACGGCGGCTTGATCAGGTCGCCATAGGGGTCGAAGGTAATCTTGCCTGTCACGCCGGTGAGCGTGACCTTCGCAAGACTGTCGACGATCTTCGCGCGGTCGAGCGAATCGGCGCTGTGAATCGCCTTGATCAGCGCGAGCGCGGCGTCATAGGCAAACGGCGCATACAGTTCGACATCCTGATTGAAGCGCGCCTTGTAGCGCTTGCCGAAGTCCAGCGCGGCGGGCAGCTTGTCGAGGGCCGGTCCCGGCTCCAGATCCTGCGTACCGTCGCCCGCCGCACCGGCGATCTGCAGGAACGCGTTGCTCTTCAAGGCGCCCGCGCCGAACAGTTGCGCGTTCATGCCCAGCGAGCGCATCTGCTTGACCAGCATCGCGCCCTGCTCGTCCAGTCCGCCAAAGAAAATCAGATCGACGTTCTTGCTCTTGAGGGTGGTCAGGATGGAGCGGAAATCGACGGCCTTGTCGTTGGTGAACTCGCGATCGACCACGTTGCCGTTCGCTTCCTTGACGCCTTTTTCGAAGGCGTTGGCGAGGCCCTCGCCAAACGCCGTGCGATCGTCGATGATGGCGATGCGCTTCGCCTTCATCTGCTCCACCACGAAGTGACCCGCCACCACGCCGCCGATGCCGTCGTGGCCCATCGTACGAAACACGTTCTTGAACCCTTGTTTGGTCAGATCCGGATTGGTCGAACCCGGCGTGATCATCGCGACGTCAGCCTGGTGGTAGACCGCGGAGGCCGGAATGCTGCAGCCTGAGTTGTAGTGGCCAATCACGCCGACCACGCCGTCGTCGACCAGTTTCTGCGCAACTTGCACCGCGACGTGCGGGTCCGCCTGGTCGTCCTGCACATCGAGCACGAAGGTGACCGGCTTGCCGCCGACCGTCGGATGCCTGGCGTTCTCCTCGTCGAGCGCCAGTTGCGCGCCGTACTGCAAATCCTTGCCGACGCGGGCTACCGGGCCGGTCAACGGTCCGACAAAACCGATCTTGACGACTTCCGGATCGGCGGCCCACGACGGCGCCACCTGCGTGCCCAGCGCGCAGACGGCCAAACTCAACAGCCAATAGCGGCGATTCATGATGCGCTCCTTGCGAGATATGACGTCGCGCGTGATGTCGGTGAACCGGTTCGATGCGCGACGCCTCGAGACCGTCCTCTGGTGCTTGCCCTAAAACGTTTTAGAACCGCGTCGCCGCGTACGGCGCGAGCTCGAGCGGCGGCGCGCGTCCCGCGACGAGGTCGGCCACGATCCGTCCGCTGATGCCCGCCAGCGTGAGTCCAAGATGCTGATGGCCGAATGCATAGATCACGCGGGCGCCGGCGCTCGAGCGGCCCAGCACCGGCACGCCGTCCGGCAGGCTCGGACGAAAGCCGAGCCAGTGGTTGTCGGGCGTCGCGAGCGTGGGCAATGCGCGTTTCGACGCGAACGTCAGCAGGTCGAGCAGCGCACGATTGCGCGTCTCGTTGAAGCCACCCAGTTCGACCGTGCCGGCGACGCGCAGGCCATCGCTCATCGGCGTCATGTAAAAGCCGCGCTCGGCCCAGCCGACCGGCCGCGAAATCAGTTGCTGCGCGCCCGGATAGCGCACGTGATAACCGCGCTCGGTATCGAGCGGCACGGCATCGCCGCATTGCCGGGCGAACTGCGCGGAGCGCGCGCCGGTGGCAATCACGGCATGGCTGAAGCGCCTCGCGACGCCGTCGACCGTCAGCGTGGCGCCGTCCGCGGACGGCTGTACCGCGCTGACGCTTGAGCGCTCCAGCTTCAACCCTTGCGCTGCGAGCCGTTCATACAGCGCCTGCAAGAAGCCCTGCGGATCGGAAAAATGCCAACTGTCCTTGAACAGCACGCCGCGCTCGAAAATCGGCGCGAGCGACGGTTCGAGCGCGCAAATATCGTTGCCGGCCAGCACATCGAAAGCGACGCCTAGCTTCGATCGCAGACCGAGCGCGGCCTGAGCGGCGTCGAACGAAGCTGCGTTCGAGTACAGATAGAGGCACTCGCGCGGCCGTACGAAACGCGCCAGTTCCGGCTGTGCCAACAGCGGCGCGTAACCGTCCTGGGCACGACCCAGCAAAGCAGCCAGCGCAGCCGCGCTCGCCTCGTAACGGCGCGGCAGCGAGCTGATCAGGAAACGCGTGAGCCACGGCGCAAGCTGCGGCAGATATCCCCAGCGCAACCGAAACGGACTCTGGTTCGAGAGCAGAAAGCGCGGTAAATCGCGGAACACCGAAGGGTTGTTCACCGGAATGCATGCGTAATGCGCAAAGGTCCCGGCGTTGCCGAACGACGCCCCCTGCCCGACACCCGACGGATCGAACAGCACGACGCGATGACCGTCGCGCATCAGCGCCGCGGCGCTCGCAAGACCGATGAAGCCCGCGCCCACGATAGCGATCTCCGGCATCACGGATGCCCCGTCTGCGGCGTGCCACGTGGCTCGAGGGGCGGCGGAAAGCGCATGAAAAACTCCGGCTGACAGATTCCAGGAGATCGTCCAGCGGCGTCCCGATACGTCCGCCACCAGACAAACCATGACACCTAGAATCACACAATATTTTTTTGTGTGCAATTAAAACGTGCATTGTGTGGTCCTGGCATTTTCCCTGGATGGTTTGAGGCAGGTGCGTGCGGTGTAGCCGCCGGGCCATGTGGCGGCGTGCTGGAAGACGTTACAGCAGGGCAGACGTGGTATAGAATCGCCCAAACTCCGCACAATCGCGGACAAAGCTGGTTTTGTATGGAGACATTCGTTCTTATGGCTTCTGGCAAACACGCAGGCCGCGCCGCCAACGGCGCGCCGGCCCAGGCGAAGCGCTCGACGTATGTCGAGGTGTCCAGTTCGATCGAGAATGAGATCCGCAGCGGCGTGTATCCGCCGGGAAGCCGCCTGCCGCCCCAGCGGCAACTCGCTACCGAGCTGGGCATCAATGTGTCGACGGTTTCGCGTGCGTACAAGGAGTTGCAACTGCGCGGGCTGGTGATCGGCAGCAAGCGGCGTGGTTCGCTGGTGACAGGCGGCGCTATGCCGAGCGTCGAACCCGCCCAGGCCGCGAGCAATGCGCTGATCGATCTGACCGTGAACCGGCCCGCCACCGGCGAATTTCTGACCTGTCTCGCGCGCACGCTGGCGGACTTGCCGCACGATCCGCGCTACGCGCAATTGCAGGAATACCAGCCGCCGCAAGGACCGGCCTGGGCGCGCGCCGCCGGCGCCCGCTGGATGGCCGCGCCGGGTTTCGAGCCGTCCATCGATCATGTGGTGGTCACGAGCGGCGCGCAGCACGGCCTGTATGCCGTGCTGAACAGCCTGATCGGCACGGACGGCGTGATCCTTGCCGATCAACTCACCTACTACGGACTGAAAGCGCTCGCGCCGGTGTTCCAGTTTGAAATCGTTGGCATTCCTAGCGACCGCGACGGCTTGCTGACCGACGAAGTCGAGCGTGCCTGCCGGCGCATGCCGGTGAAGGCGATCTTCACGGTGCCGAATCTGCAGAACCCGACCGTCACGACCATGAGTCTCGAACGCCGGATGGCGCTCGTCGATATTGCGCGCCGGCATGGCGTCGCGATTATCGAAGACGATGTCTACGGGCCGCTCGTGTCGCAGCGCCTGCCGACCCTCGCGAGCCTGTGTCCGGAGCTGACGTTCCACATTGCCGCGACCTCGAAGATTCTCGCACCCGGCCTGCGGCTGGGCTATCTGCTGAGTCCGCCGGACAGCTCGGCCTTGTGTGCGGAGGCGGTTCGCACGACCGCGTGGATGCCGGCGCCGATGTCGATGCTGATCGCTTCCATCTGGATCGAAGACGGCACCGCGCGCCATATCATGGATGCGCAGCTCGCCGAGATTCGCGCACGCCAGGACCTCGCGCGTGAACTGCTGCCGCAGGAATGGCTGCAGACCGACCCGGCCTGCATGTTCGTGTGGCTGAAGTTGCCGCCGCCATGGCGCGCCGACGATTTCGCCGCCAACGCGAAGGCGCGCGGCGTGGTGGTGATGCCGTCGTCGGCGTTTGCCGTGGACCGCTCCGAGATCGAACACGGCGTGCGCATCAACCTCGCGTGCGCGACGAGCCGCGATCAACTGGTCAGCGCGTTACGGTTGTTGACGGGCACGCTCAAGGACCGTCCGAGAGCGCTGTTCGGGACGATCTGATCGATCTGGGACGCGCGATGTGAGCGTCCGTCTTAAACTCGCGGACTGTATTGAGCCGGCTCCGATGGGAATGAGAAATACGCGGGCGTGTCCAGCGTAAATTCTGCGGTTTGATCCGCGCTGGATTGGGTCTTCGTTAGATGCACTTCGGATAGCTAACGTGTATGGAATGAAGCATCTTCGCGACAACGTAACGCGAAGATGCTTCTGCTTTGCCCGGGCGTTCTAGAGCCCGTTTGATGACTTAGTGGCCGCCATGGCCGCCACCGCAACCGCCGCCGGAGCCACCGGAGCCGGAGCCGCCTGAGCCGTGGCCGCCGCCGCCGTTACCATGGCCGCCGGTGCCGTGGCCGCCTTCTCCATGGCCGCTGTCGCCGTGACCGCTGTCACCGTGACCGCCGTCGCCGTGACCGCCGTCGCCGTGACCGCTGTCACCGTGACCGCCGTCGCCGTGACCGCCGTCACCATGTCCGCCGTCGCCGTGACCGCCGTCACCATGTCCGCCGTCGCCGTGACCGCCGTCACCATGTCCGCCGTCGCCGTGGCCGCCGTCGCCATGTCCGCCGTCGCCGTGACCGCCGTCGCCATGTCCGCCGTCGCCGTGACCGCCGTCGCCATGTCCGCCGTCGCCATGTCCGCCGTCGCCGGCACAGCCACTGCCCGAACCACCGCTGCCAGAACCACCGTTGCCGGACCCGCCACTGCCAGAACCACCACTGCCAGAACCACCACTGCCAGAACCACCACTGCCAGAACCACCACTGCCAGAACCACCACTGCCAGAACCACCACTGCCCGAACCACCACTGCCGGACCCGCCACTGCCAGAACCACCACTGCCAGAACCACCACTGCCAGAACCACCACTGCCAGAACCGCCGCTGCCAGAACCGCCGCTGCCAGAACCACCGCTGCCGGACCCGCCACCCGCAGCCCCACTACCCGAACCATGACTTCCCGACCCGCCAGTGCCGGAACCACCACTCCCTTTGCCACCGTTGCCCGCACTGCCGGCCCCCGTATCGCCGGCTCCGCCACTCCCTGACCCCTGGCTTCCCGCGGCCGCGCCGTTGGTGCCGCCCGGCGCGGTGCTGGCGCCGAATGCACTCTGCGGACCAACCGTCCCACCGAACCCCTCCGCATCCTGCCCACTGCCGATCAAGGCCTGTGGACCACCCAAGTCCTTTCGGCAACCCAGCGTCGCGGTTTCAGGACAATCTTGCGTGGGATTCTGCGCCAGCAGCAGACGCGAGGAACTTACCTCTCCTTTCCCCATTGGCGCAGTGTGCATCGTCTCCAGATTCGACTGGGCACAAGCCATTCCCGCATATAAGGTCACGGCGGTTGCAATCGCCACCCTGCACATTCCGATTGCGTTTGATGCATTCTTATAGCTTTTCATAACGTACTCCTAATCACTCATTCACAGTCATGTTTTAATAGGTCGTTCGAAGTCCCCCTATCTACAGAATCCGGATCTTCGCGACCGTGTACGGCAGAACCATGTACTGCCCAAGCCGGCCTCGAAAGCCGGTCGTCGAACAGACTGGGATATGACGGAATGGGATCCGTGCGCGCAGCACGTGCAACTCTACGACCTGACACAAATGGGATTCACCCCGTCTGACACCGACGCAAATCCACAGTAGTTGACCCGCTATAGGCTCACTGTTCGGCACCACACGCATGATCTGGATGCGAATAGGTTTACCCGTAAAAACAAGGCCAAAATCGTTAACTACCGATAAATTTACCGACATAAATACAGATCGGAATTTTTAATCAATCAATATGGACTCCAAATTAATCGATCGATAATAAGGGTCGGCTGAAACGACAAATGCATGAACAGGAGCGCTTGCCAATATGACCCGAAAACCGGAACAGCAGAGGCATTCGTATGAAGGACGATCGTTGGAAACTGCAGCGCCGCGCGTCGATCAGCGCGCAGCGAATCAGGCGGAAGAAACGGTGTAACCCGACACCGCATCACGTCGGGCCAAAAACATCATCTGCGATGTCGCTACGCCCCCGCAGCGCCCACGTGCGTATCGATCCATCTAAGGATCCAGTCCGCGACGTCGAGGTTATTGCGGTCCTGCATCATCATGTGCGTGTTGCCGTGAATCCCTTCGTCCGGCAATAGCACGAGTTGCGCGCGCCCACCGGCATGGTCCACGGCGTCGACGAAAGCGCGGCACGCTTTGAGCCGCGGCGCCCAACGCGGCGACAGATCGACGTAGTCGCCGAACAGCACGAGAATCGGCAGCCTGGTGTAGGGCGTGAGATCGCCTGTCGCGGACGGACACTCCCCCGGCTCGATGGACACGATGCCGGCAATGCCCTGCGTGCTGATCGCCGCGGTCTGGAACGGATAGATGCCTGCTTGCGAATGACTGATCAGCACCGTATGGCCGAGGCGGATCGCAAGTTGCGAGAGCGCCGGAACGGTTGGATTGGGTGTGCCCAGCGACGGACTCCAGTCGGGCACCATCTGTTGCCAGAGGCTTGCCTGCGCATCGACTGGAAACTGCTCGCCGGGAAAGGTCTGCGGATATTGCGGTCCGAAACGGAAAATGGTCCACGCCGATTCATGCGACGCCGCAAAGACAGTTGGCAACTGCGAGATGGGCACCTTACCGCTGCGCACCGCATTGATCGCGCTGATGTCGGTCGCCGAACGGCCGCGGTCGGACTGATCGATCACGTAGGTCGGATAGCCTTTGCGGACGAAGTATTCCTCCCAACCCATGCGCCCATCCGGCGTCGTCTCCCATGTCATGCCCGTCAGGCAGCAGCCATGGACGAGCGTGAGCGACAACGGCTTCGCACCCGAGGGGATCTGGTAATGCACATACATCTGGTCGACGGTCACGGTGCCCGACGCGGCGTAGTTCGGCAACGTCGAGAGCGTATCGGAATGCACGTCGTGTCCGCCGATGAAGAAGCTCCCCTGCTTTGCGATCGACATGGGGCCGGACAGCGCAGCGGCGCGATCGGGTGGGGACGCTGCGCAAGCGGCGAGTCCGATGGCGAATGCGGCGGCAAGGAGGATGGTGCCAAACCGTTTTGCCGTATGTTCTCTCGTACGTACCATGCAACTGTCTCCTCGTTAGCAGTGGGTATCTCCACGATCAGGGCGGTCATGCGCCCACGCCATGACGCGGTGCGAAGTATACGGTACGGCTGACAGTGGCGTTGCCCGCTACTTCATCGGCGTAGCAGCCGTTTGATGCGTAACCTTGAGTGCATGATCGCGACGCGGGGAAGCGGCCGGGCGCCCCCCCATCGCCTACGTGAATCCCCCCACCCCACCGCCAAGATCGAGCGCAATGAAATCGACGAACGCACGAATCCGGTTAGACATCTGGTGCCGCTGCGAATAGACCGCGAAGATATCGGCGTTCGGCGTCTCGTGATCGGGCAGCACCCGCACCAGCGAGCCTTCGGCCAGGTACGGCTTGATGTCCCACTCGGCCCGCATCAGGATGCCGTGCCCTTCGAGCGCCCACTTCACGGCGATCTCGCCATCGTTGGTCGTCAGACTGCCGTTGATCCGCACGGCCTCCGTCTTGCGCGCCGCGCCCCGCCCCGACGTCAGGCGCCAGACACCATACGCCTCATCGCCCTGCCGGATGCCGATGCAGTTATGCCGGGTCAGGTCATGCGCCGTGACGGGCAAGCCGCGCGACGCGAGATACGCGGGCGCCGCACACAGCACCCGGCGATTCGCGGCAAGACGACGGGCGACCACCCGCGTGTCCGGCGGTTCGCCGAACCGGATGCAGACGTCGAACACGTCGTCGGTCAGCGGCGGCGGCGTCACCGACAACTGCAGTTGCACCGACACCTGCGGATACTTCGCGACAAACCGCGAAATCGCCGGCGCGACATGGCTGCGACCGAAACCCAGCGTTGCGTTGACGCGCAACAAGCCTTTGGGGCTTTGCTTCGCGCTGCCAAGCAAGCCGGCCAGTTCGTCGATCTCATCGAGAATCCGCCGCGCGTGCTCCAGATACAACTCGCCCTCCGGCGTGAGCGTCATGCGCCGCGTCGTCCGGTTGACGAGCGCCACGCCGGCGCGCCGCTCCATCTGCGTCAGATGCTTGCTGATGGCCGCCGCCGTCAGCCCCAGTTCGCGCGCGGCGGCGCTCAGGCTGCCGGACGCCGCGAGCGTCGAAAAGAAGCTTAAGTCAGACGGTAGGACCGCTTCGCGCATGGCCTTCACTTGTGAATTGAAGTTAAGGATGCTTTGAGTTTAGCACCGGTTTTTGCGTCCGGCGCGCGGTAGAGTTCATTCGCATCGACACCCCCTAAAACCCAGAAGGACGGAGACATGAAGACCTATCGCATCGCAACCATTCCCGGCGACGGCATCGGCAAGGAGGTCGTTCCGGCTGGCGCGCAAGTGTTGCAGGCCCTCGCGAACACCACGAAGTCGTTCGCCTTCGAGTTCGAGAACTTCGACTGGGGCGGCGACTACTACCGCCAACACGGCGTGATGATGCCCGCGGACGGTCTCGACGCGCTCCGTAACAAGGACGCCATCCTGTTCGGCTCCGCAGGCGACCCGGACATTCCGGATCACATCACGCTGTGGGGCTTGCGCCTGAAGATCTGCCAGGGCCTCGATCAATATGCCAACGTACGGCCGACCCGCATCCTGCCGGGCATCGACGGGCCGCTCAAGCGCTGCCGGCCGGAAGACCTGAACTGGGTGATCGTCCGCGAAAACTCCGAGGGCGAATACTCGGGCGTAGGTGGCCGCGTCCACCAGGGGCATCCGATCGAAACGGCCACCGACGTGTCGATCCTGACGCGCGCCGGCGTCGAGCGGATCATGCGCTTCGCGTTCCGCCTCGCGCAATCCCGTCCGCGCAAATTGCTGACCGTGATCACCAAGAGCAACGCGCAACGTCATGCGATGGTGATGTGGGACGAGATCGCCGTCGAAATCGCCAAGGAATTCCCGGACGTCACATGGGACAAGGAACTGGTGGACGCGGCGACTGCACGCATGGTCAATCGCCCCGCGACGCTCGACACGATCGTCGCCACCAATCTGCACGCGGACATTCTCAGCGATCTGGCCGCCGCACTCGCCGGCAGCCTCGGCATTGCGCCGACCGGCAACATCGATCCCGAGCGCCGCTATCCGTCCATGTTCGAGCCGATCCACGGCTCGGCGTTCGACATCATGGGCAAGGGCCTCGCCAATCCGGTCGGCACGTTCTGGTCGGTCGTGATGCTGCTCGAGCACCTCGGCGAATTCGACGCGGCGAAGCGCGTCATGCAAGCGGTCGAAGCGGTGACGGCGGACACCTCGCTTCACACGCGCGATCTGGGCGGCACGGCCACCACGGCGCAAGTCACGGCCGCGGTCTGCGCGCTGCTCGAGAAAGCGGCCGCGCCCCACGCCAACGCAGCACAGCCAGTCCCGCTGGGGGACGCCGCCTAAGCCCGCGAGGCCGTCCGCACACGGTCAGACCCCGCACCGTGCGCCCACCGCGTCGCACGGTGCGCACGGTGGACGCGCTCGAAGAAGCGCGCGGACCGACCGTCCCGCACCCACCGACACGACAAGCTCGCCGCCGCGCCACGCGGCCGCGCGAACTCGTCCGTCAGCAGCACCTATCGGGCAGCAGGCAAGCGGACTGCGCCTACGCGCATCCCGCCTGTCATAGCGCACTGCTCACGCCTCCATGGAGGAGACAATGATTGCCGATCTCGAAGCCCGGGTTTCCCGCAAGCTCATGCTACGGATCATTCCGTTTGTCATGCTGCTGTATTTCGTCAGTTTCCTGGACCGCGTCAACGTGGGATTCGCCGCGATAACGATGAACAAGGCCATCGGCCTGTCGCCGACGGCGTTCGGCCTCGGCGGCGGCCTGTTCTTCATCGGCTACTTCCTGTTCGAGGTGCCGTCGAACCTGATTCTTCATCGCGTCGGCGCACGCCTGTGGATCGCACGGGTCATGGTGACGTGGGGCATCGTCTCGGCGGCCTCGGCTTTCGTGGTCGGGCCAACCAGCTTCTACGCGCTGCGCTTCGTGCTCGGTGTCGCGGAGGCCGGCTTCTTTCCCGGCATCATCCTGTACCTGAGCCTGTGGTTCCCGGTCCGTCAGCGCGCCGTGGCGGCGGCCTGGTTCATGGCGGCGGCGCCCATCTCGACGGCAATCGGCTCGCCCCTCTCCGGCGCGATCATGAAACTCCCGCCGCTCGCAGGCCTCGCCGACTGGCAAATGCTGTACATCCTTGAAGCCATACCGGCCATCCTGCTTGGCTTCGTGGTCCTGAAGTACATGACGGACTCGCCGTCGAAGGCGCACTGGCTGCAGGCCGAGGAACGCGCGTGGTTGATGGCGAAGCTGAAGACCGAAGCCGACGCCCGGGCGTCGCACGCGGGTCATACGGCCGGCGCGCTCGGCGCCTTGCGCGACCCACGGGTGCTGGCGCTCGCGCTGATTTACTTCGGCACCTCGGCGGGTCTGTACACGCTCGGCTTGTGGGCTCCGCTGATCATCCGTCAATACGGTTTCGGCTCGTTTGAGACGGGCCTCATCGCCGGCATTCCGGGTGTGCTCGCCGTGATCGCGATGGTCCTGTGGGCCAGGCACTCGGACCGCACAGAGGAACGCACGTGGCACGTGGTGCTGCCGTGTGTGCTGGCGTGCCTGGGTTTCGTGCTGGTCGGCGGGGCCAGCACGGCCTTGATGGTGATTCTCGCGCTGGTCGTGGTGAATATTGGCATCAGCGCCGCGAAAGCACCGTTATGGGCCATGCCGAGCGTGTTTCTGTCCGGCGCGGGCGCGGCGGCGGGCATTGCCATGATCAACTCGGTCGGCAATCTCGGCGGCTTCGTCGGGCCGTTCGTGATCGGCTGGCTGAAGAACCTCACCGGCAGTTATTCGGCCGGGCTGTATGTGGTCGCCGCCACCCTGGCGGTATCCGCCATCGTCACCCTGATGCTGAGCCGGCAGACAAGGCCAGGCCCCGCGCCGGCCGGCGAGCGGCACAGTCATTGAACGTTCTGAATTGTCACGGATCGAAGCGATCATCAATAGACGCCGTCGCACCCCAATTCGCCCGCGGCTTTCGTCGCAGTACACTTGGCGTATTGAACGATTGAACGCATTGGGCCCAGACCAGACAGGCTTTGGTCCGGCATACGGTTTTCGAACGAGGGAGATGTCCGTGGCAAATGACAAGATGCTGGCACAAGTAAGTGAAAAACCGGGCTTTTTTGCGGCCCTGGACCAGAGCGGCGGCTCGACGCCTGGCGCCCTGAAGCTCTACGGCATCCCGGAAGACGCCTACAACGGCGACGCCGAGATGTTCAAACTGATCCATGAGATGCGCGTGCGCATCATCACTGCGCCCGCCTTCACCGGCGACAAGGTGATCGGCGCCATTCTGTTCGAAGCCACCATGGACGGCCAGGCCGAGGGTAAGCCGGTGCCGTCCTTCCTGTGGGAAGACCGCGGCGTGGTGCCCTTCCTGAAGGTCGACAAGGGACTGGAAAACGAAGCCGACGGCGTGCAGCTGATGAAGCCGATACCCGGCCTCGACGACCTGCTCGCGCGGGCGGTCAAGCTGGGCATCTTCGGCACCAAGATGCGCTCGGTCATCAAGCTGAATTCGCCGGAAGGTATTGCGGCCATCGCGAAGCAACAATTCGCGCTGGGTGCGCAGATCGGCGCACATGGCCTCGTGCCGATCCTCGAACCCGAGGTGTCGATCAAGAGTCCGGACAAGGCCGGCGCTGAGGCCACCTTGCGCGCCGAGCTGCTCAAAGGACTCGACGCCCTGCCGGACAGCAGCCGCGTGATGCTCAAGCTGACCATCCCCGATGTGGCGGATTTTTATCGTCCGCTGATCGATCATCCGCGCGTCGTACGCGTCGTGGCGCTTTCAGGCGGCTACACGCGCACCGATGCCTGCCGGCGGCTCGCTGCCAATCACGGCATGATCGCCAGCTTCTCGCGGGCCTTGATCAACGATCTCAAGGTATCGATGAGCGATAGCGAGTTCGACGCGACGCTGGCCGAGGGCATCGACGAGATTTATCAGGCCTCGGTCGTTAAGGTCTGAGGTTGCTAACGGGCATCGAGGCGTCCTCGCTGCCCGTGATGCCTTGATCCAGCACCGCAGCAAGCTTCAGACCGCTGGCGGCGAGCTTCGCCGTCACATGAACGCGCGGGGTATAACCGTATTCGAAGGCATTGCGCGGACCGTCTCCGGTCGCACGCGAAAACATCCCCACCACCTGGCCGTCCGCATCGAACACCGGCGAACCGCTGTTGCCCATCGAGCCGTCGAGGTCCGTCGTAAAGTAATCGGTCTCTTCGACGGCCGTGACCTTGCCGCTGGAGACCCGCAGCGAACCGTCAGCGTCCGTATAGTTCAGCTCGCTCAGCTTCTGCTCGTGGCGTGCGCTACGCAGCGGAAAGCCGGCCATCCATACCGGGGCGCCCGGCGGCATGATCCGGTCGCTGAGTTCCAGCCACGCCTGAGGCGCAGGCTCGATACGAAGCAAGGCGGTGTCCTCGCGTAACTCGGCGCTATGCGGGCCCGTCTTGCGCACCGCGCGCGCCGTGGGCGGGTTCGATACCAGCCAGACACCTTGCGCGTCCCGCCACTCCCACTCGCCATTCGCGCCGCGGTTCGCGATCTGTGCCCGCAGTGTTTTGCAGGGCGTTTCGACACCCTCCACACCGTCCTCTCGCTGATGGTTCGCCACCTCGGAGGTCACCAGGTGGTAGTTCGTCAGCACATAGCCATCGCGCGAAATCGCGAAGCCGCTACCCCCGCCGTCCAGCTCGATGCGGGCCGGCCACACCGCATTGCGTCGCACCAGTTGCGCGAATTCGTAGCGCACCATGCCCATGGCGAAGACCGGATCGTCGATCTTTTCCATATCCTCTGCGGTAAAGAAGCGATACCAGCATTCCGAGCCGTCGGGCAAGGCTTCGTTGCGAGCAAGCGCCTGGGCCTCCTCGCTGCTGGAGGCGATGTCGATGACCAGAATCGTTCTGGGGAGGATGCGCACCATCGATGCGATCAGCCGCTCTTTATCGATGCCTGGAATTGTGAGTACCGACGGGTCGAACATGCCTTCAGACATACGTCCCTCATGACTTGAGCGTTTCGGGGCTGGACAATCGCTGCGAGCGAGCCGGAAATTATTCCGCAGACAAAACGTACTTAAATACGCCGGCAATCGCAAGGTGCGGAGCGAAGCTTCGATTGAATGTTCGATAGCGGCGTCAGGCCAGCCTTGCCTTGCGCGGCGACCGGAACGGCACTTCACCCGGCATATCCAGAACGAGGCGGCCAAACTCCTGCACCGCCAGGGTTTTATCGCCCTTGCCCCACAGCAGCCGGAATTCGGCCTCCGGCAAGGGCGGCAAGCCATTCGACAACGCAAAACCCGCCCGCCTTCACCGCAGAAACGCAAACGCCGCCAGCGCCGTCATCACCGTGATGGCGCCGCCGATGCGGGTCGCGATCTGTGCAAACGGCATCAGTTCCATCCGGTTGGCGGCGGTCAGGATCGCGACGTCGCCTGTGCCGCCGAGGCCGCTATGCGTCGCATTGACGATCGCCGCTTCCACCGGATACATGCCCACCAGCCTGCCGACGAAAAAACCCGTCATGACGAGTGACAGCACCGTCGACACCGCCGTGACGATATTCACCCAGTGGAACGCGGTGACGATTTCGCCCCAGGGCGTCATCGCGACGCTGATGGCGAACATCAGCGGATAGGTGACGGCGCTCGAAAAGAACCCGTACATGAAGCGCGCACCGCCCTGAACGCGCGGCGACACCACCTGGAACAACTGGGCGGCGACCACCAGCACGAGCATCACCACCGGTGCGGGCCAGTCGAACCATTGATGCGCCAGCACGCCGAGCAGATATAACGCGATCGCCGTTGCTCCGGCTGCGGCAACCGAACTGACGTCGAACTCGAACGACGGCGGCGCCGGTTGCACGGCCTCGTCGTCCGCTTCCGCCACGGTCAGCCGCCCGTGGCCGGTCCACTTTGGCCGGCGGCCGCCGAGATAGCTCAGCAGGCCCGCACAGCAGATCGCGGCGATATTGCCGAGCATCACCGCCGACAACACCTGAGCGAACAGCGGCCCTTGCGCGACGCCCATGATCTGGGCATAGCCCGCCGAGAGCGGCAGCGCACCCTCGCCGACGCCGCCCGCCATGATCGGCACCACGACGAAAAAGAGCGCGTGCTTGAAGCCGAGTCCCAGCGCGCCGCCCACAGCCGTGCCGACCAGCGCCGCCACCACCGAGCCGCTCGCCACCGGAATGAAGATGCGCACGAAGCCTTTGATCAGCGTCTGCCGATCCATGCTGAGCACACTGCCGACGATGATCGCCGCGATGAACAGGTACAGGAAGTTCGAGCGGTTCGTAAAGTCCGTCACCGCCTTCACGATGGGCAGCGGCATCAGCTTGTAGTACACCAGCATCGACGGAATGAAGGCCGCGAAGATCGAGGTTGCGCCGATGTGGCGAATCCACGGAATGCGCTTCGCCAGTTCCGCGCAGGTAAAACCGCCGACCGCGACGAGTGCGATGCCGGTCGGCAGGTCCGAAGCCAGTTTGCCCTTGAGGGTCATCGCGCCGAGCACGGCAATCAGCAGCAGATACACCGGCACGGGCAACGCCCCGACACGCCGGTCGAAAATCGCCCACCAGCGGTCCCTGAAGGTGTGCGCCGGCAATGGCGCTGCCTGGGTGCCGCCGCCTGGCGTGGATACGGTGCTGTGATGCGCGGCTGATTTCATCTGCCTGGGTCTCCTCATCTCTCTATATGGATCAATCGTGCGCGTCAGACCAGCAGCAACAACGCTGCGCCGTACACGATGGCGCCGACTACGAACGTCATCACCGTAAAGCCGAGTACGCGCTGCACGCCGATTCCGGCCATCGCCACCACCGGCGCCGCCCAGAACGGCTGCATCATGTTCGACACCTGCTCGCCCATCGCGACGGCCATCGTCGTGGCCGGCACCGGCGCGTGCAAGGCCAGCGCCGCCGGCACCACGAACGGACCCTGCACGGCCCAGTGCCCGCCGCCGCTCGGGATAAAGAACGTGACGATCAGCGAACACACATAGCTCCAGAACGGCAGCGTGTGGGCATTCGAAATCGCAATGAAGAAGTGCGAGATCACATCGGGCAGTCCGGTCGCATCCATCATGCCCATGATGCCGCCGTACAGCGGGTACTGCAGCATCATCGAACCGGTCTGCTTTGCGGCGTTCTTGACGGCATCCGCATAGGCCAGCGGATAGCCGTGCAGGATCACGCCCGCAATGAACATGACGAAGATCACCGCGTTGACGCCCGAGAAGGCCAGGTGCTGCGCATAGGCCAGCACGAAAAACGCCACGCCCGCCACGCCGATAAACGCGCTGCCCAACCACGAATACTCGATCCAGCGCGCAAAGCTCAGCTTGCCCTGCGGCTTTTCACGCACGGGCGCGTCGGGGTGCTTTTCCGTATCCAGCACGACCGCATCCGCATCGTTCGGCTTGAGCAGCGCGAACACGAACGGCATTGCGACCAGCATCACCAGGGTCGGCACCAGATTGAAACGCGTGAACACCGTCGCGCTGAACGGCAGCACCTGGCCGGTCAGCTTCTGCACAACGTTCATGGAACTGCCGGGCGTCGATTGTGCGAGTGCAATCGAACTCGAAATGCCGCTTGCCCACACCACCCATCCCGAGAAACCGGCCGCGACGATCCAGGCGAAATCGACGCGCATGCGCTTGGCCACTTCGCGCGCGAGCAAGGCGCTCACCACGAGGCCGAGTCCCCAGTTGCAAAACGATGCGACGGCCACCAGCACGAAGGTCAAGGTGGCGGCCTGCGCCGGCGTGCGCGCGAGCGACACCAGCGCCTTGAAGACGCGCTGCACGGGCGGCGCGTGAGCGAAGGCGTGGCCGGTGACGAGCACCAGCGTGATCTGAAACGCGAAGGTCAGGATATCGAAGAATCCCTTGTACCAGCCGCCGACCAGCCGCCCCACCGACGCATGCGGCGCGAACACCGCCGAGATCGCGGCCACCAGGACCGTGATCAGGATCGCGAGGACGAACGGGTCGGGAATGGTCCGCTCGAACAGGCGGATCGTCGCTTCGGTAAAGCTCGGTCTGCGTACCGGCGTGGCCGCGGTGTTGGGTTTCATGTAGTCCGGTCTCCTGAGATTCGTTGTGGCCCACGCGTTCGCTGCGCGTGAGGGTTGCAATGGGTTTTTTTGTGTCCGTTTTTTGGCTTGTGACGCGTGGCTGGTTATTCGTGACCCATGCCGGCGCCGCAGCCGTTCGCTCAGGCCGCGAAGCCGTACAGTTGCGCCGCGTTGTCGACGAGGATGCGGCGCCGCACGAGGTCGTCATCGGTCCAGTCGGCCAGCAGATCGAACAGGTCCGCGTCGTCGGGCTTGCGCGTTTCCGTGGTGTGCGGCCAGTCGCTGCCCCATACGACCCGCTCCGGCAACGCGGCGATCCATGCGCGGGCCGTCGGCGTCACATCCGTATAGCCGCCTTCGAGACCGACCGCCGAATCCAGATACGGGCCCGACAGCTTGACCCACACCCGGCCGTTGTCGGCCAGCCCGCGTACCACGTTGAAGGCGGGATCGGCGCTGGCGGCGGGCAACGGCAGCCGCGCCAGATGATCGAAGACGAGCGACGACGGCAGGCGCGCCAGCATGGCTCGATGCTCGACGATCTGCGCCGCTGTCCAGTGCAGTTGAACATGCCAGCCCAGTTCGGCGGCGCGGCGCGCGAGCGGCTCGACCATCGCGAAGCTGACCACGGCGTGCTCCGGGGTGTACAACGTGAAGCGAATACCGCGGATGCCGCCTGCGTGCAGCGCGGCGAGTTCGGTGTCGGTGACGTCGGGCCGCAGGACGGCGACCCCGCGCGCATGCCCGGCGCCAAGTTGCCGGATCGCATCGAGCGTCACGCGATTGTCGGTCACGTAAGTGCGCGGCGTGACGATCACCGTGCGCTGGGTGCCGAGACGCGTCTGAACCGCACGATAGTCGTCGACCGTGGCGCCTTCGACGAAGCCCGCGCCATCGCCGGCAGCGAGAAAGCGCCGGTCGTAGATATGCATGTGCGCATTGCACGCGCCCGCGGGCGCGGCGATGCGTGGGCGCTTGCCGTCAGCCGCGTGCGCACGGGTCGAACCGTTCACGCCGTCCACACCGTCCACTTTGTTGGCCTCGTCTCGAGTGTCCATCGATCGTCTCCGTTTTTTTCTCTATGCCGGCTACTTCGTCCGTCGGCTTATAGCGTCAACACGCCACCGTCACAGCACCGCGCGTTGCGCACGCAACGCCTCGATCTGCGCGTCCGTCAGGCCCGCATCCTTCAGGACCGCATCGGAATGCTGGCCGAACCCCGGCGCCGCGGCCGGCAAAGGCGCAGGCGTCGCGCCGAAGCGGATCGGCTGCCTGAAGCCGCGATAGCGGCCCACCCCAGGATACTCGAAGGTGCTCACCATGTCCTCGGCGAGCACTTGCGCGTCGTCGAACATGTCTTCGACGCTGCGCGCGGCCGCGCACGGCACCGCATCGCCGAAATGCGCTTCCCATTCGAACGCCGTCCGTGCCTGCAGCGCCGCGTGGAGTTGCGGAATGATCTCATCGCAATGCAGCGCGCGTTTGCGCACGCTGTCATAGCGCTCGTTCTGCGCGAGCGCATCCAGTCCGGTCTTCTCGCACAGCGCCTGCCAGAAATGCGGCGTGTTGGCCGAGATGTAGAGATAACCTGCGCGCGTCGGATGAATGCCGGTGATGCCGCCCGAGCGCATGTCGCGGCCGATCTCTTTCGGCTCGCCGTCGGCCCAGATCATCCGCGCGGACTGCATGGTCAGCGCGCTGCGCAACAACGACACGCCGACATACTGCCCGGCCCCCGTGCGCTCGCGCTCGAACAGCGCCGACGACACCCCCGCCGCCACCAGCGCCGCCGCGTAATAATCGACCACCGAGCCGTACAGTATCTCCGGCGGCCCGCCGTGTTTGCCCTGCATCGCGCACATGCCGGTCATGGTTTGCAGCACCTGGTCGTAGCCGGCCTTGTCCTTGTTGGGCCCCGTGTCGCCGTAGCCGGTCACCGCGCAATAGATCAGGCGCGGATTGACTTCGCGCAGTTGCTCGTAGGCGATGCCGAGCCGGGCCGGCACGCTCGGACGGAAGTTGTGCACCAGCACGTCCGCCTGTTCGACGAGGCGCAGCAGCACCGCGAGCGCTTCGGGTTGCTTCAGGTCGAGCGCGAGGCCGCGCTTGCCGCGGTTGATGCCGAGAAACGCGCGGCTTTCGGCTTCGAGCGTCGACGGATATTTGCGCAGGTTATCGCCCGAGGGCGGTTCGATCTTGATGACGTCGGCGCCCTGGTCGCCGAGTAGCGTGCATCCATAGGGGCCGGCGATGTAGGCGCTCAGGTCGAGCACGCGTACGCCTGCGAGCGGGCCGGTTGCGTCGGAGCGCACTGACTGCGGCGAGCGTTCCATGAGAGTCTCCGTATTGATCCAGTGTGTGGCGTGTGAACTGTGGGGTGATGTGCGAATGAAGCCCGGAATGAGGCGCGAAACGAAGTGCGAAACGAAGCGCGCTTCAGCGTCCGGCATCGAGCGCGGCATGCTGGGCGCTGGTGAGCAGTCCCATTTGCCGCGCCTGGCCCACCAGCACCCGGGCCCGCTCGACAAACGGCGGGTCGATCATCCTGCCGTCGACCACATAGGCCCCCACGCCCTTCTCGTCGGCGTCACGCGCGGCTTCGACGACGCGCACCGCGTGCGCGATCTCGTCGTCCGACGGACGAAACACTTCGTTGGCCAGCGCGACCTGGCTCGGATGAATGCAGCTCTTGCCGAGAAAACCCATGGCGCGCGCCATTTCTGCTTCCTCGCGAAAACCGGCTTCGTCCTTGATATTGGCGAACGCGGAGTCGTAGGCGAACACACCCGCTTCCCCTGCCGCGATCCGCAGCGCGAACATCGCCTGACGGATTGCCGAGAGATCGCGCCGCGCCATGCCGAGCGGTTCGAACAGATCGCCGAGGCCGAGTTGCAGGCCGGCTACCCGCGGATGCGCCCCGGCCAGTTCCGCGGCATGGCGGAAGGCTTTGGGCGATTCGATATTGAGCAGCAGCCGGATCGGCGTGGTCACGCCGTTGGCCTGCTCGGCGCGCTCGAGGGCCGCGGCGGCGACGCGGACATCGTCCACGCTCGAGGGCTTCGGCAGATTGATGAGGTCGAGACCGGGGCGCACAACCGCGTTGAGATCGGCCGCGAAATGCGGCGTATCGAGCGCGTTGACGCGAACGATCAGCACCTTGCCGGTATCGGCCACGGCGTCGGACAGCAGCAGCTCACGCAAAGCGAGCCGCGCCTGCGGCTTGCGTTCGGCGGCGACCGCATCTTCGAGATCGAACGACAACGCGTCCGCCGCGCTCGCGAGCGCCTTGGCGAACAGCTCCGGCCGCGACGCCGGCACGAACAGCTTGCTTCTCATGTCTCCAAATCCTGGTTCTGATTACCTGAAACCAGTCTACGTGCGAGTGAGATTTAGATAAACTATTCGCACCTATCTTCAAACCATAGCAAATCTATCTTTTATGGACATCGAATTCCTCGCCAATCTGCTGCTGGTGGTCGACAGCGGCTCGATGGCCGAAGCGGCCCGCCGCGTCGGCGTGACGGCGGCGGCCGTCGCGCAGCAGGTCCAGGCGCTAGAACGGGAATTGGGCGTACCGCTGCTGGTGCGGGCGGGGCGCACGGTCATTCCGACTGAAGCGGGGCATCGCGTGATCGAGCGGGCGCGCGGCCTGGTTCGCGAGTTTTCCGACCTCAAGGCGTTTGCGCTGAAGGGGGAAGCGGCCGGCGAATTGCGTATCGGCACCATCACCACGGCTTTGCTGAGCCTGATGCCGGATGTGCTCGCGCGCTTTGCCGCGGTGTTTTCGCAGGTAAAGGTTCTGATTCGCGCCGGCACCTCGATGGAACTCTACGAAACGCTGCTGCGCGGCGAGCTCGATGTCGCAGTTTGCCTGCACCCGGCGTTCACGTTGCCGAAGGCCTACGACTGGCATCTGCTGCGGGAAGAGCCGCTGGTAGTGCTGTCGCCTGCCCGCTTCGCCGCAGACGATCCCCATGAACTGCTGCGGCGCGAGCCGTTCATCCGCTACGACCGCTCGCTCGGCGGCGGCAAACAGGCGGATGCTTACCTGCGGGCGGCGCGCATCGCCCCGCGTGAATTGTTCGAGCTGAATTCGCTGATGGCGATCGCCATGATGGTCGATCGCGGTCTCGGTGTGTCGCTGGTGCCCGATATCGTCTCGCCGCTGACCGCGGGGCTTGAGGTCGCGAAGCTGACGTTGCCCGTCAAAACGGAGCCGCGCCGCTTCGGGGTGGTGTGGCATCGCGGATCGCCGCGCGCGCATCTGATCAGGGGACTGCTTCAATGCGCCGACGAGGCGCTGGTTCAAAGCGATCGCTAAGGTACCGGTGTGATTCAGGCGTGCCCGAGAGAAACGAATCCTTACGTACGCCAAAGCATTCGACCGAGCCAGCGCAGGAGATCAGACCGACAACCCGCGGATAATCGTTTCAACGGCCTGCTCGACCGACACCTTGCCGGTGTCCACGACGAGATGCTGCGATTCCCACGGATCATATTGACGTTCGAGCACGCTCTGCCATGTCGGCAGCGTGTGGCCAGGGATATCGGCCCCCCGCCCTTCTACTCGCTGACGATGCGCCGTTGCATCGGAACAGATCAAATCAATCTCGACGATCCGCGCACCTGCCTCACGCGCCACGTTTCGCCAGGCGCTGCGCGTGATCTCCAACGCGTTGACCGAGTCCGCGACGACAGTCAGCCCAAGACGGAGATTGTCGGCCGCAACGGCATACGCGGCCAGATAACCGGCGGGTCCGATATCGGCCCCGCTGCTCCCTGACGCGAGGAAGGCCTGCTCCAGCGTATCGACGCGCAAATACACCGCAGCGAGCCGGCGAGCAAGCGCTCGCGCGACCGTAGTCTTGCCGGTGCCCGGCAGTCCTGCGAAAGCAATCAACATGTTCGATGCCCGATCAGGATGGTTAGCCTCGCGGCCGTGATGCGGTGTGTGTTTAGTCACGACTTGCCTGCACCTGCAGCACGCCGACGGCTAGCTCTCCTGCACGGCGCGCCGCTGCGCATCCGCAAACATCGCGCGCAGCCGCTCCCGCTCGTCGCCGCTCAAATGCGACACCGCAACCGGCATCGCCAGCACCAGTTGCAGCGTCAGGTCGCCCCGCAAGCCGTTGCGGTCCGTGAGCCCATGGCGGGACAAACGGATCGTGCTGCCCGGGTGCGCATTCGGCGGAATCGACACTTGCTGCGCACGGCCCAGGATCTGCGCTTCGAAGCTGCCGCCAAGCGTCGCCGTGACGAAATCGACCTGAATCTCACAGGCGAGATTCAGCCCGTTGCGACGAAACCCCGCGCCGCACACAATCGCGACCGAGAAGATCGCGTCGCCGAACGGACCGCCATTCGCCCCGGGATGGCCGCCGCCTTCGACGACCAGACGCTGACCGTCCCACGCCCCGGCCGGAACCATGACGGTCTCCGACTTGCGGTAGGTCGCGATACCCGAGCCGAGACAGATCGGGCACCCGTCGCCGGCCAGCGGACGCCCCGTTCCCGCACACGCACTGCAGCGCGCGCCCGACAGCGACTGGCCGCTGCCGTAACAGCGCGTGCACTCCGTGGCGCGTTCCTGACATTGACGGCATGGCCCGTTCACCGCGTAGCTCACTTCGACCGCGCCGCCGTGAATGGCCGCTTCGAGCGGCACAAACAGTTCGACGAGACAGTTCGCACCGCGCATGCGCGGCCCGCTGCGTTGCTCGCGCGAGCGCGCCTCGTGCTCGCGCTCGTCGCGCGACGCCGCCGGCTCGAAGACCGGCGGCTTGCGCTTGCCGGTCAGGATCTCGAACGCCTCCTGGATGCGCTTGAACGCCGGCTCGACGCTGGTCTCGCGCCCCTTGTTGCGGTCCGGGTGGTACTTCGCCCTCAGCCGCCGGTAGGCGCGTTTAACGTCGGCGGCTGAGGCCGTGCCCGGCAGTTCCAGGCGCCTGTAGTATTCCTCGAGGCTCACGCGTTTTCCCGTGTTCTTTCTGATATCGCAAGTCTATCAAGAAGGAAGCGTCGGGATGATGGCGCCGCACTCAGGCGACGAGGACGGCCTTGGTCCCGTCAGGCGGCCCGTAAACCATGGCCGCTTCGATCTGCTCGTAACCGAACGTCTTGCCGATGCGCGTCGTAAACATCGGATCGTCGATCACGCCTTCCAGTACTCTTAGCGCGGCCACGAGCTGCGCCGGCTCCTTCACCGTCCTGGTTTCGAAATTGCTGAAGCGCCTCATGGTCAGGTTCTTCATCATGAAGAGCACGGACGGGATGGAGATCGGCGTGCTTCCCGCCAGAAAGCCGTAGATATAGACGGTCGAGTTCATCGGCAGGCTGGGGGCGATCTTTCCCAGCAGCTCGCCGCCCACGCCCTCGAATACCGCCGTCGTCCCCAGGTCGGCGGCCAACGCGCCGAGCGTGTCGGTGAAACCCTCGTCTGTCACGAGTACATGTTCTACGCCCAAAGCACAGAGCGCCTCGCGCGCCGCCTCGTTGCGCACGAGGAAAATCGCCGGTACGTTGCGTTGGCGCGCGAGTGCGGCGAGAGCATGTCCCGTCGCCGAATTTCCGGCCGTGACGATCACTCCTTTATGGCCGGCTTCAGCGATCTCTTCGAGAAAGGCATAGGCCGTCATCACGTTGACGAGCGAGCCGCAATAGTCCCTCGCATCCACCTGCTCCGGCAGAATCAGGCAACTCGTGTAGGGTACATGCGCCCGCTCGCACCACAGCCCAACACTCTCGGGACTTCTGGCAAGCGAGCGGTAAATCGCCACCTGTCTGCCCGCATAGTCCGCGGGGACGCCCGCCCCCACCGCGACCACCCGGCCCGCTCCCGACGCGCCCCACACGTCGTACTGACCGAGCGCCAGCGGGTTGCCCGCCGCCCTCGGCATTCTCAGGAACGTCCTGTCGCCATGGTTGATCGCCGAGGCCGCCATGTCGACCAGCACATGGCCCGGCGCTGGCTCGTGCGGGGTCGGGATGTCGCGAACTTCCAGCTCGCGCTCAGGCGTCACACAAATCGCTTTCATCATTCAGCTCCTTCGGTTTCGGTATCGGTGATTGCGCAGCCCGTACGATAGGCAACTTCATCCATTGCCGAAACGCCGCTTCAGGACATACCATCCATTCCACTCTGGAATTGATGCTGCGAGCCTCTATGGACCGGTTGGATGCGATTCGCCTGTTTGTGCGCCTTGTCGAATGCGGCAGTTTCTCTGCCGTGGGACGCGAGGCGGGGATTGGACAGCCTGCCGTCAGCAAGCAGATCGTGGCTCTGGAGCGGCACCTGGGCGCGCAGCTCGTGTTGCGTACCTCGCGCCAGGTCGTGATCACGGAAACGGGGCAAACCTTCTACGAGTCGGCCAAGCAACTGGTGGACGACTTCGACGCACTGGAGTCTTCCGTAGGCGAGCGGCAGCAGTCGCCACGCGGCGTGATCCGCATCAATACCGCGCCGGCGCACGGTCGGCTTTGGGTGACGCCGCTGCTCCCCGAATTCTTGCGACGCTATCCCGATGTCGCGGTCGAACTGTCGGTCTCGGAGCGGCAGGTCGACATGGTGGGAGAAGGTGTCGATCTCGCGATCCGTCATGGGCAACTGGTGGACTCCTCGCTCACCGCGCGCAAATTGTCCGAGACCGATTTCATCCTGGCTGCAAGCCCTGGCTATCTGGCGGCGCGCGGTGTGCCGACCCGTCTTGCCGAACTGGACCGGCACGCCTGCATCGTCTTTGCGAAAGGCCGTGAGCGCCGCCCCTGGTCGTTCAAGGTCGGGCAGGAAACGGTCTCTTACGTGCCGCACGGTTCGGTGTTGACCGGCGACGCCGAACATATTCGCGCGGCGGTGCTGTGCGGTCTGGGCGTTGCTCAGGCGCCGTTCTGGCTGCTGGCCAATGAGATCCGTTCCGGCGAGGTGCAGGTCCTGATGCCGGAACTGCAACCCGAGCGGTTACCGGTCCATCTCGTCTATCCGGCGGGCCGGCGAATACCGATGCGGGTGCGGGTGTTCATCGACTATCTGGTCGAGGCGTTCGAGCGTCCTGAAGCGCCGCCGTTGCGGGCGAAGAAAATCAGGCACGTTGCGTCCTGACCGCCCCACCTCGGCTCGACTCAAAACACCTTGACGGACAGCAACGTACCGCCTTTGATCGGCACGTTCATCGACACGAAGCCGTTGGCCGGATCGCGGACAAAGTCGACATAGTCGGACTCGCCGTTGTCGTTCATCAGGAAGCCGCCTATGCGGATCTGCGGCGCCACGACCTCGATGACCTGGCGCGCGAGCGACGGTCCCGATCCTGACGGCCAGCCGTCGATCAACGCGAAATCAACCGGGCCGCCAAGATCCTTGAGCGTCTCGCGGCCATCGCCTTCGCGAATCTCGGCGTAGTACGCAAGGCCGGCTTCGGCAAGGTGACGTCTGGCGGTGACGACCTTCGAATGAACCAGTTCCGAACCGATCACCGTGCCGCCGCCGTTGTCGCGCAGCGCCGCTGCGAAATAGAGCGTCGAGAGTCCGACCGAGGTCGCGAACTCCACCACCCGGGTCGCGCGTATCGCACGGCACAGCAGATAGATCAGATCGCCCTGGGCGGGGAAGATGGAAAATCCGTAGTCCGCATAATCTTCAGGATCGCAGCTCGGATTCGCACGTGGACCGCCGTCGTCGGGATAGCGTTGCGACGCCCACACCCGATCGATCACCTCGTTGACCTGGGCATCCTGAAGCGGACTGGGGCCGTTGGCATTGCGGGTCTCGCGGAGAAACTTCTCGATCTCGTCGATATTCATGATTGAGCCTTCTGGTGAAGAGGGAAATGAATCTCGGGTCCAACAACCGGGAGCGTGCTGCACCCTGAGAACGAAGACGTTCCACGCGCGAAAATATTGTGGGCAAAGGCGACATGCGATAATGCGAGCTCTCTCAGGTTCTGGCACGGCCCTCGGAATAGCCAGAATCTTTAGCCGACCGCGTTAACCGGTCGGCTTTTTTTCGAGTGTTTGTCTAGTGCAGTTGTCCGATGGGTCTGCGGTTCCGTCTTCGCCACCCGGCGTGATCTTTATCGGCGGGCCCGATCGACACGCGCCCCCAACATGCCCCACGATTGCGAAACGAAAATAGCTGCGGTACTGTGGAGAACTGTCACGCACACCGGATCGTCATCATGCGGAAATTGCCCTGTCTCCTCGCCTTGAGCATGACGTTCGGCACCGCCGCCATCCTGCCCGGGTTCGCGTCCGCCGCCCAGCCGCCCTCCGCTCCGTTGCCGCTCGACCAGTTGAGACTCTTTGCCGAAGTGTTCGGCCAGATCAAGCAGGAATACGTCGAACCCGTCGACGACGACAAGCTGCTGACCGCCGCGATCAAAGGCATGGTGTCGAGCCTCGATCCGCATTCAGCGTATCTGGACAAAACAGACTTTCGCGATTTGCAGGAACAGATCACCGGCCGCTTCGCCGGCATCGGCATCGAAACCAGCGCGGAAGACGGACTCATCAAGGTCATCGCGCCGATCGACGACACGCCCGCGTTTCGCGCCGGCATCCGTCCCGGCGACCTGATCACGAGCATCGACGACAAACCGGTCAACGGCATGACGCCCGATCAGGCGTCGGCGCTGATGCGCGGCAATCCGGGCACCAAGGTCACGCTCACCCTCTATCGCAAGCGCGAAGACCGGACCTTCCCGCTGACCGTCACGCGCGCCGTCATCAAACTGCAGAGCGTGAAAACGGCCATGCCGGCGCCAGGCTACGCTTACGTGCGCATTACGAGTTTTCAGGAGCACACGACGCCCGACCTGGCGGCGCGGCTCAACACCATCGCGCATCAGGAGCCGAATCTGAAGGGCCTGATTCTCGACTTGCGCAATAACGGCGGCGGCCTCGTGGAAAGCGCGGTCGGCGTGGCGGGCGCTTTTCTGCCGCGCGATTCGATCGTCGTCACCACCAACGGCCAGGTCGAGTATTCGAAGCGCGCCTATCGCGACACCTACGCGTACTACCGGCTGTCGTCCTTTAACAGCGATCCGCTGCTCAACGAGCCGGCCATCTTCAAGACCGTGCCGATGATCGTGCTGACCAACGCCTATACGGCCTCGGCATCGGAAATCGTGGCGGGCGCGCTGCAGGACGCGCATCGTGCGGTGATCCTCGGCAAGACCACCTTCGGCAAGGGCTCGGTGCAGACCTCGGTGCCGTTGACCTCGAACACGGCCTTGCGCCTGACGACCGCGTACTACTACACCCCGAGCGGCCGTTCCATCCAGGACATCGGCATCCGTCCGGACGTTCCGGTCGACCAGTACGCCGACGGCGACCCCGACGACGCGCTCGTGACGCGCGAAGCCGATTATCCGAATCACCTCGCGAACATCCAGGATCCGAACGAAAAGAAAGAACTCCAGGCGCGCCAGCAGGACCGCGTCGAACAATTGCGGCTGCTCGAAGAACGCAGCGACAAGGAGACGCCGGAACAGCGTCAGAAGGATCGCGACCGCGCGCCGGTGGAATTCGGTTCAAGCGACGACTTCATGCTGCAGCAGGCGCTGAACAAGCTGCAAGGCAAACCGGTGCTGGAATCGAAAGCGCTGCTCGAGCGGCGTCTCGCGCAAAGCGACGCGTCGGCATCGCAGACGGAGCCGGTTGAGCCCTGAGGCTCGTCGCACCACGTCATTGTTCGCCAGTTCCGTCCAATGAATTCGCCGCGAGCGCAATGATCTCTCGCGGCCGATCGACTACAGTCCTTTCAGCCCTACTCTCTTTGCACCTGCGGGAAACCTCTCGCCGATGCTCCGATGTACTCCCCCTGAAAGGATTCAGTCATGAGCAAGCTCACCGGCAAAGTCGCCGTCGTCACCGGCGCATCGAAAGGGATTGGCGCAGCCATCGCTAAAGCGCTCGCCGCGGAAGGCGCGTCGGTTGTCGTCAACTACGCCTCCAGCCAGGCAGGCGCCGATGCAGTCGTCGCCACCATTACCCAGGCCGGCGGCAAGGCGGTCGCGGTACGCGGCGACGTCTCGCAGGCCGCCGATGCACAAGGCATCATCGATGCCGCCATCGAAACCTATGGACGCCTCGACGTGCTCGTCAACAACTCGGGCGTCTACGAGTTCGCGCCGATTGAAGGCATCACCGAAGCGCATTTCCACAAGCAGTTCAACGTCAACGTGCTCGGGCTGCTGCTCACCACCCAGGCCGCCGCGAAACACCTCGGCGAAGGCGCCAGCGTCATCAACATCGGCTCGGTCGTCAGCCGCGTCACCCCTGCGGCCAGCGCCGTGTACACGGGCACCAAGGGCGCGGTGGATGCGATCACCGGCGTGCTGGCGCGCGAACTCGGGCCGCGCAAGATTCGCGTCAACAGCATCAATCCCGGCATGGTGGAAACCGAAGGCGCGACGAGCGCGGGCTTTATCGGGTCCGATATGGAAACCGCGCTCGTGACTCAGACGCCGCTCGGACGCGTCGGTCAACCCGAAGACATCGCGAAGGTCGCGGTGTTCCTCGCCTCGGACGACGCCGGCTGGCTGACGGGCGAGCAACTGCTGGCGGGCGGCGGCTTGCGTTAAGCGCACCACGCGGCAGCCATCGCGTTTCGTCGCTCAATGCGACGAGACGTAGATGGAACCGGGCGCAGCCTCGGGAAGCGCGAAACTCTGCTTCATCCGGTCGGCTTCTTCGACGGGGCTGCGCCCGAACAGGCGTTTGAATTCGCGGCTGAACTGCGAGGCGCTCTCATAGCCCACCTGCACGCACGCGACGGCCGCCGTCACATCGTTTCTGACCATCAGCAGACGCGCCTGGTGCAACCTTGTCGACTTCAGATATTGCATCGGCGAAGTGTTGGTCACCGCCCTGAAGTGCGCGTGGAACGACGGCACGCTCATGCTCGCCTCCATCGCCAGTTGTTCGACGCTGAGCGCTTCGCCGAAGCACTGGTGGATCTTGCGCAGCGCTTTCGAAATCTTGCCGAATTGCCCCTGACGCGTCAGCGCGGCCCGCATCGACGCCCCCTGCTCCCCGGTCAGGACGCGAAAGTAGATTTCGCGCACCAGCGCCGGGCCGAGCATCTCCGCCTCCAGCGGCACACTCATCGCTTCGAGAAAGCGCAGTACCGACACACCGAGTCTGGCGTCGAGCGGGGTCGACATCATGCCCTTCGGACGACCGGCGGGCACGCTATCGTGCCGTTCGTCGAGTTGCAGCATCAGGTCGGCGGCGAGGTTGAAATCGAGCCGGAAATAGATGGCCAGCATCGGCTCGGCCTCGCTGGCGTCCGTCTCCATCGAAAACGGGACGGGCACCGCAACGGCCAGATAGTGCTGCGCGTCATACAGATAGACCTCGTCGCCGAGGAAGCCGCGCTTGCGGCCCTGACACACGATCACGATGCCCGGATCGTACAGCACCGGCGTGCGCGCGAGCGGCCGGTTCGAGCGTAGAAAACGCACGTCGGGCAACGCCGTCAGGTTGTATCCCTCAACCGGGGTCAGCGCGTCGAGCAACGCCACCATACGTCGCTGCGTGCGTGTCCAGTCGTCGTCTGCGAGAGTCATGCGGGCCCTTTTGCGCGTTTTTTCGCGTTCCTGCCAGCCTGCAATGTGCCATTTGCACCGACAGAAATCTACCGGCTCATAGGATCAGGCAAGCAAGACAGAAGAACCGGCATTCGCTTCGGCCGGCGCGGCTCCTAAGATGCAAAGCGAGTTCCGGTTGGACAACGCCTTTGCCGGCGGCATGCGTATGCCTTGCCTGCCTGTGCACCGTGCCGCGCTGCGGCACCCCGAGCCGGACTCGCCACCGATGATGATCGACAAGCGAAAGGACGACCCCACCATGAGCCACACTCCCCGTAAAACCTTCCTGATTACCGGCGTCAGCTCCGGTTTTGGCCGCGCTTTCGCAGAGGCCGCCTTGAACGACGGCCATCGCGTCGTCGGCACGGTGCGCGGCGACGCCGCGCGGCAAGCCTTCGAAGCGCTGGCCCCCGGTCGCGCGCATGGCATCGTGCTCGAGCTGACCGAGTTCGATGCGATCGCCCCGGCAATCGATAGGATCACTGATCAAGTCGGCCAGATCGACGTGCTCGTCAATAACGCGGGCTATGGCTACGAAGGCACGCTCGAAGAGTCGCCGCTCGCCGATCTGCGCCACCAGTTCGACGTCAACGTCTTCGCCGCCGTCGCGATGATCAAGGCGGTGCTGCCCGCCATGCGCACGCGCCGCGCGGGACACATCGTCAACGTCACGTCGATGGGCGGCTTCATCACCATGCCGGGCATCGCCTACTACTGCGGCAGCAAGTTCGCGCTCGAAGGCATTTCCGAGTCGCTCGCCAAAGAAGTGGCCGGTTTCGGCATCAAGGTCACGGCGCTTGCGCCGGGCTCCTTCCGGACCGACTGGGCCGGCCGCTCGATGGTCCGCGCGGGCCGCAGCATCCCCGACTACGATGCGCTGTTCAGCCCGATCCGCGCGGCGCGCGAGGCGAAGAGCGGCAAGCAGTCCGGCGACCCGGCCAAAGCCGCGCAGGCGCTGCTGAAGCTCGTCGAAGCCGAGGACCCACCCGTGCACCTCCTGCTTGGCAACGATGCGCTCAACCTGGTCCGGGAAAAACTGGCCGCGCTGGGTGACGAAATCACGGCCTGGGAGGCCGTGTCGCGCTCCACCGACTTCGACTGACGCACACCGGTTGCGCCAGGCTGGCCGGTCGGCGAACCGGCGGCTCCGGCGCGCACGTCTGCCGGTCTGACAACCGGTTCGGCCCGCTTATCGGTAAACTAGGGGGTTTGGTTCGATGCTTCCGCGCCAGGCGACACGCTCGCCCGCCGCAGAAACGTCGTTCCGCTCACCACAGGATTTCGGAATGAAGCGAGTCGTCGTATCCGCCGCGCTGGCGGTTTGCCTGGCGCAGCCGGCCATGGAAGCCATGGCGCAGACCGTCAGCGATCAATGTTTTGCGCTCGGCGATATTGCCGGGCAGGTCGCGTCGTGGCGCACGCACAAGAAGACGAAAGCGCAGGCGCTCGACCAGGCGGCCAAGTACTACAAGGACAACGCCGACCGCCAGGCTATCAACGCCATCATCGACCGGATTTACAGCCAGCAAGGCCCGGGCATGACACCCGACCAGGCCAGCATGATCGCGACCGCCGACTGCGCCAACCACCAGAACACCGCCCCGTCGCCCGCGCAATGATCGCCTCGCCTCATCCCGGCGGCGGCCCGCGGCTGCCCCCGCAGCCTGTGCCGCCGGCCACAATCGGCTAAGATTGAACAATCCGCAGCCCATCTCCGGCCGCCGGCACACTGTCGCGGCCACTCGCCCTACCCATCAGAGGAACCCAGCATGGCTACATCGAGCTATACCGATACCCGACTCCTGATCAATAACGAGTGGTGCGACGCCGCCAGCGGCAAAACCCTCGAGGTCATCAACCCCGCCACCGGCAAGCCGATCGGCAAGGTGGCCCACGCCGGCATCGCCGATCTGGACCGCGCACTCGCCGCCGCGCAAAAGGGCTTCGAAGCCTGGCGCAAGATCCCCGCCAACGAGCGCGCCACCGTCATGCGCAAGGCCGCCGCCCTGGTGCGCGAACGCGCCTCGGACATCGCGCGCCTGATGACCCAGGAGCAAGGCAAGCCGTTCGCCGAAGCCCGCGTTGAAATGCTGTCGGCCGCCGACATCATCGAATGGTTCGCCGACGAAGGCCGTCGCATTTACGGCCGCGTAGTGCCGTCGCGCAATCTGGCCGCCCAGTCGCTGGTGCTGAAGGAACCGATCGGCCCGGTCGCCGCCTTCACGCCGTGGAATTTCCCGGTCAACCAGGTGGTGCGCAAGCTGAGCGCGGCCCTGACGAGCGGCTGCTCGTTCCTCGTCAAGGCGCCGGAAGAAACCCCGGCATCGCCCGCTGCCCTGCTGCAGGCGTTTGTCGAAGCCGGCGTGCCGCCCGGCACGGTGGGTCTCGTGTTCGGCGACCCCGCTGAGATCTCGAGCTACCTGATTCCGCATCCGGTCATCCGCAAGGTCACCTTCACCGGTTCGACGCCGGTCGGCAAGCAACTGGCCGCCCTCGCGGGCCTGCACATGAAGCGCGCCACCATGGAACTGGGCGGCCACGCCCCGGTGATCGTCGCGGCGGACGCGGATGTCGCGCTGGCCGTCAAGGCCGCCGGCGGCGCCAAGTTCCGCAACGCGGGCCAGGTCTGCATTTCGCCGACGCGCTTTCTGGTCCACAACAGCATCCGCGAAGAGTTCTCGCAGGCGCTCGTCAAGCACGCTGAGAGCCTCAAGCTCGGTGACGGCCTTGCCGAAGGCACCACGCTCGGGCCGCTCGCCAACGCGCGCCGCCTCACGGCCATGGCCAAGGTGCTCGACAACGCCCGCGCCACCGGCGCGACGGTCGCCACCGGCGGCGAGCGTGTCGGCACGGAAGGCAACTTCTTTGCGCCGACAGTGCTGACCAACGTGTCGCTCGAAGCCGACGTGTTCAACAACGAACCGTTCGGCCCGATCGCGGCGATTCGCGGCTTCGACTCGCTCGAAGACGCGATTGCCGAGGCTAACCGCCTGCCGTACGGTCTCGCCGGCTACGCCTTCACGAAGTCGTTCGCCAACGTGCATCTGCTCTCGCAGCAGCTTGAAGTCGGCATGCTGTGGATCAATCAACCGGCCACGCCGACACCGGAAATGCCGTTCGGCGGCGTCAAGGATTCGGGCTATGGTTCCGAAGGCGGCCCTGAAGCCGTGGAAGCGTATCTGGTGACGAAGGCTGTGACGGTGATGTCGTCCTGATGGGTTAGCGGACCTAACGGTCGGCAACGGCCCGCAGATCCAGTTAGCGTCATCCGCCAGGAAGTGCAGGCGGCCCCTCGCGGGGCCGCTTTTTTTTTGTCTTCGCGCTGTGACCTCAGCTAGTCCACCGACATCCGCGCGATGCTTGCCGTGAAGTTACTTTCTGAAACATCCACCACGCCTTCACGACTAAAGATATCGTCACAGGGGCCGATATGCAGACGAGAGGCGCGCTCGCCGATGTTCCGCGAAACGATGTCGGACCGGATTCGGATTGCGAGTATGAGCGGAGCGCGCAACGACCTTCGCAAAAAGCGAACAGCAGATCAGTGTGATCTCAGCCGGGCCTGGTTCGACATTGTCAAATGCAGGGCGAAGCGAGCGACGTCGCGATGCAAATGCTCGAATTCGGGTGCATGATGCTGGGCGGCACTGATCCCGTGTACACGCTTGCCAAAGGACCGATGACATGCACTGGGGCCCCCGGTTTTTCTCGCGGCGAACGCCCCGATCCGTTAGGACACCGGCGAATTCGCCGCGCATCACCTGGCGCGCATATCGCGTCTTGTTGCAGCTCCCGCTGCTGGTATGCGGCTGCCTGTTCGCGACCGCCCCGGCGATGGCGGAGGATACCGTCCTGCGCGTGCTGGCGTGGCCCGGCTACGCCGATCCCGATGTCGTGAAGGCTTTCGAGGCGCGCTTTCATGCCAGGGTGGAAGTGACGCTGGTCGATTCCGATGAAGCGCTATGGGACAACCTGCATGCCGGCCACACGCCTCCGTTCGACGTGCTCGCCGCCAACACGGCCGAAATCCAGCGCTACACGCAAGAGAACATGCTGGCCCCGCTCGACCTCGCGCAGATTCCGAATACGCGACGCCAATTACCGCGTTTCCAGGCGCTCTCGTCAATCAACGGCCTGACCGCAGGCGGCAAGGTCTACGCGATTCCGTTCACCTACTCGTCGATGGGTTTGATCTACGACCGCAAGCAGATCGCGGTGGCGCCGACCTCGATGACCGAGCTATGGAATCCGCGCTATCGCGGCAAGGTACTCGACTTCAACAGCGCGCAGCACAATTTCTCGTTCGCGGCGCTTGCGCTCGGCTATCCCGATCCGTTCCAGCTCAGTCCCGCGCAAACCCGCGCGATCGCCCTCAAGCTGGTCGATCTGCGGCGCAACCTGCTCACCTACTACACCTTGCCCGAGGAGGCGACGGCGTTCTTTGTCCATCACAAGGCCGCGCTGATGTTCGGCAACTACGGCACCCAGCAGCTCGCGCAGTTGCGTCGGGCGGGCGCGGATGTGGGCTACGTGATCCCGAACGAAGGCGCGCTCGCCTGGCTCGACTGCTGGGCCATGACGAGTGCGACCGCGCATCGTCCGCTCGCGCTCGCGTGGATCAACTACATGCTCGAACCGGAGGTCAGCGCGCTGCTGATCCAGCGCCAGGGCCTCGCCAATACGTTGACGCCCTCGCCCGAGAGCAACGTCAACGCGCATCTGGTCTGGATCCGTCCCGTGGCCGACGTGCAGCGTCGCGAAACCCTGTGGAGCAAGATCGTTTCGGGCGACCTGCCGGAGACCTTCAAATGATGCGTCCCGGTCTGACCTTCAAGCTGTCGCTGCTGCTCGCCTGCATCGGTGTGATCGCCTCGGGCACAACGGGGTTCTACGCGTACCACGCCAACCGCACGATGCTCGTGAACGAAGCCGAGCAGAATCTGCTGACGTCCACCGAGTTGCTCGGCCAGCGCTTTTCGGTGGCGATCCAGGACGTGGCCGCCGATGCCGAGGTGCTCGCCACCTTGCCGTCGGCCGCGCGGGTCGCCCAATCCGACGACGGCTCGGGCACCAATGCCTCCCGCGAGCGCCTGGCGAAGGTCTTCGGCAGCTTCATGGCGAATCACCCCGAGTATCTGCAGATCCGCCTGATCACACGTCAGCACTACGGACTCGAGTTGATCCGTTTCGACCGCAACGCCCAGAGCGCGGTACGGGTCGAGACAAGGGCGCTGCAGGAAAAAGGTCAGTTTGCCTACGTGTTCGACACGCTCGCGCTGCCGCCGCGCGGCATCTATATCTCGCCGATCACGGTCAATCACGAGCACGGCGCGCATTCCGCCGAGGGCAAGCCGACGCTGCGTCTCGGCACGCCTGTGATAGCCGCCGACGGCAGCGTGGTCGGCGTGGTGGTGCTCGACGTGGACCTCGCGAGCCTGCTCAGGGTGTTGCAGGTCGACTTGCCGCGCGACTACCAGGTGTATCTCGCGAACGAATGGGGCGATTTCCTGATCCACCCGGATGCGGCGCAGACCTTCGGTTTCGACCGGGGGCGGCGCATCCTGATGCAGGATAGTTTTCCGGCAACCGTGCCGCTCTTCGACCAGTCGAAAAGCAATGTGCTGATGAACGGTCTGGTGCGGCCGCAGCAGGCCGCGGGGCATGTGCTGGCGTTCATCCGCAAGCCGTTCGGCGTGGCGGACGGCAACCGTTTCGTCGTGCTCGGTCTCGCCAAGCCGCTCTCGGACGTGCTGGCCGGCGCCACGCTGCTCGGCGACCGGATTGTGCGCATGGTGCTGGTGTCGAGCGTGCTTGCGTTCCTGCTGGCCATCCTGTTCGCGCGGGCGCTGACCCAGCCGTTGCACATGCTCGCGCATGCGGCCACCCATTTCTTCGCAGACCATACGATGGGCGCCCTGCCGCTCAGGCGTACTGACGAAATCGGCGTGCTGGCGCGTGGCTTCGACCGGATGCGCCGGGAAATCCGCTCGCAACTCGACGTCCTGCATCACAGGCAACACGAGCTGGTTCATCTCGCCAGTCACGATGCCTTGACCGGCCTGCCCAACCGGATGATGTTCGCCGACCGGCTGGAGGCCGCGATTCACGAGGCAGCGGCGGCGGGCGAACGGCTCGCGGTGCTGTTCGTCGACCTCGACCGCTTCAAGCAGATCAACGACCAGTACGGCCACGCCGTCGGCGACCGCGTGCTGGCCACCGTGGCGCGTCGTCTGCAAGCGGTGCTGGCCGAGGGCGAGTCCGCGGGCGATATGGTGGCGCGACTCGGCGGCGACGAATTCATCGTGCTGGTCAAGGGCGCCCGCTCGACCGATGCGGCGCCGGGAATTGCCGCCAGCATCATCCGCGCCCTGAACGACACGCTGCTGATCGATGGGCAGCCGATGCTGGTCGGCGCGAGTATCGGCATCAGCCACTACCCGGCCGACGGCACCTCGGCCGAAGCGCTGCTGCTCAACGCCGATGCCGCCATGTACGCCGCCAAATCGGGCGAGCACGTTTCGTGGCTGCACTACCAGGACGTGCTCGAGGCACGCAGACGCACGGCGCGCTCGCCAGGCGCCGATGAGCGCGACAGCCCAACGGACAGCGACGACGACTCCGACCGCCTCGAGCCGGGGTCGGGCGTGGGCAACCCGGACACGGTGCAGTGAGCGGGGCGTAGCCCCTCGCGAGGTGCCGGTGCAAGGCCGGCGCAGGCTTCATGCTTGACTCGCGCCCAACTATGAAGGTAACCTTAACAGGTGGCCTTCCTAATTTCCGCCTGGCCGATTGTGCCCCCCCATTCCCCGTTCTCCTGGACCAGCCAGACATGAGCGATTCCCCTGCTGACCCCGAAGCCGCCCGCGCACTGGCGCTGGCCGGCGAGTTGCGCGTCGTCATCGGCCAGTTGAAACGGCAACTGCGCGAGCAGTCGAACTTCGGCGATCTGAGCTGGACGCAGGTGCGCGTCCTCTCCCGTCTCGATCGCGAGGGGCCCGCCACCGTCACCGCGCTGGCCCGGGCCGAAGGCATGCGCCCCCAGTCGATGGGCGAAACGGTTACCGCCCTGAAGGCGGCCGGTTTCGTGAGCGGCGCGCCCGATCCGGCCGACGGGCGGCAAACCGTTCTCTCGCTCACGCCGTCCTGTGCGGAGGCGATCCGCAGCGGCCGGGCCGCGCGCGAAGACTGGCTGTTCCGCGCCATTCGCGCGAAACTCGCGCCGCCCGAGCAGGCGCAACTGGCGGGCGCCGTCGAACTGCTCAAACGGCTCGTCGAGACTTGAGCCTGTTGTTTGCTGGTGGCCTCGCCGCGGCGGCAGGTCCGTTGTCCCACGGCGCGACGGTGGTCAAGCTACCCAGCCGCGAGTGGCGGAGAACCCCCTGCGGGTCCATGCGAACCGCATCCGTCCATCCTCTAACCTCCGGCCGCCCCATTTCGGAGCGGCCTCAGCCTCACCCCTCAAGGAGTCCATCATGGCAGTCACCACGCTCGACCCGAAGACCGCACTGATCGTCATCGATCTGCAAAACGGCATCCTCGCGCTTCCCACCGCGCACCCGACCGATGAAATCGTCAAGCAAAGCATCGTGCTGCTCGACGCGTTCCGCGCCCGCAAGCTGCCGGTCGTGCTCGTCAACGTGGCCGGCGGCGCGCCGGGCCGCACGGAACAGGCGCGTCACAGCGGCGCGTTCCCCGCAGGCTGGACCGACCTCGTCCCCCAACTGAACCAGCAGCCCGAAGACCACCTGGTGACCAAGCACACGTGGGGCGCATTCGTCGGCACCGGCCTCGAACAGCACCTCAAGGGTCTCGGCGTCACGCAGGTGGTGATCGTCGGCGTGGCGACCTCGATCGGCGTCGAATCGACCGCGCGCCAGGCGTACGAACTGGGCTTTAACGTCACGCTCGCCACCGATGCGATGACCGACCTCAACGCCGACACCCACCACAACGCGGTCACGCGGATTTTCCCGCGGCTCGGCGAAACCGGCACCGTCGGCGAAATCGTCGCGCTGCTCGGCAAGACCGGCGCGTGAGCGGCCCGGCCACGCAGCAAACGCACGCACGCCTGGGCCCGAGTTCGGCTTCGGCTTCAACCTCGGCTTCAGGTTCACGCAAGCTTCAAGGATAGTCCGGTGAAAGGCACCTTCCGCTCGCTGAGCGGCTTCAACTACCGGGTCTGGGCAGGCGGCGCACTCGTCTCGAACGTGGGCAGCTGGATGCAGCGGACGGCGCAGGACTGGCTCGTCCTCACCGAGCTGACCCACAAGAACGCGACCGCCGTCGGCATCGTGATGGCGCTGCAGTTCGGGCCCATGCTGCTTCTGCTGCCGCTGACCGGTTATGCGGCCGACCATCTCGACCGCCGCAAGCTCCTGTTCGTGACCCAGGCGGCGATGGGAGGCCTCGCCCTTGGGCTCGGCCTGCTCACCGTCACCGGGCTCGTGAAGTTGTGGGAGGTGTACCTGTTTGCGTTTCTGCTTGGCTGCGTCACCGCATTCGACTCGCCGGCACGGCAGACCTTCGTCGCCGAACTGGTCGGCGAGGAGGATCTGTCGAACGCGGTGGCGCTGAATTCCACCTCGTTCAACGCCGGGCGCATGATCGGCCCGGCCGTGGCCGGCGTGCTGATCGCGTCGGTCGGCACCGGCTGGGTGTTCCTCATCAACGCGGCTTCGTTTGCGGCGGTGCTCGGCTCGCTGAAGATTCTGCGCGTCCACGAACTGCACCATAAACTCAAGGCGCACCGCGCACGCGGGGGCTTTGTCGACGGCTTCCGTTATGTGTGGAAACGGCCCGATCTGAAGGCGCTGCTGCTGATGCTGTTTTTGATCGGCACCTTCGGGCTCAACTTCCCGATCTTTATCTCCACCATGTCGGTCACGGCGTTTCATGCCGGTGCGGGTCAATACGGACTCCTGACCTCGACGATGGCAATCGGATCCGTCACGGGCGCGCTGCTGGCTGCGCGGCGGGCAAAGCCCCGTTTGTCGCTGTTGCTGGTGAGCGCCGCCCTGTTCGGATTCGGCTGCACGCTCGCCGCATGCATGCCCACCTACGGGCTGTTCGGACTCACGCTGGTCGTCATCGGCATATGCACGCAGACCTTCACGACGTCGACCAATAGCCTCGTCCAGCTATCCACCGAGCCGGCCATGCGCGGCCGGGTGATTGCGATTCTGCTGGCTATCGCGTTAGGCGGCACGCCCTTGGGCGCGCCGATTGTCGGCTGGGTCGCCGATCATTTCGGACCGCGCTGGGCGCTCGGCGTCGGCGCCGCTTCCGGCTTCGCCGCGGCGCTGGTCGGTCTTCACTATCTGAAGAAGTATCGCAATCTGCAGGTGCGTTTTGCCGGCTGGCGCGTTCATGCGAGCGTGGATGGGCTGGAACCGGCGGGCGCGGTGCCGCCCAGTGCGTAAGCTGCTGCGGCGCGCTTCGCCCTAACTCTTATACAACTCCGCGCGACGCCCCGTCGTATTCACCACGCGCTGGGTCCACTCCGCCTTGCGTCGCAGAATCGGCGCTTCGATGAAGCGCCACGACAGTTTCGCCAACCACAACGAGACGCCAAACGAAATCGCAATTCCCGCGACCCGTACCCAGGTGGGCTCGGCCGCGCCGTGAAACAGCGCCTTCACGCGGTTGAGCCGGGCCGGGTCCGGCACGAAGTTGTGATACAGATAAAAACCGTAGCTGATGCGGCCCAACGACGCCAGCCAGCCCGTCTCCAGCACGCCCACAAGCGCCGTGCTACCGCTGCACGCAACCGCACAGACCAGAGCCGCAATGCCCATGCCGTACAGCGTGCAAACGAGCGTATAGACGGCGGGATTCGCGACCGCAGACCAGTTCGGCTCGGTGACGCACAACGCCGTTACGCCGAATAACACCGCAATGAAGCCCGACTGCCGCGACAGCAGCGCACGCAGCGTCGAGCCTTCCACGCGCAACCACGCCCCGCCGATGCCGCCGAGCGCCAGCATCCAGAAGTTCGTCAACGGATGGGTGTAGACGACGATTTCCGGCGTACCCGCAAAACGCATCAACAGCATCGACGCCACCCCGGTCACGAACACCGCACAGCACACCAGCAGATGCCAGCGAACCGGTACCAGCAGGAGCAGCGGCGCAAAGAACAGATAGAACTGCTCCTCGATCGAAAGGCTCCACAGGTGCGACCACGGGCCAGGCCAGTAACGCAACACTTCGCCGATCCAGATATTCGACAGGTAAGCGAAATGGAATGGCAAGCCGCTTTTCAGCTGCGGCGCGGCGTGCCCAAACATCATCAGCACGGCCATCACGATCAGCAGCAGGTAGTAGATCGGAAAAATGCGCAACGTCCGCCGAAACAGAAAGCGCTTCAGCTCGGTAAAAAAGTCGCTCGCGTCGCGCTCGATCGTGCGGCGTTGCGCGCTCAGGATGCCGGTGATCAGAAAGCCGCTGAGCGCGAAGAAAATCCATACGCCGAGGTGCCCTGTCTCGTCGCGGCCGCTCAGCACGCGATGCTGTAGAAACACCATCAGTACGGCGATAGCGCGTAGTCCGTCGAAACCGCGAATCCTGTTGTCCATGAATGCCGTCGTCCGGATCGGTGTACGCCAGTCGAACCGGAGGGGACACACTCAGGCCGGCGCACTCAGGCCATCATAGGACGCCATGGAAGAGAAAAAAACCGCGCAGGCGCCACGCGACAATTTAAAAAAATGCCGCTTTGGCGTGCGAAATACTTTGTTGTAAAAAAATAATTCCGGCATATCTCGCGCAGCACGCGGCTCAAAGACCGAGATCCGGATGCTGAGTCGCGAGCTGCGTGATCCATTCCGTGAATGCGCGCACGCGCGAACTCATGCGCCGGTGCGGATAGAGAATCGACAGCGGCGTAGACGGGATGGCGTACGAGGTCAGTATTTCCTGCAACTCACCGCGCTCGATCATATCCGCGACCATGAAGCGCGAGGGCTGGATGATGCCGTAGCCCAGTGCGCCCGCCGTGATGTAGACGGTGCCGTCGTTCACCGCGAGCGCACCGTCCAGCGTCACCTTGACCACTTCGCCATTCACCTGGTATTCGAAGGGGAACACTTTGCCGCTGCGCGCGGACACGTAATTGACCGCGCGATGCCCCTGGAGCTCCTCGAGCGTGGTCGGCGTGCCGTGTGCGGCGAGATACGCGGGCGACGCACACGTTGTGATGCGCGAATTGCCGATGCGCCGTGCAACAAGACTCGACTCTTCCAGAAAGCCCATGCGGATCACGCAATCGACGCCGTCCTGGATCAGGTCGATATTGCGGTCCGCGAGGCCGAGACGCACCTCGATCTCTGGGTACTGCTGATAAAAATCGCCGAGCGCCGGCAGCAACAGCGCCTTCGCCAGCGTGCCGGAGGTATCGACGCGGATGGTGCCCGCGGGACTCTGCCGCTTGTTCGACAACGACGACTCCGCGTCCGAGATCTCCGCAAGGATGCCGACGCAACGTTCGTAGTACAGCGCACCGTCTTCAGTGACGCTGACCTGGCGTGTGGTGCGGTTCAACAGGCGCACGCCGACATGCTGCTCGAGCGCCTGAATCAGGTTGCTCACCGAGCCGCGCGGCAAATCCAGCAGTTCTGCGGCCTTCGAAAAGCTGTTGGTCTCGACCACGCGGGTGAAGACTTCCATTGCCTGGAGGCGGTCCATACAGGGTAATCCTCGTCAATCGCTGTTGAAGGGTTGGGTGGGCGCGGCTCGCCCGTGCGGCGTGGCGCGCCGCGCGGCCCACGGTGCATCGTAGGCGCCGGTGCCGTCATTATGTCCGAGCGACGGCCGGATGTGTGCCTCCTGGGTGTGCCGGATGCCGCCCCACGCGCGCTACCGCCCGCCTCGCGCCTGGCCTTCAGTTGGCCTGCACCCGGGTCTGCATGCGGCCGCCTCGCGGCGCTAGACAGTGAGCGGATTTGCTGGCACGATTAAAAACTTGCGGCTTGGGCCGCTGGTTCACCACTCAATAGTGTTCGACGATTTCTCGATGAAAATTCAAGCTATTCAAGCCCCCGCTCGTTCGATGCGTATGTTCCTGGCAGGTTCTCCCCCCAGGCGCTGAGGGCTTTTTTGCTTCTAAAAAGGGACGCCGCTGGCGTCCCTTTTCTTTTTTGGAGCGGCAATGACGTACCGATACATCACCACGCCGATTTACTACGTGAACGACCGGCCCCATATGGGCCATGCCTACGCCAGCGTCCACGCGGACATCATGGCCCGCTACCTGCGGGCGGCCGGCCATCAGGTGATGCTGCTCACCGGCGCCGACGAGCACGGCGAGAAAATCGCCAAGGCCGCCAAAGAGGCCAACGAAGCGCCTGGCGCGTTCGCCGAACGGCATGCGAAGTCGTTCGAAGAAGCGTGGCGGCGTCTCGCGGTCGAGCCGGACCGGTTTGTTCGCACCACGGCGCCGGACCACGCGCGGGTCGTGTCCGAGTGCCTGACGCGCCTGTTCGACGCCGGCGAGATTTATCTCGCGGAATACGAAGGGCTCTACTCGGTCGGCCAGGAGCGTTATGTCACGGAGAAGGAGCTGGTCGACGGCAAGCTGCCCGAGGACAAGGAGCCGCCCGTCGTGCGGCGCGAGCCTAATTACTTCTTCCGCATGGAGACGCACCGGGACTGGATGCGCCAGTTGCTGCTCGATACCCCCGATCTGATCCAGCCCGCGCAGTACCGCAACGAGGTCCTCAAGCTGCTGGAAGAACCGATAGGCGACCTGAGCATCTCGCGGCCGGTGGAGCGCCTCGAGTGGGGCATCCCGATTCCCTGGGACACGCGGCACGTTACGTACGTCTGGTTCGATGCCCTGCTGAGCTACGTGTCGCCGCTCGGCTATCCCGATCAGCCGGCCTTCGCGCACTTCTGGCCTTCGGTGCGGCATGTGATCGGCAAGGATATCTTGCGCACGCATACCCTCTTCTGGCTGAGCATGACGCATGCGCTAGGCATCGCGCCGTATCGGCGCCTGCATGTGTCGGGACATCTGCTGGGCGCCGACGGACGCAAGATGAGCAAGTCGCTCGGCAACGGCGTCGATCCGCTGGCCGCGGCGCACACCTATGGTGTCGATGCGCTGCGTTATACGCTGATCCGCGAGGTCAGCTTCGGCTTCGACGGCATCATCAGTCACGCCGTGATCGAACAGCGCCTGAATCGCGATCTGGCCGACGATCTGGGCAACCTGGCGTCGCGCAGCCTGTCGATGGTCGTGAAGTATCGCGGCGGGGTCGTCCCTGCACCCAAGGTTTATGAAGCAGCGGAACAGGCGCTGATCGTACGATCGCGCGAATTGCCGGCCGTGGTTCTTGCTCTCGTCGAGGAGATGAAACTCGGCCGCGCGGCCGAGCAGGTGATGGAGTTCGTGAAGCAGCTCAACGTCTATGTGGCGAGCAGCGCGCCGTGGACGCTGGCCAAAGACCCGCATGCCGCCGGGCGGCTGGATACCGTGCTTTATATCTTGCTGGAAGCGCTTTACAGCGTCTCCAACCTGCTCTGCCCCGTGATGCCGGGCAAGATGACAGAGCTGCAGGCGTGGCTCGGCGTGTCAGCCGGGCCGGGTTGGGATCGGCCTTGGGGTGAAGGCGTCAAGCCTGGGGGCATCGTCAGGGAAGGCATCCTGTTTCCCAAGCTGGCGGGCGAGACCGGTATTGAGTGAAGGCCTGGCCGGTTCGCGGCAGCGTTCGCTCAATGCTGCGCGTGCAGTTTTCCGATACATTGAAGCCGTCCCGCTGCGCGCAGCACGGCCTCAAGTCCGGTAAATTACGCTGCCAGCCTCATCCACTTCGGAGCAAAAATGACGACTCACGCCGCCGCTTCCACCGCCTATTCCACCACCGCGCCGACGCGTGCCGAAGTCGACGCGCTTGCGGGCGCAACGGTCCTCGAATTCGGCACCGACTGGTGCGGTTACTGCAAGGCGGCCCAGCCGGTGATCGGCCAGGCATTCGACGCTTATCCGCAGGTGCCGCGCCTGAAGATCGAGGACGGACCCGGCCGGCGGCTCGGACGCTCGTTCAAGGTCAAGCTGTGGCCCACGCTGATCTTCCTGCGCGACGGCGTGGAAATCGCCCGGGTGGTGCGGCCTACCGAGGTCCAGGAAGTGGCGGACGGACTAAAAGCATTAGGCTGAGATCAGTTGCTACGGGCGCCGCCGGCGGTCGCAGGCAGACGCGACTTCGACGGATGGCCGATGCCGCCTTCCTGCATCCAGTAGCCCAGACCCATGAAGATGGCGCCGCCGGCAAGATTGCCGAGCGTGACGAATATTTCGTTGTGCACAGCACCGGCAAGCGTGACCGTCTCCGGGTGTTCGCCGATCAGCGCCAGCGCAAACACGAACATGTTGGCGACGCTGTGTTCGAAGCCGCTTGCCACGAACGCGAACACCGGCCAGAAGATCAGGCCCAGTTTGGCGCCGTCGTTATTGGTGCGCGCCGCCATCCAGATCGCGAGACACACGAGCCAGTTGCACAGCAGTCCTTTCGAAAACAGTGCGAGACCCGGCGCGGACATCTTCGCCGTGACGGCCTTGAAGAAGACCTCGGAACCGTCGGTCAGCAGCACGCCGCCGCCGGCCGCATGCAGAATCGCCGCGAGCACCACGGCGCCGATCAGGTTGCCGATCCAGCACACCACCCATACCAGCACCATGCCGCCCACACCCGTCTCGCCACGCAACACGGCGAACGGCATGTACATGGCAGTACCGGTGAACAGATCCGAGCCGGCGAACACGACGATAGTCAGCGCGCAGGCGAACACCGCACCCATGATCAGGTGCACGTAGGCCGGATCGACATGCGAGCCGACCGAAAACATCAGGATGTCGCCAAAGCCGATATAGGCTCCAGCCATAGCTGCGCCAATCAGAAAGGCGAGCGGCGAGCGCACGATAGACTCTGCCTTATGCGCGCCGGTCTTGGCGAATTTGTCGATACTCTCTGCGTACATCATGGCTCCACGAGTTGGTCTCCCCTCTTCATCGCTGGGGGTGCGTCAATCTGGCGCATATGATAGGGCGAGAGAACGCGTTGTTCATCAACAAAACCCCTTGAAACGGCCTGTTTCGCGGTTTCTTCAAACTGTGCTCCCGCGGCGCGGCGAATTCTGTATCCCTTTTCACCGGACTGCACTAAGACGGGGCGCTTGAGCGCGCCACGGTGTTGTCCGTGGTCGCGGTCACGATGAGCTTGCCGTGTGTTTCTTCGGCAGCGCACCCGGTTAAACAGGCATGAGCCGGGTATTAGCGGGCCATCAGGCCGTGAGCCGATCCTGCAGCCCCATCGCCAGCAGCAACCGCTCTGCGCCGAGACCAAAACCCGCGCCCTCGCGATACGCGCCGCCGCCTGCTACCTGCTGTTGCGCGCCGAGTTCGGCGCAGCGAATCTCGAAGCCCTGTCCGTTGAGGTAGTAGCTGAGGCCGCGCTTCGCGGCGGGGTCGAGCGCATAACGCAGCCCGAGCGAATCGAGAAAGCCCGCGGCAAGTTCACGGCTGGCGAGCAGCGCGCGTTCGGGGTCCGGACACAGGTACTCGAAGCCGAGTTGCACGAACTCGCGGTACCGGCCGGCTTGTGGACGTTCATACCGGTAGCAGCGTGCGACGTAAAACAGCATGCGTTCGCGGCGCCGCTCGAGCAGTTCCTGGCAGCGCTCCTGAAACAGCGCCGTGACCTCGGGAATCAGGCAACAGGGCCGGCCCTTCTTGTCCGGAAAGGCCCACATCTGCCCGATGATTTCGCTGCCGCCGGCCTTTTCGATGAAGGTGTCCTGCGACCACAGCGCAGGGACGATGGCTTCTTCCGCGCCGGCATCAATGAAGGTAGCTCCGGAAACGATTCTCCAACGCGCGGGCTTGCGCCGCTTCCTTGCCGACGATAAAACGTGTGCCGCGAATCATGGTCATGCTTGCACTCCAGGGATGGTGAAATAAAAAAAGGCGCCCTTTAGGCGCCCTGGTCGTTTTGCATGAAGCAGGAACTCAGTGTGTTCCTGGCTTCAGTGCGATGAGACGTAACGAACCACGGCGCAACGGACTGCTGCCGTGATGATGATGCGACCGGTTCGGGACGTTACGTGGATTCATGTCGTGCATAGTGACATAGGTAGCGCGGTTTGTGAACGGCTACTTCGAGAAGCGGGCCCGTACCGTGTATTCGTTATCCAGCACCGCATCGAAATCGCCTTCCTCGTCGTGCTGCGCATGGAAATCCGCTGATAGCGGCTCGACAGGATAGCCGCGCCGCTCCCATGCGTCGAGGCCACCCTTGAGCGCCTGCACGTGATGAATATTCTTGCCGTGAAGCTGGGCCACGATCCGCTTGGCGGTCGCTTCGTTGGGACAGACGCAGTACACGACGATCGGGCGCTGCAGCAGTTGCGGATCCAGTTGCTCGGGCGACTCCAGGTCGAGCGCCCGCGCCCCCGGAATCCGATACGCTTCCTTCGCGCGCACTTCCGGCGGCCGCGCATCGAAGATGAGCGGCGGCGCATCCGACTTCATCAGTTCGTCGAGTTGCTCGGGGCTAATGCGGATCTTCGCGAGCCAGCGGCGAAACTGCACGCGCCGCACCCAGCGATAAGCAACGAACAGCACCGCCAGCACGGCGAACAGATCGAAGATCGTGCCGCCGTTGTGCCGCACCAGCAGCATGGCTTGCGCGATCCAGTCGTGCAGCGCGGCGCCGCCCAGCAGCCAGGCGCCGGCCCATAGCGACGCGCCCAGCAGGTCCCACGCGAGGAAAATGCGCGGATCGATGCTGGTGGTGCCGAGCAAGGGCGCGGCAATCAGGCCGAGCCCGGGGACGAATTTGGACACCGCGAGAATCGGCGCGCCATGGCGTTCGAACAGATTGCGAGTGGTCCGCACCGTGGCATCGAACGACAAGGAGAAGCGCACCAGCGAATTCAACATGCGCCGGCCGCGCAGACGACCGGTAGTGAACCAGAGCGTGTCGGCGAGCAAGGTTGCGCAGACCGCGGCGATAAACACGCTGGAGTACGAGACCTGGCCCACCGCGGCCATGGTGCCCGCGAGCACCAGCATCGGCGCAGCCGGCACGGGTGCGCCGAGCTGCGTGATCAGCACGCTCATGAAAACCGCCCACGCACACAGCGCTGGCGGAATAGCTGTCGGGAAATGCCACACCATACCGCTCCTGTGGAATACCATCGCCGCTGGCTTGACTCCGGTCTGTCCCGGCGACCTGCATGGGATTCGTGGAGCAGGCGCGACCGTGCATTCGACGCGCCGCACAGGGTCAAGCCGGCCACGAATGGCGCTGGACAATCCCGCGCGTGCTGTCGATTACCGGATTCTAAACAAAAACGCCGTTTGGCATGGCTCAAGCGGGCAGGCTTCGCGCAGCGAGCGCGAGCAGATCCGCCCTCACCTGCTGCAAGACCGTGGACCAGTCGCGATAGTGCTGTTGCCGGTAGAGCGTCAACGATGGATACCACGGGCTGTCGCGCCGCTCGCGCATCCAGATCCAGTGCGGATTGACGTCCAGCAGCAGCCAGGTCCGCACGCCCAGCGCACCCGACAGATGCGCGACCGACGTGCAGACCGTAATCACCAGATCCAGATTGCGGATCAGCGCTGCGGACTCGTCGAACGAGTCTAGCGAAGCGGTGTGGTCGATCACAGGCAAGCCGTGCGCGGACATCTCCTTCAGGTCCCCGGTGCCGTCGATCTGCAGGCTGTAGAAAGCGGCTCCGGGAATCGCACGCAATGCTTGCGCATACAACGAAGGCGCCACCGCGCGCAGTGGGTTGCGCTGATGCGTGCGACTGCCGCTCCACACTATCCCCACCTTGAGCGCGCCGCCCTGCGGCGATGCCGCGAGCCGCATCTGCCAGCGCGCGGCTCGCGCAGGGTCGGCTTCGAGGTAACGCGGCGGCGCAGGCAGCGTCTCGAGCGTCACACCTAGCGCCAGCGGCAAGCTGCCGATCGCCAGATCGAAATCGAATCGAGGTAATTCAGGCGCATCGTGCGGCACGACGGGAATCGCAAGCGCCGCCAGGCTGCGTTCAAACAGCGGCAAGAGTTTCCGGAAGCAGCAGACGATCAGCGTACCGCCGGCTCGCTGGACCATGGCGGCGATCGCCGGGATAAAGCGCATGAACTGGATCGCGTCGCCGAATCCCTGTTCGCCCCAGATGAGCAACGTCTTGCCGCGCAGATCCTGACCCTGCCACTGCGTGTCGGGACTCAGATAGACGGCGCTCTCCAGCTCGGGTGAGCCCGCCCATCTCGCCTCGTGATTCACGAAGCCGTTGGCATAGTCGCCGTGCAATAACTGCAGCATCGCCACGGCCCATTTCACTTTGGGTTCGCTGGGCGCCGCCTGTGCGGCCCTGACGATGGCCGCCATCGCGTCATCCCAGCGTTGCAGTTCCTTGAGGGCATTGCTGCGTGCCTGCTGGCCGACGAAGTAGTCCGGCGCCAGTGCGCAGGCGCGCTCTGCCGCGATCAGCGCATGTTCCGGTTCGTGCAGTCGCAGCCAGGCATTGCTTTGATTGGCCCACGCGAGGTAATTGTCCGCATCCCGTTGCACCGCCTGCTTCGCGAAGCCAAGCGCGAGGCGATCGTCCTTTAACTGATAGTGCAGCGCCGAGAGATTGCTATGCAGCATCGACAGACCGGGATCGAGCGCGAGCGCGCGGTGGTACGCCTCCAGCGCCGCGGTCCACGAACGGCTTTTGTGGTGCGCGAGTCCCAGCAGAAACCACGTCCGTGACGAGTCCGGTTGTGTGGCACACCAGGCCGTGGCGACCTCGATTGCGCGCGGAAGAAGGTTGAGTTGCAGCAGCAGTTCGATCCACGCGTCGAGCCAGACTGTGGCATCTGGTGCGGCCCGGAAGGCGCGCTCGTACCACTCGTGCGCCTGTTGTAGCTGGCCTTCGCGATAGGCGAGGCGAGCCATCTCGACCAGCGTCGGCGCGAATTCAGGGGCGATTATCAGAGACCGTTCAAGCGCGGCGCGCGCTTCGTCGTAACGGCCTCGCAGCCTCAGCAAGTGCGCGCAGGCGGTCAAGGCACCGGCGTCGGGTGGCTGCAAGGTCATCCAGGCGTCGATCTCGCGCGCCGCGCTTACCAGGTCGCCTTGTTCGAGGCGCCGTTGAATACGCAGGAACGGAGTGGACGGCGCGCGCATTGTGGTCATCGATCCTGGCGGCTCTGCTCGCCGGCTAGCAAACCGGCCGCGCCAGCAGATCGTCGAGCAGCGCGGCATACGTCGCCACCAGTTGCCGGTTATCCGGCAGATAGCGGGCGATCAGGTTGCGCTGTTCCTGACGGTACCAGGATGCGTGAGCATCGTGCGTTTCCAGCGCTTCAAGCACGCGCCGCGCGCCTTCGTCCGCATCGTTGCCCTGGTAGTAATAACCCAGATCGCGGCAGAGCGACGCATTGTGGATCAACGGATAACCCTGCCAGCAAACTTCGAGGTAGAAGTAATTCAGCGGATTCTCGAGCTGGTGCGAGATGACGATATCGGTGTTTTCAGCGAGAAATACCGGCGTTTCATGCCGGCCGAGGAAAACCGCCTTGTGATCGCGGACGATATCGAGCTGGTTCATCAAGGCGATGAAGTCGACGCTCTCTTTTGCGATCTGCTCGGCGTTCGTGACCTGCAGCAGCGCAATCCGCTCGGGACGCCGGCGGTAGGCCAGCTCGGCAATCAACGCCGGATACAGGCAGAACTTCACCACGTTGAGATTGGGCTCCATCACGCTCAGGCGCCGCGCGCCTTCGTGCGCCCTGTATTCGCCTGCGTTCGGCAAACCCTTGACGCGCTCGTCCAGAAACATCGGACTCCAGACAAACGGCACCACGCGGCCGGGTCGACGGCGCAATACCTCGAAGTACGATTGGCTGATAGGGGCGACCTGCGGAATGATCCAGATATCGTCGTAACGCTGATTGACGAACAGCGCCTCGCCCCACATCGGCTTGCGGAACAGCACCGCCTCCATTGCGTGGACATACTCGAAGCCGCAGCAATACGACACGAGCCGAACGTTAAGCTGCTTCAGATATGCCGTCTGCGCGGCGTCGATCTGGCCGCCGAGTTCGATCAGCACATCGAGGTCGTCTTTGGCAGCATCGAACGACAGCGTCGGATAGCGATCCCTGTCCCACGGCAGCGCATCCGTGACAGCCACAGCCGTGGTGTTCACGAGGACGACCCGCGCCACCTGCGGACAATGCCGCAACGCCTCCGCCAGAAAGGCGGCGTTCTGCTTGATGCCGTTATTCCAGAGCGTTTCCGCTTCATGGTGCAGCCCGATCGTGATTCCGACGCGCAGTCCGTTCATGGCTTGGCGATTTGTGTCTGTGTGGCTGCCGCGTCCTGGGTGGAGCGCGCCGCGTAGCCGGTTAAATGCCAATGGCCGTCCTCGCCCAGCCGGAAGCTCACCAACTCGAACAGGGTCCGGCCGCTTGTCACGGTGGTGGCGTAATCGACGTTCGCATACAGGCCGTCAGGCACACCTTTGGCGCCGTTGTACTGGATGCGCGTGACCGAAGCCCAGCCGCGGCGCGACACGCTGCCCACCGACTGGCGCGCCTGCTGCATCTGGCTCGCGAACTTGTCCGCCGACACGCTCGCCTTGACGAACGGCGCCGCATCTTGCCAGAGCGCGGCGAAGCGGTCCGTGTCGAGTTGCTGCAGGACCTGGCCCGCGTCGTTCAGCAGTTCGTCGGCCGAGGTGCCCTGCTCCGCGGCGGCCAGGTTCGTGCAGCCCACCATGACGCAGGCGGCCGCTAGCGTTCGCAACGCTAACGGGTAGATCAGTTGAACAAGCCGGCTAAGCGAAAGACGTGGTTTCATGATGCAGTGGAAGGCCAGGACGTTGAACATCGGCGTGGCATGCAGGCTCGGCATCGCCACACGAAAGGAGCAGGCACGCGCTGGCATGCCGGCGCGTGCCTTTATGTGCCTAGGCGGGCGCATAGAGCGCAGCAAGCGCATCGCTATAGATCCGCACGTTGTCCTCATTCTCAGGATCGAGTCCGCGCAGGAACGCGTTGGCGGTGCGACGGTAGGCATCGAGATGCGTGTCGTGCCCGGCGAACGCCCGCTGCAGGGCACGCCCGCCCTCCTCGCAATCGAAATCGTGATAGCGATATCCGCACTCGCCGATCAGATGCGAGTTGTGGATCAGCGGGTAACCGCCGTATAGCGCTTCGTAGTACACATAGTTCTGCGCGTTTTCCCAATGATGGCTGACGACCGCGTCGACATCCCCAGCCACCACCCGGCAAAACGGAAAGCGTCCCTCGAACGAGGTCAGGCCGTGCTTCACGATGTCCAGACTGCGCGCGAAGCCGTTGAAGCTCACGTGTTCCTTCAGGTGGAAGGTGTTGTACGCCCACACGTGTTCGAGCAGGTCGGGATTGGCGCGATGCGCCGCCTCGCAGGACAGCAACGGCACGAAGCTCGTCTTCACCATGCAGATATTGGGTTCGAAGATGCCCGCGCGCCAGCGCCGCCGCCCCGGCCGGTAGCCGAAGCTGAGTCCTTCCGGCAAACGTGCCGCTTCGCGCTCGAGCACCAGCGGGCTCCACAGATGCGGCATCACGCGCACCGGACAGCGGAACGTACTCGCGTAATACGGCACACAGGTAGGCTCGTACTCGGCCAGCGTCCAGACCTCGTGATACGGGGCGGCCGTGATCAGCAGGCCATGCGACTGATCGAAGATCATGCGCTCGATGTCGATCACGTAATCGTTGCCCACCCGCATCGAGACGATCTTGCCGCCGCGCTCGCGGAACGCCACCACCCATTCGCGGTCGAGTTGCGCGCTCATCTCGATCATCACGTCGAGCGTCGTGGCCGCCGCTTCCATGTCGATGAGCGGGACCGGCGAATCGGCCAGAAAATTGCGCGCATCCTCCGGGCGCCCATCGCCGCCGCCCGCTACCAGATAGGTGGCTTCGACGAGCGGCGAGCGCATTAGCAGCATCACCAGGAAAATGCAGTTCTGGTAAATGCCGTTCTCCCATACCGATTGCTCGCCCTTGCGCACGTAGATCGAGACACCCACGCGCAGCTTGCGCGGCTGGCCCGACGGGTATGGCGGGGTTCGTTCAAGGTTCATGGGCGGCTCGCGGTGTTGGCGAAGTGCGCGTCGCGGCACAGATGCAGGAGCCGGGCCGCATAAGCGTCGAGATTGCGCTGACTGAACGGATCCACCACAGCGAACACGCGTTGCGAGCGGGTCCGGTAATCGTCGAGGCCGCTCGCATGATCCACCGCTGCGCGCTGCAATTGCGCCGCCCCTTCACGCGCGTCGAAGCCGTGATAGTAGTAGCCGGCTTCCTTGAGCCACGGCGAGTTGTGGATCAGCGGATAGTCACCGTAAAGCGCATCGAGGTAGCTGTAGTTCTGTTCGTTCTGCCATTGATGCGAAACGATGGCGTCGGCATGCTGCACCATGAAGCCGACGATATCGTGCCGGCCGTGAAAGGTGGCCTTATGCTGGCGCACCAGGTCCAGCGCATTGGCGAAGTACAGCATGGTGGGGTGATCTTTGAGGTGCAAGGTGTTGAGCACGTGCATTGCGTGCACCGAGCCGGCGTCGGCCCGGTAGGCTTCGTCGCAGACCAGCATCGGAATGCTCGAGGTCTTCACGACCGAAATGTTCGGCTCGAAAATCGCCACGCGCAGGCCGCGGCGGGCGCCGTCGGCCGGCGTCTCATGCACCGCGAAACCGTAGCGCATGCCGAGCACCTCGACCTCCTGGATGCGCTGCTGGATAAACTGAGGATGCCAGATGAACGGCGCCTCGTGCACGTCGCAGCGGTGCAGCAGGCGCATCATCGGCGCGAAGGCGGCGTCTTTCGGCAGGTACCACACCTCGTCGCAGCGGTCGGGCCGCGGTGCATGCGTGGGCTTCGTGAAGATCGCCGGTTCGGCGAGGCCGACATACGGCTGGCCGCAGCAATAGAACACCACCTTTTTGCCGCGCGCGCGCATGAGGTCGAGCCATTCGATGTCGAGCGCACCGCCCATTTCGACGATCACGTCCACCTCGTCGCTGGCCTCGTGCGCCCGCATCAGCCGCAGGTTGCGCGAGGCCAGATCGACCTGGGCGGGCATCGCGCCCTGGTCGCCGACGTCGATCAGCAGCACCGACTCCACAAACGGCAGACGTTGAAACAGCTCCGCCAGAAAGACGACGTTCTGCCCCAGGCCGTTCTGCCAGATGTTCTGACCGGTATGGGTGATGACGGAGATGCCAATGCGCATATCGACCCCAGACTGCGTTACCAGGAATACCCGACACCGGCGTTGACCAGCACGTGAGCCCCATCCGTGGCGCTGGCCCCTACCTTGACAATGGTGTTTTGCGTGACCCGCGCACTGGCGCCGATGGCGATTGCGCTGTATCCCGCGTAGTTGCCCACCCCAGCGGCGATCTGGAAGGTCTTGCCCTGTTCCACCTGGGGCAAGCCGGCCAGCGCACCGGCCATGGCCACGCCCGAATACGCCGCGCGGGCCACGTCGTTGATATTCTGCTGAACACCCTGCAGTTGCGCAACGTTTACCGCATCGGTCGGGTTGACGCCCGGCGCCACGTTGGTGATGGTCCGCTCATTGCCGGGCGAGCCCACCGACACCGAGTTCGCCTCGCTCGCCACCGAGCCCGCGCCGATCGCCACCGAGTTCGGTGCGGACGCAACCGCATTGGCGCCCACCGCGGACGAACTGGAGCCGGTTGCCTGCGCGCCCGACCCCACTGCTACGGTGTTGCTCGAACTCGCGGTCGAATTGCCGCCCACCGCTACCGATTCCGTGCCCGTAGCGCTTGCGGCGTTACCGGTCGAATTCACTGCGACGTACTTCGAGTTCGACGCGCCGGTGTTGGTCGTCGTGGTTTGCGAGAGCTGCGTGAGCTGGCTGCCGAGCGTCCCCATCTGCGTTTCGAGCGCAAACAACTGGCTGCCGTTGATCGCATCCGTGCTGGTCGCCGTGATTGCGCCTGCCGCGATATTGGTCAGCGCGACCGCCGAGGTGGCGCCGACGCCGCCGAGCGTCACGCTGGTGTGCGAGGCGTTGTCGTACAGCACCGCGTCGCTGGCCACCGAGGCCACCGCCTGCAACTGGCTGACGTTGACGGCGTCGGTCGGCGCGGTGCCGGCCGCGACACCGGTGAGCTGGCGTGCGCCCGCCGTGCCGGTAAAGTCGACGCTGGTGCCGCCGGTGTTGGCCCCCACCGTAATCGCGCCGTTGCCCGGCGCGCCGCCCACCTGCTGCACGAGGCCGACGGTGCCGTTGGCAATGCCCGTCGACAACGCGGTCACGCTGCTGGTGGCCGTCGTGAGGCCGGTGGACAGCGAGGCGACGTTGCTGTTGGTCGTGGTCAGGCCTGTCGACAGCGAAGCGACGTTGCTGTTCGTCGTGTTCAAACCGGTCGACAGCGAGGCGACGTTGCTGTTCGTTGTGTTCAGCCCCGTCGACAGCGAGGTCACGTTACTGTTGGTCGTGTTCAGCCCCGTGGACAGCGACGCGACGTTGCTGTTCGTCGTGGTGAGACCGGTCGACAGTGACGCTACTCCGCTCTGCGCCGTGCTCACGCCGGTCGAAAGCGAACTGATGCTCGTCGACGTTGTGGTGGACAGCGAGGTCAGTTGTCCGAAGTTGACGGCGTCGGTCGGGTTCACCCCGTTGGCGACGTTGGTCAGCGTCACCGGGGTGGTCGAACCGGCTCCGCCCAGCGTGACCTTCGTATGGCTCGCGTCGTCGTACTGGACCGAGTTGGCTACCCCCGTCGACAGCGAGGCGACATTGCTGTTGGTGGTGGAGAGGCCTGTCGACAGCGAGTTGATACCTGTCGAGGTTGACGTCGAGAGACTCGCTACCGAGCTGTTAGTTGTACTGAGACCCGTCGACAGCGAGTTCACGCCTGTGGACAGCGAGCCGATGCCCGTCGAGGTTGAGGTGGAGAGGCTGGCTACCGTGCTGTTCGTCGTGCTCACGCCGGTGGACAGGGAGTTCAGCCCGGTCGAGGTCGAGGTGGACAGGCTCGCTACCGTGCTGTTGGTCGTGCTGACGCCGGTGGACAAGGAACTCAGGCCCGTCGAGGTTGAGGTCGAGAGCGAGGCGACGCTGCTGTTGGTCGTGCTCAGGCCAGTGGACAGCGAGGTCACACCGCTTTGCGCTGTGCTGATGCCCGTCGAGGTTGACGTAGAAAGCGAGGCTACGCTGCTGTTCGTGGTGCTCAGGCCAGTGGACAGTGAGGTCACGCCACTTTGGGCTGTGCTGATACCCGTCGAGGTCGAGGTCGAGAGCGAGGCTACGCTGCTGTTGGTCGTGCTGAGGCCAGTCGACAGTGAGGTCACGCCGCTTTGGGCCGTGCTGATGCCGGTCGAGGTTGACGTCGACAGCGAGGCTACGCTGCTGTTCGTCGTGCTCAGGCCTGTGGACAGCGACGTCACGCCGCTTTGAGCTGTGCTGATACCCGTCGAGGTCGAAGTCGACAGCGAAGCGACGCCGCTGTTGGTCGTGCTCAGGCCAGTGGACAGTGAGGTCACGCCGCTTTGCGCCGTGCTGATACCTGTCGAGGTCGAAGTCGAAAGCGAAGTCACATTGCTGTTCGTCGTGCTCAGACCCGTCGAGAGCGACGCAACGCCGCTTTGCGCCGTGCTCACACCGGTCGACAAGGAACTGACGCTCGTCGATGTCGTGGTGGACAGCGACGCAACGCTGCTTTGGGCCGTGCTGATGCCGGTCGAGGTTGAGGTCGACAGCGAAGCTACGCTGCTGTTCGTCGTGCTCAGCCCCGTGGACAGCGACGTCACGCCGCTTTGCGCCGTGCTGATGCCAGTCGAGGTCGAGGTCGACAGCGAGGTCACATTGCTGTTGGTCGTGCTGAGTCCCGACGACAGCGAGGCGACGTTGCTGTTCGTGGTGCTCAAGCCCGTCGAGAGCGACGTCACGCCGCTTTGAGCTGTGCTGATGCCGGTCGACGTCGAAGTCGACAACGAAGCCAGGCCGCTGTTGGTCGTGCTCAAGCCGGTCGAGAGCGAACCCACGCCGCTTTGCGCCGTACTGATACCCGTCGACGTCGAAGTCGACAACGAAGCCACGCTGCTGTTCGTTGTGCTCAAACCCGTGGACAACGAAGCCACACCACTCTGCGCCGTACTGATACCCGTCGACGTAGACGTCGAAAGCGAACTCAACCCCGTCGACAACGAACTCACCGAATTGCCCACGGAATTAACCTGGCTCGCCACGGCGTACAACTCGCTGCCGTTCACCGCATCCGTGCTGGTGGCCGTGATCCGCCCTGCAGCGACGTTCGTGATTTGCCGCTCGGCGCCCACTGCGCCCACGCTCACGACGCTGCTCGGAGTAGCGCCTGCGAAGCCGCTGAGGGTCGTCGAACCGACCGTGGCGCTGCTGGTCGGATTCGCGCTCGCCGTCACCGAACCATTGCCCAGCGCGACATCGCCTGCGTTGTTGGCGACGGCGTTCGGGCCGATCGCGACGCTGTTCGCTCCCAGCGCCCGCGAATCCGCCAGCGTCGAGTTGGCGTGGAAGTACTTGATACCCTGGCTGTCGATGTTGTTCAGCGCCGCGCCCACGTTATTGACCGTGCTGGTCGTGCCGTTCGCGTTATACGTCGTGTAAGACGGCGCGCTGATTGCGCCGGTCGACGCGTTGTACGTCGATCCGCCGCCCAACGCCGAGGCCGTGCTGGTGCCCAGTGCGTTGACATTGGTTTGAACCGTGCTGACGCCGGTCGACAGGCTGGCGATGCCGCTGTTCGCCGTCGCGAGGCCCGTCGAGGTCGAGGTCGACAGCGAAGTGAGGCTGCTGTTGGTCGTGCCGAGGCCGGTCGACAGCGAGCTGATGCTGCTGGTCGTCGTGCTCAGGCCCGTGGACAACGATGCCACATTGCTGTTGGTCGCGTTCAACCCGGTCGACAGCGAACCTACACCGCTTTGCGCCGTGCTGATGCCGGTCGACGCGGAGGTCGACAATGCGCTCACCGTGCTGTTGGTCGTATTCAACCCGGTCGACAGACTGGCGTCACGGCTCACCGCCGTGCTCAATCCGGTCGACGTCGAAGTCGACAATGCCGTCACATTGCTATTGGTCGTATTCAACCCCGTCGACAACGAGTTCACGCCGCTCTGCGCGGTACTGATCCCGGTGGACGTCGAAGTCGACAGCGACGCCACGCTGCTCGTCACCGTGCTCAATCCCGTCGACGTCGAAGTCGACAGACTGGCGATGTTGCTCGCCGTGGTGCTCATGCCGGTGCTCAACTGCGATACCGTGACGGCGTCCTGGGGCGCCGAACCGTCAGCGACGTTGGTGATCCGCCGCAACGCGGTCGGGCTGCCCACCGACACTTCCGAAAGCGGCGCCGCGCTGCCCGTCAGGTAGCCGGTACCCGTCGGCGCAGCCGCACCCGTCACGCTGCCGGCGCCAAGCGCCACGCTATTGGCGTAGCTGGCGCTGCTGCCAGCACCGAGGGCGAGCGAGTTGTTGCCCGCAGCAATCGAGTTATAGCCAATCGCGCCGGACGAAACCGCGCTTGCCGTGGCGCCATCGCCGATCGCGCTTGAATTGTTGGCGCTTGCCGTGGCATACGTGCCGATCGCCGTGGCCCCGGTTCCCGTCGCGGTCGAAGTCGTGCCGATCGCCGTCGCGCTCGCGCCGGTAGCCGACGCGTACGTGCCGAGTGCGGTGGCGGCCACGCCTGAGGCAGTCGCCGCATCGCCGAAAGCTGAGGCCTCCGAAGCGTTGGCGATCGTGCCGTTGCCGCCCACGGCGGCGGAGAAAGTCGCCGTCGCGCTGGCGCCGTTACCGACCGCTACCGCCTGCTGCGCCGCGTTCGAGTTGTAGCCAAGCGCGGTCGCCTGGGTCGCCGAAGCAATCGCGCTCTGCCCCAATGCGATCGAGGAAGCGCCGGCCGCCGTCGCGGACTGGCCCAATGCCACGGCGCCCGTTGACGAAACCGTCGCGGCATAGCCGATCGCCACGCCCGAAGTCGCCGCGCTCTGCGCCACCGAAAAGCGGCCGATCGCAACCGAGTTGGCCGCCAGCGCGGCCGAGCCGCCGGTGCCGCTGCTGTTGCCGCCGCCGATGGCGACCGAGCTGCTGCCGGACGCCGTCGTGTCGTTACCGACCGCGGTCGAACCCAGGCTGGTCGCCTTGGCCCCCGAGCCCATCGCAATCGCGCTCGCGCCTGTTGCCGTCGTCGCCTGCCCGAAGGCCTGCGAATAATTGCCCGAGGCGCTCGCATTGGCGCCGATCGCAATCGACGTCGTCCCGGAGGCCGTCGTGGTGCTGCCGCTCGAGCCGCCGATGGCGATCGCCTGCGCGCCCGTCGCGGTGCCGTTCCCCACGGCGTACTGCGCCTCGGCCACATTCACCCCCGCGCTCGCGGCCAGCACGACCACGGCAATGGCCTTCGCCACGGAAGATTTGTTCGGTTTGCCGCGCGCAGATGAAATTTCCGATGCGGCGACCCACGCACCCAGTGCCTCATTCCAAATGGTTCTGTACGACTTGTTCATGATTGACAAAGCCCTCTCAGGTAACGCGCGACACCAACCGACCTTCTGGCATTAGCAGACGAAATTATCTGGCCTTTAAAAACCGAACCCCGACGCGCAAAAATGGGATAGGCCGGATTCTATGGGTTTCGCTTTTCAAAGAATGACAAGCAATGCAAATTAACCCGACAGGGTTTGTCAGGAATTGTCAAATCGAGGCAGAAACGGCGAATTCCGGGATAATAAAGATTAAGCCGATGCAGAATAAAGCCGATTTTCGTGGGTTATAGCGCATCGGCAGCGGCATGAAATGGATCGCCTGGAACCCCACCGCAGCATGGCTGAGGACAGAACGCTGCGGTGGATGAGTCAATCCCAGAAATTGCGATACCTGAATATGTCGCCGTGCTGTCGAACGGAATACTGTTTTATACGGTTGTTTTATTTACAGTCATTTTATAATCATCACATTAATCTGACAAAACGCGTAGCGTGCGCTTCCGCACATTGCCGACCACCCAAAACCGTTACAACAGCAAATATTCAAGAGACGTCAAATTTTCTTTAAACATGTAAAATTCCCTCTACGACACGCTCAATGCGCCCCATATAAATCGCTCGATCTGACAGTATTTAGAGATTCAGGCTTTCAAGCTGTCTATTCTTGACAGTCTCCCGCAACGCACCGCTCTATCCTTAAACCCGTAAAAGCGCCGCGTCGTCCTCGCGACCGGCCAGACCCGCAGACCGCCGAGTGTGAAGTCGGAGGCTTATCGCTCACATCGAAAAGGAAGGCGCCGTGAATCGCATCGGAAATGCCGCATTAAAACTGACGAACTCGGGCGCCATGCGCGAAGCGGCGGCGTCGGCGAGCCGCGACGAAACGCTTGCGCAGCGGATTCGCAAAGGCTTGAAGGCGGGCGAATTCGGCGTCGCCTTCCAGCCGGTCGTCCACGCGCAAACCCTCAAGCTGCTCAACGTGGAATGCCTGCTGCGCTGGCAGCATCCCGAGTACGGTCTGCTGCTGCCCGAGTGCTTCGTGTCCGCCTTCGACGATCGGGAAACCGCGCGCGAGGTCACGGCGTTCATGCTGGAATCGGTCTGCCTGCAACTCGGCGAGATGCGGCGAGCCGGCCAGAGCTTGCCCGCCGCGGCGATCAATATCCAGCCGTCGCAGTTGCTCGACGAAGCGCTCGTCGCCACCATTCGCGACACGACGCGCCGTCACGGCGTCGACCCGTTACTGCTCGAACTCGAACTGGTCGCAGCAGAAGATGCGTCGACGCTATTGTCGACGCAGGAGTTCACGCGCTCGCTGCGCCAGCTCGGCGTGCGGCTCGCGCTCAACGACTTCGGGTCGGGTTATTCGCCGCTGGCGATGCTAGGCGTGGCCCAGATCGATACCGTCAAGCTGGCGCGCGGCTTCATGGCTCGCGTGCCGGGGTCGGCGCGCGATTGTGTGGTGATCACAGGGCTGCTCGATCTGCTCGACAAGCTGGATATGCGGGTCGTCGTGGAGGGCGTAGAAAGCGAGGCGCAGCTAACCTGGCTCAGGCAACGCCCGGAGGTCTACGTGCAGGGTTATCACGTGGCGCGGCCGCAAGCGAAGCTCGCGAACGCGCTGGCAATGCGTTGAGCGATGCGCGCCGCCTGCGTGGCGCGCACACCCCACCCTGCGCTCCCGTCAGCTCGACGTGAACGCGACGTACGGCCCAGCGCCGCCGCCCGACGACGCCGCACCCGAGATGCCGTAATACACGTGACGCCCGTAGAAGAACGGCATGCCCATATCGAAGATGCCGGTCATGTAGGACGCCATATCGTTGAACGCGTAGTTACCCGAAGCAAACAGCGTGTTCGCATTGGCCACGTTGAAATCGATGGTCACCGTCGCCAGATTGTTGATGGCAATCGAGACGGAACGTGCCAGCGTCGTGCTGGGCACGTAGTACTTGAGGCCGTTCGCCACGATGGTCGAGTCCGCGAAAAACAGCGCGCTCGAACCCGAGTCGAAGTAGGAGTTGCCGCTATACGTGACGCCGTTGTACGTCGCGTCGAAGTCGCCGCTCGAACTGGTCTGCAGCACGGTCGCCCCGCTCCCCGCGAGCGCGTTGTTGGCCTGGGTATCGATACCGAAGACCAGTGTGCCGAGCGCCGACGACGCCCCCGTCGAGGCGACCGGCTGCATCTCCAGCACCACGCCGTTGTTGTCGGTCGCGAAGTACTGGACCGGATTGCCCACCTGTGCAGCGAGCGCCTGATTGGCGACGCTGCAGGTCGAGCCGCTGCAGGCATAGTAAAAACCTGCCGGGCTATTGCTCACGCATTGGCTGCCGCAGTCCTGCGGCGCCACGCCCACCCCGAGAATGCCGTTCGCCCCCAGGTCGCTCGGGGTGTCGAGGGCCGGCTGCACCTGGCAGTCGCCCGGCGCGGACGCCGTGAGCGCCGTGTCGGCCATCACCTGGATCGGTACGTTCTGCCCCACTTCGTCCGCCATCCTGATGTCGGCGTTGCGCACGGTGCCCCACGCGTAGCCGCTGCCGAAGATGGCGCATTCGGCAATCGTGGCGCCGCCCGGTGTCTGCGTTTGCGCCGTCAACGCGTTGAGTGTGGACGCCGGAATCGCCGAAGCAAACAGGCGCAAGCCGAACGATTCGGTGTCGACCAGCACATTGTCGATGGTCGTGCAGTGCGAGCTTGCCTGGCTGCCCGCCGCACACACGGTCACGCTGGTCAACGGAGAATTGGCGCGGTTGAACTGGGTGGCGGCGACCACCACCGGCACCGTATTGGCCGCCGTGCTCGAAGTCGGGCTCGCGGTGGGGTTAGCCGAACTGAGCGTGTTGGTCGTCACAGGCGTGTTGCTGGTAGACGTAGACGTGTTGGTCGAATTGCCCGTCGGCGAGGCCGACGAAGAACCGCCGCCACCGCCTCCGCACGCGGCAAAAACGGTAATGAGCGCCGCGACGAACGCCCAGGCCATGGTTCGGGTCATGTTGATCCTGTTCATTGCAAGTCGTCGGGGCTGGTGCCCTGCGGGAGCGAGGCCGGCAAATACGCCCGGCCGGCGAAATTGCCCATATGGCCGCCCGTCTGAACGATCAAGCCGGGCTGCTGCACGTTAGCGGGCCCGTGGCCGCCGCCCTGAGCCGCGTGCAAGGCACTCACGCCCTGCAGATAGGCGGGAAAGTAACTGCCGAGCAAGGTGTTGAGCGGCGCCATCTGCGGGCCGCGCCAGACCACCGCGAACACCGTTCCGCTCTGCGCAAGGTATTCGCGCACCACGGTGCCGCCATTCAGCGTGGTTTCGTTGACGACGTACGGCACCTCGGCCGAACTGACGTGCTGGACCAGTCTCGTCGCCCGGCCCGCCGTGCTCGCCGGCCAGGTCGGCGCAGCGCCGAGTTCGGCGTGCGCGGGTATGCCGGCGACAAGCGCCGTCATGGCGGCTGCCGCGCAGAGCATGCTGGTTCTCATTGATTCTCCCCGTATGATTCGTCGCGTGACGAAGCGTGAAGCGACCTTCACCTCATCACACAGGACGGATTATTGGGGGGACGGGCGGATTTCGATCCGCAGAAAAGAGCGGGAGAAAGGGCCTATTTGCAGGTTTGCCCGATCACCCGCTGCGGCTTGCCTGGAGCGGCTGAGCGGGACAATTGTTAAATCCGGACGGCGCCTGATTCAAGTGCTCCGCGCGCGCCTCGGATGGGCGCGCAGCGCATCGATCTCGTCCAGCAGATCGAGCACCAGGGCAATGCCCGGCGGATTGATCTCGAGATCGTGCGCGAGGCGTCGCGCCGTGCGCACGCGGCGCAGCGATGCGCCACTAAAACGCCACTCCTGCGGTTCCTCCCCGCGCGGCGTAAAGGCACCTTCGGCAACCCACAAGGTCACCTCGTCTTGCGACGCGCCGCTTGCCTGGCACAACTCGACAAGCGTGAACTCCATCTCTTCATTGACAATCTGGCCTTCCAGATAAGTCGTCACGGACTCTTTCATGATGAGCGGTCATCCATAAAAATGCGCACGTGGGTCGAAGTTGAACGCTTGCCGCATCACGTCATATGCGGCGGCAGCGCGCTCGGTATCGGCCGGCGGCAAGACGATGGTCAGGATTACATACAGATCGCCGGGAGTCGTTCCCGGAATGCCTTTGCCCTTGAGGCGCAAGCGCCGGCCGCCTTGCGAACCCTTGGGCACCGTCATTTCGACGGAACCGTCGGGCGTGGGCACCTTGATCTGGGCGCCGAGCGCGGCTTCCCAGGGGGCAACCGGCAAGTCGAGCGAGACATCGCGGCCGTCCACGCGAAAACGCGGATGTTCGCGAAATGCGATCTCCAGATACAGGTCGCCGGGCGGCGCGTCGCCCATCGCGGGACCGCCCTGGCCGTTGAGCCGCAGGTGCTGGCCCGCGCGGATGCCCTTGGGGATGGCGACGTCCAGCGTGCGCGATTGCAGCGTCACGTGCCCCTGCGCGTCGAGTACCGGCATCTGCAGCGAAATGGAGCGCTGCGCGCCGCGGTAGGCCTCTTCCAGATCGATCAACACCTTGGCGTGGTGATCCTGGCCGGCCATCGCGGCCGCCGCCTGCCGTTGCTGGGCTGCGCGCGCATGGCCGAACATGGCTTCAAAGAAATCGTCGAGATTGGCCTCGCCCGCCGCTTCGTGGCCCGCGCCCCTGAACTCGAAACCCTCGTCCCAGTTCGGCGGTGGCTGGAATTCCTGGCCGTTCTGCCACTCGCTGCCCATCCGGTCGTAGGCCGCCCGCTTCTCCGGGTCTTTCAGCACCTCGTACGCTTCGCCCACTTCCTTGAAACGCTCCTCGCCGTCCGCTTCCTTGGTGACGTCGGGGTGATACTTGCGGGCGAGCTTGCGATAGGCGCGCTTGATGTCGTCCTCGGTTGCGCCGCGCTCCAACCCGAGGGTCGCGTAATAGTCCTTGTATTTCATGTGAAAGACAGCCCCATAAAAGGTGAGGACGGCATGGCGTTCAGATCCGGCTGCCTTATTACTCTATACGACTCCGCCGCAAACGTGCCGTCAGCGTGTCGTGCCTGGTGTTGAACCGGACTGGCACGATCCGTGCGACCCATGCACAATCACGCCGGTGTGCCCCGCTGCGGTCCGCGCGATCACCGCGGTCAGCGGCGCTTCGACGGCGCACGCGCCTCCCATCCGCATCGCGCCCGGCAGTTCGGGCGGGTGCATGTCTTCGAACAAGCAAGCTGCGTACGACCGGAAACGGCGATACGCCAGGCCACGACATGTCGACCCTGCGTATGCGTATCATCACGTTGATCCGGCAACCCGCCTTTGCCGCCGCCGGCACTTTTGTCGTCATTCTCGCGACGGCGCTCGGCACGTGGTGGCTGGTGCGCGAACAATCGTTGCAAACCGCGCGCAGCCAGTTCGAGCAGCGCACGGCCCATATCACCAGCGATCTGCAACAGGAACTCGCGACTTGCGAGTATGTGCTGCGCAGCGCCAGCGGCGTGTTCGTGGTGTCGCCCACGGTGACGCCGGAGGCCTGGCGACAGTACGTGACACGGCTCGATATGGACGACACGCTGTCCATCGTGCGGGCGCTCGGCTATGCCGAACTCGGACCCGGTGCGACGGCGCCCGGCGGCGCAGCCATCGCCACCGGGCAGCAAGCGCAGCCGTTCGCCCCCGTCACGCTGATGACGCCGGTGCGGGCCGGCGCGCCGGCCGCCGGCTACGATCTGGGCCGCGACCCCACGCGCCGTGCGGCCCTGATGCGTGCCCTCGACACCGGTGAACTGACACTCGATGCCCGCGCCGCGCAGGCGAGCACCATGCAGCAGCCCGCTCACCCGCATTTCGAGCTGTATCTGCCGGTGTATGGCGGCCCATCAGGCGGCCCGTCCCCCGCGGACTCCACCACGCCCGCGTCCGCCACGCTCGACGACGCGCCAACCCGGGTCGCCGGCGTGCTGGTGGCCGTGGTAGACCCGCGGCGTCTGTTCGAGCGCGGCATGGCCCATCAATGGGGTGTCGACCTGCAGGTCTTCGCGGGCGCCCCTTCTACGTCGCTCTATACGTCGGAGGCGGCCAGCGATGCGGCCTTCGACTCGTCCCCCGTCGTGCGCAGGGCCGAGACGCTGCGCTTCGGCGGCGAACCGCTCACGCTGGTATACACGACCAGCGAGCGGTACCTGGCCGCCGGCAACGACTATGCCGCGATGACCGTGCTGCTCGCCGGACTCGTCAGCGCCACGCTGCTGGCGGGCGTCGCGTGGCTGCTCGCGCGAACCCAGGGGCGCTCCCCGTGAGGGCTGTCACCTGCGTATCCGCTCAAGCCCGAACGAAGCGCGTTTGACGGGTCTGAGCGTCACCCCGCGTTTGCCTGAAGCGAAGCGGCTCGGGCGCCTCAGCCGTCAACCTCGGCAAGCAAGGCCTTCACCGCTGCCCGCGCCTCGCGGCCCAGTTCGGCGAGATCCACGCCGTCGATCCGATCGTCGCTGACGACACGCCGTCCCGCCGAGAACAGCGCCGCCAGCTTCGGCCTGCCGCCCGAGGCCACCGGACCGATGGCCGGATCGTGCAGCCCGAAGTAACGCGGATCGTCGAGCCGGTAGATCGCGAGGTCGGCGGAATAGCCCGGCGCGAGGCGCCCCACTTCGGCCAGCCCCAGCACCTGCGCTCCGCCTGCCGTGCCCCAGTGAATCACGTCGGCCACGCTCGCCGCATGCGCGCCGCCTTCGAAGCTGCCGCCGCGAAAGCGCGGCGTCGCCGCCATGCCGAGCCGCGCCCGTTGTGCGAGCCAGGTCATGTGCACTTCGGAGATCATGTCGGCGGCTTCGTTGGAGGCCGCGCCGTCGACGCCGATCGAGATGGGCACGCCCGCCTCCGCCATCTCGCGCACCGGGCAGATGCCGCTTCCCAGACGTCCATTGCTTTGCGGGCAATGCGCGACACCGGTGCCGGTTTCGGCGAGCAGCGCGATTTCGTCGGCGTCGACCTTCACGAGATGTGCGTACCAGACATCGTCGCCGAGCCAGTCGTGCTCGCCGCAGAACGCCACCGGCGAGCGGCGGTACAACTCGTGCGCGCTGTCCTGATAGCCGACCGTCTCCGACAAATGACTGTGCAGGCGCAATCCCAAACGCCGCGCGACCGCCGCGGTTTCGCGCATCTGCGCCGGCGAGATCGAATACAGCACGGTGGTGGGCGCCATCACCACGCGCCGCATCGCACGCGGCCCGGCGTCGTGATAAGCGGCAGCGAGACGTTCGATATCGGCCACGAAAGCCTCCAGCGTTTCCGGGCGTAACGCGGTGGGCAAATCGGCTTCGAGCTGGCGCGTTTGCGTCGCGCCGCCGCGCAGCAGCACGAAACGCAGACCAAGTTTGTCGGCCTCTTCGAACAGGATCGCCGAACTGTCGAACGGCATGTTCGGGTAGTAGACGTAGTTGTGATCCGCGACCGTCGCGCAGCCCGAGCGCGCGAGTTCGATCAGCCCAATGCGCGCGGCGAGGCGAAAGCGCTGCTCGTCGAATAGCGCGCGAAAGCGATACGGTGTCGCCGCGAGCCACGGCGTCAACGACGCGTCGAGACCCGCCGTATCGCCTTTGAGCAGCGACTGGAACAGGTGATGATGGGTGTTGACCCACGCCGGATAGATCACGCAGTCGGTGGCGTCGACGATCGTTTCTCCGGGACGCGGGCTCAGGGCGCCAATCGCCTCGATGGTGTCGCCGGCAAGACGGATATCGGGGCCGCTGACGCGTGCGGGGTCGTCCGCATCGCCGCGGCCGCCCGTCATGATGGCGGCTGCGTTGCGGATCAGAACGGTAGTGCGGTCTGCGTGGGTCTCGTGTGTCTGGATCGGCATGGACATATGCTTGAGCTTGAGATTGCGCTTGAGTTGACTTGAGTTGAGTCACGGAAAACGAGGGCGGCTACCCGATTGCGTTCCGCCGCCGCGGCCCTGCTACGAAGACCACAGCCGGCCAATCACAACTGGCTGTCATGCCAGCCGCGCAAGCCGATGCGCGACACCCACACGGTGATGCCGAACAGCACGACACCGGTGACGGTAATCAACAGCAAGGCCGCAAAGAGCCGCGGAATGTTCAACTGGAAACCCGCCTGCAGGATCTGATAGGCAAGGCCCGCGCCGCTGCCGCCGGTGCCCGCGACAAACTCCGCCACCACCGCGCCGATCAGCGAGAGCCCGCTGGAAATCCGCAAGCCGCCGAAAAAATACGGCAGCGCGCTGGGAATCCGCAGTCGCACGAGGGTCTGCCAACGCGTCGCATGATTGATCCGGAACAGGTTGATGAGCCCCGGATTCACGCTGCGCAAACCGAGCGCCGTGTTCGAGATGATCGGAAACAGCGCCACCAGTGTGGCGCACAGCACCAGCGCAGCCGTCATGTCCTTCACCCAGATGATGATCAGCGGTGCAATGGCGACAACCGGCGTCACCTGCAACAGGATCGCATAGGGAAACAGGCTGGCCTCGATCAACGGACTCTGCACGAACAGCAAGGCAATGATCACACCCAGCACCGTGGCCAGCGCGAACGCCAGCAGCGTGATCTTCAACGTTTCCAGCAGGCTGCCGAATAACAACGGGGCGTCCTGAATCAACTGCCCTAGAATCGCACTGGGCGCCGGCACGAGGTACGACGGCACCTTGAACAGCACGCACCAGCCCTGCCAGATCGCAAGAAAAACAACGCCGACCAGCCACGGAGCCATGGCTTTCGCCATGCCCGGCCGTTGCAGCAGCGGCGTGCGCTGGGTATCGCGCAGGGTTTTGGCGCGCCGCGTGGAATGAGCCCGAAGCACGTCGCCTGTCATGATTGCACCTCCGCGTCTTCGTTCATATGGGATGCCCGATGCGCGTCGACGATCAGATCGGATAACGTTTTGCAATCCTGTATAAACGGCGTGGATACGCGATAGGCGTCGTCGCGCTCGAGCGGCCCGTCGATCGGCACCTCGGTGATGATCCGCCCCGGCCGCGCCTGCATCACCACCACCCGGCTCGACAGATACACCGCTTCGTAGATGCTGTGCGTGACGAACACCACCGTCATGCCGCGCCGCTGCCATAAGGCGCGCAAATCGCTGTCGAGTCGGTTGCGGGTGAACTCGTCGAGCGCGCCGAACGGTTCGTCGAGCAGCAGCAGGTCGGGTTCGGTGACGAGCGCGCGGGCCAGCGACGCGCGCATCTGCATGCCGCCGGACAACTCGCGCGGCAACACCCTGGCGAACTTTGCCAGCCCCACGCCGGCAAGCGCCCCGGCCACCCGCGCATCGGCCTCGCGGCGCGGCACGCGAGCGAGATCGAGCGGCAGGCGCACGTTGTCGGCCACCGTCGCCCATGGCATCAGCGTGGCTTCCTGAAACACCATCGACATGCGCCGGCCCGGCGACCCCACCGTTTCGAACGGTTGACCCCACCAGCGCACATGACCATGGGTGGGTGTCTCGATGCCGGCGAACATCTTCAGCAAGGTACTCTTGCCGCACCCCGACGGCCCGAGCAAGGAAACGAACTCGCCGGGCGCAATCGCAAGGCGTACGTCTTCGAGTGCGATCGTGCCGTTCGGATAGCGCTTGTCGACGCGCTGCACCGACAGCAACGGCGGGTTGTCGCGGCTCGGCGCGGCGGCCAGCGTGTCGGGCTGCGCAGAAACCTGAGTGGTACTGTCCATGCTCAAACCTCCGTTTCGATGCGAAATACCTCGCTTTCGCCGTGATCCGCGAGCAGCTTCAGCAGCATCCGCCGCATCAGCAGGCCCGGCTGGTCCGATTCCATGTGGCACTCCTGCTGGCGCCGCACATCGATGCAGGCGTCGTAGTCGGTCGCTTCGAGAATGTCGCGGTCTTCGTCGGTGATCGGACGGTCCCAGTCGATCAGCTCCTGAGTCGAGCACGCCTCCTCGGTATCGTTGCGATAGAGCCATTGCGACAGCATCAGCGTGCGATCGTCGATGGGCGTCGCGCAGTTGTAGATGATGTGATGCACGCCGCTCGCCGGATACACGCAGCCGAAGCGGCGCGCGAACGGCATGAACCAGCGGTTGGTGAGATGCCGCTCGGTCACCTCCTCGGTCGTGCCGGTCACGCGGTAGCTGGCAGGCGGGTTGCGCACCGGCACATGGGCTTCGGCCTCGAAGCCCCAGTCGTTGGGACGGAATTCGTACTTCGACGGCTTCGGGTTATCGAACAGGCCAAAGTTCGATTTGTGCACGAAGCTGAAATGCGAGTTGTCGAACGAGTTTTCCATCATCCGCAGCGGGCTGGTCTGCCAGCGTTCGTAGAACTGAAGAATGCGGCGATAACCCGTTGCGTCTTCCTCGGGAAACGTCGGGATGGGCTGCAAGGGCTCGTCGAGCGCGACCCAGGCGTAGCCGTAGCGCTCCTCGCAACGATAGGCCTGTACCACCGCCCGCGAGGGAATCGCACTGCCGCCGTTCTGCGGAATCTTCACGCATTGGCCGGAGCAGTCGTAGGTCCAGCCGTGATAGCCGCAAGCGATGTTGCCGTCGCCGTCGACAAAGCCCTTGGACAGCCTGGCGGTGCGATGGCAGCAGCGATCGCGCAAGGCGTGCGGTTTGCCGCCCACGCCCTTCCATAGGACGATCGGCTCGCCGAGCAGCGTGAACGGCTGCGGACCGGCATCGAGTTGCGCCATCGGCATAATGGCGTACCAGAAGCGGCGCAAGACCTTTTGACGGGTGACCAGCATCGTGAACCTCCTTCAATCAACATGTCTGTATCAGCCGGCGCGACGAAGCGCGCCGGCGCGGGAAAGCGTGACGGCAAGTGCCGGTGCATTCGTTACGGCATCACCTTGGCGTCCTGGATGTATTGCAGCGTGTAGGCGCTGTGGTAGTCGGTGGCGGGCTTGAGCAGCTTTGCGCCGACCATGTAATCGAAGGTCTTCTTCCAGCGTGCGTCGGTCATGGCGCCGATGCCGAGCGTGGCTGCATCGCCGCCCGTGACAAGCTTCAGCTTCTTCAGTTGCGCGACGCCGTAGGCGAGTTGCGCATCGCTCATCTGCGGGTTGTCTTTCTTGATCAGCGCATTGCCGGGAGCGGGATCGTTGAGATAGCTCTTCCACCCTTCCATCGACGCCTTCACGAAGCGCGCCACCACATCCGGCTTGTCCTTCAGCGTGTCGCGCATCGTGACGATTGTCGTGTTGTACGGCGGATAACCGTCGTCGGCGAACAGGAAGAAGTGCGCGTTCGCATGGGCCTGCTCCGCCTGATAGGTCTCCGATGACGGATAGGCCTGCATCGCCACGTTCGGATCGGCGAAGAACGGTTGCAGGTTGAAGGTGTAGGGTCGCGACTGCGCGTCGGTGTAGCCGTATCTGGCCTTCAGCCACGGCCACCAGCTCGTGCGGCCCGAACCGGCAACCAGAATCGTCTTGCCCTTGAGTCCGGCAAGACTGGTCACGTCGGCATGCGTGAGCATGCCCTGCGGGTCGTACTGGAACGAGGCGGCCACGGTCGTCACCGGAATGCCGGCCTCCACGCCCGAGAGCACCTGGAAGTCGTAGCCGAGCATGAAGTCGGCCTGGCCGCCGGCGAGCAACTGCATGCCGTTGACTTGCGGGCCGCCCATCTTGATCGTGACGTCGAGACCGTACTTCTTGTAGACGCCGGTCGCCACCGCCTGATAGAAGCCCCCGTGTTCGGCCTGTGCGTACCAGTTGGTCAGCAAGGTCACGTGATCTTCAGCGTGAGCGAGCGATGCGGCAAACAGACTGCCGGCGAGCGTGAACGCGGATGCGGCACGCGCGAGCAACGAAGGGGCTGATGCGGCGAAGCGGGAAAGAAAGCGCAAAACACGCATGACGAAGCTCCGTGTGAGAACACACAAGGTGTGAGGGATGGATATGGGTGGATTTGAAACTGAGGATGGCGAAGCAATGGGAGTCGTGCGATGCGGGCACGAACGCGCAGCGCGTGGCGAGATTGCCGATGCGCCGAGGTTAATCGCTCGTGTGAAAAGCTGGGGCCACTGCATCGCACGCTCCTTGTCGGCGGGACCGGACGGTCCCGTTCAAACGCCGACTCGAGGTCGACGTGGGCGCACGATGCGCCCCAAGAGCAATGCCCCACGTTGCCGGCACAGATATGCCGGTCGCTAGCCGCTTCTACTCTGAAGGCGTTCTAAGCGAACTGCGTGCCAGGTGGGGGGAAGCCAGGTGGATTGGGGGGAAGCGGGGTTTGGGTGCGGATGTTGCGCGGCTGGCGCGCCCCGCTATGCGGTGCGTGTGCACGTTGGCGAGGCGTGGTGGCACCGTGGGGGTGCAAACGTAGGGCGCTTCAATAGGCTTCGCGTTCTACCGGCACGACGTGGTTCCACGCGCCGAGATCGGCAATCCCGCCAGCGGGACCGCCGGTTGCTACACCTTCCTTAGATCCACTCAAGGAGCCCGTCATGAGCAAACCCCAACCCACCACGCCGCCGGATTTCGAGCATCCGCAGCCTGTGACGCACAGCGACAACGAGAAGAGCAAACTGCCCGAGCGCCACGATGAAACACGCAAACAGTCGCCAGCCGACCGGCCCGGCAAGAAGCCGGGTGAAGGCGAGCCATCAGTCAGTTGAGGTCGTTAAATGCAGCGGCCCCTCGGGACATGACTCGTCCGGGGAGGCTCGAGGCTCGTGCGTGGCGTCGCATGCGCAGACGTGCGGCGCGAAGCCGCGCGAGTGACCGCCATTCAACCCGCCGAACGCCCTGCCTGCGGCGCCCCACCCGTTTCGGCAGCCGGACTTCCAGCAGGACTCGCCGCAGCCTTCGGACCATTAATCAGGCTTTCGATCTGCATGGCGACCAGTTTCGCCATCCGGGTGGCGTCGGCGTCCACCGTCGTGCCCGTCATTCCCAGCGCCCCGACTGCCGTGCCCACTGCCTGCGAATTGATGCCCATGGTCGCGACCTTGCCGGGCGCCCTGCCGCTATTCGAATCCAGGTCGATAGCCAGTACGACGGTTGAGTGCCCCGCTACCATCGACGACACCGCGACATGCGTCTTGATGTCGCTTGCACCGCTGCCGAAGCCGATCAACTTCCGTTTGGTCTTGCTGCCTTCGTCGATTGCCGTGAACTCGCCGTCCACCACCAGCCGCGCTCCGCCGCCTTCAGCCGCGGCCACGGCGGCCGAAGCGGCACTTGCCGACGCAACGTGGTCTTTCTCGAGCTGTTCGGCGAGCGCCTTGGAGAAAACGCTTCGAACATGCTTAGCCAGCACGTCGGGCGTCGAATCTTCGTCGGTTCCATGGCGCATCAACCGGTCCCGGTGCAAGCGGCCGGCGATGGAGTTATCCAGCGTGACGGCATCGATGCGAACCGCGAAATCGTGAATCACGACCCGCTCGGGCTTCGGCACGACCTGCGCCGCGCCATCGTGTTCGACGACTTCGACCGTCGCGCCACCCGTCAGGAAATTGCCGACGCTGCTCTGCGCGTGCGCACCCTGAATCTGTATCGCCGTCACAAGGAGAGCCACGATGACTTTCGGTTTCATCTTTGTTCCTGTTTCGCTGCTGTGACGCTCATATTCGCGACTCAGCCCGTCAAGGACCATCGATTTGCGACGAAGCGGCAGGAGGTGTCGTGAAGTGACGCCGATCAGTCGCGAGAGGGAACGGCCGGTGCGACAGGAGCCACGCTAGCCCGTGCGTCGCGTCCGCTGCGCGTCAACCAATACGTCGCGCCCCGGTCGAGCGCCGTGCACAGCACCAGGTAGATGAAACCCACGAACAGGAAGATCTGCACCGGATACACCATCAGGCGGTTATTCACCTGGGTGGCGACGAACGACAGTTCTCCGACGCCCACGATATACGCCAGCGAGGTGTCTTTCACCAGCGAGACCCACTGGTTGACGAACGACGGCGTCATGATGCGGATCGCCTGCGGCAGCAGCACGTAGCGCAAGGCCTGCATGCGCGTGAGCCCAAGCGACAGTCCGGCCTGCCATTGCCCCTCGCCGACCGCCAGAATGCCCGCGTGCACCGAATGCGCGAGATACGCACCGCCGATCAGCGACAGCGCGCACACCACCGCCGCGAGCCCCGGCACGTTGACGTGGAACAGCACCGGCAACAGGAAGAAGGTCCAGAAAATCAGCATCAGCACCGGGATGGCCCGGAAAAAACCGATCACGAGCAGGAGCGGCACGCGCGCGATACGGCCGGCCATGGCCAACGCGATACCGCCGGCCATGCCCAGCACGGCCGAGGCGAGCGCCGACGTCACCGCGAGCACCAGCGTCAAGGCGGCCCCGCCTAGCGGCCCGTCGGGAAACGCACCGACCAGCAGATACGGCAAGTTATTCAATAACAGCGACCATTGCATATCAGCGCCTCGCGAACGACAGGTCACGGCGATGCGCGACAACCAGAGACACCGCTTCGATCACCGCCACGGCCGCGATATACAGCAGCGTCGCCACCCCAAACGCCGCGAAGGTCTGGAAGGTTTCGGTCTCCACCTGACGGGCCGCGTACGACAGTTCGGCGAGGCCGATTGCCATCGTCAGCGACGAGTTCTTGACGAGGTTCATGTATTGCCCAAAGAGCGGCGGCAGCGAGATACGCACCGCCTGCGGCAAGACGACGTAGCGGAACGCCTGCAACGGCGTGAGTCCGAGCGCGGCGGCCGCGTGGTGCTGGCCCTCCCGCACGCCGCGCAGTCCCGCCTGAAACTCCTCGGCGATAAACGCCGCCGTATAGCACGTGAGCCCGATCCAGCCGGCCACGAACTCGAACGACGGCCAACGCACGGCCCATCCCATCGCATGGACCGTGTGCGCCGTATTCAACCATTGCATGACGGCATCCGGCAGCAAGGTCGCCACGCCGAAATACCAGAACAGCAACTGCACCAGCAAAGGCGTATTGCGAAACGCGACCACATACGCGCCCGCGGCGTGCCGCGCCGCGCGATAGCGCGCATGGCGCGCCAGCGCCAGCACGAAGCCCAGCGCCGTCGCCGCGACGGCCGCGGACAACGCGAGGCCGAGCGTCACGCCGAAGCCTTGCCATAACCACATCAGATATTTTGGAGCGAGCCACGCCTGCATCGTCTGTCCTGCCGGATTTCATCGAGCTTTAAAACACCGATGGGCACGCCGTGGCGTGCCCATCTACTTTCTTGACGCGAGCGAACTCGCCTCGGGTTCAGGTCTTGTCGCCGATCTTGAAGATGCGCACGAGCGGCGTCTTCGTCTGCGGACCGAACCAGCGGTTATAGATCTTGCCCGCCGAGCCGTCTGCTTCGAGGCCCTTCAAGGTCTCGTTGACGAAGGCCGTCAGGCGCACTTCGCCCTTCGGGATGCCGACGCCCATGTAGTCGTTCGTGATCGTGAACGGCGGAATCTCGTAGTTCTGCTTGTCCGGCACGTTGGCAAGCAGGCCGACCAGTTTCGGACCGTCCTGGGTGATCGCCTGCACATTGCCGGCGCGCAAGGCCGCAAAGGCGAACGGCGTGTCGTCATACGCCACGACCGTGGCCTGCGGGAATTTCTCGCGCACCGCGATCTCGTTGGTGGTGCCCTTGTCCGCGCCGATGCGCAGGCTGTTGATCTGGTCCGGCGACTTCAGCACGCCCTTCTTGGCGAGAAACTGCTGACCCGACGAAAAATAAGGAATACTAAAATCGACCTGCTTGGCGCGTTCATCCGTGATGGTGAAGTTGGCAAGCACCAGATCGACCTTGCCCGACGTGAGGAACGGAATCCGGTTGGCCGGATTGGTCGGCTGCAGCTCGAGCTTCACACCGAGCTTGTCGGCCAGCGCCTTCGCATAGTCGACATCCAGTCCGACGATGTGGTTCGTGGCGGGATCGACGTAGCCGAACGGCGGGTTGCTGTCGAACGTGGCGACGCGCAGGACGCCGGCTTTCTTGATGTCGTCGAGACGATCGGCGTGGGCGACGCCCGACACCGTGACCATCAACCCCAGGAGCCATGCGGCGAGAGTGCTGGATTTCATTTTTATAGAGACCTTCTTGTGTGTGGCGGCCGTGTATTGCAACCCTGTGTTGCAACCCCGGCAAGGTTGCTAAAGCAGCGGCATCGCTGCAACGATGCACGAACGCTACCTTAGCAGCCGCAGCCAGCCCCGCAGAACCAACAAATATTCCTGTAGAAAGCGCGATTTCAGCTAAGCGTCAGGATGATTTGCAAACGCGTATTTGTCGTTTGTCGGCCCACGCGGGGCTGACTAGCATCGAGGCTCGACATCCGATCAGAAGGAAACTTGCCATGTCCGAGCGTGCCTCTTTCAAGCCGCGTGTCATCGAACCGGTGGCCGACAACCAGCCCGAGGGCCTCGGCCTCGCGGTTGAGTTATGGCTGGCGCATCCCGTCGACGGCATAGCCGGCCGCGCCGTCCAGATTCACCTGCGCGGCGACGCGCGAATGGCCCAGGCCGAAGCGTTGCGCGACCTGCTGCATCAACTGGGGACGGACATCGTCGTCGCATAGCGGGCGAGCCCTTTTTCGCCGCCACCACGCCTGGCCGCCCGCCGCTCAGCCTTATCCGACGGGGCTGACGGGATTGGCGGCCAATTCGAAACAGTCATTTCATCCTATCGATACAAATATTCAATAGTAGGGGTATACACTGCCTCCATCGACGTTGCAGACACACCGCTCAGGCCGCTGTCGCGACGCCTTCCTGAACCGAAGTCGAAACGTATATGGAGTCCATCATGAAGACCAAGATTCTTGCTGCCCTGCTGGTTGCCGCTTCTGCCACCCTCGCCGCCCCGGCATTTGCCAGCGGCTACGGCCCGGCTCCGTTCTACCGCCCTGCTGTCGGCGCCCCTGCCTCGCAACAAGGCCAAAGCGCACAAACGGTTGCGGCAGAACGCGCCAACGCGGATGCCAACGCCAATACCAACAGCGCGTACGGTGGCGTAAGCGAACAAGCTTCGCAATCCGGCGTGCGTGAACCGGTTACGGGCCCGCGCTCGGTGTTCTTCGGCCATTGATTCGGCCTCACCGGCTTTAGAAGTTTGCTTCAGGCAGTCGACAAAATAATTTTCGGAGGTCAATCATCATGAAGTCCCTTATTCAAGCTGTTGCTATCGCCGCTGTGCTCGCTACCCCGGTGGTGTCGTTCGCCCAGTCGAACCAACCCGTGACCCGCGCCCAGGTGCGTGCGGAACTGGTGCAACTCGAAAAGGCCGGCTACTCGCCCGCCCGTGGCCGCGATCCGTATTACCCGTCGGATATCCAGGCTGCCGAAGCCCGTGTCGCTGCGCAAAACGGTACCGCGCAAGCGGAGACGACCGGCTACGGTCCGGGCACGAGCGGCACGTCGCAGTCGGGTCAGCGCGCTGAAACGACGCTCAGCACGTACTCGCCGCCGGTCTACGTCGCGCATTGATCGACGGGTTGTTCAGGACAGAGCCGCGCAGCCGGCTCGCGAGCCGCACAAACGAAACAGGCCCGCGCTAGCCGTACGCGCGGGCCTGTTTGCCAATACCGAAATCCTCCGTCGCCAGATTTCTGGTGACTTTGCCCAGCTCCCTGACTGGGCGTTTTTTTGCCCCTCTCCGCTTGGCCTCTGCGAGCGACGGCGCCCGCTTACTGCGCTGACGTCGGCGTACGGCTCAAACCCTCACCGCAGGCGGTACATACCTGCACTCATAGCGCTTCCTGACCGTACCGTTTTCGTCGACGCTTTCCAGATACACGTCGAACTGCCACAGCCGCGCCATATGCTTGAGCACCTCGTCGCTGTCTCCCGACAGATGACGGTTGTCGCTCATGAAGTGCCGCAGCGTCAGGCTCCGGTCGCCGCGCGTGTTCACCGACCAGACCTGGATGTTCGGCTCGCGATGATGCATGTCGTACTGCCGTGACAAGGCCTGGCGCACGTACTGATAGCCGCTGTCGTCGTGGATCGCGGAGACTTCCAGCGCATCGCGCATGTCATCGTCCAGCACCGAGAAGAGCCGCATTTCACGGATCAGGTGCGGTGACAGATACTGCGCCACAAAGCTTTCGTCCTTGAAATTGCGCATTGCGTAATGCAGCGCCGGCAACCACGGGCTACCGGCCAGTTCCGGGAACCACTTGCGATCCTCCTCAGTCGGGTTTTCGCAGATGCGGCGAATGTCGCTCATCATCGAAAAGCCCAGCGCGTACGGATTGATCCCGCTGTAATACGGCTTGGTGACCGGTGGCTGATACACCACGTTGCTGTGCGAATGGAGAAACTCCATCATGAAGCCGTCTTCCAGCTTGCCCTGGTTGTACAGCGTGTTGAGCAGCGTGTAGTGCCAGAACGTCGCCCAGCCTTCGTTCATCACCTGGGTCTGGCGCTGTGGATAAAAATACTGGCCGATCTTGCGCACGATGCGAATGACTTCACGCTCCCACGGCTCCAGCAACGGCGCATTCTTCTCGGCGAAATACAGCAGGTTTTCCTGCGGCTCGGGCGGATAGCGGTCGTCGGTTTCCTCGGGTTCCGGCGTGTGTTTGTTCGGCAGCGTGCGCCACAGCTCGTTCACCTGCGACTGCAGATACGCTTCCCGCTCGCGCCGCGCCGCCGACTCCTTCTGCAGCGACAGCTTTTGCGGCCGTTTGTAGCGGTCCACGCCGTAATTCTGCAGCGCATGGCAGGAGTCCAGCAGTTCCTCGACCCGGTCCAGGCCAAAGCGCTCCTCGCACTCCGCAATGTAGTTCTTGGCGTAGACGAGGTAATCGATGATCGCGTGCGCATCCGTCCACAGCTTGAACAGATAGTTGCCCTTGAAGAATGAGTTGTGGCCGTAGGCCGCGTGCGCGATGACGAGGGCCTGCATCGTCATCGTGTTCTCTTCCATCAGATACGCGATGCAGGGGTTCGAATTGATGACGATTTCGTACGCCAGCCCCATCTGGCCGCGACGGTAGCTTTTCTCGGTAGACAGGAAGTGTTTGCCGAACGACCAGTGCCGGTAGTTGACCGGCATGCCGACGGACGCGTACGCATCCATCATCTGTTCAGCGCTGATGAGTTCGAGCTGGATCGGATAGACGTCGAGCTCATATTGCTCTGCAACATGGGCAATGTGGGTGTCGTATTCCTCGATCAGTTCGAAGGTCCAGTCGGACGGGCACGGCAAAGGCCGTCTATCGGCTACGTTCATACGGACTTCCCTTTGCCCCACAGTGGGCGTTCCGGTGTGTCCCCGTGCTGCAGCAGCGCCATCGAGACCTGCTCCCGCATCGACGGCGCCTGGATCGGCCGCCGCGGCTTCGGCATGCCCGATCGCTTGCTTCGGCACGCCTTTTTTGCGCTCCGGCTGATAGCCGCGCGCCTCATTGTGCAGATGTTTGGTGCTCATGATGACGCCACCTGCTTTTCAAACAACTCCCGGAACACAGGGTAGATGTCGGCGGCCGTTTCGACCTTCTTCATCGCCATGTGCGGCTGCGACAGCGCAAGCTGCGCATATTCGAGCCACAGGTTCTGTTCTTCGGGCGTTACCTGAATATACGCAAAATAGCGCACCTTCTCGAGAATGTCATCCGAAAGGATCTTGCGGCACTTCGGCGAATCGTCGGTCCAGTTGTCGCCGTCCGAGGCCTGGGCGCCGTAAATGTTCCATTCAGTCGGCGAATACCGCTCCTCCTGGACCTTCTTCATCAGCTCCAGCGCGCTCGACACCACCGTGCCGCCGCTTTCGGTGGAATGGAAAAAGGTGTCTTCGTCGACCTCCTCGGCACGCGTGTGATGGCGAATGAACACCACCTCGATGCGCTCGTAATTGCGCTTGAGGAACAGGTACAACAGGATGAAGAAGCGCTTGGCGAGATCCTTGCGCTGCTCGTCCATCGAACCCGAGACGTCCATCAGGCAAAACATCACGGCCTGACTGGACGGTGTCGGCTGCTTGACGCGGTTCACGTAACGCAGATCGAACGGATCGATGAAGGGAATGCGCCAGATGCGCCCGCGCAGATGATGGATTTCCTCTTCGAGCGCCTTGATGTCGTCGCGGCGATCGTCGGGGTCCGCCTTCATCTCTTCGAGCTGCCGTTCGAGCTCATGCAACTCGTTGACGAGCGGCGCGCCGAGCGCAATGCGCCGGCCGAGCGCGCTGCGCAGCGAACGGACCACGTCGATGTTATTAGGTGTGCCTTCCGCCGCCCAGCCCGCACGAATGCTTTTCCAGGTGGGCACGGCCAGCAGATGGGTTTTGACCAGACGCGGCAATTCGAGGTCGTCGAAGAAGTACTGCATGAACTCTTCGCGACTCAGCTCGAATACGAAGTCGTCCTGACCTTCGCCTTCGTTGCTGGCCTGGTTGCCGCCGCCTCCGCCACCCCCGCCCTGGGGACGCGGAATCTTGTCGCCGCGGATGTAGTCGGCGTTGCCGGGATGCACCATCTCACGCTTGCCGCCGGGGCCATGGCGGAACGACGGTTCCGCAATGTCCTTGCGCGGAATGGTGATGCTCTGGGTATCCTGAATGTCCTTGATGCTGCGATCGCGCACCGCTTCCGAGACGGCACGACGGATATAGCCTTTGACACGACGCAAAAAGCGTTCGCGGTTTGCAATACTCTTGTTCTTGCCAGCTAGCCTGCGGTCGATGATTTGATGAAGCACATCCGGTCTCCCATGTCGACGGGAGTGAGCGCTTCAACGCTGACTCCCATCCCATGCAGCACTCATTCGGGTGCGCGAGACGCACGCTGCAACTGCAACGCTATGTCCATGCAACTTGCGCCTCGCAAGGTGCCCGCGCATTCCTGCGCGGGCGGCACGCTCTTCGTCTCATGAGGCAATCACGATGACTTGCGCACGCGCAGATACCAGTCGCACAACAGCCGCACCTGCTTGGGCGTGTAGCCTTTCGCGACCATCCGGTTGACGAAGTCTTCGTGCTTGCGCTGCTCCTCCGCCGATCCTTTGGCATTGAACGAAATCACCGGCAAAAGTTCTTCCGTGTTCGAGAACATCTTCTTTTCGATCACGACGCGCAGCTTCTCGTAGCTGATCCACGCCGGGTTCTTGCCTGCGTTTGCCGCTCGCGCGCGCAGAACGAAGTTGACGATCTCGTTGCGGAAGTCCTTTGGATTGCTGATGCCAGCGGGCTTCTCGATCTTCTCCAGTTCCGCATTCAGCGACGCGCGGTCGAAACTCTCGCCGGTGTCGTGGTCGCGGAACTCCTGGTCCTGGATCCAGAAGTCGGCATACGTGACGTAACGATCGAAGATGTTTTGTCCGTACTCCGAATAGGATTCCAGATAGGCAGTCTGAATCTCCTTGCCGATGAATTCCGCGTAGCGCGACGCAAGCACGTCCTTGATGAAGGACAGGTACTTCTGCTCGGTTTCCGGTGGGAACTGCTCGCGTTCGATCTGCTGTTCGAGCACGTACATCAGATGCACCGGGTTCGCCGCGACCTCGGTTGAATCGAAGTTGAACACGCGCGAAAGGATCTTGAACGCGAAGCGGGTCGACACGCCGGTCATGCCTTCATCGACGCCGGCGAAGTCGCGGTACTCCTGATACGACTTGGCCTTCGGATCGGTGTCCTTGAGATTTTCCCCGTCATACACCTGCATCTTCGAGAAGAGACTCGAATTCTCCGGCTCCTGCAAACGCGTCAACACCGACATCTGCGCCATCATCTTCAGCGTGCCGGGCGCACACACCGCATTGGCCAGCGAAGAATTGCGCAGCAGCTTCTCGTAGATCTTGATCTCTTCGCCGTAACGCAGGCAATACGGGACCTTTACAACGAAAATCCGGTCGAGCAGTGCCTCATTGTTGCGGTTATTGCGGAATGCCTTCCACTCCGACTCGTTCGAGTGAGCCAGAATCACGCCGTCGAACGGGATCGCACCGAAGCCTTCCGTGCCTTTGAAGTTGCCTTCCTGTGTGGCGGTCAGTAGCGGGTGCAAGACCTTGATCGGCGCCTTGAACATTTCGACGAATTCGAGCAGGCCCTGGTTCGCGAGACACAGGCCACCGGAGTAGCTGTACGCGTCGGCGTCGTCCTGGGCGTATTGCTCGAGCTTGCGGATATCCACCTTACCCACCAGCGACGAAATGTCCTGATTGTTTTCGTCACCGGGTTCCGTCTTGGCAATACCGATTTGCCGCAGGATGGAAGGATAGCGGCGCACCACGCGAAACTTGCGGATGTCGCCGTTGTACTCGTGCAGCCGTTTGACGGCCCACGGGCTGAGGATGCTCTTCAGATAGCGGCGTGGAATGCCGTACTGCTCTTCAAGGATCGGACCGTCTTCGTCGTAGTCGAACAGACCGAGCGGCGACTCGTTCACGGGCGAGCCCTTGATCGCATAGAACGGCACGCGTTCCATGAGTTGCTTCAGACGTTCGGCGATCGACGATTTGCCGCCGCCAACCGGGCCAAGCAAATACAGGATCTGCTTCTTTTCTTCGAGCCCCTGGGCCGAGTGCCGGAAGTACGCGACCACCTGCTCGATCACGTCTTCCATTCCGTAGAACTCACGGAATGCGGGGTATACCTTGATGACCTTGTTCGCGAAGATACGCGAGGTGCGCGGATCGTTGCGAGTGTCGATCTGTTCGGGTTCTCCGATTGCCGTCAACATGCGTTCGCCAGCTGTAGCGTACGCGGCGGGATTGTCTTTGCAGAGCGCGAGATACTCCTCGAGCGAGAGCTCATCTTCTCGCGTTTTCTCGAAGCGGGTCGCGAAACTGCTGTAGATATCCATGCTACCTCCTCGCCAAAGTCTAGACCGATGTCGTGCGCGGCGCGCTAATCGGAAACGACATCGCTCGAATTCATCCTAAACCCTTTTAAATTTTTTTTCACGGACTACGTGATGAAAATCGTGCCGTGTTGCCCTCCCTACAATCCTCACTTGGAAACACAGATTCGGTCACCTACAATCTTCGACCGGATTGCCCAGGATTGCAGCCATCCCTACTGCTATCTTGCATGAAACGTCTTGCGTCCCGGCAGCGGCGCAAAGCCGCGCTGTCATTGCAACGTTGCTCGCGCAGATTCAAACGCGTCGACTGCGCAAGCCTCGTTGTCTGCCCTATTCTCTGCCGCCGAATTACTTCGCGCTACACCTGCATGTCGTTCGTTGTACCTGCGCTTTTTTCCTCAACGCGCAGCGCAAGGTTTTCGTGCACACGTTTCGCGCTGTGTTACATGTTGGGCAGCCTGGCTTGCGCACAGCACCCGATTGGTTCGTCCATGCAGCGCACGTTTCGTTCACCCTCCATTGCACGCAAACGTACGGTGTCCGACCATGACGCGCGATATCCACAACGCGCTCATGGTCGGCCACTTTCATAACGGGATGTCGGCGGCTCGCGCGCCGGCTTGCATAGGTGTATACGGGTAGGGAGAAGGCTTGGATGCGCCGCCGGCGACAAGGTGGCCGGGCGCGCATCGCTTGAGGTGCCGGCACGGTCTGCCGGCATGCTTGATGAATGGACGACGCGACCGGGCTGGCGCCCGGCCCCGTGTATCAGGTCAACTCGATCTCGACTTCGCCCAGCCCGTCGATATGGCCATGTACGATGCCCGCCCGGTCGACCCGGTGCGCGCCCACATAGGAACCGGTGGTAATGGTCCATTCCGGTTCGATCGTAATGCCCATGGCGGCGCAATGGTTGACGAACCACACCAGCAGTTCGCGCGGATCGCCGACCGGATTGCCGGATGCTTCCGGCACCAGCGACGTGCCGTCGAATGTCAATTCCAGTTCCGGCGAGACGAAATCGAACGTGCGCGCGAATCCCGAGTAGGCCACCGGATGTCCGGCGATCAGCGCGCCGTTGTTCTGCGCGTCGGCCAGTTGCGCGAGCGGGGCGATATTGGGCCACTCGCTGAAGCGGCTATCGACGATCTCGATAGCCGGCAGCACCACGCCGACCCGCGCGAGCACCTCGTCGCGCGCATAGGCCTCGCCGCGCGGCTCGATCGCCTCGCTGAAGCGGAACGCAATCTCCAGTTCCAGCAGGACGCGGAAAAACCCGCCGTGGGCGATGCGCGCGGGCGACCCGAACACCTGCGAAGCCGGAATAGGCGCCCCCGAGGCCGCCCCACCCGGCGCCTTCGCGCCGATTTTCCACGCGCCGGTCGACTGGCCGAGCCCGGCGATGACCGCCTGCTGGATCGCGTAGGCGGTGGCGGCGTCGGGCGGCAGGCTGTCGGGCGGCGGGGCGTCGATCAGGCGGTGCTGCCTGCGCGCGTCAACGAGGCGTTGCGCGAGGTCGTGTGGCGTCATGTCGGTCCTTTCTGGCTGGCGCATTGAATGGTGCGGAATGGCATGAGCGGAGCCGGGCGCTGCCGCACGGCGCAGCGTTCCAGGCAGGCGAAGCGCGGCGCAACCTGCCGCGCCGGATCCAGTCACCCGCCGAGGCTACCCGGAGACAAGCGTAGTCGCGCCCGTCAATGTACCGGATCGCGAGTCGTACCGGGTCGCTTACTACGCTGACAATGAAAAAAGACCACGGTTGCGTACGCAACCGTGGTCTTCGCCGGTCAGTCTCAAGTTGCCCGTTACGCCGGGTTCGCTCAAGCAAACGCCGCTCAGAACGTTTCCCAGTCGTTGTCGCCGCCGGCCGCAGCGGGCGCCGGGGCTTTGCCCGGCGAGGGGCCTTTGGCCGGCGCCGGTGCACTAGCGGTGCCGGCCGCACCTGACGCGCTTGCAGCGGAAGCGGCTGTCGGCGTCGCAGCCGGCGCTGCCGCCGCTACCCGAGCCCGCGGCGCCGCAGCCGCAGCCGCCTTACGCACTGCAGGCTTCGCAGCCGGGCGATGCGCGATCGGAGCGGCGGGCGCCTTGAACGCCCCCTCTTCGAGCTGGAACACCGCCACGGCGGTGCGCAGCTTGCCGGCCTGATCTTCGAGCGATTGCGCCGCCGCAGCCGCCTCTTCCACCAGCGCCGCGTTCTGCTGCGTCACTTCGTCCATCTGCGTGACGGCGCGCGCCACCTGTTCGATGCCGCTGCTCTGCTCCTCGGAGGCCGCGGCGATTTCGCCCATGATGTCCGTGACGCGCTGCACCGCGCCGATGATCTCGGTCATCGTGCGGCCCGCCTGGTCGACCAGCGCCGAGCCGGATTGCACCCGCTCCACCGAGGTGTCGATCAGCTCCTTGATTTCCTTCGCCGCAGCCGACGAGCGTTGCGCAAGGCTGCGCACCTCACCGGCCACCACCGCGAAGCCGCGGCCCTCTTCGCCGGCGCGGGCGGCTTCGACCGCCGCATTAAGCGCCAGAATGTTGGTCTGGAAGGCAATGCCTTCAATAATCGAAATAATGTCGGCGATCTTCGCGGAACTCTGGTTGATGTCGCCCATCGTGCCGACCACCTGGCTCACCACCGCGCTGCCCTTGTTGGCAATCTCCGAGGCGTTGGCCGCCAGCGAACTCGCCTGGCGGGCGTTGTCGGCATTCTGCTTCACGGTGCCGGTCAGTTCATCCATGCTCGACGCGGTTTCCTGCAGCGCCGAGGCCTGCTCTTCCGTGCGCGAGGACAGATCGATGTTGCCCGCGGCGATCTGGCGTGTCGCCGTGGCAATCGATTCGCTGCCGCCGCGCACCGAACGCACGGTCTCGGTGAGGCTGCGCTGCATCTTCGCGATGCCTTCGAGCAGTTGGCCCATTTCGTCGCGCGAGGTCACGATCACCGGGCGGCGCAGGTCGCCGGCGGCGATCGCGTCGAAATGCTCGAGCGCCTCGCCAAGCGGCCGGCCGATCGAGCGGCTGAGCGTCAGATACGAAAACAGCGCCGCCACCAGCCCGACGATCACCGCGACGATGCTGATCAGGCGAAACGTCTCGAAGTTGCTCTGGGCAACGTCGAAGCCTGCCTGCGCCTGGGTGAACTGGGACTTGCGCAGGGCGTCGTCGGCGGCCGACAGATCGTTGTATTTGACTTGCAGGTCCTTCGCGGCGGCGACGACCTTCGACTGGTCGGACCCGGCCACGATTGCGGCAAACCCGTCCAACGACTGATGCAGCGTGTCGCGTTTGGCCGATACATCCTGGGCGAGGTGGTCTTCCTCCGCGCCGCGCGGCAGATCGGAATATTTCTTCCACCAGGCGTCCGAGATGGTGCGCATGGCGCGCGCCCGCTCGACCGTCGCCGCCACTTCCGGGGTCCCGAACAGGAACGCCGCACGATCGAGCGCGAGACGCTCGCGCGCCGCGTAGAGCTCGGCGTTGCCGATATCGACGGCGCTCGGCATCTCGTTGCTGAACGTCTCGTGATGGGCGTCGTTCGAGCGGCTCATGCCCGTCAGACCGAGAATCCCGATGGCCAGCAGCAACGCGGCGAGAAAAGCCATCGTCAGACCAATTCGTGCCTTGATGGTGATGCCCTTGTTCAACATGCTTATTCCTGTGACGTATCCAGTGGAGGGTGAGCGTGGCGCGAAGTGCTACCTCGATCTGTCCGGCGCTTTAAAGAATCGGCGCTCTAACAGGCGTTTACGGCACTGAGATCCCATACTTAAAGTTTTTATATGGTCTGAGGAATATGGCGGGGAAAGTTTGTATGAATTACAACGAAGCCGGCGGGGGCGAATGAGGCGGCGTGGGGAAGCTTCCTGGGGAGGCTTGCGGGGATGGCGCGTCGGGTTCAACGCGCCCCCGGATGGAGGGTCAGGCGGCCGGGCAAGGCTGCGCGGCCGCGTAAGAGCTGACTTTGCGCCGGCGCTTCTGCCGCAAACCGCCAGCCGGGCCGCGGCAACCCGTGCTCACACCTTTACACCGCTATGCCGTGGCGGCCCGCCCCGGCCCCGGCGCCCGCCCATGCCGCCGTCGATTCGCGCACGATCAGCCGCGGCGCGACCACCCGCCGGCGCGCCGGTGCGCCGGCCGTGCCGGCGGCGGTGCCGGTGATCCGCTCGATCAGGGTCTGAGCCGCCATCTCGCCGAGCGCGCGTACCGACTGCCCCACCGTCGAGAGAGCCGGATAGGTGAAACGCCCCAGTTCGATATCGTCGAAACCGATCACCGAGCAGTCGCGCGGCACGTTGATGCCGCGCTCCGCAGCGGCGCGCAAGGCGCCGATGCCCATCATGTCGTTGCCGGCGAAGATCGCCGACGGCATCACCGTCTCGAACAACTGGCTCGCCGCGCGATAGCCGCCGGTGCCCGAAAAATCGCTTTCGACAATCCCGCCCGGCGCAATTTCGATGCCGCGCTCCGCCATCGCGCGGATAAAGCCGTGCACCCGCATCGCGCTGACGGCCGTGGCAACCGGCCCGGTAATGCAACCAATCTTCACGTGGCCGAGTTCGAGCAGATGGCGCGTAGCCAGGTAAGCGCCCTTTTCATGGTCGATCTGCACCAGATCCGCCGAGAGTCCCTCGATATTGCGGTCGACCACCACCAGCGGCTCGCGCGCGTCGGCCAGCGCCTGGGCGAGCACGGCGTCGTCGCCGGCCGAGGCCACGATCAGTCCGTCGATGCGCTTTTCCTGCAGCACCCGCAAATAGTTACGCTGCTTGGCGGGATCGTCGTCGGAATTGCAGAAGAACACGCAGTAACCGTTGCGCGCGCAACCGTCCTCGATACCGCGCGCCAGCTCCGCGAAATACGGGTTCGTGCTGTTGGGCACCACCAGTCCGATCGTCGCGGTCGCGCGCGCCTTCAGCGACCGGGCGACCGCCGACGGCACATAGTGGAGTTGACGGATCGCATGTTCGACTTTTGCGCGCACATCGGCCGACACTGGCCGCGAGTTGTTCACGACGTGTGAAACCGTCGTGAACGACACGCCTGCCACGGCCGCTACATCCTTGATGGTCGCCATAACCTGTTGCTCTCCTGCCTGTTTTTCCCGTCAGCGGGTGCGACCTGCACCGTACCGGGCGTTTGCATCAATGACAGATCCAACCTGCTCTATCCACGCACTGCCTTCCCCGCTTGCCTGCTGCCACGCCGGCACACCCCGCCTAGACCCGCTTGCGGCGGCTGCGATAGGTATCCAGCACCACCGCCACCACGATCACCGCGCCGGTGATGATGCGTTTGGTGGGTTCGTTCGCGCCGATCTGCGCGAGCCCCGCCGCCAGCACCGAGATGATCAACACCCCGAAGAAGGTGCTGATCACCGAACCCCTGCCGCCCATCAGACTCGTACCGCCGATTACGACCGCCGCGATCACCTGCAGTTCGATGCCGTCGCCCGCATTCGGGTCGGCGGCTTCGAGCCGCGAAATCTGGAACAGCGCCGCGAGCCCGGCGAGCGCCCCCATCAGCGCAAACACGATCACCTTGTACGGGCGCGGATTGACGCCCGCGAGCCGCACCGCTTCCTCGTTCGTGCCGATCCCCACGAGGTAACGGCCGAACACCGTGCGCGTGAGCACCAGATGCGCGACCACCATCACCGCCACCGCGATCAGGAAGGCCGGCGAAATGCCGAAGGCAATCGGGTTCGACAGCACGTCGAAGGCGTCGCCGATATAGGCGGTGCGCGAGTTCGTCATCTGGTACGCAAGGCCGCGCGCCGCTTCCAGCACGCCGAGCGAAACGATGAACGACGGAATCCGCCAACCCACCGTGATCCCGCCGGTCACCGTGCCGGTCAGCGCGGCCGCTGCCATTCCGAGGACGGCTGCCGGCAGCGGCGCCCAGTGCCACTTCAGGGCCGCCACGCTGACCACCGACGCGCCCAGCGCCAGCACCGAGCCGACCGACAGGTCGATCCCGGCGATGATCAGCACGAAGGTCATGCCCACCGCCATCACGACCAGGTCGGGAATCTGGTTGGCAATCGTGCTGAACGTGTCGTAGGTCAGAAAGTGCGAGCTGAGCAGCGAAAACAGCACGATCATCGCCAGCAGCGCACCTGCCAGACCGAGGTAGTTCGAAAATCCAAGGCGCGTGCCCGCCGGCTTGCCGCTCGCGAGCGGCGCGGACGGATCGGCCACCGGCGCTGCGCCCGCCGCGCCCGGGTTGACCTGGGCGCTGCCCTGATTGCCGCCCGGCGGGACCGGTCGCTTCGTCATGACAGACTCCCTGCTTCGTTGGTGTCGACGGCGTGCAGCAGCGTCTCGCGGGCGCGGTAGCCGGCAAAGGCCGCGGCCAGCAAGGCGTCCTGCGTCCAGCCGGCGCGTTCGAACAGGCCCGTCATGCGCCCGGCCGACATCACGCCGATGCGGTCGCAGATCAGCATCAGCTCGCGCAGGTCGCTCGACACCACGACCAGCGCGCGGCCCTCGCGAGCCAGCGCGCCCATCAAGCCATAGATATCGAACTTCGCGCCGACGTCGATGCCGCGCGTCGGTTCGTCGAATAACAGCACGCGGCAATCGCGCGCGAGCCAGCGGCCGATCACGACCTTCTGCTGGTTGCCGCCCGACAGCTCGCCGACAATCTGCCCCGGCCCCGAACTGCGGATCCGCATGGCTTCGATCTGCTTTTGCGCCAGCGCGTTTTCGCGCTTCGCGTCGACCACGCCATGACGCGCCACGCTGCCGATATTGCCGAGCGAAACATTGGCCGCGATCGGTTGCGGCAGCAACAATCCTTCGCCCTTGCGGTCCTCGGTGATGAGCGCGATGCCGAGGCGCACGGCGTCGGTCGGCGAGGCGATCTGCACCGGCGTCGGTGCGGCGCCCGGCGTGGCCGCCAGCGACACCGTGCCGCTGTCTTTCAGGTCGGCGCCGAAGATGAGCCGCATCAGCTCGGTGCGGCCCGCGCCGATCAGACCGCTCACGCCGAAGATCTCGCCCGCGCGCACTTCGAAGGACACGTCGTTCACCACCGTGCCGCGCGTAAGGCCTTCGACCTTCAGAAGCGGCGCGCCGATGTTGCGCACGCCCAGGTCGATCCGCTCGCCCAGCTCGCGCCCCACCATCAGCGTGACGATCTGGTCGCTGGTCAGCGCGTTCATGGCCTCGACCTTGACCAGCCGGCCGTCGCGCAGCACGGCGACCCGCTCGGCCACCCTCGCCAGCTCCTCGAGCCGGTGCGAGATATAGACCAGCGCCACGCCGCGCGACTTGAGCCGCTCGATCTGCTCGAACAGCAGATCGACTTCGCGGGCGGTCAGCATCGCGGTCGGCTCGTCGAGGATCAGCACGCGGCAGTCGCCGATCAGGTTGCGGGCGATCTCGACCATCTGCTGATGGCCGATGCCCAGCTCGCCGACCAGCGTGTCCGGGTCGATCGCTTCGAGCCCGACCTGCGCCATCGCAGCGCGCGCGTCTTCGCGCAGGCGGCGCCGGTCGATCCAGCCGAAACGCAGCGCGCCGGCCTGCGGCAGGCGGTTCAAAAACAGGTTTTCGGCCACCGACAAGGTGGGCAGCAGATTCAGTTCCTGCATCACCATGCGCACGCCGAGCGCCTCGGCTTCGGTGCGACTGGCCGGCGCATACGGCGCATCGGCCAGACGCATGGTGCCGGCGCTCGGCGCCACGAGCCCGCCGACGATCTTCGACAAGGTGCTCTTGCCTGCGCCGTTTTCGCCCGTCAGCGCCAACGCCTCGCCGGCAAAGAGCGAAAGTGCAACGTCGGCGAGCACGGGTTCGGCATAGGTCTTGCCAATCCCCGTCACGGACAATACGGCGGGCAGTGCGTCGTGAGCGGTCGATTCCATCGCGATCCTGGTTCCGGGGCGGCCTCGCATGAGCTTCAGACGGACGACCGCCGGCTGAAGCCCGTGTCGGGCGACCACGTGTCATGCCGGCTCAAGGCAGGTCATGCGCTGGGCTTCCAGCGCACCCCGTCCCGCCGCGTCCGCCGACATGACGCTTATCTCTGGAATAACGGCGGCAGCGCGGCTTTCTTGAGCGTTTATTGAATTGACGCAAGCCGGTGGTCCGAACGGCCCGTCCGGGCGGCCCGGGCGTCCCGTCCAAACCGCAAGGCGCGAGCGCGCCGGACTGCTGCGCGAGCGCGCGCCCTGCCTGTCTTAAGCTGAGCTCAGCTTATTTCGTGACCAGATCGACCGGCGTTTCCACCACGCCGGACAATTCGGATTGCTTCTTGTGCTCGCTCAAGGCCTTGAGCGCCGTATCGATGCCGAACACGGCCTGCTTGGCCGCGTATTGATCGGCGGTGGCGAGCACGCGGCCGTCCTTCAGCATCGGCTTGATGGCGTCGATGTCGTCATAGCCGACCACGTAGACCTTGCCCTGCTTGCCGGCCGCGCGCACGGCCGAGACTGCGCCGATAGCCATGTTGTCGTTGCCGCACAGCAGCGCCTTCAGGTTCGGATATTCGTTGAGCATCGCCGAAGCGACCGCGTTGCCCTTGTCGATTTCCCACTCGCCCGACTGCACCGAGTCGATCTTCGCGCCGACCTGCTGCATGGCCGCCTTGAAGCCGGCGGTGCGTTGCTGCGCGTTGGTGGTGGTCGACACGCCTTCGACGATGGCGACTTCGTCGCCTGCCTTCAGCTTCTTCGCCAGGTAGTCGCCAACCTTCTGCGCGCCCTTGGCGTTGTTGGGGCCGACGAACGGCACGTTCAGGTCCTTCGACTTGAGCACGTCCGGATCGAGCTGGTTGTCGATGTTCACCACGATGATGCCGGCATCGACCGCTTTCTTGACCACCGGCACCAGCGCCTTCGAATCGGCCGGCGCCAGCACGATCACATCGACCTTCGAGACGATCATCTGCTCGACGATCTGGATCTGGGCCGCCGTGTCCGTCTCGTTCTTGATGCCGTTGGTGATCAGGTCGAACTCGTTGGCGTTGTGTTTCTGATAGTCCTTCGCGCCGTTTTCCATGGTAAGGAAGAACTCATTGGCGAGCGACTTCATGACGAGCGCCACTTTCGGCTTCTTCGCAGCCTGCGCGTAAGCCGGCGAAAAAGGCAGCGCGGCAGAAGCAGTCAAAGCAACAGCGGCCGCCAGGACGCGGCGGCGAATGCGGTGGTCCATGCACATCTCCAGGTTTATGGGCTCGGTATGAGCCGTGTTTTTAACTTCGCGCAAACGTTTGCGAGGCCCATTCTCAAGGCAGCCAGTTGCCGGTGTCAACGAGTTGCACTGTTGCACTGCACAGGCGGCTGGTCCGTTGCGTGCCGTCGCTGCTGGTTTGCCGCCGCCTGCAAGCTTTGCCGGCGGCGGGCCGTTAATGCTGGACCGATATTGCGCAGGATGCAAGCAGAACACCGGGCGGGCTTGAGGTTATGCGTGGCGATGGGTAGTGAATTAGAGCCAGCCGGCCTTGCGGAAGCGCCACCACAGGAACAGGTCGACCGTGAACATCACGGCGAGGCAGGCCGGATAGCCGTACTTGTAGTGCAGTTCGGGGATGGTCTGAAAGTTCATGCCGTAGATGCCGGCGATCATCGTCGGCACGGCGAACAGGGCGGCGAAGGAGCCGAGGCGCTTGGTCACCTCGCTCTCGGCCAGCGAGATCATGCCGAGGTCGACCTGGATCGCCGTGACGATCATTTCCCGGCGGCCGTCGATGGTCCGCACGATGCGTTCGAGATGGTCGTAGATGTCGCGAAAGTAGGCTTCCATCCCTGAGCACACCTGCGGAACGCGGCCGCCGCCCAACTTGCTGATCGCTTCCTGCAAGGGCGCGACGTGATGCTGCAGGCTCACGAGCCGGCGCTTGAGCGAATACAGGTCCTCGATGATCGCGCGCGACGCGCGCAGGTCGTTCTTGACGAAGATCCGGTCTTCGACCTCCTCGATTTCGGCGCCGAGCGCCTCGAGAATCGGGAAATAGCGATCGACGATATCGTCCGCGAGCGCATACAGCACAAAGCCCGCGCCTTCCTTGAGCAGCTTCGGCTCGCGCTCGCAGCGCGCGCGCACGTCGCTAAAGCCGAAGCGGGTGCGGTGACGCACGGAGAGCACGTAGTTCGCGCCGACGAAGACGTCGACCTCGCCGATCAGCAGTTCGTGATCGTCGTCCATCTCGACCGTGTGCATGACCGCGAACAGCGACTCGCCGTACTCCTCGATCTTCGGGCGCTGATGGCCCAGCAGCGCGTCTTCGACAGCCAGCTCGTGCAGGCCGAACTCTTCTGTCATCACGGCGAGTTCTTCCGGACTCGCGTCCTTGAGCGCGACCCAGACGAAGCACTCGGGCCGCGCAACGTATTCGCTGATGTCTTCGATCGGGATGTCGGCGAGTTTGCGGCCATCCTGGTAGGCCGCGCAATTGATCAGCATGATGTGGATTACCTTGAAGACAGCGCGGATTGGCGCGCCGTCGCGGTGGTGCCTGACCGCGACAGCGTGCCTGCGCGTTTGAACACATGACAGCCGCCATGTTAGCGGTTTTGTGTGTCACGGATGTCCGCGAATTGTCACTGCGGCGGAACGCAGCCGCGTGCAACGGGAAAGTTTATTGTGCTACCCGGTGCAGCTCGATGCGGTGATCGGCGTTGAAGCTGGCCGATGCGCGGCTCGTGTAGCGGGTGTCGGCCGTCACCACGAAGCGCATTTCCACAATCGGATCGAACTGCGTCGAGACCGCGATGCGGTGCGCGCCGGGACTCAGGTAGAAGACGACGTGCTCGCCGTTCAACAGGTCGGTGACCTGCTCGCCGTCCACGTACACGAGCGCATCGCGAAAGCGGACGACCAGGTCGCGCGAGCGTTCGCGCCGCACGTCCACGGCGACGAGCCCGTCGCCCGGCTGGGTGTAGCCCGCCTTGACGATGCGCTCCGCCGGCACCGGCTTGAACGCCACCGGCTCGGCCGGTTCCGAGGCGCAGGCGGCAAGGCAGGCGAGCACCACGGCCAGCACTGCGGCTCTCCAGGTGACCAGCAGATGCTTCGGCATGGTGCGTCTCCCCTTTTTATGGATGTGGCGTGCGATGGAGCCAGTGTTTTGCCATCATAGCAACGCCCCGCCAATCCGCCAGCCTGGCCGAATGGCCTACCCCTCGCCCACTTGCGCGCGACCTGCAACTTGTTCATGATCGTGACATAGGCGCGGCCCGCCGCTCGCCGGCCACGCAGACTCACGCACACATCGCACCACCGCTGCCTGGCTTCACCCACGAGCCGATGCACGCTGCATCGAGTATCCCCGACTTCGATCAAGGAGACTGCAATGTGGTACTTCAGCTGGATTCTCGGTATCGGCGTGGCGCTCGGCTTTGGGATCATCAACGTGATGTGGCTCGAAGCGAGCGGCACGTTCAGCCGTGACGCGGTGCCGAACGACCCGGCTGCCAGCCCGGTTGTCGCGAGCGGAGACAAGCATTTGTGACGTACCTGGTTTTTATCTGCGGACATGCAGGCACGGGCAAGACCACTCTCGCCAGACGGCTGATCGCCCCGTTGATGACGGCAGCCGGCAGCGCGTTCTGCCTGCTCGACAAAGACACGCTATACGGCGGCTACAGCGCCGCCGCGATGGGACTGCTGACCAGCGATCCCAACGACCGCGACAGCCCCCTCTTCCTTCAGCATCTGCGCGACCCGGAGTACCGCGGCCTGATCGATACCGCGCGGGACAACCTCGCACTCGGCATCGGGGCGCTGGTCGTCGCGCCGCTCTCGCGTGAAGTGCGCGAGCGCAAACTGTTCGATCGGGCGTGGCTGGGTGTGGGTGACGATGTCGAGATTCGCGTGGTCTGGGTGAGCACGTCGGAAGAGACGGCGCGTCAACGGATCCTCGAACGAGGCGATCCGAACGATGCCTACAAGCTCGCTCATTGGGACGAATACCGGCAACGCCGTTTCGTGCCCAGTGCCGAAAGCAGCGTGGGCCTGTTGAAGTTCGACAATACCGCGCCGGATACGCAGGACTACGATGCGCTGCTGGCGCGGATCGTGGGTGCGTAGCAGCGTTGTGGACCGGCCGCCACCGGCACCGCCGGCTTAGGCGCACAACTGCAACTGCAAAAACAGGGCGCCCCCGATAAACGGGGGCGCCCTGACAGCCCTCTACGGGGCCGTTCCTTCCTGCCTCCTGCCGACTACTCCCTCACGGCCCTCGGACAGACTCGTGAGCGCACGGCTCAAACCGTCGCCATCGCGTCGAGCGACTGCCCTTCATACAACTGACCGAAGCGGTTCGCGAGGAAATCGCGCAGCGACACCTGCTCCTGACGCACGAACCCGCGCTGCGGCAACTTCTTCTCGCGGAACAGATCCAGCACGGCGCACATGGCGCCTGCCGTGGTGATCTGGATTGCGCTCATCGGCACACCGCAGACCGTCTTCGCGAAGATCTTGCGCGTGAATACTTCCTCCACCAGTTGACCGTCGCGCATCCCCGTCACGGTGATGAAGACGAGCACGACGTCCTGCGCGGTCGACGGCACCGAACGGCGCATGATCGCCTTGAGGTTGTCGCGATCGGTCGCGAGGCGCAGGTCCTCCAGCAGGAACTTCATCAGTTCGCGATGGCCCGGATAGCGAACCGATTTGTAGTCGAGCGTTTCGACGCGGCCTGCCAGGGTCTCGCACAACGTGCCGAGGCCGCCGGAGGTGTTGAAGGCTTCATATTCGGTGCCGTCGAGCGAGAAGTGCTCGAGCCCTTCGAGCGGCTGCACCCATTGCGTACGACTATCGCGGATTGCTTCGCACGGCTGGCAGTATTCGTTGATCAGGCCGTCGACGCTCCACGTCAGGTTGTACTTCAGCGCATTGGTCGGGAATTCCGGCAGCGCGCCGACGCGCATCTTGACGTCGCGGATTTCCGTGAAGCGGTTCGCCAGTTCATGCGCGGCGATGCCGATAAAGCCCGGCGCCAGACCGCATTGCGGCATGAACGCGTGATCGGATTCGTCGGCGATCGCGCGGATCGCGGTGGTGGCGCGCACGTCTTCGGTCAGGTCGAAGTAATGAACCCCGGCGCCCTTGGCCGCGGTCGCGACGTTCACGGCCAGGTAGTACGGCAGCGCATTGACCAGCGCGTCGAAACCTTGGACGGCGGCGCGCAGCGCGGCGGCGTCGGCGGAGTCCACGCGGCGGGTCGGGATGCCTTGCTCGGCGAGCTTGTCGAGCGCCGCCTGATCGCGGTCGAACGCGACGACTTCGTAGTCCCCGGTTTCGCGCAGCATATGAGCGATGGTGTGACCGATCAAACCTGCGCCAACGATGGCAACTTTCATATGCTTCTCCTTGTTCTGTGTATGTCTGCAGCTTCGGAAGTGCGCGGCGCCTGGCGCTGCGCATTGCTGAAGGCTGAACCCTTGCGACACAGTTTAGGGAGAAGCAAAAACAGTTTATAGGCGCAAAGTGCTGCGCTATGACCAGCTATTTCGACGATATGACGATGCCAGACGTCAAATCGTCGAAAATGCATAAAAGCGGTGTAAACGGCGGGGTGAAAGTGAGCGGCAATAGCGACTTCTGCCCGCCTCTCCCCTCACCCCCCAATCATCCCCCGATCGATCTTGCGCGCCAGAATGATCGACGTCGTGGTTCTCTCGACGCCCTCCAGCGTGCCGATCTGATCGAGCAGGTCATTGAGCCTGTCCGGCGAATCCGCGCGCAGCCATGCGACGTAATCGAACTCGCCGCTCACCGCGCACAGCAACTGCACCTCGGGCATCTTGCCGAGGCGCTTCTGCACATCCGGTCCATGCTTCGGCGCAATGATGATGCCCACATAAGCATAGATGCTCGCATCGAGCACATCCTGGCCAAGTCGCACGCTGTAGCCGGCAATGACGTTGGTGCGTTCGAGCCGCGCAATGCGCGCGATCACCGTCGTGCGCGCTACGCCGAGTTGGCGCGCAAGGTCGGCCACGCTTTCGCGCGCATTGACCTGCAGCAGCGCAACGAGGTTGCGGTCGAGGTCGTCGAGTTGATCGAGGCGCGGTGGTCTCATCGAAGGCAATCTTTTTTCAAAAGGTTGAACAGCGTGCAGCGGATTATCCCATCACGCCCCAAACCGTTCGATCACGAAGTCAATGAAGCTCGTCAGCTTCGGCGTGGCGCGGCGGTCGCGCGGGTAGATCAGATGCACGGGCGCGCCCGGCGGCAGATAGTCCTCGAGCACCGACACCAGCTCGCCGCGGGCAATCTCTTTCGCGAGCAACGCCTCCGGCTGCAACACCAGACCGAAGCCGCGCAACGCCGCCACCTTGAGCGCCTGCCCGTTGTTCGCGCGAAACCGGCCGGCCCGTAACGGACTCTCGCCTTGCGCGTCGCCGTTCAGGCGCCATACGCCCTCGCGGCCCCAATGCAAAAAACCGAGGCACTCGTGCTGCGCCAGATCGGCCGGCGTGCGCGGCGTGCCGGCTCGCGCCAGATACTCGGGGGACGCACACGCCCGCATCCGGTAAGGTTTCAGCGGCCGCGCGACAAAGCTTGAATCCGCCAGCCTGCCGATCCGCACGGCCGCATCGAAACTCTCTTCGACGAGATCGATCACCCGGTTCGACAGATCGAGTTCGAGACTCACGTCCGGCCATGCGTTCAGGTAGTCGGTCATCGCCGGCGCGAACACTTCGACGCCATAGGTCAGCGGCACCGTCACTTTCAGCACGCCGCGTGGCGCCGCGGTCATCGCCTCCGCAAGCGACTCGGCCTCCTTCACATCAAGCAGAATGCGCCGACACTGCTCGTAGTACTGACGACCAATCTCCGTCAGACTTTGACGGCGCGTCGTCCGCGTCAGCAGCCGGGTGGCGAGCCGCGTCTCCAGCGAGCGAATATGTTTACCAACCATTGCCGACGAAATATCGAAGCGCTCCGCTGCGGCCGTCAGGCTGCCTGCCTCGACCACGGCCACGAAGATCTCCATGCTGACCAGTTTGTCCACCCGCGTTTCCTGTTCGTTTCGGTTGTAAGCGTTTGTCGCAACGTAGACGCATTGTAGGGATATCGTGATACTAATAGCGAGCTTGGCAAAGCGGGCATTCGGACCGGCCGACAGGCAAGACGCCATCTGCATGACCCGCGCCTCGACCACGCGCTATTTGCGCTGTATCCGAATACGAACGAACATCAGGAGTTTCGATGAAAAAAGCACTGGTAATCCTGGCTTCCACGCTCGCCATGAGCGGCGCCTTCGCACAGACCGCCGCACCGGCCTCGGCGCCTGCCGCAGCGTCCGCAGCAGCGGGCAAGCACGAACGCAACGTCGAAGACCGCATTGCCTATCTGCACTCGCAGCTCAAGATCACCCCGGCGCAGGAACCGCAGTGGAACGCTTTCGCAGACGTCATGCGCAGCAACGGCGAGACCATGGGCGCACTGTTCAAACAGCGTCAGGATGCGGGCGCCCAGTCGGCACTCGACGACATGAAGCAATACGCAACCATCGCCCAGGCGCATGCCGACGGCATGAAGAAGCTGGTCGATGCGTTCGAGCCGCTCTACAGCAGCCTCTCGCCGGACCAGAAGAAGCTGGCCGATCAGACCTTCCATCAAGGACCGCATAACGGCGGCAAGAAGCACGGTAAGGCGCCGCAGTAAGACAGTGAAGCGGTGAGCTCCCCTGCGAGATCCGGACGCTTCCGGTAAGCTCCCTCCAACGCCTGCCCTCACCGGCAGGCGTTGTGCTTTATGCTTCTCGCATTATTCGGCTCTTACCTTATCGGCACCCCGCTTCATGATCGAACTCAAGAACCTCGACCTGCGTTCCGACGCGGCCGCTCAACGTGTCGTCAAGGATGAAACCGTGCTGGTCGAATTCGCCGCCGGCGCTGGCGAACTGATGAGCCTCGAAGGCCCGAATCGCTATGCGCCGCGCGATGCGCTGGTGACAGGCTCGACCGGCGACCGCTGGGTGGTGTCGCGCGATCGCTTCGATGCGAAGTACGTCCCCGCCGAAGCCGCGCTCATCCACGGCGAACCAGGCCCCTACCGGAACCGTCCGGCGGTCGTGCTGGCGCGGCAGATGACCGAGCCGTTCTCGCTGGCGCGCTCCGCGGCCGGCGGCGACGTGCTGCGAGGCACGGCCGGCGACTGGGTCATGCAATACGCGCCGGGCGACTATGGCGTCGTGCAGGCGGCGCGCTTTGCCAAGGTGTATCGAACGGTGGAATGAGGTTGCGCGGTGCGCAAGTCAACAGCGCCCCAGGGCGGCAAGCCGCCGCCCCGGCTTTGCCGCGAATTCACGCGAACTGTTCGTCGAGTTCGATCGTGACTTCGCGCGGCACCGCCTCGCCGTTCGCGTACTGCTCTTCCAGCGAGCCGATGGTCGCTTCGACATAGGCGCGCAACACCGCAAAGCTGCGCCCGCGCTGCCGCGCCGGCATTGCCCGGTAACGCGCCAGCACTGCGGGCGTCATCACCACCGTCACCGTAATGCGGCGTGCCGCCGCGCCGAAGCGCATCGCCACCCAGTGCACCGCCAGGGTCGGCGTGCCATCCTCGGCCGCACGCTGGATGAATTGCGTCTGCTCGGGAAACAGGTCGCTGATGACTCGCGCCAGCTCTTCGAAGTCGGGGCTCGCGCAGTCGTATTGGTAGGCTTCCATTTTGATGGACCGAAAGTTGAAAATCGCCAGAGGGTTTGTGCTGCGTGCTCAGGTCCGCTTCAGGCCCGGGTGGGGGTCCGGGCCTGGGTCGCTTGCGCCTCGCGACGGAACATCCTGACCAGCACGCCGGCCACGATCAGCGCCAGCAGCGCATACAGGCCGTCCACCGCGTAGAGCGGCACGAGCTTGGCCTGAAACAGCGCGGCGGGTCCTTCGACGAGCGCATGCGCCACGATCGCCAACGGCAGAATCCCGCGCCAGCCGGCTCGTATGCCGCGCCACATCAACACTGACAAGCCGATCTGCAGCACCAGCGACGCCACCCGCTCCAGCACGAAAATGCCCGCCATCTGCGGCGACAAGGTGGCGAGAATCAGGTGGATACGCATCATCGAGTCGACCGGGACGTTGTCCAGATAGCTATCGAGCTGGCCGCGGTTTTCCACCACGGCAAACACGATCCACTGTATCTCAACCAGCACGCCGACAATCCATGCCTCGGCGCCGCCATGGCCGATGCCGTAGCCGAGCGCGGTGCTGTCGCCGGTCGAGGTGGGGGGCGCTTTGCGGACTATCCTGCTCGCCGTCTTGCCGGCCACCATGCCGGGCGGCGTGGCACTCGTAGGACTCGCTGTCGCCCGTCGCCACATCAGGCGCATCGCGACGAAACGCCCCACCTCCTGGCAAACGCCGGCAATCAACGCACCGTAGATGACGAAGTTCAGCGGATGCGACAGCCACGCGGCGGTGGTCTCGTTCTGATGCAGCACGAAGCCGTTCACCGCGCGTTCGATCACCATGGCGCACAGCGCAAACACGGCGATGCCCGCGATCGTATCGCGGCCGTTCAGGCCTAAGGGACGGCGCAGGCGCCGGAACAGCACAATCGGTAAAAGGGCGACGAACAGCGTCGCGAGGGCGAGACAGGTAAGCGTGAGGGGTGCAACGACCATGGGTTTCCTTGCGATGACCGGCGCGCACCCGCTGCGCGCCGCAGCCCGAATGATCGCAGATCAGCGCGAAGTTGACGCGCGCACGATCAATTCGCCGGGCAGCAGGCAGTCGCGAGCAGCCGACTCCACCCCGTCGATACGCTCGTGGAGAAACTCCACCGCGCGGTAGCCGATCTGATAGGTTGGCTGACGGATCGTCGTGATGCCGGCGAATTCGGCCCATTCGGGGTCGTCGACGGAGAGGAGCGCGATGCGCTCCTGCCAGCGTGCGCCATGACGCGCATTCAGATGCCGGGCGAGACAGAGCGCGACCGGGGCATTGGCCGCGAACAGCGCGACACGCCGCGTGCCGGTCGCTTGCGCGGCGCCGGGGACAAGGCTCGGATTCGCGTCGGACCGGGTACCGTGTGCGAGATCGACGCTCACACCAGGCGTCACGTCCGGAGCCGCGCCCGCTGCGAGGTGAAGCGTCACACCGGGCGACACCTCGAAAGCCGCATCCACCGCGCGATCCAGTTCGGCGAGCGTCTGTTCGAGCGCCGCCGCATCGCCCAGTTCCAGCACCACCGTATGGCCGCGAGCGCGCGCCTGGCCGCCGATCGCCGCACGAAACGCCGCTTCGCGCAAGCGGCGCGAACTGACCCGCTCGAACGGCTGCACGACGAACCAGATATCGTCGAAACCGCGCTCGAGCAGATGATGCGTGGCCAGTTCGACCGCCGCCGTATTGTCGAGCCCGACCATATCGGCGACCAGTCCGTCCACCATCCGGTCCACCAGCACCGCCGGAATGCCGCCCTCGCCCACCGGCCGCAAGGTTTCTTCGCGCACGCCAAGCGCATTGACGATCACGCCTTCCACCCGGTAGGTGGTCAGCAGTTGCAGATAGCGGCGCTCCATCTCCACTTCGTTGGCCGCATGGCAGATCAGCGGCATGTAGCCGAGCGCCTGACAAGCCGCTTCGACGCCCTGCAGCACTTCGACCGAATACGGGTTGGTCAGGTCCGCGACCAGCATGCCGATCAGCCGGTTGCGGCCGCGCTTCAGACCGCGCGCCATCTGATTGGGCTGATAGTCGAGCCGCTCGATTGCCGCCTCGATGCGTGCGCGCAGTTCCGGCGACAACACGCTCAACTCGCCGTTCAGATAGCGCGAAATGCTGGTCTTGCCGGTGCCGGCTTCGCGCGCCACGTCGGTGATGGTGGCGCGGCGCGGGGCGACGTTGTGCGGGTTGGTCACGGCGGGCTCACTTTCATTTTTACTTGCGCAGGACGTCGCGGTTCACGACGTTGCGCGTCAGCGTTCCGTCGAGCGCGGCCACCAGGTTCTCGGCTGCGTTCAACGCCATCGCATGGCGCGTCTCGTGGGTCGCCGAGCCGATGTGCGGCAGCGCCACCACGTTGGGCAACGACAGCAGCGGCGAGTCGACCGGCAGCGGTTCGGTTTCGAACACGTCGAGACCGGCGGCGTGGATCGTGCCGTTCCGCAACGCTTCGATCAGCGCCGCTTCGTCGACCGTCGCGCCGCGCGAGGCGTTGATCAGGATCGCGCTCTTCTTCATCGCACGCAGTTCGGCCGCGCCGATCAGATGCTGCGTCTCGGGCGTGAGCGGCACCTGCAGGCAGACGAAATCGGCGCTCGCCAGCAACTCGGCGAGCTCGACGCGGCGCGCACCGTAGGCGTGTTCCGCCTGCGGGTTCGGGCTACGGTTGGTGTAGAGCACCTGCATGTTGAAACCGAGCGCGGCACGCCGCGCCACCGCGCCGCCAATCCGCCCCAGCCCGACGATGCCGAGCGTCTTGCCCTGCACCTCGACGCCGAATTGCGCCGGACCGACGCTGCCCTGCCATTGTCCGGCCTTCACCCAATCGGCCAGTTCGACCACCCGCCGCGCCGTGGCGAGAATCAGCGAGAACACCGTGTCCGCCGTCGATTCTGTCAGCACGTCCGGCGTATGCGCGAGCACGATGCCGCGCTGCGTGAGATCGGGCACGTCGAAATTGTCGAAGCCCACCGAGATGGTGGACAACGCCTTGAGCTTCGTCGCGCCGTCGAGCATGGCGGGCGTGATCTTCACGCTGGCGCCGATCGCGCCGTCCGCGTCCCTGAGCGCCGCGACGAACGCGTCATGTTGCGCGGCATCGGCCTGTACGACCTCGACGTGCTTGTGCAGATACGCGAGCACATCGTCGGGCAGCGGCTTGTAGGCGACAATCTTTTTCATCAGCTTATTTTCCTTGCAATGGAGTAGCGACGAGCCTGGCCGAGGCCGACGGTTGCGGCTTCACAGCCAGCGTCAGAATCACCGCGGCGACCAGCGCCGCGCTCATGAAACCATACGATGCAGCGGGCGAGCCGGTTGCTCCGTTCAGATAGCCGACCACATACGAGCCGACGAACGAGCCCAGCGCGCCCATGCCGTTGATCAGGGCCATCGCACCGCCGGCGACGTTCTTCGGCAGCAGTTCCGGCACGATCGCGAAGAACGGTCCGTAGGGCGCGTACATCGCCGCGCCGGCGACGACCAGCAGCGCATACGAGATCCAGAAATGCGTCGGGCCGATTGCATAGGAGGCGGCAAACGCCACCGCGCCGATCAGCAGAAACGGCCAGACAAAGACCTTGCGACGATTCAGTTTATCCGATGCCCACGACGCCGCCAGCATCGCGAGCGTCGCGGCGAGATACGGCAGCGCCGAGAGCCAGCCGGTTTCCACCATGCCGAGCGTCGAACTGTTCTTCAGGATGGAAGGCAGCCACAGCACGAATCCGTACACGCCAATGCTCCAGCAGAAATACTGCGCGCAGAGTTTGATCACCGCTGCCGAACGGAAGGCTTCGCCATAGTTGCGCACCGGTTTGATGGTGGCCTGTTCGGCGCGCAGCGTCTCGGCGAGGTCGTCCTTTTGCTGCTGCGTGAGCCACGACACCTGAGCCGGCTTGTCCTGCACGATGAACCACCAGCAGACGGCCCAGAGGATGGCGGGCGCACCTTCGGCGATGAACATGTGGCGCCAGCCGAACGAATGCACCAGATAGCCCGACACCACCGACATCCACAGGACCGTCACCGGGTTGCCGAGAATCAGGAAGGTATTGGCGCGCGAGCGCTCGCGTTTGGTGAACCAGTTGCTGATAAAGACGAGCATGGCCGGCATCACGGCCGCTTCGACCACGCCGAGCAGGAAGCGGATCACCATCAGCGACGGAATATTGCTGACGATGCCCGTCAGCGATGCGCAGCCGCCCCACAGGATCAGGCTCCAGAACACCAGCTTCTTGACGCTGCGGCGTTCCGCGTAGATCGCGCCGGGAATCTGGAAGAAGAAATAACCGAGAAAGAACAGCGCGCCGATCAGCGACGCGAGGCCCTTGCTGATGCCGAGATCCTGATTGATCCCGGCCGCGGCCGCGAAGCCGAAGTTCGCGCGGTCGAGGTACGCGAGGCTGTAGGTGATGAATACGATCGGCATGATCGTCCACCAGCGGCGAATCGCAAGCGATGAGGTCATGGTTGTCTCCTCCAGTCCCATTCCAGTCTCAAGCAAGAGGGTGGCTATCTACGCCAGCGTCTCCGGCATCTTTCCATGAACCCCTGCTACGCCGGACGCGCAAGCGTCGGCGTGTTCCAATGCATCGAGTTCGGCGCGGGTCGGCAGGCCTTCGGAGTCGCCGATCACCTGGATCGCCAGCGCGCCGATACGATTGCCGCGCGCCACCGCTTCCGGCAAGGTCCGCCCTTCGAGCAGCGCACTGACGACGCCGACCGCAAAACCATCGCCGGCCCCCACCGTGTCGACCACCTTCGCGACCGGCTGCGCGGCGACCACGCCCGCGTCGTCCGCCGTACGGAAATACGCACCACGGGCGCCGAGCTTGACGATCACGCCACGCGCGCCGCGCTCCAGATAGAAGCGCGCGATATCTTCAGGCTTCGTATAGCCGGTGAGAATCTCGCCTTCGCCGATGCCCGGCAGCACCCAGTCCGCCAGTTCGGCCAGCGCGTTCAGACCTTCGACCATCGCCGCCCGCGAAGGCCAGAGCGTCGGGCGCAGGTTCGGATCGAACGAGATCGTTTTGCCCGCTGCCCGCATTTCGCGCGCCAGCAGGAAAGCCAGTTCGCGCGACGAGGCGGAAATCGCCGGCGCAACGCCGGTCAGATGCAGATGCCGCGCCGGCAACACGTAGGACGACGCGTAGTCGTCCGGCGACAGATGGCTCGCCGCCGAGCCTTTGCGGAAGTACTCGACCGCCGGGTCGCTGCCGTCGTCGTTTTTCGACTTGAGCTGAAAACCGGTGGGATAGCGCTCGTCGGTAACGACGCGCTGCTGGTCGATCCCTTCGCGGTTCAGTGTTTCGCGCACGAACTGGCCGAACGAATCGTTGCCGACCCGGCTCATCCAGCCCACCTTGAAGCCGAGCCGCGCGAGGCCGATCGCCACATTCAGATCGGCGCCGGCGACGCGCTTCGTGAATTGCCCGACGCCGGCGAGCGGTCCTGTTTCGGCGGCGACGAACATCGCCATGGCCTCGCCGTAGGTGATGACATCGAGTGTCGGATTCATCTGCTCTCCTGATCAAGCGGGTTCATGATGCTGCCGGTTCGTCCGGCTCGCGTCTGGTTGGCGTCTGGTTGGCGTCTGGTTGGCGTCTGGTTGGCGTCTGGTTGGCGTTCGGTTCGCGTTTGGTCGCGGACGACTTGGTTGTCCGGCGCTCGTCGACAAGTCGCTAGGCCGCGGCCAGCCATGCCACGTAGTGCGCGGCGTCCGCGGCAACGCGACTCGGATCGAACGGGAATTCGATGCCGCGCGGCACCTCGCGCGGCAGCAGTTGCAGCACGTCGGCGCACAGCGGATCGTCAGCCGCCGGAGCCGCCGCAAAGCGCCGCGCGCCCTCGCCCACCACGGCCTTGCAGTGGATGTATTCGACATGCGCGGCAAGCTGCCGGGCGGCATCGCGTGGCGCAACGCCTGGCCACTGCCAGTTGCCGATATCGAAGGTCATGCCGAGCGCAGCCGCGCAGCCCTCGCGTTCCAAAGCCTCGAACAGGCCCGCGAACTGCGCGATCAGGCCGCCTTCGCGCAACTGCCCGTTTTCGATCACCAGACGCGCGGTGGATCCACGCACGCAGGCGGCGATTGTTGCGCCGTTGGCGTGGGCATCGCTGCCAAACCCGCCCAGTTGCAGCTTGACGAAACGCGCGCCGAGCGCTGCTGCTTCATCGAGTGCGAGCCGCAGCGCGGCTTCATCGAGCTCGCCCACTGCCGTGTAGAGGGTTGCGGGCGTCGAGTAAACCGACCACATGCCGTGCGCAGCGATCGCTTCGCCCAGCGTGCGCAAGGCCGGCAAACCGGCCTGCGCCTCAGACGCAAACAGCTCGCGCCGCACCTCGAACGCCGTCGCGCCCGAGCGCGCCACCATCTCCAGCCACGCCTCATGGCCGTCGCGCCGGATGGCGTCCGCACCGAAAGCACTCGCGACGATCACTACTTCGGACATGTCGAAATCACCTTTCGTTGTCCCGCTTCCCGACCAATGGAACCGGTTCCATTTAATTGTTTAAAAAAAGCGCCGACGCGCTTCGATGGCTGGATAATGCGCTTCGAGTAGCCCGCCGCGCCATAGTGGAAATCCCTGAAGCGGCTTTGGCTGCGAGACATCAGTCCGCGTCGCCCGCCGTCAATGCCAGAAACCGCTCGACCACCCGCGACGGCGCGCTCGCATGTGGAATCAGGATCGAGAAACGCCGCGTCAACGGCTCCGGACTGAGCGAGAACAGGCACAGCGCGCCGCTCTCGTGGCGCATCGACATCGCCGACACGAAGCCGATCCCCATGCCCGCGCGCACCGCCTCCTTCACCCCTTCGACCCCGGCAATCTCGAGCGCGACGCGCATTGGCACGCCGGCGCGCGCGAACGCCCGCTCGACCATCTGACGCACGCCCGACCCGGCCTCGCGCAGCACCAAAGGATGATCGCCGAGCGCCGCCAGTTCGACCCGGCCAGCCGCCGCGCCCGCCTCCACCGTCTGCGCAAGCGGATGGCTGCGCGGCATGATCGCCACGATCTCATCCTCCCGCCACGGCTGCACGGCCGTATCCGGTGGCAGATCCACGCCCACCGGCCCTTCGACCATCGCGATATCGAGCGAAGCCAGCGCGCCGACGATATCGGCCGTATTGCCGTCCGTCGTATGCAGCGTCACGTCCGGATAGCGGCGGTGAAACCCCGCAATCAGGTACGGCAGCAGATAGCTGGCGGGCGTGGTGCTCGCGCCGACCCGCAGCGTGCCGCTCTCGAGTCCGCGCAGCGCATCGCGGTAGGCGTGGGCCTGCCGCCAGGTGTCGCGCAGTCGCGTCGCATAACTGGCGAGCTGCTCGCCCGCGGGGGTCAGCCGCACGCCGCGGCCGTCGCGCTGATACAGCGGCTCGCCGAACTCGTCCTGCAACTGGCGCAATTGCCCCGACACCGCCGGTTGCGACAGGTGCAAGGCGACCGCGGCCCGGCTGATGTTGCGATGCTCGGCGACGGCGGCGAAGGTTATAAGCTGATCAGGGGTCATGGGGCACAAATATCGGTTCAGCAGATAGTTTAGGTCATAAATGACGATTTTTCATATCGATATATCTAAATTAGGATTAGCCCATCCCATCAGAACCGCCTTGCAGGCGAAGATCATGTCCACCGCCCAACTTCACGCCGCGCCCCAGCACGCCGTCTCCACCACCCGCGGACAGCTCAACGGCATCCTGTTCGTCGCCCTGTTCGCCGCCGCCGTGACCCGCATCGCGGCCGTGCCCGCTATCGCCGGCCTCGGCCTCAGCCCTTTGATCGTCGGCATCGTCGCCGGTGCGCTGTATGGCAACGCGCTGCGCGACGGCATGCCCGCGAGCTGGGCGGCCGGCGTCAACTTCTCGGCGCGCAAGCTGTTGCGCATCGCCGTGGCGTTCTTCGGCCTGCGCGTCAGCCTGCAGGAAATCGCCCAGGTCGGCTTGCCGGGACTGGCCGAATCGGTGCTGGTGGTGGTCAGCACGCTCGTCATCGGCACCTGGGCCGGCATGAAGCTGATGAAGCTCGATCGCGATACGGCCTTGCTCACCGCCGCCGGCAGTGCGATCTGCGGCGCGGCGGCCGTCCTCGCCTTCGAATCGACGCTGCAATCGAAGCCGCACAAGAGCGCCATGGCGGTCGGCAGCGTGGTGCTGTTCGGCACCCTGTCGATGTTCCTCTACCCGATTCTGTTCAAGGCCGGCTGGCTGCATCTGGATACGATCGGCGCGGGCCTGTTTTTCGGCGGCACGATCCACGAAGTGGCTCAGGTGGTCGGCGCGGCCAGCAACGTCAGCCCGGAGGCGGAGCACATCGCCACCATCGTCAAGATGACGCGCGTGATGCTGCTGGTGCCGGTGCTGCTCGTGATCGGCGTGTGGATCAACCGGCCGGCGCGCGGCGGTGCCGCGGGCTCGCAAAACGGCACGCCAGGCGCCGCCCCGCATACGCCGCGCAAGCTGGCGATTCCCTGGTTCGCGCTCGGCTTCCTCGGTTTCGTGGTGGTGAATTCGCTGCACGTGTTGCCCGAAGCGGCCACGCAAACGCTCAACACACTCGACACCTTCGCACTGACCATGGCCATGACCGCGCTCGGTATCGAAACCCGCATTTCGCAGATTCGCGAGGCCGGTCCGCGGGCGCTGACCACCGGGCTGATCCTGTATGTGTGGCTGATCGGCGGCGGTTTGGGCATCACCTGGGCGGTGCAGCGCTTGCTGGGTTGATGCGTCCGGGTTGATGCATGCCGGTTGATCTGCCCGGGCTCACCCGCCCAGCCAGGGACCGCCCCTTGCTGCGAGCCCCGCCGTGTGCGGGGCTTTGCGCATGTCTGTGCACAACGCGACGCGCCCGCACGGCATACTGACCGTGCAGGCAGTCGGGATGGGTCAGCCGGAAGCAGCGAAATCAACCGAAAAAGGATCGATCGATGAGCTATGAACTCTACTATTGGGACAGTTTGCAGGGCCGCGGCGAATTCGTGCGGCTCGCCCTCGAGGAAGCGCGCGCCGACTACATCGAAGTGGCGCGCGGCAATGAAGCCCAGGGCCTCGGCACCGGCGCCATGCTGGCCCTGCTGAACAGCAAGCGCGAAGCCTGCCCGCCGTTCGCGCCACCGTTCCTGCGCGACGGCAATCTGCTGATCTCGCAGACCGCCAACATCCTGTTCTACCTCGGCCCGAAGCTCGGCCTCGCACCCGCCGACGAAGGCCTGCGCTACGTCGCCAACGGTCTGCAACTGACGATCGCCGACGTCGTCACCGAGGTTCACGACACCCATCACCCGCTCGCCTCGGGCCTCTACTACGAGGACCAGAAGGACGCCGCGAAGGTCCGCGCCCACGATTTCATCGACAACCGGATCCCCAAATTCATGCACTACTTCGAGCGCGTGATCACGCAGAACTACCAGAGCGACGCGCATCTGGTCGGCGACAAGCTGACCTACGTCGACCTGTCGATGTTCCAGTTGATCGACGGCCTGCACTATGCGTTTCCGCGTGCAACCAGGCACTTCGGCGAGCACTACCCGCTGCTTGCCGCGTTGCACGACGCCGTGGCCGCACGTCCGAACATCGCCGCGTATCTGACTTCAGAGCGGCGCCTGGCCTACAACGAATCAGGGATCTTCCGACACTACCCGGAACTCGACAAGACTGCCCGGTGAAAACGCCCGCGCTGCGCCTTGCTTGTCTGTCCCACGGGCGCGGCGCAATGCTATTCTTGCGCGCGGTTGCTCTCCATTCCTTACCTACCCTGCTGCCGTCGTGCTTTCATTCCTGCTGAAGCTGCGCACCCGTGCGCAAAAACTGTTTCGACTGTCGGAAGCCCATACGATGCTGGTCTGGTCGGTGGTGGTCGGGGTCGCGGGCGCGCTCGCGACCATCGCCTTCCGCGCGGCCATCTCGCTGCTGCAACTGGCGATCTCCGGCGACTCGGGCAGCTTCGTCGAAATGGCGCGGCGCATGCCGTGGATGGAGCGCATCTGGCTGCCGGCGGCCGGCGGGCTGATCGCCGGCTTCCTGTTGCTGATCGCGCGGCGCCATGCCGACAAGAACACCCACACCGACTACATGGAAGCCGTCGCGATCGGCGACGGCGTCGTGCCGGTGCGGCTGAGTTTCTGGCGCAGCGTGTCGTCGCTGTTCACGATTGCGAGCGGCGGCTCGATCGGCCGCGAAGGTCCGATGGTGCAACTGGCGGCGCTCGCCGCATCGCTGATCGGCCGCTGGGTCCACTTCGACCCGGCGCGCCTGCGTCTGCTGGTGGCGTGCGGCGCGGCCGCCGGGATCACCTCGGCGTATAGCGCGCCGATCGCCGGCGCGTTCTTCGTGACCGAGATCGTGCTCGGCTCGATTGCGATGGAAAGCTTCGGTCCCGTCGTGGTCGCCGCGGTGGTCGCCAACATCACCATGCGCGAATTCACCAGTTACCGGCCGCCTTACGAGATGCCGGCGTTTCCACCGGTGGCGGGTCTCGAAGTGCTGCTGTTCGTCGCGCTGGGCGTGCTGTGCGGCGCGGCGGCTCCGCAGTTTCTGCGCATGCTGGATGTATCGAAGGCGGGCTTTCGCAAGCTGCCCTTGCCGCTGCCGGTGAGGCTCGCGCTGGGTGGGCTCGTAGTCGGCATTCTGTCGGTGTGGTCGCCCGAGGTGTGGGGCAACGGCTATAGCGTCGTCAACTCCATCCTTCACTCGCCGTGGACGTGGACCGCGCTCGTCTTCGTGCTGGTGTTCAAGCTGGTCGCGACCGCCGCCACTGCCGGCTCGGGCGCCGTGGGCGGGATTTTCACGCCGACGCTATTCGTCGGCGCGGTGGTCGGCTCGCTGTTCGGCCAGGGCATGCATGCGCTGTGGCCGCATGCCACCTCGGCGCCCTACGCGTACGCGATGGTCGGCATGGGCGCCTTCCTCGCCGGCGCCACCCAGGCGCCGTTGATGGCGATCCTGATGATCTTCGAAATGACGCTCAGCTATCAGGTCGTGTTGCCGCTGATGCTGTCGTGCGTGGTGGCGTATTTCGTGGCGCGCGCCATCGGCAAGACCTCGATGTACGAGATCACCCTGCACCGCAATCGCGAGGAACAGGAACGCGTGCGTCTGCGCGCCACCCAGATGCGCGAGCTGATTCGCCCTGCCGAGACCGTGGTGCAGCCGCACGCCACCGTCCAGGAGATGACGCGGGTGTTCCTCGAGTATCCGGTGAAGTACCTCTATGTCGCAGACGAAGCCGGCGCGTTCCTCGGCGTCGTCGCGCTGAAGGACATCACCTCCGACCTGCTGGAAAAGCGCGACACCGCCAGCAAAACCGCCGCCGATTACCTGCAGCCGCACTTCGACGTGCTGACGCCCGACATGTCGCTCGGCGTGGCGCTGCAGCACTTCATGGCTTTCCAGGGCGAGCGGCTGCCGGTGATCGAGAGCGTCGCGCATCCCACCCTCGCCGGGGTCGTCTACAAGACCTCGCTGCTCGACGCCTATTTCCGCATGAACCCCACGCGCTGAGCGGGCTGGGCGCGCTGGGCGCGCTGGGTGCGCCGTGGCAAAGCGCGGCACACCTTCTACAATGAATCAGGCAGCACGCCGCCTTGCGCGGCGCGGTTGAAACGCCGCGACGGGCGCCCCCGACGCCCGCGCCTTCGACCGGGAGCGACGATGAGCGACCCCTCCTTCGATGCGATGCGCCGCGATCAGGCGGGCTGGATTTTCGTGCATATCGAGGGCGAGCCGTACGATCGCGGAGAACAGCACGGCCAGTTGCTCGCGAGCGAAATCCAGAACGCCATCCACACCGCGCGCTACCTCGCCAAATGGGACACCGGCGAAGACTTCGACACCTTCGTCAACGCCGCCGTCAGCCAGTTCGCGCCGCAGCTCGACAGTGAATTCGCCGACGAAATCCAGGGTATCGCCGACGGCGCCAAGCTGCCGTTTGCCGAGGTGCTGGCATGGAACGGTTACATGGATCTGCTGCAAAGCTGGTGGCCGAGCCACGTGGCCGCCCAGCAGCCGCGGCTTGGCGTCAAACCGTGGCGCGGCCGGCGCGGCCACCATTGCAGCGCCTTCATCGCCACGGGCCACGCGACCTGCGACGGCCGCATCGTCATGGCACACAACTCATGGGACCGCTATGCGGCGGGCGATGCGTTCAACGTCGTGTTCGACATCGTGCCGGAATCCGGTCATCGCATCCTGATGCAGGGTCTGCCCGGCTGCATCTCCAGCCTCACCGATTTCTGGCTCACCGCCGCCGGCCTGATGGTGACCGAAACCACCATTTCGAACTTCGCCGGCTACAACCCGGCCGGCGCGCCGGAGTTCTACCGCTCCCGGCGCGCGACGCAGTACGCGAACAGCATCGGCGAATGGTGCGAGATGTTTGCGATGGCCAACAACGGCGGCTATGCGAATAGCTGGCTGCTCGGCGACGCGAAAACCGGCGAGATTGCCCGCTACGAACTCGGGCTGCACTATTCCGGCTTCGAGAGCACGAAAGACGGTTTCTACAGCGGCTACAACACCGCGACCGATCTGAAGATCCGCAACCAGGAGTGCGTCGGCGAAGGCGAGGATTACACGGACGTGCGCAAGAACGGCGCACGACGGCTGCGCTTCATGCAGCTCGCGGAGCTGCATCGCGGCAAGATCGACGTCGAGCTGGCGAAAGAGATGATTGCCGACCATCACGACGTCTATCTGAACCGCCGCGACAATCCCTGTTCGCGCACAATCTGCGGCCACCTGGAACTGGACGATGCGCGCTTCGGCGGCTCGGATCAGGGGCCGTTCAACCCGTGGGGCGCCAACGACGGCAAGGTGGCGGACAGCGAGATGGCGCGCGAGATGGCCTTCAGCGCGCGCTGGGGCCATCCGTGCGGCCGGCCGTTCGATGCGCAGGCGTTCATGAAACGTCATCCACAGTGGAACTGGCTCAACGGCTACATGCGCGACCGGCCGTCGTGGCCATGGACGCGCTTTGCGGCGCTGCGTTGAAGTCCGCGCGGTTCGCCCGGCCCCGCCGTCCACGTGGTCGTCCGTGTAGTGGTTCGCAACGCGAAAACTTTTTTTCTGCCATGATGGACCGCAGACGGATTCCCTCTCGCGGCCCCGCTCGGTTTTGTACAGCGGTTGCAAGATTTGCCGTCTAAGATGGAAGAAGTGCAGCGCGCCGCGAGCGCGGCTGCGCGAAGCGCGCGCCTCCCCTGCGGCCGCAGGAATGGCACGGCGCTTGCTGCAGCCTCTGCGCTGCATCAGGAAAGGAGGTCGGGCGATGAAAACCTCGACACTGTTGGCCATGGTGACGCTGTCGGCTTCGTGCTTCGCAGCGCCGGTTCATACCGCACTCGACAGCACCGCCAATCCCGTCGCCGAACGCGCCAACGCCGCGCCGGTTGCACCGGCGGCGCCCGGCGTCGATGTCACGGACGAGAACCGTCCGCAGCAGTGGGAACATATCGCGCTGCCCAAATCGCGGCATCTGGAACGCGGACTCACAGCGCAAAACGAACACCTGCAAACCTGATCCCGGTTGACTCCTGCGGCTTGACTCCCGCAGTTTTACTCCCGCCTCACCCCCGCATGAGCGCATCCGGCCACGCAACCGCATCATCTTCCCCCCATCAAGGAGCGCGTGCATGGCCGGCTCGGCTATCCCTGGCGAAGCAATCAATCTGCAGATCGCCGATCTACTGCAGGAAGTGAAGTTTCCGATCAACAAGGACGGCCTCGTCGACCTCGCCCGCGAGGCCGGCGCCAGCAATGAAGTCCTGGCGATGTTCGACGGCTTGCCCGAGCAGGATTACGCGGACATCGCCGCCATCACGCCGCTGCTCGCCGGCAATTTCGGACCCGGCCTCGGTATCTGAGCGTCGATGCCGGGCTCCCGCCCACGTCGCCTCAGTGCGCTTCCTGTTCCTTGAGCCGTTTGCGGTGCGCCGCGACCTTCGCGCGGTTGCCGCAAATCGCCATGCTGCACCAGCGGCGCGCGTGGCCCCGCGTGTGATCGGCAAACAGCAAGGTGCAGCGGGGACCTTCACAGGCCTTCACCTGGGTGAAATCTTCGTCGCAGACCAGTCTCGCCAGCGCCTCGGCGATGGGCAACAGCAATGACTCCGCCGACTTCCAGCGCCGCTGCGCGCGCAATTCGAATCGCGACACCCCAGCCGTGACATCGGCGACGATTTCTTCATAGCGATCGTCGCGCGCAAGGAGTTCATTCAAGGGCGCGAGCTCACCCACATCCACGGCGGCCAGCGGCCGTCCCTTCCTCGTCCGCACAAATCCCCTGAACCACTCGCGCAGCGCGCGCGCCTGTTGCGCTACGGCGTCGAGCTCAGCCGGCGTGGACTGCGCGCGCAGTGCTGCAAGCGCCGCCGGCGGCACCATGCCGGCCTGCTCCAGCCAGGACAGCAGGCCTTCTCCATCGCCGATCCAGTCGACTTCTTCGTCCACCGGTGTCGCAATCGAGTTGAGGAAATCGAGGCCCGGCGCATCGGCCACGAATATCGCGGGAATCTGACGGTAGTCCATTTTCTTGTGATCAATCTGCCATATCGATGAAGACATCGTAACCACTAAAAATGCTCTTGACAAGTTACACATGGAGTTAGTAACCTTTAAAACATCAACAAAGAGGTTACTTAGTGCGATGCAGTAGATGGCACATGACAGGCAGCAGCCACTATCTTGAAAGGAGCGGGACATGTCGTTTGGCAAGGTGAGCGCCGTGCTGGTCCACGGTGCATGGGCGGACGGATCGAGCTGGAGCAAGGTGATCGAGCGTCTGCAGGAACAAGGGATCAATGCGGTTGCGGCTCCGTTGCCGCTCACCTCGTTGAGCGACGACGTGGCCGCGCTCGACCGCGTACTCGAGCGGATCGAAGGTCCGGTGGTGCTGGCCGGTCATGCCTATGCCGGCGGCGTGATCGGCGCGACCCGGTCGGAACAGGTCGCGGCATTGGTGTACGTCGCCGCGCTCGCTCCCGACGAGGGTGAAACGGTGGGCGAGGTGTTCTACCGCGGCGAAGCGCATCCGCAGGCGCCGCAACTCGCGCCGGATGGACATGGCTTCATCTGGCTGCCGCAAGAAGCGTTCGGCCGGGCGTTTGCGCAGGAGGCGACGTCGCAGGAGCTGGCCGTGCTCGCCGCGGTGCAGCGTCCGATTGCGGTGGCGTGCATCGGCGAGGCGGTCGGGCGTCCGCTGTGGAAGGACCGTCCGAGCTGGTACCTCGTCGCGGAGCAGGACCGCATGATCAACCCCGTCACCCAGCATTTCATGGCGGATCGCATGAAGGCGCACGTGCGCTCGCACCCGGTCGACCACACACCGCTCGTGACGGCGCCTGACGTGGTGACGCAGGTCATTGTCGAAGCGCTGCAGTCGGTTGCCTGACCCTATTCCTCTGTGGAGAAAATCATGACTTCGATTACGTATCGCCATGCCGACGTCGACGGCTTCAAGGTGTTCTATCGCGAAGCCGGCCGCCCGGGTGCCCCCAAGCTGCTGCTTCTGCACGGCTTCCCGAGTTCGAGCCATATGTTTCGGGACCTGATTCCAGAGCTGGCCGAGCGTTTCCACATCGTCGCACCGGATCTGCCCGGCTTCGGCCAGTCCGACATGCCGAGCCGCGACAGTTTTGCGTACACGTTCGACAACATCGCTCATGTCATCGAGCGTTTCACCGAGGTGATCGGCTTCGACCGCTTTGCGGTCTACGTCTTCGACTACGGTGCGCCAACCGGTTTCCGGCTTGCCGTCAGCCATCCCGAGCGGATCACGGCGATCGTTTCGCAGAACGGCAACGCCTATGAAGAAGGCCTGAGCGACGGCTGGAATCCGATCCGCGCGTACTGGCAAGACGCGTCGCCCGCCAATCGCGAGGCGCTGCGCGCGCTGCTCACGCATGAGACGACCGTGTGGCAGTACACGTATGGTGTGCCTGACGCGGCGTCGGTTTCGCCGGACGGCTACTCGCTCGACGACTTCTATCTGAGCCGCCCGGGTGCGGACGAGGTACAGCTCGACCTGTTCCGCGACTATCGAAACAACGTCGCGCTATACCCCGCGTTCCAGCAGTACTTCCGCACTCATCAGCCGCCGTTGCTTGCCGTATGGGGGCAGCACGATCCGTTCTTTCTGCCCGCGGGCGCCGAAGCGTTCAAGCGCGACATCCCGGGCGCCGTCGTGCGCTTCTTCGATACCGGTCACTTCGCGCTGGAGACGCACGCTACGGAGATCGCGGCGGCGATTTCGGAGTTTCTTGTTCGCTGAGGTTTCTGCCGGTCGGCATCGACTGGCGGAACGACCGTCATGGTTTATCGAACCACGCTTGATTCACTCATCCAGGAGCAGCAACATGTCCAGCAAAGTCGCAATCGTCACGGGCGCGAGCCAGGGTATCGGTCGGTCGACCGCTATCCGGCTGGCGCGGGATTTTGACTCGATCGTGCTCGTCGCACGTAACCGCGCGAATCTCGAAGAGACGGCCGTCGAAGTGAAAAAGGCCGGCGCACAGACGCTTGTTCTCGACCTCGATCTCTCCGAACCCGAGGCCGCGCAGCAAGTGGTGGACGAGACGCTTGCAACGTTCGGGCGTATCGACGCGTTGCTCAACATTGCAGGCGCCGTGCCGCAGATCGACGTGCTCGAGATGACCGACGAGCAATGGGATCGCGGTCTCGCGCTCAAGCTGCATGGCGCGCGCCGGCTGACGATCGCGGCATGGCCGTCGCTGAAGGAAAGTTCGGGATCGGTGGTGCTGATGTCCGGCAATTCCGCACTGTTTCCAAAGGCGCCGTACGCGGCCGTGGGCACGATCAACGCAGCGATCGTGGCACTCGCCAAAGCCTTCTCGGATCGCGGCATCGCCGACGGCGTGCAGGTCAACAGCGTGCTGCCAGGCCCCGTGATGACCGGCCGGCGACGCTCCTACCTGGAACATTGGGCGCCGCTGCACAACATGAGCGTTGAAGAGGCGACGGCAAAGTTTCCGGTTGAAGCGGGAATCGCGCGTTACGGCACGCCTGAAGAGATTGCCGAGTTGATGGCGTTCGTGGTGTCGCCTGTAGCGCGCTGGATGACGGGCTCGACGTTGCGAATGGATGGCGGCGAAGTGAAATCGGTTTGAGTGGCGAGCGGTTGCGCGGTGCGCAAATCACGGCGCTGGCGTGTCGCCGCGTTGATGGCAGCGGGTTTTGCGCGAGCGCGCGCGCGGGTGGCAACAACGCTCAGGCAGCCCGCGCCCGAGGCTCACGCGTGTAGTAAATGTCCCACTCGCCCTCGCCGGTTTTCACGAAGCCATGGCGCTGATAAAAGCGATTCGAGTCGCTATCGCGCAGCGCCCCCAATCGGACCGGCAATGCCTGCGCGTCGGCATCGGCGAGCACGGCGTCGAGCACCGCGGCGCCTACGCCCTTTCCCTGGTAAGCCGGAACGATATACAGATGATCGAGCTGCAGATGATCCGTCTCGGGCCTGATCAGCACAAAACCGGCCTTTGCGCCGTCGACGAGGATGAAGCGGCAATACGCTGCGTCGAACGACGCGAGGAAACGCTCGCGGGCACGCGTCGGATCGAAGCGGCCAATCCGTTCGAGGCTCTCGCGCATCGCTTCAATACGAATCTGCACCAGCGTTTCGACGTCGTCGCCGGTGGTGTGGGCAAAGGTCACGTTCAACTCGTCATGCTCCCCGGATAGCGTGTGCGGGCGTGCCGCGGAGAGGCGGGATGCGCCTGTACGCACCCCGCCGATCCGCCAGTATCGCCTGACTGCTGCCACACGCTCAAGGTCGTTGAGTCGACCCCGCGAGCCTTCATCTCTCCCTGACGCCGTGATCGCGTTTCGCCACCGCCGGGCTTAAACCGGCGACGCCTGCTCGGTCATGCGCGTCGGCCGGGACGGCTTGCGCGAGGCCGCCGCAGCCGTCGTGCCGCGCGGCAGCGAGGCTTCTTCTTCGCGCTCGTCGAAGTCCAGCGCCGCTGCCTGGGCGTCCGCCACGGCGCGCCTTGCTTGCGCCGTGAGCGACACCGCATCCTGCGAGCCTGCGAACTCGTCCGGCACGTTGCTCGACATCTGGCTGAAATGCTCGACCAGATGATCGATAAAGGTCCGCACCTTGGCCGGCAGATGATGACGGCTCGGATACGCAATGGTCACCTCGACCTGCGGCAGGCGATAACCGCCCAACAGACGCACCAGCCGGCCACGCTCGAGGTCGCGGCCAATCAGGTAGCTCGGCAGGATGGCAACGCCCATGCCGAGCAGCGCGAACTGGCGCAGCATTTCGGTGTTGTTCGCCACGATCGCGTTGGTGGGCCGCATCCGCACGTCGCCGCTGCCGTCGAGGCTCGTGAAGACGCGTTCGTCGCCGCCGTATTCGGACGGCAGCGACAGGCTCGGGTGATCCTGCAACTGTTCGGGCCGGGTCGGCACGCCGTGCTTCTGCAAATAGGCGGGCGTCGCGCACACGGTCATGTGACCGGTGGTCAGGCGCCGCGTGACGATGCTCGCGCTGCGCATCTGCCGCGCGATCAGCACGCCCACATCGAAGCCTTCTTCGACCAGATCGACATGGCGATCCACCAGCGTGACATCGGGGATGACGTTCGGATAACGCTCGGCGTACGACTGCAGCACCGGCGCGAAATTATGCAGGCCGAACACCACAGGCGCGACGATGCGCAAGGTGCCGACGGGTTCGTGATTGCGCGCCACCACCATCTGCTCGACCCCTTCGAGATCGTCGAGGATCGGCCGCACGCGTTCGAGATAAACCCGGCCCGACTCGGTCAGCGACTGGCTGCGGGTCGTCCGGTTGAGCAGACGGGTGCCGAGACGCTCTTCGAGGTCGGCCACGTGACGGGTCACGACGGCGGTAGAGATACCCATCGTGCCGGCAGTACGGGCGAAGCTCCCGAGTTCGGCCACTTTGACGAAAACTCGCATCGACTGCAAATGATTCATGAGGCCACTCCTGCCGCTATTAAAGCCAAGCCAACGAACGCCGACGCAGCGCGTAAACGGAGCGTCGGCGACTACGCAAGCCGATGACTACAAGCGGGTGACATCGCACCTCGACGACGGACCATGTGCGTGAGAACCACGCTGCGAGTCGCTCGCACCAAGGCTTGCCCAACGCGTTCGATTGTATCGATCACTCATGGCCCAACCCTGACCTGAAGATGGCAAAACGGTCAGGTAGGCGATGCAGGTGGAATTAAACGGAGTTGCGCGCTGTTCGGGGCGCGAAGCCAACATGCCGGATTGTTCGTGCAGGACAAAAAATACGCGCCCGGCGGGTGCGATTCGATGCCCGGGCGACTAGGTGAAAACCCTAATCTCCGGTATCATGGAGGGCGAAAGGAAGATATCGCCATGCCACATCGTTTTCAGGTTATTGAAAGAATCGCGTTTTCACTGGTCGTGTTGTCTGCAGTCGCCTGCTCCGCCTTCATCGCCTACGAAACCAGCCCCGACGTCCGCCAGGTCCTGCACGCCGGCAAGACCGCCCTGCAATGGAGCGGCGAGTATTCGCTCATCTGCGCGTCGCCCGTGACGGACGCCTGTGCGAATCTGCCGGTTGATTGAGCGCGAGTTGAGCCGGGGTTGAGCGCGGGCTGAATCGCCCGCCTCATTGCTCTGCTTCACTGCGCTGCTTCACTGCGCCACCGCACTGCTCCGCTGCACAACCCGCCTCACAGCCCCGCGTCGCGCCCGAACACCACCCGCGCGAAGAATCCCGCCAGCACCGCCTCCGCGGTATCGCTCGAGACGTTTTGCGGGTCGACCGTGTAGAAGTACTGCACGCCGTCGCACAGTCCCATCAGCCCCAACGCCAGCGTTTCGGCCGGCAGCGGCAACGGCGTGCCTGCGCGCGCTGAAAACTCGCGAATATATTCGCTCAGTTGCTGCAGCTTCTCGTGCATGAACGCGTTGAATTTCAGCCTGAAACGGCCGTCGCGCGCGGCCAGCAGCTTCGCCTCCGCCCATAGCAGGAAGCACTTGTTCTCGCGGTGCATATTGCTGTAGTACGTCAGCACGCGCGCCTCCATGGATTCGCGCGTCGCACCTTCTTCGAAGATGCTATCCAGATCCGCCTGCATTTCCTCATGGTCGCGCCTGAGCAGTTCGAGGAACAGCTCGGGCTTGCTGCGGAAGTTCGAATAGAACGCCCCGCGCGTATAACCGGCCGCCTCGGCGATGTCTTCGACACTCGTGGCGACGAACCCTTTCTTCATAAAAATAGCTTGCGCGGCGTCGAGCAGGCGCAGGCGCGTCTGGTCTTTGCTCTGTTCGCGTGTGAGTCGTTGGCGTTTCATGCAGGCGAGTTTACCACCGGAAAGAATTCAAATACGACTATACACTCAGATACAGGTGTGTATTAGAATGCACAGCATCATTTGAAGCAACAGGGTATTGCTCGCGTCGTTTCAAACGTGCCTTCGCTGGCTAGCCGCTGTGGCTTGCCGTGTTCGTTCGCTGTCTCCTGATTGGGGTAATTGTGAATCGTCCCGGTTGTAGCGCATCACCTGCGATGCGCACGCACTCTCATCCGCATCGCCGTTCCACCCCCACACGCCGCATGGCCTACGCCCTCGCGCTGGCCGGCCTCGTCATGCTGGGCGCATGCCATCAGCAGCAGGCGTCAGCGCCTGCGCCACGTCCGGTGGTTGTCGCCGCCGCGCATGCCGACGGCAGCCCGCTGTCGGCCTCGTTGCCGGGCGAAGTAGAAGCGCGTTACTCGACGCCGCTGTCGTTCCGGATTGCCGGCAAGATCATCGAGCGGCACGTCCGGCTCGGCGACACGGTGAAGCTCGGCGAAGTCGTGGCCCGCCTCGACCCGGCGGATGCGCAGAAGAGCGCCGCCAGCGCGCAGGCGCAACTCGACGCCGCGCAGCACAGCCTCGTGTATGCCAGGCAGCAGCTGGATCGCGACCAGGCGCAGGCGCATGAAAACCTGATTTCGGCGGCGCAGCTCGAACAGACCACCAATGCGTATGCCTCGGCACTGGCCCAGCGCGATCAGGCGGCACAACAAGCCGCACTGCAGAAGAACCAGCTGCAGTACACCGACCTGCCCGCGGATCACGCCGGCGTGATCACGGCCGAACAGGCGCAGACCGGGCAAAACGTCTCGGCCGGACAAGCGGTCTACAACCTCGCGTGGAGCGGTGACGTCGACGTCGTGGTGGATGTGCCGGAAAGCACGCTCGCCGCGCTCGCTGTCGGCCAGACCGCCAAGGTCACGATGTCGGCGCTGCCCGGCCGCACCTTCAACGCCCGCGTGCGCGAGCTCTCGCCCGCCGCCGATCCGCAAAGCCGCACCTATCGCGCGAACCTCACGCTGCTCGAGCCCGGCCCGGATGTGCGGCTCGGCATGACGGCGGACGTGGCGCTCACCGCAGGCAACAGCGCTGCGCAGCCCGCCGCGTCGTTCACGCTGCCCGCCACCGCGCTGTTCCACGACGGCACCAACCCGGCCGTATGGGTCGTACACGACGGCGACGACGTACTGGAACTGCGCCGCGTGCAGGTCGCACGGTATGACGAACGCACCGTCGCCATCTCCGACGGCCTGAAGGACGGCGAGCGCGTCGTGCTGCAAGGCGTGCACACGGTGACCGCCGGCGAGAAAGTCCACCCGATCGCCCCCCTGCATCCCGAGGACTTCGCTTCATGAGTACAACTACGCATGAACATGAAGAGGGACGCTTCAACCTGTCCGCGTGGGCGCTGCGTCACCAGGCGCTGGTGGTGTTCCTGATTGCGCTGGCCACGGCCTTCGGGATCCTCGCTTACACGAAGCTCGCCCAATCGGAAGATCCGCCGTTCACGTTCCGCGTGATGGTGATCCGCACCTTCTGGCCCGGCGCCACCGCCCGCCAGGTGCAGGAACAGGTCACCGACCGCATCGGCCGCAAGCTGCAGGAAACGCCGTATATCGACTTCGTGCGCAGCTATTCGCGCCCCGGCGAATCGCTGATGTTCTTCTCGATGAAGGACTCCGCGCCCGTCAAGGACGTGCCGGAAACCTGGTACCAGGTGCGCAAGAAGGTGGGCGACATCGCCACCTCCCTGCCGCAAGGCATCCAGGGACCGTTCTTCAACGACGAGTTCGGCGACGTCTACACCAATATCTACACGCTCGAAGGCGACGGCTTTTCCGCCGCGCAACTGCACGACTACGCGGACGAATTGCGCACTGTGCTGCTGCGCGTGCCGGGCGTCGCCAAGGTCGATTACTTCGGCGACCCCGACCAGCACATCTACATCGAGATCGCCAATACGCAGCTCACGCGTCTGAACGTGTCGCCGCAACAGATTGCGCAGGCCATCAATTCGCAGAACGACGTCTCGCCGGCCGGCACCCTGACTACGCTGGACGACCGCGTGTTCGTGCGCCCGACCGGCCAGTTCAAGGACGTCAACGCGCTCGCCGATACGCTGATCCGCATCAACAACCGCTCGTTTCGCCTCGGCGACATCGCCACCATCAAACGCGGCTATGACGATCCGGTCTCCACGCAGATGCGCTACGGCGGCAAGGCCGTGCTCGGCATCGGCGTGACCATGCAGCCCGGCGGCGACGTGATCCAGCTCGGCAAGGCGCTCGACAAGCAGTCGGCCGTGCTGCGCTCGTATCTGCCGGCCGGCCTCAAGCTCGTCGAAGTCTCGAGCATGCCGGATGCCGTCGCGAAGTCGGTCGACGACTTTCTGGAGGCGGTGGCCGAAGCGATTGCGATCGTACTGGTGGTGAGTCTCGTGTCGCTGGGTGTGCGCACCGGGATGGTGGTCGTGATCTCCATTCCGATCGTGCTCGCGGTCACGGCGCTGTGCATGTACCTGTTCGATATCGGCTTGCACAAGGTCTCGCTCGGCACGCTCGTGCTCGCGCTCGGGCTGCTGGTGGACGATGCGATTATCGCCGTCGAGATGATGTCGGTGAAGCTCGAACAGGGCTGGAACCGCACCCGCGCCGCCGCGTTCGCGTACACCAGCACCGCGTTTCCGATGCTGACCGGCACACTCGTCACCGTATCGGGCTTCCTGCCGATCGCGCTGGCGAAGTCGAGTACCGGCGAATACACCCGCTCCATCTTCGAGGTGTCGGCCATCGCGTTGATCGCATCGTGGCTCGCCGCCGTGGTGCTGATTCCGCTGCTCGGCTATCACCTGTTGCCGGAGCGCAAGCGCCAGGATCATGAAGCGCACGACTACGAACACGACATCTACGACACCCGCTTCTACAAGCGGCTGCGCGGCTGGATCACCTGGTGCATCGAGCGGCGCTTCGTCGTACTGACGATCACCGTCGTGCTGTTCGTGGTCGCGCTGATGGGCTTCACGCTGGTCCCGCAGCAGTTCTTCCCGAGTTCGGACCGTCCGGAGTTGCTGGTCGACGTCAGGTTGCCGGAAGGCGCCTCGTTCGAAGCCACGCTGCGCGAGTCCCAGCGGCTCGAAAAAGCGCTGGTGGGCCGCCCGGAAATCGATCATACGGTGGACTTCGTGGGCCAGGGTGCGCCCCGTTTCTATCTGCCGCTGGACCAGCAATTGCAGCAGCCGAATTTCGCGCAGTTCGTGATCACCGCGAAATCGGTCAAGGACCGCGAGAAGCTCGCGCAATGGCTCGAACCGGAATTGCGCAACCAGTTCCCGGCGATCCGCACGCGCCTGTCGCGCCTCGAAAACGGGCCGCCGGTCGGCTTTCCGGTGCAGTTCCGCGTGAGCGGCGACGACATCGCCACGGTGCGTTCGATCGCCGAACGCGTCGCGGCGACGATGCGTGCCGACCATCGTACGGACAATGTCCAGTTCGACTGGGACGAGCCGGCCGAGCGCTCGGTGCGCTTCGAGATCGACCAGAAGAAGGCGCGCGAGTTGGGCGTCACCTCGGACGACGTGTCGAGCTTCCTCGCCATGACGCTGTCCGGCTACACGGTCACGCAATACCGCGAACGCGACAAGCTGATCAGCGTCGACCTGCGCGCGCCGAAGACGGAACGCGTCGATCCCGGCCAACTCCTCACGCTGGCCATGCCCACGCCGAATGGTCCGGTGCCGCTCGGCACGCTCGGCCATATGCACTACGACCTCGAATACGGCGTGATCTGGGAACGCGACCGCCAACCGACCATCACGGTGCAATCGGACGTGATCGGCAACGCGCAAGGCATCGACGTCACGAATAGCGTCGACAAGGCGCTTGCCCAGATTCGCGCGACGCTGCCGGTGGGCTACCGCATCGAAGTGGGCGGTTCGGTGGAGGAAAGCGGCAAAGGTCAGACGTCGATCAACGCGCAGATGCCGATCATGGTCATTGCCGTGCTGGTACTGCTGATGGTCCAGTTGCAGAGCTTCGCACGCGTGCTGATGGTGGTGCTGACCGCCCCGCTCGGCCTGATCGGGGTGGTGGCCACGCTGCTCCTGTTCGGCCAGCCGTTCGGCTTCGTGGCGATGCTCGGCGTGATTGCGATGTTCGGCATCATCATGCGCAACTCGGTGATTCTGGTCGATCAGATCGAGCAGGACATCGCCGCGGGACACAAACGCTTCGATGCCATCGTCGGCGCCACGGTCCGGCGTTTCCGGCCGATTACGCTGACCGCGGCGGCGGCCGTGCTGGCGCTGATTCCGCTGTTGCGCTCGAACTTCTTCGGGCCGATGGCCACCGCGCTGATGGGCGGCATCACAAGCGCCACGGTGCTCACGCTGTTCTATCTGCCCGCGCTGTACGCGGCCTCGTTCAGGGTGCGCGGCGACGAACGCGAGCCGCCGGCTTCATCGACGCAAGCGTCGCATTCGGGAAATTGATCATGGCTACTTCTGTCTTCAAACGTATCGGACAGGCCCGAGCCCTCGTCGTGGGCAGCGGCGCGCTCGCGCTCGCGGCCTGCTCGTTCGGCCCGAACGGCAATGCGCCGGCGATGCCCCAGCCGGCGCACTACGGCGCCGAGCCGCAGCCCACCGAAACGGTGCCCGCGCAAGGCGTCACCCAGCAGTTCGTGGCGGGCGCCAAACCGGTGCCGGCATGGTGGCGTCTTTACCAGTCCGACGATCTGAATGCGCTCGTCGACGAAGGCCTGCGCAACAGTCCGACGCTGGCGGCAACCGACAAGAGTCTCACCGCCGCGCGCGAGCAGTTGCGCGGACAGATTGGCAGTTCGATGCTACCCACCGTCGATGCCGTAGCCCAACCGGCCCGGCAGCGCGCGCTGGCGGTTCCAGAACTCGGGCCGAATACGTTCCTGTACAACACGTTCGTCGGCCAGTTGCAGGCGCACTACACGATCGACCTGTTCGGCGCCTCGCGGCTCGCCAATGCCGCGCTCGCTTCGCGCGTCAATGTGCAGGTTTATCAGCTGGAGTCGGCGCGGCGCGCGCTGGCGGCGAACATCGTCACCGCGGCGATCACCGCGGCCTCGATGCATGCGCAGATCGACACCACCGAGCGGCTCGTGACGCTGGCGAACGAAGACGCGCGCGATGCGGCCCGGCGTTACGCACTCGGCGCGATCTCGCATGCGGATTTGTTGAACGCGCAACAAAGTGCGGCGTCGGTGTCGGCGAGTTTGCCGGGTCTGAAGCAACAGTGGGCGACGACGCGGCATGCGCTTGCGGTCCTGATCGGGCGCACGCCTGACGCCGCGCCGCCGGATATCGACCTGGCGCAGGTGCAGGTGCCGCAGCAGGTGCCGGTGCTCGTGCCGTCGGAGTTGCTGCGGGCGCGTCCGGATGTTCAGGCCGCCGACGCGGCGCTCAAGGCGGCCGCGGCGGATGTGGGCGTGGCCACGGCGCAGATGTACCCGAGCCTGTCGCTGACGGCGTCGATGGGACAAGGCGGTTTTAGCTGGCCGGTGGCGCTCTCCGGTGCGGGCGCGATCTGGGCGGTGGCAGGTTCGCTGTCACAGCCGATCTTTCATGGCGGCGCGCTGCTCGCGCAACGGCGCGCGGCGCAGGCGACGTACGACGCCACGACCGAGCAGTACAAGCAGACGGTGCTCGCCGCGTTCCAGAACGTCGCCGATACGCTGGCGGCGCTCGAACACGATGCGCAGGCGCTCGATGCTGCGAATGTCGCCGCGCGTGCTGCGCAGGGTATTTCGGATGAGACGGCGGCGCGTTATCGGCTGGGGGCGGTGCCGGTATCGGCGGCGCGCTCGAGCGAGCAACAGTTTCGGAATGCGAAGCTCGATGAGATACGGTATACCGGTGCGCGGTTGACCGATACGGCGGCGTTGTTTCAGGCGATGGGGACGCCGCCGGTTGAGGAGGCAGGCACGGCGGGTGGCAAGGGGGCGGGGGCTCCGGCTGGGGAAGGTGCGCAGCCGCCGGTTTCGAGTTCGCAGTCCCAAGGGGGATCGGCGGGCTGAAGGCTCCGAGTGGTTCATGGGCGCCGCGCGACCTCTACGTGATGGATCACCCGGCGTCCCCTCTAACGACTGTCCCGCGAATCGCGACGAAAACGCCACCCCGAATTTCGAACGCCCCTCCCACCAGTCCCATCCCCGCAGGAAAAGTCGTGCCTCGACCAGGCACACGTCCGTAGTTCATCCTCGCGTACAGCTTGTTGATCACACGCAATCACCATGATTGGCGCTGTGTCGCAGTCCGCTCATCGACGCCCCCTCCTCCCTTGCCTGCCTAACAAGCGCTGGTACCAATTGACAGCCGCTTTATTCAGCGCTTCTGACCGTTCTCGGTGTCAGTGCAGAAATTTCCGATAGCGCGGCCTCCCATTTTTCCTCGATGATTGCGTATTGAGTTAAAAATAGCCTGAATGAGTGAAATACGCTGCTCCGGCACGTGTTCACCGTTCTGAGACGCGGCCAGTACAGCATCGGAATGACATAAATGAGTTACACAGCGAGATATCTACTCAGCGCTGCTTTGATCTTTTGTTCGTCGTACGTATTTTTTCACGGATGGCATCTGCCAAAGCGTGATGTTGAGAAGGCCACGGCCAGTGATGTCAAGGTATGGACAAATCCATATCCCGTGTCATCGCCTGCTCATAAAGAAGCAAGAGAATTTAATGAGTGGATTCAATCGAATAGCGAGCTGGATCAGCTTTCCAACGGGGCTGACGAACTCGCCAAGCTCGAACTGGCTAGTCAACTCGAAGCAAAGGGTCTAGATCGATTGCCCACTGAGATGTTGGAAAGATATCTCCCGCTCATCAATAAAGTTTTGTGGTCTCTGGATAACAAGACTTGCAGTGACGTAGCGAAGGGGGAGATTTCCGGCTCGCAGTTGGCGACGCATACCGCTCGGATCATCGAGACAATGAGTGCTACCGAAGCAAAAACATGGTTTACGACAAGTCAATCCGCCATCGATGCTCAACTCCGCAATCTACCCATTATTTCTGTCGCGAAGGAAGATGTGCAACTGGCTATTTTAAAACTTGCGGCATCGCTTCCCGATTATCGATCAAAAATTTTTCTCTCCAATCTGGAGAATATCCGAACCGCAAACGACGAGAACAGATGCGCAACAGTGCGAACGGTTTTTTCTCAAACACTTTTATTGCCTGAACCTTATCAAGGTTATTTGGCAAGATCGCTATTTTCACTAAAAATATAAATCATGCCCGAATGGCAAAGATCTGCCGCATCTGTACCACCGCTCCGCTATGAAACGTGAGCGCACGACGTAGGAATCGTACTAAATGAAGTTAGCGATAAAATTTTTACTCGGTTCAATTTCTATTTTATTTTTCATAATAATATTTTTTCCTGGACGCCATCCGAATCCGAAGAACGCCATCCAAGACGAAATTGCAAATGATCCCGTATTATCGATGAATCCATACTCGGCATCATCGCCGATATACCGAGAGTTTAATCAATACCGCCAATGGATATTGAATAACAAGAAACTGGCTGCTGCCAGCGATACCGCACGTCCATCAGATCTACTGATGTTATCAGGCCAACTGGCGGCAAAAGGAATGCCCCGTCTATCGACCGACCTGCTGGAACAGCGTTTTTCTTCTGTAAATAGGATATTGCCGTCGCTGAACATCCACACGTGTAGCACGCTTATAAAAGGAGGATTTAGCGCTACGGAATTTACAGCGCAATCTGCTCCGAGGATGAATTCATTCGATGCCGATGAAGCTAAAGCTTGGTTCTCTGTCGGCAAAGCGGCTATCGAGGCACAACTGAATGGGGCACCGATTATTGTGCTATCAACGGAAGACGCAGTACGAGGTGTACTGAAAATTTCCAGATCAATGTACGAACCGCAATCCAAATCTTTCCTTTCCGTGATGGCCAACTTAAAAACGGCGAGCGATGAAGATGCGTGCGAAACGGTACAGATTCTCTATTCCAGAGGGAATTCCCTGCCTGAGCCTTATCGAGGCTATGTGGCGCGGATGCTCCTTACAGGAGACGAAGGGAATGAAAAAATTTAACGAGGAACATTTCGAATCGGGGAACAAGAGTAGGCGACATGAACGGCACGACCAGTTCGACAATCGAAACAATTAACCAATTCACCGATTAGACAAGCAAAAATCTCTGACATGATACGTGGTTACGAGATTATCGAAATAGCTAAAATGAATAAATATTTCAATTTTCTATGCATATCGACTTTATTTGCCACTTCCATATTCATATGCTCCCGTGGCTTCCATTTTATATCGAATAATAATATAGAAAATAATATGACCGGCACCGCCAAGGTCAACAAGACCGCAGCCGTGGATATTACGGTCAATGATGCTACAGTTTGGCTAAATCCATTTTCAAAATCTTCCCCTATATACCACGAAGCGGAGCTATTTCATTTTTGGTTATTGGATAACCAAAAATTGGCCAACGAACTTGGTGCGATCGCACCAGGTGATAAATTGCGCTTATCTGGTCAAATGATAAACAAAGGGATGGCCCGGTTACCCACTGTCCTGCTGGAGCAACGACTGGTTTCTGTCAATAAAATACTGGCATCGCTGGATCCACATATGTGCGGCAAGTACATAAAAGGAGAAATGCCAGATTCGGAATTCCAAAGCTACGCCTACCCAGTAATGGAATCGTTCGACTCCACGGAAGCGAAGGCGTGGTTTTTCGTCAACAAATCTGCTCTCGAAGCAGAGCTAGAAAAATCAGCACCGATCGTGCTTTCAACTGAAGAAATGCTGCAAGGTATCAAAAAAATTGCACAATCGATCGATCAGCCGCAATCCCGGGAATTTGTTTCCGGCTTATCCAATTTGAACACGGAGAGTGACGAAGTTGCATGCGCGACGGCTCGCACTCTCTATGTAAAAGGCAGCTCTCTGCCCGAACCTTATCGTGGATACATAGCAAGATTGCTTCTTACCATGGACAACGGACATCAGAAAATCTGAACAACCTTTAGTCCTGGTTTCATGCCAATAAATGCAGATCTTCCTCACGATATTTGAACGCAGCCATCATTTTTAAATAAGATAACGATACAATGAAATCCGATTTCATCACCGAACTTCTCGCACCGTTGTTTGATACTAGCGCATCGGTTATTGGCGTGATGGGGACCGCGGCAAGTGGGGATATAAGAGGGACGGTTGTTAATGCTGGGTCGGTAATGGTTAGCGGTGCGGCAACCATCACCGGCAGTAAAACTCTGGGAGCGCTGGGCACAGTCCTTGGTACCAGTAGCGCGGTAGTGAGCGCCGCCAATAATCTTCCCGAACAGATACGTGCAGTGTCCGGTACGCTAGCCGAATACGAAAACGCGACGCGGTCCGGCGACCAGGGGTCAATAAGCTATGCCGGGCTGAAAGTGGCGGAGAGTGTCGCTACCGCGCTAAATACCATTGGATCAGTAATCTCCGGGGTCGCAGATGCCTTGGCCATGTCCGGTGCGATCACATCGGCAGCAGCGGCCCCTGTCGTAAGTCTTGGCATCGCGCTTTCAACTGCGGCGGGACTGCTCGCTCTAGCCGGCACCAATGCGGTCGTGGATGCAGTAAGGAGCGCCGCGAACAGTATCAGCGATCTACTTAACGACATCGCTTCCCAGTCGGGCACTGGATCGCCGGGCACCATCTCCCCCCCTTCCGCCCAAACCGGAGCACCCGGCTCCGGCGGGAAAAGCCCCGAATCAGGCGCAGGCGGCGCCGCGATGGGCAAATACCCAGATGACGGATTGGACTTCACCAGCCCGCTCGTCCTCGACTTGACCGGTTCGGGAATCAACCTGACACCGCTGAACACAAGCGCCCCCTACTTCGACCTCGCCAACGACGGCTTCGCCCGTCAAACAGGCTGGGTCGGTGCCGGCATGGGCTTGCTCTGTTTCGATCCGAACGATCAGAACATCACAAACATTACCCAGCTATTCGGCAATGAAACGACCGATGGCTTCGATATCCTGCGTAAGCTCGACGCCAACCACGACAACGTGATCAACGCATCAGATCCTGCCTTTGCAAGCCTGCGGGTCTGGGTCGATGCCAACGGAAACGGCGCCTCCGATTCGGGCGAACTCCACACCCTTAATCAGCTTGGCATTGTCTCGATCAACCTGAACGCCACTGCGGTGACTGAGACCATCGCGGGCAACAAGATCAGTTCGATCAGCAGTTATACGCTGGCGGACGGCACGACCCGCGAAATCGTCGACGCATGGTTCGCCAATAGCACGATGAACACCAAACCGCTGACGCCTGTCGACGTGACGGCAACTGCAGCGACGCTCCCTCAACTGGCAGGTGCAGGGAAACTGCGTGACCTGCGTTCGGCCATGTCGCTCGATCAAAGTCTGCAGAGTCTGGTGCAGGCCTTCGTTGTGCAACCGGCCGGCACAAGTCCCTCCGCTATCGAATCGGCTGCACAGGCCATTCTCTTCCAGTGGGCAGAGGTGAGTTCAGCGGCCCCCACCTCACGCGGCGGCTCGATTGACGCACGGCAACTCAGCTTCGTAGAACAGTATCTAGGTCGGCCATTCAATTCGACTGGCGATGGCTTGAACCCTGGAATCAGGGCTGCGGCCTACCTGCAACAATGCTGGAACGATCTCTACGACGCGGCGTTGGCGCGCCTCGTCCTGCAGTCCCCTCTTGCCGCTAGCGTCGCCCCCGAATTCAGGTACGACGCCTCCACGGATACCGTCCAGGCGCCCGCGACATTCGCACCAGCGCTGGCCGCAGCCTTCCAGCGCCTCGGCACAATCAGCGCCACAAACCTTGCTTCGTGGGATCTGCTGTTACGCGTCGCGGACGCAGCGCGATTCGACATGGGCATGTCCGACTCGCTGTTTGAGAAATTCGTTGCGGCTGCAACGAACGACACGGTCGCGTCGATTGCGAACGCCATCGTCTCAGGACTGCAGATCAACATGGACGGATTCGGGCACATCCAGGAAACCGGCACCACCATATATCACGACCTCTATGCCGGCCCGGGAGTCAGTGTGCTGATCGGCAGCCACGCTGGCAACGACCCAAGCGTGCAATTGCCGGGTAACGATGTCTTCCATTTCTCTGCCGGCGACGGTGTTGTAGAGATTCGTGAAAGCGATCCGAACTCCAGCGCTCCTGAGAACACACTGAGCTTCGGTCTCGGGATCGCCCCGTCATCGATCAAAGCAAAGGTGCTCAGCAACGGCGACATGGTGCTGACTGATGGCGTCACTGGCGACCAGATTACGCTGACGGGTGAATTGCGTGACAGCGGCGGTGGCGTTCAGTTGGCGCAATTTGCCGATGGCACGACATGGACCAGGCAGCAATTAATCCAGGTCGCCGCGCTATGTGGAACAGTGGGTAATGACACGCTCTATGGGACTGCCGGCGCGGAAGTATTCGATGGCAAAGGCGGCAACGACTATGTCCAGGGTGGGGGTGGTGGCGACACCTTCATCTTCAATGCGGGCTACGGCAAACTGGAAATTTACGAGTCGGACAAGACCAGCAGCCCCTACAACGTGCTTCAGCTTGCCCCTGGAATCAAGAAGGCATCGGTCACAGTGCGGGGGACGAGCAGCGGCAACCTGATACTGACGGACGGTATCGCGGGCGATCAGATCACCCTGGACTCGGCCATGCTCTTTGGCTCAATGGGTGTGCAAGCCGTCCGGTTTTCCGACAACACGGTCTGGACGCGTCAGCAACTGATCCAGATGGCCACTACGGGCACCACGGGCAACGACACGCTCTATGGCACTTCGGCGGCTGAAGTATTCGATGGCAAAGGCGGTAACGATTATGTCTCGGGCGGCGGCGGTGGCGATACGTTCATCTTCAATGCGGGCTACGGCAAACTGGAAATTGCAGAAACAGATTCAGGCACGACACCCCACAACGTGCTGCAACTAGGCGCGGAAATCAGCACATCATCAGTCATGGTAAGGAGTACCAGCAATTCCGGCCTGGTGCTGACGGATGGCATCGCCGGCGACCAGATTACGCTGGACTCGTTTATGAGCGGCAGCAACTGGGGCGTGCAAGCGGTGCAGTTTGCCGACGGCACCATCTGGAACAGGCAGCAACTGCTCCAGATGGCAACCACCGGCACTGCGGGCGACGACAAATTGTATGGAACACCGGGCGCGGACGTATTCGACGGCAAGGGTGGCAACGATTACGTCCAGGGTGGCGGTGGCGGCGATACGTTCATCTTCAATGCGGGCTACGGGAAACTCGAGATTGCTGAGTACGATTCCAGCAGTGCGGCTCATAACCTGCTGCAACTGGGCGCGGGAATCAGCGCGTCATCGGTCACGGTGAAGAGCACAAGCAATTCCGGTCTTGTGCTAACAGACGGCATCGCGGGCGACCAGATCACGCTCGATTCCTTCATGAACGGCAGCGGCTTCGGCGTGCAGACCGTGCAGTTCGCAGATGGCACGGCATGGAACAGGCAGCAAATGCTTCAGATGGCGACCGGCACCGCAGGCCTTGCTGATCGGCAAGTCAACAATCTGATTGCTGGCATGGCATCTTACGGCGCGCAACCGGCGGCCAGTTCGCAGACGTTGGATACGATCCAGCAGCAGCCGAAAGTAACGCTCTCGGCCAGCCAGTACTGACGCGCCCTTCATCCTCTGTTCAGGCATCCGCGGACTTTTAAAGTCGCGGATGCCAAAAACCCAGAATCCCTTGAACACTCCTGAACTCAACCAACCGGCGCCACCCGCACTGGGCCACGCTTCTGATCCAACTTCGCAAGACAACCCTGGGCACGATCCGGCGTTAGCGTGCCTTGTCGTGATCGCGCGGTTTCATGGCATTGCCATCGACGCGGCGCAGTTACGTCATACCGCTGCGCGCGGCAACAAGCGCTTCGACAGTGATGCGCTCGTTCTGAGCGCTCGATCGATCGGTTTGAAGGCGTCGTCCGTACCGCTGCGAATCGACCGGCTTGATCGCACGCCTTTACCCGCGCTTGCATTTGACAGGGATGGCAAACATTTCATTATCGCTCGCTGCGACGGTGAGACAGTCTTCGTTCTCGAAGCGGAGGCCGCCTCTCCTATTGTGATGCCGCTCGACGCGCTGGCCGTCCGCACTACCGGCCGCATGCTGCTATTCACGTCGCGAGCTTCACTGGCAGGCGAACTCGCGAAGTTCGATTTTTCGTGGTTCATTCCTGCGATCATCAAATACCGGCGACTACTGCTCGAAGTGCTGGGCGTGTCGCTGGTCCTGCAGATTTTCGGGTTGATTTCGCCGCTGATGTTTCAGGTGGTGATGGACAAGGTGCTCGTGAACCGCGCCTATAACACGCTCGTTGTTGTAGGCATTGCGCTTTTCGTTAGTTCTACCTTCGAAGTGCTACTCACGGGTCTGCGCAATTTCACGTTCTCGCACACCACCAACCGGATCGACGTGGAACTGGGCGCACGTCTGTTCCGCCATCTGGTGGCGCTGCCGTTGCCCTATTTCGCGGCGCGACGCGTAGGCGATACCGTCGCGCGCGTGCGAGAACTGGAAAACATCCGTAACTTCCTGACGGGTCAGGCGCTAACCGCTGTCATCGATCTCGTGTTCTCGTTTGTCTTCATCTCGGTGATGTGCCTCTACAGCGTGTGGCTCACGCTCATCGTCGTGGCATCGTTGCCGCTCTACGCCCTCATCTCGGCCATGCTTGTGCCCGCCCTGCGCCGGCGTCTGAACGAGAAATTCGCACGTGGCGCGGACAACCAGTCGTTTCTGGTCGAAACCGTTTCCAGCATCGAAACGGTCAAGGCAATGGCGGTTGAGCCGCACTTCATCAAACGATGGGAAGCGCAACTTGCGGCCTACGTCGCATCGGGCTTCCGGGTGACGGCACTCGGCAATGTGGGGCAGCAGCTCATCCAGTTTGTCGGCAAGCTGGTCACGCTCGCGACGCTGCTGCTGGGCGCGAAGCTGGTCATTGACGGTCGGTTGACCGTCGGTCAACTGGTGGCGTTCAACATGATGTCGCAGCACGTCGCCTCGCCGATCCTGCGTCTCGCCCAGCTATGGCAGGATTTCCAGCAAATCGGCATCTCAATGGGGCGACTGGGCGACATTCTCAACACGCGCAACGAACTACCGCAAAGCCGGCAAGCGCTGCCGGCTCTAAATGGCAACATCCGGTTTGAGCACATCCGTTTCCGTTACCGGTCAGACGGTCCACCGATTCTCGATGACATATCTCTCGACGTGCGCGCCGGTGAGGTGATCGGCATCGTGGGCCGCTCAGGCTCGGGCAAGAGCACACTCACCAAGCTGTTGCAGCGGCTTTACTTGCCCGAACACGGCACCGTGCGCATCGACGACATCGACCTTGCCCTCGCCGATCCGGCCTGGCTGCGCCGGCAGGTAGGCGTCGTGCTGCAGGAGAACGCCCTCTTTAACCGTTCGATCCGCGAAAACATTGCGCTGACGGATCCGGGCACGCCACTTGAACTCGTGATGCGGGCCGCAAAACTGGCCGGCGCGCATGACTTCATCTGCGAACTGCCTCAAGCCTATGACACGCCGGTCGAAGAGCACGGCGGCAATCTGTCCGGCGGCCAGCGTCAGCGGCTGGCGATTGCACGGGCGCTACTCACCAACCCACGTATTCTGATTTTCGACGAGGCGACCAGCGCGCTCGACTTCGAAACCGAGCGCGTGATCCAGACCAACATGCGCGCCATCTGCGCCGGACGAACTGTCATCATCATCGCCCACCGCCTGAGTGCCGTGCGGCATGCGACGCAGATCATCGCAATGGACAAGGGGCGGATTGTAGAGCGCGGTACGCACGACGCACTGCTCGCGCATGGCGGCTATTACGCACACCTCATTTCGCTGCAGAACAGTTGATCATGCGCCACCGTCTACACGCACTCTCCGATCTGATGCGTCGATACGCGACCATATGGCGAGCCGGGTGGTCGATGCGTGACCAGCTTGAAGCACCGGATAAGCTCAGATACGAATTGGCTTTCCAACCCGCTCAGCTTGAACTGGTCGAAACACCGGTTCACCCTGCGCCTCGTTGGACAATGCGCATTCTGATGCTCCTGTCCGTGCTGATCCTGCTGATCTGCGCAATTGGCCGCCTTGATATCGTCGTGACAGCAAAGGGCAAGCTAGTTCCCAATGAGCGCGTGAAGATCATCCAGCCGGCAATCACCGGAGTCGTGCGCCGGATTCTGGTCCATGACGGTCAACGCGTGAGCGCAGGACAGGCACTACTGGTTCTGGACGCGACGCAGGCAGCAGCTGACGCGGACAAGGCCCGTTCATCGCGGATCGATGCAGCACTCGCGTCCGCCAGGGCAACCGCACTGCTTGATGCGGTCAAAACCGGGCACGTTTCGGCACTGGTTGCCGTCGATAGTGCATCGTCGGAACAACAAGTCGAGGCGCAGCATTTCGCCGAAGGGTTGTACAGAGAATACGCGGACAAGCTCGCCGCGTCGCACGCCGAGCTTCTCAGGCGGGAAGCCGAACTGTCGGTGACCCGGCAGGAAGTGGCCAAGCTACGTGCGACCGCGCCACTGACGCGTAGCGCAGCCGAAGATTACCGGGCGTTAGCCAGCCGCCAATATGTTGCTAAGCATGACTATCTGAGCAAGGAGCAGATCGCGCTAGAACAGGCGCACGAACTCGCCGCACAGCAGAGTCACGCTCTCGAACTGGCCGCCTCCGTAGAGGAACAGCGGGCGGTAATCCAGGCCACCACCTCGCAATTCTCCCGGGAACAGCTTGATGCACTCGACAAGGCAAAGCAGCAGTTGGCGCAGAACACCGCTGAAGAAATCAAGGCTGTGACACGCAAGAGATTGATGACTCTTTACGCGCCGGTTTCGGGAACGGTCGAACAACTGGCCGCACATACGTCCGGCGGTGTCGTCACAACGGCACAGGCGATCATGGAGATCGTACCGGACGACGCGGTAGAAGTTGAAGCAAACATAGAGAACAAGGACATCGGCTTCGTCAATGTTGGGCAGGACGCCATCGTCAAGACGGACGCTTTCCCCTATACCCGGTTTGGCTACCTGACCGGCACGGTAAAGTCCGTATCGAACGATGCGGCGCAGAACAAGGACCCGAAACTGGGCCTGACATTCACGGTACGCATTCAGTTGCCGACCAACAAGATGCAGATCAATAACAAACCGGTTAACCTCACGCCGGGCATGCAGGTGACGGCTGAAATAAGGACCGGACGGCGCGGCGTTGCTGGATATTTTCTCGACCCGCTGATGCAAACAACGCGAGAAAGTCTGCATGAACGTTGAACGGGCCAATCGCACGAAGCCCGGTCTCATGGCTTACGTTCGTATGATGCCGGCCTTGCTGGGGCTATCGGTAGTGGGCGGTATTCCGGAAATCGCACAGGCAATCGATGTATTCCATACCGACGCCATGGTCCCGCGCACACCTGCGGCCGCCTTTGCGGATATCGACGCGGCGTATCCCTGCCGGCTCGATCCACTCGGTGCGCCGCTTCGTCTGGCTGAGGCCGTGAATCGCGCCTTGTGCGAGAACCCTAAAACACGCGAGGCCTGGGCGAATGTCAAGGTGCAAGCCGCTGCGGTTGGGGTGGCAAAGTCAGCGTATCTGCCGAGTCTGACCGGCAACCTGCAGGACGGGCGCAATGACGGGGTAACAGACGTGAAGGGCTACCCTCGCCTGAGTTCGGCCAACCGGTCGACGGCGTATTCCGCCTCCGTCTCGGCGAGCTGGCTACTGTACGACTTCGGCGGCAGGAAGGCGGCGCTTGCCAATGCCCAGGCGTTGTTCGCTGCTGCGCGAGCCAACCAGGATGCCCTCTTGCAGACGGTCCTTTCCACCACGGCAACAGACTACTACGCGACACAGGCGGCAGCCGGCAAGCTGGCCTCGGCGAAAGAAACGGAAAGCATCGCGCATGACAGCTTTATCGCAGCATCCGCACGCGTGACCCGCGGCGTCGCCGCGCTTTCCGACCAGTTGCAGGCCCAGACTTCGTACGCGCAGGCAACGTTCAACCGGGCGAAGGCCGAAGGCGACCTGCAGGCCGCCCTTGGCACCCTAGCCGCCGACATGAACCTGCGCCCCGATCAGCCCATCATCATGCCGGATGCTGACGGCGGCGAGGTGCCGGACCAGGCGTTCGCAGAATCGGTCGCCACGATGATCGAGGAGGCGCAAAACACCCATCCGTCGATCGCCACCGCCAGAGCGAAGCTCGACGCGGCGATCGCCAGTGAGCAGCAGGCACGCGCCGAGGGATTGCCCAATTTGAGCCTGATTGCGAAGTACGGCCAGAACAACCAGCCCGCCAGCCTTGGACTAGGCGAACCTCAATTCGCCGCAACCGGCCGCGATTGGTATGTTGGTCTGCAGGTGCAGATCCCCTTGTTTGACGGATTCAGCCGGATTTACAAGGTACGCGGAGCACACGCCCAGGTGGAAATGCAGCAGGACGCGCTCGACGAAGCTCGTCAGCAGATCGGGCTCGATGTCTGGAAGAGTTACCAGGCATTGCAGACAAACATGCGGAATGTCGGAAACACCGCCACGCTCAAGCAGATTGCGCAACGTTCGTTCGAAGTGGCAAAGGACCGGTATGCAGCGGGGGTGGGAAACATCCTCGAACTACTCGACGCACAGAAGGCGCTTTCAGAGGCGAAACAGCAACGTATTCAGGCCCTCACCGACTGGCGCGCGGCGCGGCTTCGACTGGCCGCAAAGATGGGCCGTCTGGATGCCGAGGACCTGCGTAGAGAACAGGCGCCGCAGCAATAGTGAGGTCTGCCACAAGCGCAGCGCTGCTTGCTCACACCCATCCAGGCCGCAGCCCCCTCAACTCCCTCAATACACCGCCGGCTCCCCCACCGGCCGGTGCTTGAACCGCTTATGCACCCAGTAGTACTGAGCTGGAATCCGCCGCACCTGCGTCTCCAGAAACTCCGTAATCCGGCGCGCATCCACCGTCGCGTCGTCCGACGGAAAATTGCTTAGTTCTTCAAAGATCGTCAGTTTGTAGCCGCGATAATCCGGCAGCACCTCGGTGACAAAAGGCACGACCCGTGCGTTGCCCGCCTTGGCAAGGCGCGACACCGAAGTCAGCGTACAGGCCGGCACACCGAAGAACGGCACGAACACCGAGTCGCGCAAGCCGAAATCCATATCCGCCGCCAGCATCACCGGCTTGCCGTCGCGCAGCACGCGCAACGCGCGGCGCACGCTGTCGCTGCGCGGAATCATCTCGGTGCCGAAACGGCCGCGCTGACGCTTGGCCATCGCGTCGAACAGCACGTTCGACATCGGTGTGTACAACGAAGCCACCGGATGGCGCGTCGAATACATCATGCAACCGGCCTCGATCCCCACGAAGTGAAAGCCGACGAAAATCGTCGGCCGCGAGTGGGCCTCCGCCAGGTCGATGGCGCTTTCCACTTCCACGAGGCGCGAGATCGCCCGCGCATTGCCGAACCACTGCGGCCCGCGCTCGACGTAACTGCGAATCACATGGCCGAAGTGCGCGCGTGCGAGGCGTTCGCGCTCCTCGTCGCTCATGTCCGGGAAGCAGAGTTTCAGATTGGTATGGACGACACGGCGGCGCGTGCTGGGAATGCGATAGAGCAGCGCACCGATGCCGATGCCGATGCGCGCGACCACGCCATACGGCAGGCACGCGAAGGCGCGTAGGAGTCCTGTCATGAGGACGATGAGAATTCGGCTTTTCACGAGAAGATCCCGGTTGAGAGCGGTGTGGCAAACACTTCCCCCAAGCAAGCCTGAGCGGCCGGGAGAAGTGACATGCGCGCGCGTCGAAACCGGGTACCGCGCTGCGCCTAGGTAAGAAAGCGGGAGATCTCGCGTTTCAGCAAGACAGGAGTTTACAAATTAGGCTCGAATGGTAAACCGGATTTGCCTTGTCCGGCACACCATCAGGTAGGAGTTACATTACGTCTTATTCACTTGACGCCGGGCCGACGGGCAATTTGTACCGCGCCGCCCTGCATGGCCGCCGCAAACCCCCGTGGCGTATGACGCCGCGAAGCGCGGCGCGGCGTATCCGGGGATCCCGCGGCCCGGATACGCTCGTACGGCATCAGTGCTTGCTGAACATGTCCATGATCTGCTGCTTCTCGCTCGACGACACGTCCGGCGGCGTCATGCCCGCAGGACCCACGCCGCCCACTGCATCGCTCGCACCGGCGAGCGGATTGGCCGAATCGAGGCCGATGCTGGCGACAAAGCCGTTACCCGGCGTCATATCCGTGTAGAACAGCTCGCCGTCGACGCTGGTGACCGTATCGGGCATGGCCGGCTCGGCCTGCGGCACGCCGCGCAGCGCGTGGCCCATGTAGTCCACCCAGATCGGCAGCGCGAGTTGCGCACCGAACTCGCGGCTGCCGAGACTCTTCGGCTGGTCGTAACCCATCCAGGCCACCGCCACCAGCGACTGCTGGTAGCCGGCGAACCAGCCGTCCTTGGCATCATTCGTCGTACCGGTCTTGCCCTGCAGGTCCGAACGCTTCAGCACGTTGGTGCCCGCGCCCGTCCCCGCCGTCGCCACCGAGTGCAGCAGGCTGTTCATGATGTACGCGTTGCGCGGATCGATCGTGCGCGGCGCATCGCGGCCCGCCGTCAACGGCTGCGCCTTCGAAATCGCGTTGCCGTGCGCGTCGCTCACTTCGGCGATCAGGTAAGGATTGATCCGGTAGCCACCGTTCGCAAACACCGAGTACGCCCCCGCCGATTGCAACGGCGTAACGAGCCCGGCGCCGAGCGCCATTGGCAGATACGGCGGCGTCTTGTCGGCGTCGAAACCGAAACGCTGTGTCACGAAGTCCTGCGCGTACTTCGTGCCGATGAACGACAGGATGCGAATCGACACCAGGTTCTTCGACTTCTCCAACGCGAGGCGCATCGGCATCGGACCTTCCGGCTGGTCGTCGTCCTTCGGCTCCCAGGCGTCGCCGCCAGGCGAGCTAGGCGGGAAATACAGCGGCGCGTCGTTGATGATCGTCGCCGGTCCCAGGCCCTTGTCGAGCGAGGCCGAATAGATAAAAGGCTTGAAGCTCGAACCCGGCTGACGCCATGCCTGGGTCACGTGGTTGAACTTGTTCTTGTTGAAGTCAAAGCCGCCGATCAGCGCGCGAATCGCCCCGTCCTGCGGCGTCAGCGACACCAGTGCGCCTTCCACCTGCGGCAATTGCGTGATCTGCCAGTTGCCCTTGTCGTCCGCCACGAGACGCACGATCGAGCCCGGCTTGATGCGCTGCGCCGCCGTGGCGCGCGCGCTCAGGGCGTTGGCCACGAACTTCAGGCCATCGCCGTTGATGGTCGCCTCGGTGCCGTCGAGGAACTGCGCCTGCACTTCCTTCGGGCTTGCCGCGGTGACCACGGCTGCGACGATCTCGCCGTTATCCGGGTGATCGGTCAAGGCGTCGTCGATCGCCTGGTCGCGATCGTCGCCCGGCGGCGGCAGGTCGACATTGCCTTCCGGACCGCGATAGCCGTGGCGGCGCTCGTAGTCCATCACGCCCTTGCGCACCGCGTGGTACGCAGCGTCCTGATCCGCGGAATCGATCGTGGTGATCACGTTCAGACCGCGCGTGTAGGTTTCGTCCTTGTACTGCGCGTACATCATCTGGCGGACCATTTCCGCTACGTACTCGGCATGGACGCTGTATTCGTTGCCGGGGTTCTTGGTGTGAATCTCTTCCTTGACCGCCGCGTCGTACTGGTCCTGCGTGATGTACTTCAGATCGAGCATGCGCTTCAGGATGTATTCCTGACGGATCTTCGCGCGCTTCGGATTGACCACCGGGTTATACGCCGACGGCGCCTTCGGCAGCCCGGCAAGCATCGCACACTCGGCGAGCGAGAGATCTTTCAGATCCTTGCCGAAATACACACGCGCCGCCGCCGAAAAACCGTACGCGCGCTCGCCCAGATAAATCTGGTTCATGTACAGCTCGAGAATCTGGTCCTTGGTCAGGGCCCGCTCGATCTTGTATGCGAGCAGCATTTCGTAGATCTTGCGCGTGTAGGTCTTCTCGCTGGAGAGGAAGAAGTTGCGCGCCACCTGCATGGTGATCGTACTCGCGCCCTGCGACGCGCCGCCGTGCATCAGGTCGGTCGTGCCGGCGCGCAGGATGCCGACGAAATCGACCCCGCCGTGCTCGTAGAAGCGGTAGTCCTCGATCGCGAGCACCGCTTTCTTCATCTGGTCCGGAATATCCTGGAAGCGCACCAGGTTGCGCCGCTCTTCGCCGAACTCGCCGATCAGCACGTGATCCGCGGTATAGACGCGCAGCGGCACCTTTGGCCGGTAATCGGTGAGCGCGTCGAGCGACGGCAGTTGCGGCCCCATCACGACGAGCGCATAGCCGAGGATCAGCGCACCGACGACCGCAATGGTCGCCAGCAGGCCGACGAAACTCAGCGCGATGCGCGCGCCGAGCGAACGGCGGCGCGGCTCGTCGCGCGAAGCGTCGTTGCGTCCTGAGTTGCGGTGATAGGGATCCCGGTCTTCACCACCCGGAGAATTTGCGGATTGCGGTCGTTTGATGATTGGCATGACTCGAATAATTGGCGCTTGACTCCACGCCTCTCTGCGGGCGGCTGATACCACCGCGTGGCCTGACGCCCCCGGCTGGCCCCGCGGCGCGCCCGGATAGGGTTCGGCCCAGACCGGTCCCGGCGCAACGTAACAGCGCATTTTAAAGAAATCGCGCCGAGCCCAAGGTGCTTTTTTTGTAAGAATTCCTTGGGAAGACCTCGCCGGCACCCGCCGCCCCCTTGCTGCACCGGCCGCCGCGGGTTATCAACAGAAAATGTTCATAGGCCTGTGGACAAGTCCGCCGGAAACGGTCCAAGCCTTTGATGTCACGGGATTTTCATGCACCGCCCGTTTCGCATCTCGGCAACTCGCCTTATGATGGACTCGTCGCGCGGGGAAAGCGCGGCCGCGCGCAAACTCAGCCGTTCGAAGCCAACAAGTACGCGAGCAGACTATGAACAAGCCCAGCGAACGCATCGTCGTATTCGTGACACCCGCCCAGAAGCGCGCGATTGCCGCCAGCGCAGAAGAACTCGGCATCAGCGTCAGCGAGCTGATGCGGCGCGCGGTGCTGAGTTTCGGCGCGACCAGCGAACAGGTGAAGGCGGCGAGCCTCGTCGACCGGCTGCGCGCGCCGCGCGAACCGGATGCCCTCAATGCGGCGCTGGAACGGGTCGCGCACGGTACGCGCAACGCTCAGGCAGCCCTGCCTGCCGCGCTGAAGAAGGTGCCGCCCAGCGCCGTCACGGACGAGGCGGAAACGGCACATGAATCCCTGCTGCCCGCCGACGTGCTCGCCGCACTGGTGCGCACGCCGGAAGAAGAACAGGCCGTCGCCGACGAACAGGCGGTGGCGCGCGTGGCGGCCGCCAAAGCGGCCACGATCGCGCCTCAAGCGCATGTCCAGCCGCAGGCAGGAAAGCCGCCCGTTGCCGTGCCTGTGGCGTCCGTGGCACCCGTTGCTTCGCGCCGCCGGGCACGCATCGAGACCACACCCGACGAAGACGACCCGCGCAACGATCCGACGGCGGAAGACGGCCGCTTCGCCTGAGCCCCTGCCGATCTCTCACCGATATCTCGCGTCGCGCGTATGCCTCACGTATGCCTTGCTCACGTAGCAACGTGCGCTAGAGACCAGGCTCGTCAGCGAATACTTTCGCGACTGTAAGGTCACGCCCATTGAGCTCCCCGCGCGCGATGTGGACACACCACTTTGCCCAACCCGGATCCACTTCGACGCATTTCGCTCCGCACGTCGCCAACATTGAAATATTCCGCTCGCGTAGGCCCGGAATCGACGTTTGAAACTCGCAGGAAGTGACGCTTTAAGACGGTTTTAAGACATGCCGTGGTGTAATATCCGCCAGCTGCTGAGCCTGCCCGGCTTGCGTTCGACACACCCGCGCCATGCGCTGGCCAAACAATTTGCGAGGCTGCTATTGCAATTGGCGCGCAAGCCCCGACTTCCGCACCGGTTGCCCGCGCAATACCGCGCGTGGCAGCGTAAACTAGTGGTCACCAGTGGTTGAACGCGCCAGGCACTCAGCGCCGATTTCATTCTACGGAGGGTTTCATGTCGCTATTTGACAGCATCTCGCGCACGCTTAAAGGTCTCCTGAACGACGCTGCCGATTCCGTGCAAGATCCGTCGCGCGATTCGCGCCAGATCGTGCGCGAGCTCGATGAAAGCATCGCCAAAGCAGAGAACTCGCTGATCGAGATTCAGGCGCAAGTCGCCACTCAGCAAAGCAAGCGCGACGTTGCCGCCGACAAGGCGAAGAAGTACGAAGACGGCGCGAAGCGCGCGCTGCAATCGGGCGACGAAGCGCTCGCCCGTGAAGCGCTCGGTGCACAAGCCACCGCGGAAGCGGAGCGCGACGCGCTCGCGAAAGAACTCGCCACGCTCGAGCCGTCGGTCGATCAGTTGAAGAGCCAGATCGAAGACATGCGCGGCCGTCGCAACGACCTCAACGCACGGTCGAACATCCTGCAGGCCAAGCAGCAGATCGCCCAGGCCAAAGACGTCGCAGCGACTGCGCTGGGCGGTATCGGCGGGCGCAATCTCTCCGAGGATTTCCAGAAGCTCGAAGACAAGGTGGCATTGTCGAATGCACGCTCGGACGCGCGCCTGAATTCCGCCGACGTGAAAAGCGGCAAGGCGCTCGAAGACAAGCTCGCCGACCTGAATCGCGGCCCGTCGGTCGAAGACCGCCTCGAGGCGCTGAAGAAGCAGTTGAACACGCCGGCGCAGTAAGCCGTCGCGAGGTAGTACACCGGAGGTGACGCAGCGCCGGCGATCCGTGCGGCGCTGCGTGTCACACCGGAGCATCGATTGACATGGAGACGGGCATCAAGCCGCCCGGTCCGACACATGAAAAAATTTCTAGCAGCGCTGTTCGCATCGCTGATGCTGGTGTCCGGCGCGGCCTTCGCCGTGCCGAGCGCCCAGCAGATCGAATCGGCCATGGCTCAGGGCAACTGGCAACAGGCCGACGCCGGCCTGAGCCAGGTGCTGCAGGCGCATCCGGACAACGCACGGGCTCACTACCTGTACGCCCAGGTGCTCGATCGCGAAGGCCGCTCCGGCGACGCCCTGGCGCAGATCCAGCAGGCGAAGACGCTCGACCCGCAAATCCGCTTCACCGACCCGACACGCTTCGCGCAGACCGAAGCGCGCATCCGCCGCGACGCGGAGCGTGGCGGCGTGGCGACGGGCCACACCAGCAATCCGTTCGCGCAACAGAACAGCGGTTCCGTGCAGCAGCAGGCGGCGATGGCGCCGCAAGTCCCCGAGCGGCACGGTCCGTCCGTGGGCATGTGGATCGGCATCATCGTGCTGATCGGCGCGATTGCGCTGGTGCTGCGCTGGACGCTGCGCCGTGCCCGCACGCAGGACGATTCGCGTGCCGACGACGACCGTCGCGTGCAACTCAAGCGCGCCACGGATCTGCTGAACGCAGTGCGCTCGCTGAAGCTCGACGTGAAGCTTTCCACCGCCGTGGGACATGAGGCGTTGGAGAAGGAAGTCGAAGGCACCGAGGACCAGTTGCGCGGTCTTGTCGAAGCCCTGTCGAACAGCAAGAATCCAGTGCCGCCGTATCAGCTCGACGAACTGGAGCAGCGTGTCGCCAGCCTCAAGGCACGCGCCGAGGGCCGCCCCGATCCGTATGCTGCGGGACCGGCCGGCACGGGCGATTCCGCTTACGCACGCGAAGCGGAGCGTTTCGGCAATCCGCCGCAAGCGCCCTACCCGTATCCTCCGCAACAGCAGCCGCAGGTTATCGTGCAGCAAGGCGGTGGCGGTTTTGGCGGCGGCATGGGTGGCCTCCTGACGGGCGTGCTGCTCGGCGAGGCGCTCAATTCGGGCCGCGAGCGCGAAGTGATCGTCGAGGACGACGAAACGCGCCGTCGTGGCGGCAACAATGACAACAACAATGGCGGCGGCCTCGATTTCGGCCAGGGTTCGAATAACTGGGACGACGGCAGCGGCGGTGGCGGTGTCGATATGGGCAACGACGACTCGGGCGGCTGGAGCGATACCTGATCGACCGGGACGCGCTGCGCCGCCCGGCGCCACGCGCTGACGCACCGGATGCACCGTGTGCGAAACACCCTTAAAAACAGGCTCCGTTCCTCACGGAGCCTGTTTGCTTATGAGCGATGCTCACGCGCTCGCGGAAAGCGGCGACTGATGCTGCTCGAGCACCGCCGCCCCGGCGAACAGCCTGACGATAAAGCGCTCGGAGTAATCGATCAGCGCCTCGCGCCGGGCGGCATTGCTGATGTACTCATGCGACAGATGAAACAGTTGCAGCACGATCTGCGTGCAGATTTCATCCACCGTCGCCCGCGCGAGGCCCGGCACCAGACTCAGTTGCATGACGTCGTCGGCCATCTCCGCTGACACTTCGTTCAGATTCGCTCGCACCGCGTCGCGCAGCGCCGGCGAGGTGCCGTGATACTCGGCGAGCGCGCTCAAAAACGCTTCCCGGTTATCCAGCGCAAATGCGAAAAACGCCGCACAGGCACGACGCGGCACGCTATGCGGCTCGTCGTGCGCGGCGAGCCAGCGCTCGCGTCGCAGCATCGGCCGCAAGCGCCGGCTCAGCCATTCGACCGCTTCGCGCGCCAGATCGTCGAGCGTGTCGAAATGCCGGTAAAACGTGTTGGGGTTCAGACCGGCTTCGCGCGCCAGTTCGCGCAGACCCAGCGTCGCAAAGCTGCGCCCGCTGGCCGTCAGGCGCAAGGCCGCTTCAATCAGGCGGCGTTTGCCCGGCGCGAGGTCAAGATCGGGATCGGGAGTGGCTTCCATAGGGCTCAAAAACAAGGCGCGCAACGCGCGTGCAACGCCTGCACTGTAAACCATCTTGACGCCAAGTGCACAGTTGTCTACTCTGCGGGTTATGGGAGTAGACAACTGTAGACATCGGTTGATCGCTCATGCCTTTCCCCTTCTTTGACGCGGAGTACCGTACCCATGCCATCGCCCTCGCCTGCTACGCCACGCATTGCCATCGTCGGGAGCGGCTTCGCCGGCATTGGCATGGCGATCCGGCTGAGGCAGATGGGACTGGAGTCGTTCACGATCTACGAGGCCGCAGGCGAGATCGGAGGGACGTGGCGCGACAACACTTATCCCGGTGCCGCCTGCGACGTGCCCTCGCATCTGTATTCGTTTTCCTTCGAACCCAATCCCGGCTGGTCGCGCGCGTACGGGCAACAGGCCGAGATTCTCGCGTATATGAAGCACTGCGTCCGCAAGTACGGGCTCGAGCCGTTCGTGCGCTGCCATACACGCGTGGTGGCGGCCCGCTTCGACGAGGCCCGTCAGGTGTGGCGGCTCGAACTCGAGCATGGCGCAAACGCGGCAGCGGCTTCGTCGACCACGCACGAGAGCGAGACGATCGAAGCCGACATCGTGATTGCGGCAAGCGGCCCCTTGTCGCAGCCGGCCATGCCGCAGATCGCCGGTCTCGAACGCTTCACCGGCAAGCTGTTCCACTCGGCGCGCTGGGACCATGACTATCCGCTCGAGGGCAAGCGCGTCGCGGTGATCGGCACCGGCGCCAGCGCCATCCAGTTCGTGCCGCGGATCCAGCCGCGCGTCGCGCAGCTCGATCTGTTCCAGCGTACTGCGCCGTGGATCATGCCGAAACCCGACAAGCCGGTCAGCAAGCGGGCGCAATGGTGGTTCCGGTACCTGCCGTTCACGCAGCGCTTCGTTCGCAGTACGATCTACTGGCAGCTCGAATCGCGTGCCATCGCCTTCGTCGTCAATCCGAAGCTGATGAAGTATCCAATGAAGTTCGGCCTGAGCTATCTGGAACGGCGCGTCAAAGACCCTGAACTGCGCGCCAAACTGACGCCCAACTACCGGCTCGGCTGCAAGCGCGTGCTGCTGTCGAGCGAATACTATCCGGCGCTCAGCCAGCCGAACGTGGAGGTGGTCACCACCGCCATCCGCGAAGTCGTCGCCGACGGCGTCGTCACGGAAGATGGCGCGCATCACGCCGCCGACGCGATCATCTGCGGCACCGGCTTTCAGGTCAACGACATCGGCGCGCCGTTCGACGTCACCGGCGTAGGCGGCGCGGATCTCGACGCGCGCTGGCTGCGCGACGGACCCGAGGCGTATCTCGGCACCAGCATTGCCGACTTTCCGAATTTCTTCCTGATGGTGGGTCCGAACACAGGGCTCGGCCACAACTCGATGATCTACATGATCGAGTCGCAGGTGCAATACATCGCCGACTGTTTGCGCGTGCTGCGCCGGCGCGGCGCCCGCACCATGAACCTGCGGCCCGACGTGCAGCACGCCTTCAACGCGCGCCTGCAAGAAGACATGCGGCGCTCGGTGTGGGTGAGCGGCTGCCAGAGCTGGTACCAGACGAAGAGCGGCAAGGTCACCGCCATCTGGCCGGGCTTCACGTTCAGCTTCCGCAAGCGCACCCGCCGGGTGCGTGCGCGCGAGTACCGCTTCGCGCGCTGAGGTTGGCCGCGAGGCAGCGCTGTTTTCGAACTCAAACAACCAGGGAGACAACCATGGCAAGCTTCGAAACCGTTCCATCTGCGCCAGGCGCACCGCTGCCGCCCCGCTCGCTCGCCGCGCGCCTCGGCATCACCAGCGTACCGCGCGAGGCGCTGCGGCAGCGCTATACGCAGCCAGGCTCGAAGTTCGTCAACATCATGGGCAGCGACGTTCACTACGTCGACGAAGGCTGCGGCGAGCTGCTGGTGATGATTCACGGCTTCGCATCTTCGCTGCATACCTGGGACGGCGTCGCGGAAGAACTGGCGCGCAGCTATCGCGTGATCCGCCTCGACCTGCCGCCGTTCGGCGTGACCGGGCCGCTGCGCACGCCGTCCGGCGCGATCGAGACGATGAATATGCCTACGTACCGGCGCTTCATCGATACCTTCATGCAGGCGCTCGGCATCCAACGCGCGACGCTGATCGGCAACTCGCTAGGCGGGTTGATCTCATGGGACTACGCGGTACGCCATCGCGATGCGGTCGAGCGGCTGGTGCTGATCGACTCGGCGGGCTTTCCGATGAAGCTGCCGATTTACATTGGCCTCTTCAACAGCGCGATGGTACGCATGAGCGCACCGTGGTGGCTGCCCGAGCCGATCATCCGCAGTGCGGTACGCAATGTCTACGGCGATCCGCACCGGCTTGCGGCGCCCGTGCTGCGACGCTATATCGAGTTCTTCCACGGCGCGGGTACACGCGCGGCAATCGGCAAGATGGTGCCGACGCTTGATTTCGCCGACCTCGACACCGACGTGCTGAAAACCGTCGACGTGCCATCGCTCGTGTTGTGGGGAGCCAAGGACCGCTGGATTCCGCCCGCCCATGCGGCGGAGTTCGCGCGGCGCATTCCGGGGGCACAGTCCGTCATGTACGAAGGGCTGGGCCACATCCCGATGGAGGAGGATCCCGGGCGCGTGCTGGAGGATTTGCGCGCCTTTCTGTTTCAGCCGCCGCCTCCGAGCAGGCGCAACACATCCCAGAGGAACTTGCAGGCCAGCACGATCAGTTCCCACAACTGGTAGAGCTGCTGCCAGCCGGCAAGGCACGCAAAAGCTTCGATCATAGTCAGTCAGGCGATGGACGGTAGCGGCTTCCCGGCACGCCGGGGGCGGGATCGACGACCCGGTGCCAGGACCCACATCATATCGACCTCGGGATACCCCGTATCAAGTCGCGCGCCGGAATGCCGTCAATACAGCGAGAAGACGCGGCATCCGTCCCGGATGACCGCGCCGAACGGCGCCATCCAGGAGAGACACATGACGCGCTTTAGCTTCCGCCGGGCGTCCCGGACGCCGTCGATCGTCGGCGATATTGCCGCGCAGGCGGGCAAACTGGGCATTGAGATCTGCGATGTGTCGGGCCACGTCGAGGAAGTGGCGGCGCGGGTACAGCGCCAGGCCCAGGTGTGCCGCTCGCTGCGCGACGCCGCGGCGCAGACGATGGCCGGCAACCGCCGGATTGCGACGGCCGCGCGCGAGATGCGCGACGTGACGACCGAAGTGGCGAGCGGAGTCCAGGAGTCGCAGCAGACGCTGGAGGCCTCGCTCGAGGACATCCACGGCCTCGTCGAAGGCGTGACGGTCATCGAGAGCCACATCGGCGCACTGCGGGCGGCGCTGGCGCATGTGAGCCGGGTGTCCGAGGAGATTTCGCTGATTGCGCGCCAGACTCACCTGCTGGCGCTCAACGCGGCGATCGAAGCCGCGCGGGCCGGCGACTCCGGCAAGAGTTTCGCGGTGGTTGCGGCGGAGGTGAAGAACCTGTCGGCGAAGACGGCGCAGGCGACGGGCCAGATCGAGACCACCCTTGCGCAATTGACCCAGCAGACGGAACAACTCACCAACGAGGGGTCGGTGAATACGGCGCGGGCGCATCGGGTGCGGGAAGGCACGCGCAGGATTGGCGAGGTGGTGCATTCGACGGGGGAAGCGATTACGCAGCTCAATGCGGAGGCGGGGCAAATTGCGACGTTGACGGGCGAGATCGAGAGCCAGTGCACGGGGTTGGAGGCGCAGGTGCTGGAGATGGCGAGCGGCGTGGAGGATTCGAGCCAGAACTTTGTGCAGGCGAAGGACCGGCTGGGGAATTTGCTGGGGGTATCGGAGACGCTGATCGAGCTGACGGCCGCGACGGGCGTCGAGACGACGGACACGCGGTTTATTGAGGCGGTGCAGCAGACGGCGGCGAAGATCGGCAAGTTGTTTGAGCGGGCGGTCGCGAGTGGCGAGTTGAGTTTGGCGGATCTGTTCGACCAGACGTATGTGCCGATTGGTGGGACGAATCCGCCGCAGTTCATGACGCGGTTTACGGCGTTTACGGATCGGGTGTTGCCTGGGGTGCAGGAGCCTTTGCTGGGGCTTGATCCACGGGTGGCGTTTTGTGCCGCGGTCGATGCGCGGGGGTATTTGCCGACGCATAACAAGAAATTTTCTCAGCCGCAGCGCGATGATCCTGTCTGGAATGCGGCTAATTGCCGGAATCGGCGGGTGTTTGATGATCGGACTGGGCTTGCTGCCGCGACTCATACCAAGCGGTTTTTGTTGCAGACGTATCGGCGCGATATGGGAGGTGGGGAGTTTGTGCTGATGAAGGATGCTTCCGCGCCTGTTTTTGTTGGTGGCAGGCATTGGGGTGGGGTTAGGATGGGGTATAGGGCTTAGCTCGCTTTTTTTTGCCTGCGCGGCGCTTTGGTTGTTCTCTTAGGGCGTTGGCCTTTCCTTGCTTTCTTATCGGTCTATTAGCTTCGCCCCTGTGCGGGGCGGCACTTACTTTCTTTGCCGCCGCAAAGAAAGTAAGCAAAGAAAGCGGGCTCACACCGCCAGCGTATAGTGAGTCATCTAGGTCTGCTAACGGAAACGGCCCAAGACCAGACCCGCCCTCGCACTTCCCCCGCTCGTGACACAGCACTCATCCACCCCACTCCGCACTCCGTGCGTCGCGGTCGGGTCTGCCTGGGAAACCCGGCTCACCATGGCACTCGAGATGTGTTCCAAGCCCGCCCACCAAGGAAGTACTAGCCAACGCGGCCTCGATAACGCCCAGCGGACGAGAATCGGCTCACGGGCAACGGCAAAGCAAAATAGTTAGAATACCTACAGAATTTGCAGAAGGGGGGGTGTACCCGACGGCGGGGCGCGCAGCGCGACGCTGGAACGGATGATGGCCTTGTCACTAACGTGGGTGGTGCGAGGGCGGGTCTCGTCTTGGGCCGTTCCCGTTAGCAGACCTAGATGGCTCACTACGGGCTAGCGGTTGCAGCCCGCTTTCTTTGCTTACTTTCTTTGCGGCGGCAAAGAAAGTAAGTGCCGCCCCGCACAGGGGCGAACCTAATAGACCACTAAGAAATCAAGGAAAGGCCAACACCCCAAGAGAACAACCAAACCGCCGCGCAGGCAAAAAGCCGCAAAAAAAAATCACCCCGCCATAGCCATCTTCTTCCTCTCACTCCGCTGCATAAAATGGTTCCCAACAATGACCCCAACAGTAACAACCCCAATAAACAGCGTAGCCAAAGCATTCATCTCAGGATTCAACCCCAAGCGAACGCGAGAGAACACAACAAGCGGCAAAGTAGTTGACCCAGGCCCAGATAAAAACGCGGAGAGAACGAGATCGTCGATAGACAGAGTAAAGGACAAAAGCCACCCCGCCACAAGAGCCTGCGAAATCAACGGCAACGTAATAAAGAAGAAGACCCGCAACGGCGTAGCCCCAAGATCCAGGGCCGCCTCTTCGAGCGAAGGATGCAGCTCCCGCACCCGCGACTGCACAATAATGGCCACATAAGAAATACACAGCATCACATGCCCGATCCAGATCGTGAACACCCCACGCCCAGCCGGCCATCCAAGCCACTTCGCCATTTCGATAAACAGCAGCAGCAGCGAAATCCCCTGAATCACCTCGGGTATCACCAACGGTGCATTGATCATCCCCGTGTACAAGGTAAACCCGCGAAACCGCCCCATCCGCGCCAGCACAAACCCCGCCCAAGTGCCAATAAACACCGACGCAAACGCCGTCATCAAACCAATCCGCAACGACAGCCACGCCGCCGCAATCAACTCGTCATCGTCCAGCAGCGCAGCGTACCAACGCGTCGAGAAATGCGTCCACACCGTCACCAGTTGCGATTCGTTAAACGAATACACCACCAGGCTGACAATCGGAATGTACAAAAACAAAAACCCAATACCCAAGGCAATGATCTGCAACATGCGATTCGGCTTCATCAGCGTCGCTCCTCCAACGCCTTCGCCTGCGCGTACTGGAAGAACGCCATCGGCACCAGCAGCAGCAGCACCATCGCACACGTCACAGCAGAAGCCATCGGCCAGTCGGCGTTGTCGAAGAACTCATTCCACATCACCCGGCCAATCATCAGCGTGTTCGCCCCACCCAGCAATTCCGGAATCACATACTCCCCCACCGCCGGAATGAACACCAGCAGACACCCCGCAATAATGCCGTTCCTGGACAGCGGCAAGGTGATCTGCCAGAACGCCTTCCACGGCTTCGCGCCAAGGTCGTAAGCGGCTTCCAGCAACGTGATGTCCATCTTCACAAGGTGCGCATACAGCGGCATCACCAGAAACGGCAGGTACGAATACACCATGCCGATATAAACCGCCGTGTTCGTGTGATACAGCTCGATCGGCGTATGAATCAGCCCAATCGACATCAGAAAATTATTCAGCAGTCCGTTATTCTTCAGGATGCCGATCCACGCATACACGCGAATCAGGAACGACGTCCAGAACGGCAGCATCACGGCCATCATCAGAACGTTGCGGGTGGCCGGGTTCGAGCGCGCGATGTAATACGCCATCGGGTAACCGAGCAGCAGACATAGCAGCGTCGATACCGCCGCCACCACCACCGAGTTCACATACGTCGCGAAGTACAGGCTGTCGGTCAGCAGGAACGCATAGTGCGACAGGTCGAGCGCGATATGCACCACGCCGTCCTGGAAGCTCGTCAGTTCCGTGTATGGCGGAATGCCGAGCTGCAGGTCCGCAAAGCTGATCTTCACGACCAGCAGGAACGGCACCAGGAAAAACAGCAGCAGCCAGATGAACGGTCCGGCCACCACGGCGGTACGGCCCGTCAGCCCAAAGCGCCGCACGGGCCAGGTCGCGAATGAACTCAGCGCGCTTTTCATGACGTCAGCACCACGCCCGCAGATGCGCTCCAGCGCACATAGACCTCGTCGCCCCAAGTCGGCGGGTCGATCTCCGAAAGCGCCAGACTCGTGACGTTCGCCACCACCGTCTTGCCGCCGTCGAGCTTCACGTGATACAGCGAATAGCCACCCATGTATGCGATATTCGTGACGACGCCCTTGCCCCAGTTGTACGCGCCTTCGGGCGGCTTACGGGTGAGCGCGATGCGCTCGGGCCGCACTGAGATCGTCAACGGCATGCCGAGCGGTCCGGTAATGCCGTGGTTCACGTACAGACGCACCGGCAGATCCGGCGTCTCGACGAAGATGTGATCGGGTTCGTCCTCGACCACGTTGCCGTCGAACAGATTGGTCGACCCGATGAACTCTGCCGAAAACCGGCTATTGGGATACTCGTACACTTCATGCGGTGTGCCGAGCTGGATGATCTCGCCTTCGCTCATCACCGCGAGCCGGCCGGCCATCGTCATCGCCTCTTCCTGATCGTGCGTCACCATGATGCAGGTAACGCCGACCTTGTCGAGAATGTTGACCAGCTCGATCTGCGTGCGCTGACGGATCTGCTTGTCGAGCGCGGACATCGGCTCGTCGAGCAGCAGCAGCTTGGGCCGCTTGATCAGGCTGCGCGCCAGCGCCACGCGCTGCTGCTGGCCGCCCGAAAGCTGATGCGGCTTGCGCCTGGCAAAGCGGCCCATCTGCACGAGGTCCAGCACCGACTGCACGCGGTCTTTCAGTTCGGCCTTCGGCACGCCTTCCTGCTTCAGGCCGAAGGCGACGTTGCCTTCAACCGTCATGTGCGGAAACAGCGCATACGACTGGAACATCATGTTGACGGGCCGGCGATACGGCGGCATCTGCGCAAGGTCCTCGCCGTCGATCAGGATCTTGCCCGAAGTCACACTTTCGAGGCCCGCCAGCATCCGCAAAAGCGTCGACTTGCCGCAGCCCGAACTGCCGAGCAGAGCGAACAGTTCGCCCTTCCTGACCGACAGGTTGACCTGCTTGACCGCGAACGTCTCGCCGAACTTCTTGACGACGTCGACGATCTGCACGAAGTTTTCCGCTGCATCGTTCGCAACGGCATAGCTGCCCTGGGGCGGCGTGCCGGCCCCTGCCAGCGCACCCGACTGGTCACTGCTCATGATTTGCTACTTCACTCCCGCGTTTGACGAACAAAGCCCCCGGTGAACACCGGGGGCTTCATGATGAGGCTTAGCTATGGATCATTGCGGCCGCAGGCTTCAGCGGCCGGACTTGAACTCGGTCCACAGCCGGGTCTGCAGACGCTGGATTTCCGGCGGCAGCGGCTTCAGCAGGAACAGCGTCTTGATGACTTCAGGCGGCGGATAAACCGCCGGATCGTTCGCCACGTCCTTGTCCACGTACTTGCGCGCTTCGAGATTCGCGCTCGGGTAGTAGACCTCGTTCGTGATCGCGGCGTGGACCTGCGGCGTCTCGATGTAGTTGATCCACTCGAGCGCGGCTTCCTTGTTCTTGGCGTCCTTCGGAATCGCCATCACGTCGAACCACACCGGCGCGCCGCCCTTCGGCACGTAGTACTCGATCTGGTACGGCTTCTTCGCTTCGACCGCACGATGCTTCGCGATCACCACGTCGCCCGACCAGCCGTACGCGAAGCAGACGTCGCCGCCGACCAGGTCGTTGATGTAACCCGACGAGTTGAACTGCGTGATGTACGGACGGATCTTCTTCATCATTTCGAGCGCGGCGCGGTAGTCGGCCGGGTTCGTGCTCATCGGATCCTTGCCGATGTAGTGCAGCGCAGCCGCAAACATCTGGTCAGGCGCATCGAGCACCGAGACGCCGCACGTCTTCAGCTTCGAAATGTATTCGGGCTTGAACAGAATGTCCCAGTTGTCGAGCGGGACATTCTTGCCGAGGATCTGCTGGACCTTGGTGACGTTGTAACCCAGCCCGGTCGTGCCGTAAGCCCAGGGTACCGTGTACTTGTTGCCCGGATCGGCGCCGGCGACGAGCGCCATCAGCGAGGGGTCGAGGTATTTCAGATTCGGCAGCTTCGATTTGTCGAGCGGGGCGAAAATGCCCGCGGCAATCTGCTTGCCGGCGTAATTGCTGGTCGGCACCACGATGTCATAGCCCGAATTGCCGGTGAGCAATTTAGCCTGCAGCGTGTCGTCGCTGTCGTAGTTGTCGTATTTGACCTGAACACCGGTCTGCTTGGTGAAGTTCGGGATGGTGTCCTTGGCGATGTAGTCGGACCAGTTATACACGTTCAACTGCGTATCTTTTGCGGCCGCCGTCAGCCACGGCGTGGCGCACAGCATAAGCGTCGCCAGTTGGCGCACTACCAGTTTTTTCATCCCGTTCTCCGATCCTGTCGGCCATAGCCGACCGTCCACTCCACGCGCCGCGGTGCATCGCCCGCGACTCCCCTGAAAAACCCGAAAACTACCACTAATTATTGCGCGCTTCAAAAAAAATGCCAGGCTGTCGCACAAAGGGTACAGCGCAATGGCCTTGCTCGACCGCACCAGCTTGACGCGCGGCTACAAAATTGCGCGCAATTTTAGCGGGTTATGGCCGCGTGTCCACCCAGAAAAAAACACCGGGGCTGACGGAAATCGGATTGGCGGTTTTCATTGCGGTTTCGCCGAGTCGTCGCGCATACGCAATCGAAAGCGAGCGGATGGAAGGTGACGCAACAGCCTTCGAATGGCTTTCAGATTCACGCCGAGTGATTGGCGCGGAGTCGCTTCAGCGGCGGGTCGCACTGAAGCCAATTTGTAAGCAAGCTTTTACAATGCCATCCGTCCGTCTCGTCCGAGGCGAATGCGCCGCATCGGTTAACATAGCGGCACTTTCCTGCGTTCCGTCCCAAGGTTTTGAATGGCTTCGAATCTCCACGCTCTTCCGGACAGCCCGTGCATCGGCGTCTGCTCCACGCTTTTCGATGAAGTCTGCAAGGGCTGCGGACGCACCGCCACCGAGGTCTCGAACTGGGTCTTCCTCACCGACGAGGAAAAGCGCGCGGTGTGGGTACGCATCGAACAGGAAGGCACGGCGATGCGTTTCAAGAACGACAAGCTTTGATTGTCGGACCGGCCGTGCGGTTGCGACTGCGGTTGCGGTTGCTGTTGCTGTTGCGGCCACGACAGCGACAGCGCGAATCGAACGTCGAATAAAAAACGCCGGGTCACCCCGGCGTTCTGCCCTCGCCCCGCGCCCCATGCTCAGAAGCGCATCCCGACGCCGAGTCCCACCACGACCGGATCGATATCCAGCCGGCCCAGCGCCGCGCCACCGAGCGACGCATCCGTTCTCATCCAGATCTTCTTGATGTCCGCGTTGACGAACAGCGACTTCGTCACCTGGACGTCGACGCCTGCCTGCAAGGCCGGCCCGAAGCTGTGGTTGGTAATGGAAATCGGCTGGCCACCGACGTTCAGGCCGTTGTTGTAGAAGTACGTGTAGTTCACGCCCGCGCCGAGGTACGGCCGGATGCGGCCCTGATGGTTGAAGTGATACTGCAGCAACAGCGTAGGCGGCAACACGTTCACGCCGCCGAGGTTGCCGAGGCTCGAGGTCAACTGATGGCGCGACGTGCCAAGAATCAGTTCGACGCCGAGATAGTCGCGAATCATGTAGGTCAGATCCAGCTCCGGCACGATCGCATTGTTGACGCCCACATTGAGCGCCGACAAGGTGTTGCTGGTGGACACATTCGGAATGATGCTGATGGCCCGCAAGCGCACGAGGACGTCACCCGCGTGGATGCCGCTCATCTCGTCATCGCCCGCCGCACGCGCCTGCGACATGGCGAGACCCATACCCAGCAGGCACGATGCGATCACTGCGGCCTTGAGGCCGTTTCTTGTCTTGTTCTTCACGTGGTTCCCCGGTCGTTGAAAGGTTCCCGTGGATTGTCGAAGGTCCGTGCACTCGCCGGCTTGACCCGCGTCAATCTAGCGAAAACGCCCATCGCCCTGCGACAGGAGGTCGCGTCACCCCGGTCAGCAACAGCTCGATCAGGTCGTGCACGCTGCGAATCGCACTGCCGAACGGCAAGGTCTCGCGGCCGCGGAAGAACAGCCCATTGGCGACATCGCCACGCAGCGCCGCGGCGAGCCGCGTGTCGATGCAGAAGTGGCCGAACTTTTCGATGCCGTCGCGCAAGCCGCACACGCTCAGGCATTCGAGCGCGGTGGGACACACGTTCTTTAGCGTGCCGATCTTGTCGCGGATGCGGGTTTCGTTGCGCAGATAGCGCGTGAGCCATGGCGTCTTGACAGCACGCGCCGGCAGTCCGGTGACGCTGACGAACTCGACGATGTCATCCGGGGTCGCGTCGGCCAGTACACGCTTGAAGTTCGGATGCGCGTCGCCCTCCTCCGTGACGGCGAAAGGCGTGCCGATCTGCACGCCGTTAGCGCCCGCTGTGAGCCAGCCCCGCACGGCGTCGTGGCTATTGATGCCGCCCGCGACGATCAGCGGCACATCCTGACGACTCAGGCCGAGCGAGGCAAAGACCGGCGCCAGTTCCTCGAGGACACGCGCAAAGTCGAAGCGGCCGTCGTTCATATCCGCGAGGTTCGTCACACCGAGGTGGCCGCCGGCATGAGCCGGATGTTCGATGACGATCGCGTCGGGCAAGCGCCCCTTCTTCATCCACTTCTTCAGCACGAGTGCGACGCCGCGGCTGTCGGAGAGAATCGGAATCAAGGCGATATCGTGGCCCTGAGTCATGTCGGGCAAGTCGAGCGGCAAGCCCGCACCCATCACGATCGCATCGGCACCGGTCTCGCAGGCCACGCGCACATAGTCCGCGTGCGCATTGACCGCCTTCATCACGTTGACGGCCAGCATGCCACGGCCTTCGCTCAAGGCGCGGGCCGACTGAATTTCGCGGGCCAGCGCGGTGAGATTGGCGCTTTCGAGCGTCGCGCGGTCCGGATGCGCCCGGCACCGTTCGACCAGATCCGCATGATGGTGACGCAGGTCGATACTGGCGATCGTGCCCAGTGCGCCCTCACGCGCCACGCTGCCGGCCAGCCGGTGCGCCGAAATGCCAACGCCCATGCCGCCCTGAACGATCGGCAAGAGTGCGCGGCCGCGAATGATCAGCGGTGCAAAGGAATGAGATGAGAACATGAGGCCCCGGGTCGACGAGATAAAACTGCCATACTCGCCAATGGGGCGGCGCGCGCATTGCGGCAGATCAAACAAAAGGAGCGTGTGCCGGTTCGGGCACACGCTCCTTTGTCCGGGGTCATGGGCGACGCACTGTCAGCAGCCGGCGAAGAAGACGCGTGGCGTCCTGTGGTCGCCTCAACCCAACGAGCACGACGCTTACCGCGACATCATGTTCATGCTGACGTTATGCATGACCCACATCGTGCCGCCGATCAGAACGATCGCGGCCACCGCCGTATAACACAGCGCCATCACGTTCCAGCGCTGACCGGACGACGTATTCAGATGCAGGAAGAACACCAGATGCACGACGATCTGCACGAACGCCAGCACAGCCAGCACCGCCATGGCTGACTGCGCGGGCAGCATGCCGCCCATCACCAGCCCAAACGCCGCGGCCGTCAGCAACACGGCGAGGACAAAACCGGCAACATAGCCGAACGCGCTGCCGTGCGCCTCTTCTTCATGAAGCGATTGCGTATGAGCCATTTAGAGCACGCTCCCAAGATAGACAAACGTAAACACACAGATCCACACGATATCCAGAAAGTGCCAGAAGAGACTCAGGCACGCGAGGCGTGTAATCTCGCGCTCCGACATTTCGGGCTTGATCACGATCTGCACGGCCAGTACGACCATCCAGATGAGTCCCACCGTTACGTGCAAGCCGTGCGTGCCGACCAGCGTGAAGAACGACGAGAGGAACGCGCTGCGGCTCGGCCCGGCGCCTTCGGCGATCAGGTGCGAAAACTCCTGCATTTCGAACCAGAGAAACGCGAGGCCCAGCACGAACGTAATGGCCAGCCAGCTCAGCACGACGCCCGACTTGCGCTTATGCGCGCCGAGCATGGCAAAGCCGTAGGTGATACTGCTCAGCAGCAGCACGGCCGTCTCCAGCGCGACACCGGGAATGTCGAACAGGTCCTTGCCCGACGGGCCGCCCGCGAACTGATGCGCCATCACGGCGAACACCGCGAATAGCGACGCAAACAGCACGCAGTCGGTCATCAGATAAAGCCAGAAGCCGAACACCGAGTGAGACGGTGCGTGTTCGCTGTGCCGCTCGCCTAATGCGGCGATATGAGTGCTGTGTGACATCAGTTGACCTCCGCAGCGGCGAACACGTCGCCCCGTTTCGCTTGACTTGCCCGGCCGTTGTTCTCTTCGGTCCGGCGCACCGTTTCGGCGGGGATGAAATAGCCGCTGTTGTCGCCGAAGCTGCGGCCGATCACCGTCGCCATGATGGCGACGAGCGCCGCCACTGCGAGCCATGTGATATGCCAGACCCCGGCAAAACCCACCAACAGGCTAAAGATGCCGATAAAGAAACCTGCGCTGGTGTTCGACGGCATATGAATGTCGCTGTACACCGTCTCCTTGCCGAGGCCTTGCGCCGTTTCCTTCATGTGCGTGAACGCGTCGAGCTCATGCACCACCGGGATGGTCGCGAAGTTGTAGACCGGTGGCGGCGACGACGTGGCCCATTCGAGCGTCCGACCGTCCCACGGATCGCCGTTGACGTCGCGATACTCAGGCAGTTGGCGATTGCGCACGGTGACAATCACCTGCAGCACCTGGCAGACCACGCCAAGCGCGATGAACACCACGCCGCATGCAGCGAAGATCAGCCACGGATGCCATGCCGGGTTGTCATAGTGGTTCAGGCGTCGCGTCATGCCCATGAAGCCGAGCACATAGAGCGGCATGAACGACACGTAAAAGCCGACGAACCAGAGCCAGAATGCGGCCTTGCCGAGTTTCTCGTTCAGCTTGATGCCGAAGACCTTTGGGAACCAGTAGTGAACGCCGGCCAGATACCCGAACACCACACCGCCGATGATGGCGTTATGGAAGTGGGCGATCAGGAACAGGCTGTTATGCAGCACGAAGTCCGCGCCGGGAATCGCCATCATCACGCCGGTCATGCCGCCGATCGTGAACGTGATCATGAAGCCGATCGTCCACAGCACCGGAGTGGTGAATTCGACGCGCCCACGATAGATCGTGAACAGCCAGTTGAATATCTTTACGCCGGTCGGAATGGCGATGACCATGGTCATAATGCCGAAAAACGCATTGACGTCCGCGCCGGAACCCATCGTGAAGAAGTGATGCAGCCAGACGAGGAACGCCAGCACTGTGATCACGCAGGTTGCATACACCATTGTGCGGTAGCCGAACAGCGGCTTCTTCGCGAACGTGGCGATCACTTCCGAATAGATGCCGAACGCAGGCAGAACCAGAATGTAGACCTCGGGGTGACCCCATGCCCAGATCAGGTTCAGGTACATCATGGCGTTGCCGCCGCCGTCGTTCGTAAAGAAGTGCATGCCGAGATAGCGGTCGAGGCCGAGCAGCGCGAGCGTCACCGTGAGAATCGGAAACGTCGCCATGATCAGGATGTTCGAGCACAGCGCCGTCCACGTGAACACCGGCATCTTCATCAGCGACATGCCCGGTGCGCGCATCCGGATAATGGTGACGAAGAAGTTGATGGCGGTGATCAGCGTGCCGACGCCCGACAACTGCAGGCTCCAGATGTAGTAGTCGACTCCCACGCCCGGACTGAACTGCAGCTCCGACAGCGGCGGATACGCAAGCCAGCCAACCTGCGCAAATTCACCGATCACGAGCGACAGGTTGATCAGGATCGCGCTGATCGCGGTCATCCAGAACGAGAGCGAGTTCAGGAACGGGAACGCCACGTCGCGTGCGCCGATCTGCAGCGGCACGATGAGGTTGAACAGGCCCACCATCAACGCCATCGCCATGAAGAAGATCATGATGACGCCGTGCGCCGTAAAGATCTGGTCGTAGTGATGCGGCGGCAGATAGCCCGGCGAATGAAAGGCCAGCGCCAGTTGCAGACGCATCATGACCGCATCGGCAAAGCCGCGCAGCAGCATCAGGACGGCCACCACGATGTACATCACGCCGATCTTCTTGTGATCGACGCTGGTGAGCCATTCGCTCCACAGCCATTTCCACTTGCCGAACCAGGTCAGCGCGCCCAGTGCAGCGAGGACGAGCACAGCCATCAAGGCGGCCGCGCCCATGATGATGGGCTGATCGAACGGAATCGCCGAAAGTGTCAGTTTTCCGAACATGTGTTACCCCTTCGTACCGCAATTGCTGTTCTGCAAATCGAGAACATTGCCGTTGTTGTACTTTGCAATGATGTTGTGGAACAGCTTCGGATCGACCGACGAGAAGTAGCGCACCGGCTCCCTCTCGCTCGGCTGCGCCACGGTGTTGTATGCGTTCATGTCGAGCCGGCCGGACGACGCCTTGACCTTGTCCACCCACGCGTTGAACTGCTCGGGGTTGGTGGCGAGCGCGCGGAACTTCATGTCCGAAAAACCCTTGCCGCTGAAGTTGGCCGAGACGCCGGCGTAGTCGCCTGCTTCGTCCGCCACGAGGTGCAACTGCGTTTGCATGCCCGCCATGGCGTAGATCTGGCTACCCAGTTGCGGGATGAAAAACGAGTTCATGACCGAGTCCGACGTGATCAGGAAATTAACAGGCGTCCCCACCGGGAAAGCCAGTTGATTGACCGACGCGATGCCGAGATCCGGGTAAATGAAGAGCCACTTCCAGTCGAGCGCCACCACTTCCACATTGATGGGCTTGACGGCCGACTGGATAGGCTTGTACGGATCGAGCTCGTGCGTGGTCTTCCATGTCAGCACCCCGAGACACAGGATGATGATGGACGGGACCGTCCAGATCACCACTTCGATCGCCGTGGAGTGCGCCCATTTCGGCGCGTACGTCGCGTGACGGTTGCTGGCGCGATAGCGCCAGGCAAACCACAGCGTCATCAGAATGACCGGGACGACGACGATGAGCATCGTGAACGTCGCGGTGCCGATCAGCGACTTCTCGGCTACGCCGATGCTCCCTTTCGGGTCGAGCACGTCGAGCTTGCTACACCCTGAGAGACACGCAGCCAGCACGGCCGCGGCGGGTATCCATACCCTGTTGTTGAGGACTCCCTTGTTCATCATATTTGCCTGCTTTTCATTGAGCTACCCCCGAATCAGCTGCACCTTTGCAACACGCAACCCACGCAGTTAATGCGTACGCCGCCGGATTCTACGAGTGAAGCCTCAGGTGAAATTTGATCCTGGCCAAGGAAAGCGCAGACGATGCGTCATATTTTGTGGACGCGGGAAGACGTCGTGCCAGGCGTTGGAGGGAGGCACTACGGGAAGAAAAGACGAGAGGGAGTTGAAGCGCGATCGAGAATCGCGTTGCTGCAAGATCCGCGTTGCACCCATCGGACAATCCGACGGATACAACGCGGCTACATCATCAAACGGACACCTGCGGCTTACTGCACACCCTGGCTCGCCAGGAAGTCCTCGTAATTGCCACCGAAGTCGTACAGCGTACCATCCGTGCGCACTTCAATAATCCGGTTCGCCAACCCGCTCACAAACTCCCGGTCGTGCGACACGAAGATCAGTGTGCCTTCGTACTTGTCGAGCGCGATCTGCAGCGACTCGATCGATTCCATGTCCATGTGGTTGGTCGGCTCGTCCATCAGCAGCACGTTGTGGCGGCCCAGCATCAGCTTGCCCCAGATCATGCGGCCCTTCTCGCCGCCGGAGAGCACCTTCACCGACTTGCGGATATCGTCCGCATTGAACAGCAGACGGCCCAGCGTGCCGCGCACCATCTGCTCGTCGTCGCCTTCCTGACGGTAGCCGTCAATCCAGTCCATCAACGTGACGTCGTCCGGAAACTCTTCGTACGTGTCCTGCGGCATGTAGCCGACATTCGCGTTCTCGGCCCACTTGACCGTGCCGTGGTCCGTCTTCACGCCGCCTTGCAGCGAACGCAGCAGCGTGGTCTTGCCGGCGCCGTTCTGGCCGATGATGGCGATGCGCTCGCCCGGCTGAACGCTGATGCTGAAGTTGCTGAAAATCGTGCGCTCGTACTTCTTCGTGATGGTGTCGGCCACCACCGCGATGTTGTGCAGCTTCTTCTCGTACTCGAAGCGGATGAACGGGTTCTGCCGCGACGAAGGCTTGAATTCCTCGATCTTGATCTTGTCGATCATCTTCAGACGGCTGGTAGCCTGACGCGCCTTCGACTTGTTGGCCGAGAAGCGGCGCACGAAGTCCTGCAGGTCGGCGACGCGTTCCTTCGCCTTGGCGTTGGCGTTCTGCTGGCGCTCGCGCGCTTGCGTGCTGGCCAGCATGTAGTCGTCGTAGTTGCCCGGATAGACCTTCAGCGTGCCGTAGTCCATGTCCGCCATGTGCGTGCAGACCTGGTTCAGGAAGTGTCGATCGTGCGAGATGATGATCATCGTCGAGTTGTACTGGTTGAGCATGTCTTCCAGCCAACGGATCGAGTTGATGTCCAGGTTGTTGGTCGGCTCGTCCAGCAGCAGCACGTCCGGCTTCGAGAACAGCGCCTGCGCAAGCAGCACGCGCAGCTTCCAGCCCGGCGCCACGTTGCTCATCGGGCCGTTGTGGTCTTCGATGGCAATGCCGATGCCGAGCAACAGTTCGCCGGCACGCGCTTCGGCCGTGTAGCCGTCGTACTCGGCGAACTTCGCTTCGAGTTCGGCGGCGTGCATGTAGTCGTCGTCGGTCGCGTCCGGGTTCGCGTAGATCGCATCGCGCTCGGTCATGGCGTTCCACATTTCAGTGTGACCCATCATCACGACGTCGAGCACGCGCACGTCTTCATACGCGAACTGGTCCTGGCGCAACTTGCCCAGGCGCACGTTCGGTTCGAGCATCACGTTGCCGGAGCTCGGTTCCAGATCGCTGCCCAGAATCTTCATGAAAGTGGATTTGCCGCAGCCATTCGCACCAATCAGGCCATAGCGGTTCCCTCCCCCGAATTTGACCGAGATGTTCTCGAAGAGGGGCTTGGGCCCGAATTGCATGGTGATATTTGCGGTAGACAGCACGGCGCGTCCTTTGAATGAATTTGCGGCGAACAACCTATCATTTTAGCAGGTTATCAAGATGGTAGTCCGCACCTAGGCCACACCTAGTCGTTTCCTCATCCCGCCATACCAGGCACGCGATGTGCGCCATGACCCGGCAGTGCGCATCGGGCGCGATTGCCTATACTTTTTTCACTAACCTGAAGAAGAAGGAGGAGAAGATGAAAGACCACGTCTACAAGCAGATCGAGTTGACCGGCTCATCGGCCAAGTCGAGCGACGATGCGATCCGCACCGCGATCGAAAAAGCGTCCAAGACGCTGCGCAATCTGCATTGGTTCGAAGTGACGGAAACGCGGGGCCAGATCGAAGACGACAAGGTCGTGCATTGGCAGGTGACCATCAAGGTCGGTCTGCGGATCGAGTAAGAAAAAAAGCTGCGCCCGCGAGGACGCAGCCCTTAAAAGCAGCGGCTGCTACGCCGCCGCCTGGTCGATCGTTCGGGTTATCCGGCGTCGGCCATCACTTCGGCAATGCGCCGTCCACCCCCTCCACATACCAGTTGATACGCTGCAGTTCCGGATCGGTCAGCGACTTGCCGGCCGGCACCTTCACCTCACCCGCCTGATCCTTGATCGGACCGGTGAACACGTCCCACTTGCCGCCCGCGATCTGCTCGCGCTTCGCCTCGACATCCTTCAGCGCATTGGCCGGAATCGCCGAGGTGTTCAGGTCGTCCAGGCCGACGGCCTTCTGCGGAATGCCCCACCACACCGGATCGTTCTTCCACTTGCCGTCCAGCACCTGCTGGATCACCGCGGTGTAATAGACGCCCCAGTTGCCCACCACCGAGCCCAGATGCGCATCAGGACCGAACTTCTTCATGTCCGAATCCCAGCCGAACGCATGCACGTGCTTTTCCGAAGCCGTCGCCAGGGTCGCGCTTGAATCGGTGTTCTGCAGCAGCACGTCGGCGCCCTGGCCGATCAGCGTTTCGGCCGCCTGCTTTTCCTTGCCCGGATCGAACCAGCTGTTGATCCAGATGACCTTGGTGTGGATCTTCGGATTCACCGAGCGCGCGCCGAGCGTGTACGCGTTGATGTTGCGGATCACTTCGGGAATCGGCACCGAAGCGACAAAGCCCAGCGTGTTGGTCTTCGTCACGTAGCCTGCGGCGACGCCGGCGAGATACGCGCCCTGATACATCCGCACGTCATAGGTGCCGAAGTTCGGCGCCTTCTTGTAGCCGGTTGCGTGCAGGAATACCGTGTCCGGGAAGTCCTTCGCGACCTTCAGTTCGAAATCCTGGTAGCCGAAGCTCGAGCCGATGATGATCTTGTTGCCCTTGTTGGCGAGATCGCGGAAGACGCGTTCCGAGTCGGCCGACTCAGGCACGTTCTCGATCCGCGTGATCCTGATCTTGCTGCCGAACTTCGCTTCGGCTTCCTTCGAACCCTGGTCGTGCGCGTAGGTCCAGCCGGCGTCCCCCGGGTTGCCGAGGTAGACAAACGCCACGCCCGGCACATCTGCAGCCTGCGCGGTTTGCGACAGCGTTACGCCAAGGCCGAGCGAAACGGCTCCCAGCGCCGCAGCGGTCAGCAGATTTCTTCTCTTCATGTTTTCTCCTGTCGTGTAATTGATTCGTTCAAACCGTGCGTTGAAACCGTTTAATTAGCGGGCCGAAGCGGCTAACCCGCCGCAAAGAAAGGCTTGCCGAGCGACGCCGGCGCGTTCAGGCGGATCGTATTCGGATTGCGCGAGATCAGCACCAGCACCACGATCGTCGCGACGTACGGCAGCATCGCGAGGAACTGCGTGGGCACCGGCACGCCGATCGCCTGCGCATAGAACTGCAGGCCGGTCACGGCGCCGAACAGCAGCGCGCCGATCAGCAAACGCCCCGGACGCCACGTGGAAAACACCACCAGCGCCAGCGCGATCCAGCCACGGCCCGAGGTGAGCTGTTCCTGCCACAGGTGCAGATTGACAATCGAGTAGTAGCCGCCGGCCAGACCCGCCATGCCGCCGCCGAACGCGACCGCGCCGTAGCGCACGCCGATCACCGGGAAGCCTACCGAGTGCGCCACCTGTGGCGACTCGCCGACCGAGCGCAGCACGAGGCCGGCGCGCGTGCGGTACAGAAACCAGCCCACTACGGCGAACATGATGAACGCGAGGTAGTCGAGCGGCGTCAGACTGAAAAACGCCGGCCCCAGCACGGGGATCTTCGAGAGCAACGGAATGGTCCACACGTCGATCGACGCGCGCACGGCCGCCGACGTATACGGCTTGCCGACATAAGCCGACAAGCCGATGCCGAAGATCGTCAGCGAAAGACCCGTGGCAACCTGATTGGCCAGCATGGTCAACGTGAGGAAGCCGAACAGCAGCGACATGGCGAGCCCGGCCACGATCGATGCCAGCACCCCGAGCCACGGGTCGCCGGTGACCGACGTGACCGCGTAACCACTGACGGCGCCCATCAGCATCATGCCTTCCACGCCGAGGTTTAGGACCCCCGATTTTTCGGTGACGAGTTCGCCCACGCCTGCAAACATCAGCGGAATCGCGGCGGTGACGGCGCTCGAGGTGAGCGCGCTAGCTTGTTGAATATCCATAAGACCGGTCGGGGAAAATCAGTGGGCTTCATTAGTCACATGAGCGGCCGTGGTACGGCGGCGCACGCGGTAGTTCACAAACAGGTCGGCGCCCAGCAGGCAGAACAGCAACAGCCCCTGGAACACGCCGGAGAGCGCCTGCGGCAACTGCATCGAGGTCTGCACCGCTTCACCGCCCAGGTACAGCAGCGCCATCAGGAGGCTCGCCAGCACAATACCGAGCGGATGCAGCCGGCCCACGAACACCACGATGATCGCCGTGAAGCCATAACCCGGCGACCAGGTCGCCTGCAACTGGCCGATCGGCCCCGAGATTTCCCCCATGCCGGCCAGACCCGCGAGACCGCCGCTGATCAGCAGCGAAGTCCAGATGGTCTTCTTGTCCGAGAAACCGGCGTAGCGTGCGGCGAGCGGCGCGAGACCACCCACGTTCATGCGAAAGCCCGCAAAGCTCTTGCGCATGAACAGCCAGACGAGCGGAATCGCCACCAGCGTGACGAAGATCGACGCATTCAGACGCGTGCCGCGCAGGAATTTCCAGTGCCAGTCGCCGGAAAACGTGGGGTAAAGCGCGTCGCCGCTGAACATCTCGGAGAGCGGGAAATTCATGCCCTGCGGATCGCGCCACGGACCGCTGACCAGATAGATCAGCAACTGCGCGGCGACGTAGGTGAGCATCAGGCTCGTCAGGATTTCATTGGTGTTGTAGCGGCTCTTCAGAAACGCAGGAATCGCCGCCCACACCATGCCACCGGCGACGCCGGCCAGCATCATGGCAGGCAGAATCCACCAGCCGCTTGCCTGGTCGAAATAGATCGCCACGCCGCTCGCGGCAATGCCGCCGAGCAGCATCTGTCCTTCGGCGCCGATGTTCCAGACGTTAGCCCGATAGCCGATGGCGAGGCCAAGTCCGATCAGGCACAACGGCGACGCCTTGAGCAGCAGTTCGGACCAGCCGTTCACATCGGACAGCGGTTCGATAAAGAAGGCATGCATCGCCTCCAGCGGGTCGCGGCCAACCAGGCCGAAAATCAGGAAACCGAGCGCGAGCGTGAGCAGCGCGGCGATCAGCGGGACGGCGAGCTGCATCGTGCGCGAGGGCGCGGTGCGGGCTTCGAGTCGGTACGGAAAGATCATGAGTCTGCGTGGTGCCGTAGGGTTATGCGTGAGCGTGAGGTTTCAGGTGTTCCATGGGGGCGATAACAGTGCGTCGTGAGCCATTCGCGGCGTAGGCACGCTCAGACATGCGCCGGTTCTTCAGGCGAAGGCGCCGCGCCCTCTTCCCGGCCGCCGAACAGGCCCGCCATCCATCGGCCGATCTCCTCGGCATTGGTGTCGCCCGTGACGCGCACCGGCGACAGCCGGCCGCGCGCGAGCACCGCGATGCGGTCGCAGATATCGAACAGTTCTTCGAGCTCTTCGGAGATCACCAGAATCGCGACGCCGCGCGCCGACAGATCCAGCAACTGCTGACGAATGAACGCGGCGGCGCCGACGTCGACGCCCCACGTGGGCTGCGCGACCACCAGCACCTTCGGCGCCTGCAGAATCTCGCGTCCGACGATGTACTTCTGCAGATTGCCGCCCGACAGGCTTTGCGCGAGCGCTTCGGTGCCGCCGCAGCGCACGTCGAACGCATCGATGCATTGCTTCGCGAAAGCGCGCATCACGCCGGCCTTGATCCAGCCGGTGTTCACCATCTTCTGCCGATACCCCGTCAGCAGCGCGTTTTCCGCGAGCGTCATGGCGGGCACCGCACCGCGCCCGAGACGCTCCTCCGGCACGAAGCCGAAGCCGAGCGAGCGGCGTCCACCGGCACTGAGCCGGCCTGCGGGCTTGCCGCAGATCGCGATCGCATCGGCACGCGCGCCGCGCTGCTCGCCGGACAGCGCCGACAGCAGTTCGGCCTGGCCGTTGCCCGACACGCCCGCGATGCCGAAGATCTCGCCCGCGTGCACGCTGAACGAGACGTCGTCGAGCGAGGTGCCGAACGGATCGTCGCTGGCCGCCGACAGATGCTTCACATCGAGCAGCACGTCACCCGGCGTATGTTTGCGGCGCGTGTAGTCGGGCAGCGAATGGCCGACCATCAATTGCGCGAGCGACGCGTGGGTTTCCTCGCGCGGCTTCACGTGACCGGTCACGCGGCCGCCGCGCATCACCGTGGCGGTGTCGCACAGCTCCTGGATTTCGTCGAGCTTATGGCTGATGTAGAGAATGCTGCAGCCTTCGGCAGCGAGGCGCCGCAGCGTTTCGAACAGCTTGCGGACCGCTTGCGGCGTGAGCACCGACGTCGGTTCGTCCATGATCAACAGACGCGGGTTCTGCAGCAGACAGCGCACGATCTCGACGCGCTGCCGCTCGCCCACCGTCAGGCTGTGCACGTGGCGCTGCGGGTCGATGTCGAGGCCGTAATCCGCCGACACCTCGCGGATGCGTTTGGCCAGCGCCTTCAGGTCGAACGGTTCGTCGAGCGCAAGGGCGATGTTCTCGCCCACCGTCAGCGTCTCGAACAGCGAGAAATGCTGGAACACCATGCCGATGCCGAGCTTGCGCGCGGCCGCCGGACTCGCGATCTCCACCGCTTGCCCTTCCCAACGGATCTCGCCGGCGTCCGGGCGCACCGCGCCGTAGATGATCTTCATCAGCGTGCTTTTGCCCGCGCCGTTTTCGCCGAGTACCGCATGGATTTCGCCGGGTGCGACGACCAGCGTCACGTCGTCGTTGGCCCGCACGGCCGGATATTGCTTGGTGATGCCCGCCAGCACGAGGCGCGGCACAGCAGCCGGGATAGCCGGACCGCCCGCAAGCTGCGCGGCGGCGTCGCCGTTATAAGAAGAAGAATCGCCCATGAGTTTCCGTAATACGCGTGTGACGGTCTGTTGCAACGAGGCGGCGCGCCCCGGACGAATGCGCCGTTCCTGCCTGTTGGTGAAATGACAATACCTAATTCGACCCTGTCAGTCGAGCCGCCAAAATTCCCCGCAAACCCGCGCCAGAGCGTGCTGTGCGGGTATCCCTCTCTTGACGCATCTTTGTGTTCATATTAAAAGTCATATACCCCAAGGTCCGTTCGATCAGCCAGAACATATATTTCGGAGAAGTCATGAGCCAGCAACGCGAGGCGATCGACACATATTTATTGCGCGTCTTGCATACCCTGTTGATGGAGCGCAGCGTGACGCGCGCGGCCGTCAAACTCAATCAGTCCCAGCCCGCCATTAGCGCGGCGCTGCGGCGTCTGCGCGACATCACCGGCGACCCGCTGCTGGTGCGCGGCAAGTCCGGCATGGTCCCGACCGAATACGGGCTGCGTCTGCTCGAACCGGTGCAAAACGCCCTGCGCGAAATCGAGCGCATCAAGTTTCAGCAGCACAATTTCGACCCGGCCACTTCGATCCGCTGCTACCGGATCGGCTGTCCCGACTATCTGAACGTGCTGTTCGTGCCAACTGTGGTCGAACGCTTCCGTCAGGCGGCGCCCAATGCGACGCTGGAATTTCATTCGCTCGGACCGGCGTTCGACTATGAACTGGCGCTCGAGGACGGCAAGCTCGATATCGTGGTCGGCAACTGGCCGGAGCCGCCCGAGCAGTTGCATCTGTCGAACCTGTTTGTCGACCAGATCGTCTGCCTGATGAGCAACGCGCATCCGTTCGCCAAGCGCGGCGGGTTGACGCTCGACCAGTATCTGAATGCTCCGCATCTTGCGCCTACTCCCTATTCGGTGGGCCAACGCGGCGCGATCGACGTTCACCTCGCGCGCGAGCGCCTGAAGCGTCATGTCGTCGTGACTCTGCCGTACTTCAACCTTGCGCCGTATGTGCTGATCAAGTCGGACCTGATCTTCACGACGACGCGGCTTTTTGCGGACTACTACGCGAAGTTCCTACCCCTCACCGTGGTGCCCGCGCCGCTGGATTTCCCGCCGATGCAGTACTACCAGCTGTGGCACGAACGGGTTCACTACTCCGATGAAGTGCGGTGGTTGAGAAGCCTGGTCGCCGAGGCGACCAAGACCCTGATCGACAAGCCTTAAAGTCCTGCAGGCCCGCGCCACAGGACGCGGGCGTCAGGTTCTGCCCGGCTTACGCCTGTCAGGCAGCAGCCTGATACAGCGCTTTCGCCAGACGGTTGTGCTGCTCGATCACCGGGCCCAGTTCAAGCGTCGCCAATTGCCCGTCCTTCACCACCACCTTCCCGCCAATCACGCTATACGACACCTGCGACGGTGCGCAGAACACCAGCGCGGCCACCGGATCGTGCAAGGCGCCGGCAAACAACGGCTGACGCAAGTCGAACGATACGAAATCCGCCGCCATGCCTGGCGCCAGCGCGCCGATATCGTCGCGGTTGAGCACCTTCGCGCCGCCCAGCGTCGCGATCTCCAGCGCCTCGCGGGCGGTCATCGCGTCGGGACCGAAACCGACCCGCTGCAGCAACAGCGCCTGGCGCACTTCCGCGACCATCTGCGCGCCGTCGTTCGACGCCGAGCCGTCCACGCCGAGTCCCACCGGCACTCCCGCGAGCCGCATCCGCTTCACCGGCGCAATGCCTGAGGCGAGGCGCATGTTCGAACACGGGCAATGCGCGACGCCCGTGCCGGTCCGTGCGAACAACGCGATCCCGGCGTCGTCCAGTTGCACGCAGTGGGCATGCCACACGTCGTGCCCCACCCAGCCCAGGTCCTCCGCATACTCTGCCGGCGTCATGCCGAACTTCTCGCGGCTATAAGCAATATCGTTGACGTTCTCCGCCAGGTGCGTGTGCAGCGATACGCCATATTGACGCGCCAGCACCGCCGATTCGCGCATCAGATCGCGACTCACCGAAAACGGCGAACACGGTGCGACCACCACGCGCAGCATCGCGTACCGTCCCTCGTCGTGATACGTCTCGATCAGGCGCTGCGTGTCCTTCAGAATCTCCGGTTCACGTTCCACCACCGAGTCGGGCGGCAAGCCGCCGTCCTTCTGCCCCACGCTCATGCTGCCGCGGGCGGCATGAAAGCGCATGCCGATCCGGCGCGCGGCCGCAATGCTGTCGTCGAGCCGGCTACCGTTCGGGTAGATATACAGATGGTCGCTCGAGGTCGTGCAGCCCGAGAGCAACAGCTCGGCCATCGCAGTCAGCGTCGAGACTTCGATCATCTCCGGCGTGAGATTCGCCCACACCTTATAAAGGTTGGTCAGCCAGCCGAACAACTCGGCGTCCTGCGCGGCGGGAATTGCCCGCGTCAGGCTTTGATACATGTGATGATGCGTGTTGATCAGACCCGGTATCACCAGGTGCCCACGCATATCCAGCACTTCGTCGGCCGTTTGCGGCAGCTCCGCCGTCGGTCCGACTGCGACGATCCGGTTGTCCTCGATATACAGGCCGCCGTCGCGCAACTCGCGCCGGGCGCCGTCCATCGTGACCAGCACGTCTGCGTGCTTCACCAGCATCGTTTTGCCGCGCTTCCCTGCGCTTGCGCCTGTGTCTGCGCGCGTACCTGCCTGCTGTTCCATCGTCATTCGTTTTCTCCGCTTTGATTGCCGCCGTTGCGGCGCGCCATCGTGCAGGCTGGCCGCAGCGGCGAGGCTGATGCCGGCTGTGCCGGTACGCCCTACCGTGTGCAAAGTCGTTCGAACGCGATGCGACGGACACGCCACCGCGCCGCCGCGTCCGTTCGAACGCCGTTGGCCCGGTTACCCAGCGTGCTACGCCGTCTTCGGGGTGCGCGGCATTGCTGCTGCGCACAGGCGTAACCTTCGACGGCCAAAATAACGCTGACAACTCACGCCGTTGCGATACCCAACCTCACACAGCCGATATAGTGGGCTTTTTTGGCACCGGTAGGATCGAGACAACCGGTCATAGGGCGCTCACGACCGCGTGACAAGGGTTTGCGCGGAGTGTGCTAAGCATGGCGACGAGTCTTACAGCGGGCTGTCATGTGTCAGCGATTATCTTTCCTATCGCTCGTGCGCGGACGGGAACATCCTTTTTACAATGGCTGCCACGGCGCTCGCTTCAATTCGCCGACGGGTATGTAGCCACTGACGTGGAGCCTCGATCCGCCGCAACGTATTCCGGATCGGGCCGCCGCCGAAACCTCGCATTCACATAAGGAAAATTGCGAATGGGAAAGCTCACTACCCATGTGCTCGACACCGCCAACGGCCGTCCCGGCGCGGGCATCAAGGTCGAACTCTTCGCGCTCTCGGGCGACGCGCGCCGCGCGCTGAAAACCACCCTCACCAATGACGACGGCCGCTGCGACCAGCCGCTGCTCGAAGGCGACGCGCTGGTCGCGGGCGAATACGAACTCGTGTTCGGCGCCGGCGACTACTTTGCTTCGATCGGCACCAAGGTCCCCGAGCCGCGCTTCGTCGATCGTGTCGTGCTGCGCTTTGGCGTGGCCGACGCCGGTGCGCACTACCACGTGCCGCTGCTGGTGTCGCCGTGGTCGTACAGCACCTATCGGGGCAGCTAAGACGTCACTGAGAGGCGACAGAGACGCCACGGCGTACAGGATGGACACCGGGCCGGGCTCATGCCTGACCGACTTCGCCACCGCTGCATTTCGCAGATGCCTGGAGACACCTGCGAAGCGCAGCGCAAGGCGAACTGCCCTGCATGAGGCCCATCGCTTTGACCCATCGGGGCAAATCAGGAACCGCAATACGGCGCTGTGCGAACTGAGCGCACCGCGTCCCTTAACAGCAGTTTGTGCGCATGGCGCATGACGGGCCGGATGACCGGATCGTCATTGAACCGGCATCGAGCCGCCGCCCGCCGCGCAAACAACGAATCAGAAGTGGAGGAGTGTCATGGAAGGCTTTATCACTGACTGGCTGAACCTGGCCTTGCGCTGGTTTCACGTCATCGCCGCGATCGCCTGGATCGGCGAATCGTTTTATTTCGTCGCGCTCGACAACAGCCTGAAACCGCCGACGGACCCGAACCAGCGCAGGCGCGGCGTGTTCGGCGAACTGTGGCACGTCCACGGCGGCGGCTTCTACAACATGCAGAAGTACACCGTCGCGCCGCCGGAAATGCCGGATGACCTGCACTGGTCGAAGTGGCCGTCGTACACCACGTGGCTGTCGGGCGCGAGTCTCTTCACGGTGCTGTATCTGTTCTCGCCGAGCACCTACCTGATCGACAAGAACGTGCTGGACATGGGCCCGGTGGTGGCGGTGTTCTCCGCACTAGGCTTTCTCGCCGCCGGCTGGATCGTCTACGACTCGCTGTGCCGCGTGCTGGGCAACAAGGACAAGGTGCTGGGCATCTGCGTGGGCGCTTACGTGCTGATCGCGGCATGGCTCGCGTGCCATATCTTCGCGGGCCGTGCGGCGTACCTGATCGTCGGCGCGATGCTTGCAACGATCATGTCGGCCAACGTGTTCTTCGTGATCATTCCGGGCCAGCGCAAGATGGTCGACGCCATGCTGAAGGGCGACACGCCGAACCCGATCTACGGCAAGCGCGGCAAGCAACGCTCGGTGCACAACACGTATTTCACGCTGCCGGTGGTGTTCGCGATGCTGTCGAACCACTACGCGATGACGTACACGAACCAGTACAACTGGCTCGTGCTGGCGATGATCATGATGGCTGGTGCGCTGATCCGTCAGTTCTTCGTGATGCGTCACCGTGGCCAGGTGCTGTGGTATCTGCCGCTGGTCGGGATTGCGCTGATGTTCGGCGCCCTCTTCTGGACGATGCCGAAGCCGGTCGTGCCGCAAGCCGAAGCCGCCAATGCGCCGACGCTGAAAATCGGCGACATCGCACCGATCCTGCAGCAACGCTGTGCCGCATGCCACTCTGCGCATCCTACGTTGATGGGCAGCGCACCGTCGGGGGTGATGTTCGACACACCGGATGAGATCTCGCAGAACGCGCAGCGCCTCTATCAGCAGGCGGTGACGCTGAAGGCGATGCCGCTGGGGAACGTGACGCATATGACGGATGATGAGCGTCAGAAGATTGCGGCATGGTTCCAGGGCGGGGCGTTGAAGTAAGTTACTGGGGTTGGTAGTAGGTGAGTAGCGGGCTTTTCGTGTGAGCGGAAGGCCCGTTTTTCTTTGGGTGCAGCGAGCGTATCAAGCGTCATGTCGAGCGGCGTCCGGGCTCACAGACGACATGCGCTCACTCATAATTGTATCCCTCAGGCTACAAAATTCGCCATTTTACCCAAAAATGTAGCCCGAAGGACACAATCGTTATATTGTTATTTGTGCCTTCTGGGCTACAATATTGCTTGGTTACCGCAAATATGATGCCCTGGGGCTACAAATGACTACACTCGCCGATGTCTCGGACATGCTAAAGGAAGTGCGTCGCGAAACCAGTCTGTCACAGCATGAACTGGCGCGGCGCGCCGGTGTTGCGCGAACTACCGTCGCACGCATGGAAACACTCGCGAAAAATGACATGAGCGTATCGGTACTCGTGCGTCTGCTCGAAGCGGCAGGCTACGATCTCAAGGTCGTCGCGCATGGTCATGGCCGCACGCTCGAGGATATCCTCGCCGAGCAACGCGCTACGTCGGGTCCCAACCAATGAGGCTCGATGTCCAGGTGCAAGGCCGAAAAGTTGCGACGCTCTTTCGCGAGCGCGACGAATATGTCCTTCAATATGAAGCCGACGCTGCTCCGGGCGATTTCGTCAGCCTGACCATGCCTGTACGCCAGGAAGCATGGCGTTGGCCACGCGACCTGCATCCGTTCTTTCGCCAGAATCTGCCCGAAGGCTATTTGCTGAACCTGATCCGGGAACAATTTGGGCCCTTGCTCGACGGGACCGACTTGTCGCTACTCGCGGTGGTGGGTGCAATGGGAATCGGACGTGTCACCGTGACACCCGAGGGCGTCGCGCCCGGCACCGAGTTGCAGGCCCTGGATATCAAAGATGTCCTTCATGGCGACAACACCGCGGAGCATTTTGCCGCGCTGGTTCGCGATTACGCGCGCGCCGCCATCTCGGGTGCCGTACCGAAGTTCATCGCGCCGCAAAGAAGCTCGACGGAGCGCCCTGCCTTTGATGGTCCGCTTGGCAAACCCACGATTCGGACCAGCCGATACATCGTCAAAGGTTCGGACGAGAATACGCCGTTCCTTGCCAAACGCGGCCGCACGAAAAACTGATACTCAATACAAAAACGCCCGAGGCGGTTGCCCCGGGCGTTCTGTTCTTCCTGCGACCAACCCAGCCGCATCTCACACGTCATCCGCTACGCCATCAAACCGTCACCGCGCTCAATGCGTCCTCGGTCAACCACAGCGACTCGGCAAGATCCTGCTCGTTAAGATTGAGCCCGTCACCGCCACGATCCACCACGACGAAATCGCTCACATCGCCAAGCGCGATCAGTGGGTGATGCCACACGCCCTTCGCGTAGTTCACGCCCTGCCAGCCGCTCGTCACGAACGCGCGAATCTGCGCAGCATCGAGCTCGCCGGCCGGCGCCACGACGACGAGATACGGCTTGTCGTTCAGCGGCACAAACGCCTGACTGCCGAGCGGATGACGCTCGAGCATCTTCACCTCGAACGGCAGCACGCGCGGCTGGCCGCGAAACAGGTTCACCAGCGTGCGACCGCCCTCGTCCGTCACGTCCACCTTCGCGAGATCGTGATAGCGGATCGTGGTGCCGAGGTTGATCGGAATCTGCTTCGCGCCTTCGAGTTCGATCACGTCGCCGAACAGGGCGAACGCATCCTTCGTCAACGGTTCGATGGCGAGCGTTTTCATTATGCGAGCGTACCCCACAGACGCAGACGCGAGACACCGCCGTCCGGAATGATGTTAAAGCGCACGTGCGTCACCGGCCCGAGCGACGCGAGTTCGCTTTCGAAATAGTGCTGGTTGTCCATCTTCAGTTTCTGTTCGCCCAGCAGCACCGGCCAGAACATGGCTTGCGTGATCAGCGAGCTGTCCGTACCGCCCGTCACGTACGCCGCCTGGATCGAGCAACGGTCTGGATAGTTGCCCTTGAAGTGCGCCGTATCCACTTCGATCTTGCGGATCACGCCCGGTTGCGCCAGCGCGACGATCGCCCAGTCGTTACCCGGTTCGCGACGACGGCGCGTTTCCCAGCCGTCGCCCATATTGACACCACGACCCGGCATCAGGATCGTCGACGCAGCGCCGAAGTGCTGGTTGTTCGCGGCGACCAGATACGCGCCGTTTTCCATCGCGGCCAGATCGAACTGCTCGGTGCGGCTCGCGCCGGCCCAGTCCACTTGCGGCTGGCCGTAGACGCGCAGACGCGCAATCCCGCCGTCCGGGTAGATGTTCACGCGCAGGTGCGTGTACGCATTGGCGTCGCTGACTTCGTGATAGTGGTGGCTATTGCCTTGCAGCGTGGTCGACGGAACGATTTCGGTCCACTGGGTCGACTGGTTCGGCACACCGTCCACCACGCGTGCCGCCTCCACCGACGCCGCCGGCGGGAAATTGCCCGTGAAGTGGCTCGTATCGAGGTCGAGACCCTTGATCACGCCCGGACGCGCCAGCTTCACCACGCACCAGTCGTAACCGGTGGTGCGCTTGCGGCGCGTTTCCCAGCCGTCCATCCACTTGCCGTGATCGTCGTATTTGCCCGGAATGAAGACAGCAGGTTCCGGATTCAGCATCCGGTCCTTCGGCGCGAAGAAATCGTCGCTCGCCTCGAGCGCCTGCGCGCCGAGACGCGGGTCCGCCAGGTTCACATAGCGGCGCGTGAAGTCCGGGGCGTTAGGGTCGAGAATCGGGAGTGCCATCGTTGTCTTCCTTCCTGTCTAATAGTGCTAGAAAACGCTTCAGTTCGAGAGTCGCAACGCCGCATGACAAAGCTCGCGCGGGCATGCTGATCCTGACGCGCGGTTACGCGTCGATCAGGTCGTCGAGTCTGAAGCGCGCGATACGATAGATCTGGTCGAGGCTCGCGCGCAGTTCGTCGGCGCGGCTATTGTTCACGCGCGCTTCGAAGTTGGCGATGATGCCGTGGCGGTCATAGCCACGCACCGCGAGAATGAACGGGAAACCGAATTTCTCGCGATACGCCGCGTTCAGCCCCACCAGCTTGTCGAATTCTTCCTGCGTGCATTGGGACAGGCCCGCACCGCTCTGTTCGCGGGTCGACTCGGCCGTCAGTTCGCCGCGCACGGCAGCCTTGCCCGCGAGCTCCGGGTGGGCATTGATAAGCGCGAGCTGCTTCGTTTCGCCGGCCGTTTCGACCGCGTTCGACATTGTGTGATGCAAGGCGTCGATGCTGGCAAAAGGCCGTTGCCCGGCCGCGAGTTCCGCGACCCACGGCGAATGCTCGAAGATGCCCGACAGCGCTGCGACGAATGCGTCGGTCGAGATGCGGTTCAGTTGGTCCAGAGTGTATTGCATCGCCTTCATGCCGCAGCCCCGCGGTTGTTTTGTTGGTAAGGATGGTGTTCGCGCCAGTGCCGCGCAATGTCGACGCGCCGCGTGACCCACACGCGATCGTGCTGTTCGAGATGGTCGAGGAAGCGCTGCAGCGCGCGGAACCGGCCCGGGCGGCCCAGCAGCCGGCAGTGCATGCCGATTGAAAGCATCTTCGGCGCTTCGTCGCCCTCTTCATAGAGCACGTCGAACGCATCGCGCAGGTATGTGAAGAAGTGATCGGCGGTGTTGAAGCCTTGCGGGCTCGCAAAGCGCATGTCATTGGTATCGAGCGTGTACGGCACGATCAGTTGCGGCGTCTTCGCGCCGCCGCTGACCTCGACATCCATCCAGAACGGCAGGTCGTCGCCGTAGTAATCCGAGTCGTACAGGAAGCCGCCGTATTCGGCGACCAGACGGTGCGTATTGGGACTGTCGCGGCCGGTGTACCAGCCGAGCGGCCGCTCGCCCGTCACGCGTTCGATCGCTTCCATGCCGAGGCGCATGTGCTCGGCCTCTTTCTCCGGCGACACATCCTGATAGTGAATCCAGCGGTACCCGTGGCACGCAATCTCATGCCCCAATTCGACAAAGGCGCGCCCGAGATCGGGATGACGCTCGATCGCCATGCCGACGCCGAATACGGTCAACGGCAAGCCACGTTTTTCGAATTCGCGCAGGATGCGCCAGACACCCGCCCGCGAGCCGTATTCGTAGATCGACTCCATGCTCATGTGGCGCGCCGGATAGGCGGCCGCGCCGACGATCTCGGACAGGAACTGCTCCGAGCCCGGATCGCCATGCAGCACGCAGTTTTCACCGCCCTCTTCGTAATTCAGCACGAATTGCACCGCGACGCGCGCCCGTCCGGGCCAGTTTGCCTGCACCGGGTGGCGGCCGTAGCCGATCAGATCGCGTGGATAGTTCGAGTCGAGTGGCATGGTTTGACGAATGCGTGGTGACAAAACGGGGTGACGGAACTTGAGGAACCAGTGTAGCGAAAACACCCGGGTGCGCCCATACACCCGGGCAGATAGTGCGTGTCAGACGCAATGTATGTGCGCGGCCGGCCCGCACGGGCGTTCGGCCCCGCTCGCGCTAGCGTTTACCCGTCCTTGAGAGGCGTTTTCCGCATTCTCGCTGCTTAGCGAAGGTGCTGCCCGGTGTCCGCGTTTCACATCTGGCCGGCGCGGGAAACGCGGGGCGGCATCGGGTTTGGATTCGCCTCCGTCGGGCTGAAGGCTTCCAGCGCGCCGTCGTAGCGTTTCGCCAGCGGCCGCGCATAGTCGCCGCGCTTGGCGGTGGCAAGGCGCAGCGTCACCAGCGCCTCCACCCACTTCACCGCGGCCGTCACTCCTTCGACAACCGGCGCCCCCAGCGCGTCCTCGATCTCCGCACAGAGTTCGGCCATCCCCGCGCAACCGAGCACGATGGCGTCCGACCCGTCCTCTTCCAGCGCGCGGCGGCATTCGTCGAGAATGATGCGGCGCGCGGCGGATCCTGGCTGGTCCAGCTCGAGCACCGCGACATCGGTAGCGCGCACGTTGCGGCAAAAGCGCGTCATGCCGTAGCGCTCGGCAAGGTGCCAGGCCATGCCGCAGGTGCGTGAGAGCGTCGTCACGACCGAAAAGCCTGGCGCCAGCACACTGGCCGCGTGCATCGCCGCTTCGGCAATCCCGATCACGGGCCCGCGCGCCAGTTCACGTGCCGCATACAGGCCGGGGTCGCCGAAACACGCAATCACGTAACCGTCGCAGCCTTCGCGCTCGCCCGCCGCGATCTCGGCCAGCAGGCCGGGCGTGGCGAGCGCCTCGTCGTAATAGCCCTCGATCGACGGCGGCCCCATGGACGGACTCACCGCGATCAGTTCGGTCCCAGGTGCGACGACTTCCCGTGCGCAGCGCCCCATCGCCTCCGTCATGCGCACGGTGGTGTTCGGGTTGATCAGTTTGATACGCATCTCGAACTCCTGTTGCAGTCGGCTTACCGGATGGTCAAAGCGCGGTAGAACACGGCGCCGAGCGTCGCGCCGATGAACCACGAGAAATTGGCCATACCGTCGAGCGACGGCACCATCACGCAGATCACCGCAATCACCGCAGCGGGCAGCAAGGCGGCGACGGCCTTGTAATTCACACCGTTGCGATACCAGTACGCGCCCGTTTCGGACACGGTGTAGAGATCGTTCAGTACGATCTTCTGACGCTTCACCAGATAAAAATCAACAATCAGGACACCATACAAAGGACCGATGAAACTGCCCAGCACATCGAGCGTGTAGTGAATCACTGCCGGGTTGTTGAACAGGTTCCACGGCGTAATGAAAATCGACGCGACCGCTGCCAGCATCCCGCCCATGCGCCAACTGATGAACCGCGGTGCAACGTTGGAGAAATCGAAGGCCGGCGAAACGAAGTTAGCCACGATATTGATCCCGATCGTCGCAATCGTAAAGGTCAACGCACCGAGAATCACCGCGCTCGGATAGTCGATGCGGCCGACCGTTTCCACCGGGTCGGTGATCAACTGGCCGAACACCGGCAGCGTCGCGGCGGTCGTGACCACGGTCACCAGCGAGAAAGCGAGGAAGTTGACCGGCAAGCCCCAGAAATTGCCTTTCTTCACGCTGCGGAAGCTCTTGCCGTAGCGGGAGAAGTCGCCGAAATTCAGCATCGGTCCCGAGAAATACGACACCACCAGCGAGATTGCCGTGATCATCACCGGCACCACTTCGAGCCCGTGATATTTGACGCCGCCCAGGTTGATGCCAATGTTCTGCCAGCCCGCGCGCCACACCATATAGCCCGCAAGGACGAACATCACCACGTACACGGCCGGCCCGGCGAAATCGATAAACTTCTTGATCGTCTCCATGCCGTGCCAGAACACCAGGGCCTGCAGCACCCATAGCAACATGAAGCCGCACCAGCCGACTGTGGAAAGTCCCATGAACCCATGACGATGCACGTCCGCGTAGGGCAGCAGTTGCGGGAAAAATTTCAGCAGCACGATCACCAGTGCACTCGACGCGAGATACGTCTGAATGCCGTACCACGCGACGGCGATCAGGCCGCGAATCACTGCGGGAATGTTCGCACCGAGCACGCCGAACGTCGCGCGACAGGCGACCGGATACGGCACGCCGTTCTGCTGGCTCGGCTTGGCAATCAGGTTGCACAACAGGTTGACGATGGTAATGCCGACCAGCAGCGCAATCAGCACCTGCCAACTGGTGAGACCGAGTGCGAACAGACTGCCGGCGAACACGTAACCGCCCACGCTGTGTACGTCTGACATCCAGAACGCGAAGATGTTGTACGCACTCCAGCTCTGGTGACGCAGCGGCGCGAGGTCTTCGTTATAGAGGCGCTCGCTGTAGCCGGTAGGTATGCCGGGATCGGTAGCGGGACCTTCATCGTCGAAGGCGGGAATAGCGGGATTACGCGGTGCTGCACTGAACTGAGCCATGGTTCCTCCTTGAGTATGGGGACCGTCGATTGCAAAACGACGGGCAATGCATCCGACACGCACGGCGCCCTTCCCGGCCGGGTTGGACTGCGCGCATCGCGGCTCCGCGGTTGTCTCCGTACTTATATGGACAACTAAGCACTTGTTGTTATCGCTTCGCCACCAGCCGCGGGCTCGCGCCGAAACGTTCTCGCGCTTACGCAGCCCCTTGCAGGCAGCCACGTGCAGATCGTATGGACGAGCTTCGCCACACCGCCTGTTCGCGATGATTCATCAGTTCCTGTTTAGTGCAGCGCGTAGCCGCGCTCTTTTTTGCGCGCGCCATCCAACGCGCGGGCGACTCACATCAGGCTGCCGCGGTCTTTCCCGGCCGTAAGCCGAACACTTCGTGCAGATCCGCTGCGCCGCGGGCCGGCCTGTCGAGCATCTTCAGTTCGACGCTTTGCAAATGGCGCGACATCAGGGCCGCCGCCTCTTTGGCATCGCCGGCGTCGAGCGCGGCGAGAATCGCTTCGTGGTCTTCGAACGAACACGGGCTGCGCCCGAGCGATTCGTACAAAGCCGAAATCAAGGTTGAACGCGCAACCAGTCCATTCAGGCAGTCGCACAACACCGTATTGCCCGTGAGCGAGGCCAGTGCCGTGTGGAACTCGCCGGAGAGGCGGATCCACGCAGAAAAATCGCGCGTTTCGAACGCCTTGCGTTCGCGGCCAATCATGCTGCCCATATTCTTCAGACGACGCGGACCATGTCCAGCGCAGATCCGCTCCACCACCGCCAGCTCGATGATGCGACGCATCTCGAACACTTCGTGCACTTCCTGCAGCGACGGACTCGCGACGAAGGCACCGCGGTTCGGCTCGAGATCGACGAGCCGGTCGGTCGCGAGAAGCGCGAGCGCCTGGCGGATCGGTCCGCGCTTGACGCCGAATACTTCGCACAACTGTGCTTCCGTGAGCTTGGCCCCAGGCGCGAGTCGATGCTCCAGGATCGCGGCGCGGATGCGCTCGGCGATCGCTTCGGGTTTCGAACCATTTGAGCCGGCTAGGGATGGGGTCGACATGATATGCGTTCCGTTATGGTGCCCATCATAGGATGGACACAATGATTGTCAACAATTTCAATATTGAATTTTCGACAATCGCAGACCAAGGCGATAGGCTGAGCCCATCGGGCCCGGCAGGTGGCTTGTCCAGCTTGGCCAGGCGCCTGATTCGTGGAAATCGGCCAGCTTTCTGGCGGCGGATTTTGTCAACAAAATCTGCATTCGCCACTTGACGGGATGTCCGTGGGCACCTCAAAAAATTGACCGTTAGTTGCGTTTTATGCCTGCAAAAAAGCGGGCCATGCCCGCTTCGCCCTGCCCCGTTCCCTGTCAGCCGAGGTGCGGATAACCGGACGCCGTCAGCCTGAAGCCATGCGCATCCGAGACGAGATGCGCGTCCGCGCCGACCGGCAGCGTCACCAGGTTCGGGATGTGCCCGAACTGCAACCCCGTGATCACCGGAATGCGGATCACCGAGCGCACGTGCTCGATCATCGCGTTCAGGTCGTAGCCGTTGTCGTACTCGAAGGGCTTGCCTCCCGAGAAGTCGCCGAGCACCAGCGCCTGCTGCCGCTCGAGAATCCCCGCCAGATGCAGTTGATAGAGTGCCCGTTCGAGGCGGAACGGCTGTTCGTTGACGTCCTCGACAAACAGGATGCCGCCCTCCACCGGCGGCATGTACGGCGTGCCGACCAGCGAGCTCAGCACGGCCAGATTGCCGCCCCACAGCATGCCGCTGACATCCACCGCCTGCGCTTGCGGCACCGTGCCCGTCACCGTCACGCTCGGCGCGGTCAGTGCCGACCAGAAATGCTGCGTCATGGGTTCGCTGAGATTTTCCGCGCCGAAGTCGCCCATCAGCATCGGGCCGGCGAAGGTTTTCAGGCCGGCACGCGCCAGTAGCGCCAACTGGATCGCAGTGAAATCGCTATGGCCGACGAACGCGACCGGCTGATCCGTCAGCCGCCGTTGCAAGCCCTCATAGTCGAGGCCATGCAGGATGCGCACCGCGCCATAGCCGCCGCGCACGGCGAGCACGATGTCAGGCAGCTTGCGCGACGGATCGGCCAGCCGGTTCAACTCGGCGGCACGCTCTCCGTCGGTCCCGGCGAAGCGCTGATAGCGACGCTCCGTGGCATTGACGCCCTCGACGCGATGCCCTTGCGCATGCAAGCGATGCAGCGCCCGGTGAATCGCTTCCGCGTCATGCGGGTAACCCGAAGGCGCGACCAGTTCGAAAGTGCGATGGGCGGTCATGATCGGCAGTGGTGGAGGGAATAGCTTTTAGAGTAGCTCAGCAGGCCCAGGTTCGCCCCTGGCAGCATCCCGCGCTTCGCGCACGGCACGCCGCCGGTCTGCGAAGAAAGATTTGAGCGCGGCGGCGCATTCGCTTTCCAGCGCGCCGCCCATCACCGTCGTGTGATGATTGAGTTGCGGATTGGCAAACGCGTCGACCACGCTGCCACACGCGCCGGTCTTCGGATCGCGGGCGCCGAACACCACCCGGGCGATGCGCGCATGCATGATCGCACCGGCGCACATCAGACAGGGCTCGAGCGTCACGTACAGCTCGCAGCCGGGTAACCGGTAATTTTCGAGGGCCTGTGCCGCCGCGCGCAGCGCGACCATCTCGGCATGGGCAGACGGGTCGTGTGCCCCGATGGGATGATTGAAGCCCTTCGCGATGACCTCGTCGCCGCGAACCAGCACGGCCCCGACCGGCACTTCGCCCGCCGCGCGCGCTTCCTCGGCGGCCGCCTGGGCCAGCTTCATGAAGTGAAGATCGCGCTCCGAGAAGGAGACGGGAATAACCGGGGGGGCGTCAACCGTTACAGCATGGCCAGACGCAGAAGATTCGCCGCCCTCGGCACAGGCGGGAACAGCGTGGGTGGTGTGTGAAGTGACTTCGCTAGCGGCAGGCTCGGGCGCATCGGATGAGGCCTTCGAACCTGCAAGCGCTGCGGGGTTCGCGAGCGGCTCGCTCACTGTGGCCCCGGCTCACCGGCAGATGCGCCGCCGACGCTGCCCGCGGCGCGTTCGGAGAGCCGCTCGGCAATCCGCCGGCAATACTCGCGCGGCAGGACCAGCGGGCCGCCGCGTAGCGATTCGAGCGCCATGTGAAGCGCGAGCATGCTTGCCTGCAGACGGCAACGGGTGGCGCGGTCGCTGACCGCGTTCAGTTCGTCCTGCAGGTCGCGCAGCGCCCGCAGTTGTTCGACGGCGGGTGGCACGAACCCGGCATTCTTCAGGATGCGGTTCGCGACGTGCACTTCCTGAGGAACCTGGACATCGTCCTCCAGTGCAAGCGCGGCGCGCCCTTCCGGCAAATCGTCGAACTCGCCGCGCGCTGCCGCGGCGGCTATACGTTGTTCAACTAACGCATCAAGCAATCTCATCTGCAGTCCACTACGTTGCGGCTCACGCATTCTATCAGGGAGCCAACCGTAAGACTCGGTCGGCAAGCTGACAATCCCCTCTGATTTTCGGATTCTGCGTATTTGAGGGGCGTAAGGTGCTGCGTTAGGGTCGTGTCTCCCGCGGTCGCCTCGCAGGTCGAAACTTGCGATTTGCTTTCGATCGCGACGACCGCCCCATCCTTGCTACTGCGTTGAGCCTTCTTTCTTATGCGAGTTAACCTTCTGCCAGAACCATCTGAACCGATGTCCTCATCCGACGCCCCGCTCGCCCTTGCGCGACCAAGCCAACGCGCCGTCGCGGCCGTCGTACCGGCTTTTCGCGCTCGAAGCGGGTCGTCACTTGTACGCGCGGTACTGGCGGGCGTCGTGCTGTGCGCCGCGCTCTCGGGATGCGGCGTGTTCTGCGGCGGCGCCGGCGGCAGCGGCGGCGCGCTCGCGGCAGGCTGCTCGACGGGCATGCGCTTCTAGCGCCGCCGCGTAAATTTCTGTAACGGGCGCACGAACGGTTGTAATCTGGATCTCGTGCGCGCCCACTATTCTTCGGACGCGCGCTGGCGCATCGCCACGACGCCCATCCCGCAGGAATATGACTCGAGATCCCGATCATTCAGCCGCGCCACCGGCCGAGGCAACGCAGGCTTTTCCGCTCGACCCGGCGCAACATCGCGCGCTCGCCGACGCAAGGCGTGCCGCCGGCGACGAACTCGGCGCCGTCGCTCACCTGATTGCCGCCCACACGCTCGACGCATACGCGAGCTGCTCCGCCGAAGCCAGCGTAGCGAACCTCTGCGACGTCGCCACCGGGTACTTCATGAAAGGCGATCACGACATCGCCGCCAGCTGGTATCAGCTCGTCCTCACGCTCGACCCGAACGTCGCGATTGCCTGCCAGAACCTGGCCGCGATCCACGCAGATGCAGGACGTACTGCAAAAGCGGACGCGTATCGGGAGCGCGCCTATCGCATCCAGCGCGTGTTCGTCGAGCAGGCGCCGGGCCATCTGCGCCGGGTGCTGGTGCTGTGTGCGGCGCGCGCCTCCGGCAACGTGCCGTTCGACGCGCTGCTGCCCGGCGCGATCAACTGCCGGATCAAATACGCCATCGACTACGCCGCCGACTCGGAAGACGCGCAGCTTCCGCCATTCGACCTGGTGTTCAATGCGATCGGCGAGCCGGATGTCGCGGCGCCGCTCGCGCGGCGGCTCGCCCGCTTCGTGGCGCACCTGGGTAGCCACGCCCCTCGCCCGCTGCTCAATCCGCCTGCCGCGATCGAGCGAACCGCGCGCGACCGGATCCCTCAGTTGCTCGGCGATCTGCACGACGTGCAAGTTGCGCACTGCATCCGTGTCGACACCCCGCTTGCCTCGCCCGCCACGCTTGCCGGCTTGCTGGCCGACCGCGGGCTGACCTTGCCGTTATTGGCTCGCCCTGCCGCCACGCACGGCGGCGAAGGACTGGCTCTCTGCGAGAGCGTCGCCGCGCTGGAGACAAGACTGCGCGAGAGCCACGGCCCGCAATACCTGACCGCGTTTCGCGACTACCGCTCGGCGGACGGCCACTACCGTAAGTACCGGATGATTTTCGTCGACCGCGAGCCGTTTCCGTATCATCTGGCCATCTCGCGGCACTGGATGGTCCACTACTTCTCCGCTGAGATGGAAGACCATGCGTGGAAGCTCGATGAAGAGCGGCGCTTCCTGCAGGATCCCGCCGCTGTGTTGGGCGAACGGGCGCTGCAGGCGATCGCCGCTATCGGCCGCCGGCTCGATCTCGATTACGGCGGTATCGACTTCACGGTGCTGCCCGACGGCCAGGTTTTCGTCTTCGAGGCCAACGCGACGATGCTCGCCCATTACGAGCGGCGCTCGGGCGCATTGGCCCACAAGAATCCCTTTGTCCAACATATCGTCGACGCGTTCGAACGGTTGATGAAGCGTCGCACGGCGGCTTGAATGAACGAACCCATGAATTTTTCCGGCGGCCCAGGCGCGTTGCCGGCCTCCGTGTTGCGCGAAACGCGCGACGCCATCGAAGCGCTGCCGGAGACCGGTCTCTCGGTGCTGGGCATGAGCCATCGCTCGGAGTGGTTTCGTAGCGTACTCGATGAAGCCGAGCGCAATCTGCGCGCACTGCTGGGCATCCCCGAGCACTATCACGTGCTGTTCATGCAGGGCGGCAGCAGCCTGCAGTTCTCCATGTTGCCGATGAATTTCCTGCGCGCGAGCCGCCGTCACGCCGAGTACATCGTGTCGGGCTACTGGAGCGCCAAGGCGCCAGTGGAGGCGCGCCTCGAAGGCGACACCCGCGTGATATGGGACGGCCGCGCCGATGGGTATCGACGGTTGCCGGCAGCCGGCGAACTGCCGCTCTCGCCGGAGGCCGCCTACCTGCATTACGTGTCCAACGAAACCGTCGAAGGACTCGAATTCGCCGATACGCCTGGCCTGCCCGGTGTGCCGCTGGTCTGCGACATGTCGTCCAATCTGCTCGCCGCCCCGCTCGACGTGGAACGCTACGCCATGATCTACGCGCACGCGCAGAAGAACCTCGGGCCCGCCGGCGTCACGGTGGTGATCCTGCGCGACGAGTTCGCGCGACGGGCAACGACGGGCTTGCCTACCCTGCTCGACTACCGCACGCATATCGACGCGCGCTCGGTCTACAACACGCCGCCCGTGTTCGCTATCTATGTGCTGATGCTGGTGACGCGCTGGCTGCGCGACGAGATCGGCGGCGTGCAGGCGATGGCTGCGATCAACCAGGCCAAATCCGACGTGCTGTACCGTGCGCTCGATGCCGATCCCGGCTTTTATCGCGTACACGGCGCCACGTCTTGCCGCTCGACGATGAACGTCGCGTTCCGCCTGCCCGATCCGCAAATGGAAACGCGCCTGCTGGAGAGCGCCCGGCGGGAAGGTTTTCATGGCCTCGAAGGCCACCGTTCGATCGGCGGCCTGCGCGCTTCGCTGTACAACGCGGTGACGCTGGAGGCCGTCACCGCACTCGCCGAATGGCTCGGCGAGTTTCGCCGCCGGGAAGCTTAAGCGAGGCGAGTCGTCAATTGGCGTTCACGTGCTGCTGCAGGAACAAGGCGAAGCCGTTCTGCGTCGTCGTGATCTTCTTGACGCACTCGTCGTAGTCCGAGGCCATCGAATGGTCCGGGCCGTACATGCCCTTGCATTGCGCGTACAGGGTGATCGTCGCGCCGCTGCCCTTCGCCACCCGCGCGGCCGAATAGACGGCGTGGCCCGAGCTGCCCGGCACGTCGGATTCGATCGCGAGCGCGTCCGCGCGGATCACCGGCTCTTCCGAATGCTGGGCCACGTAGGTCTTCGTCAGTTGCTAGGCCTGATCGCATTGGGCTTCGTCGCGGCAGCTCACCGTAGCGTTGGTTTGGGCCGCATCGAGACGGCGTTCGGAGTGGGCAAAGTCGTTGTCCTGTTGCGCCTGTTTGTCGGCGGACGACCCACAGGCCGTGAGAGCGAGCGTAGCGAGCGCGACGGCAATAATCGTTTTCACTGGTTGAATGTCCCAAGTCGAATTCGAGGGAGATTATAGACGGGTGCCGGAGCCGGTTGCAGTTGTCCGGACGACGCCGGAGACAGCGCCTCGCATTCGCTCGAGACGACGCTAGCGTGCCAGCCGGTTGCGCGCGACCTGCGCGAAACTGACGGCGATCGCGCCGCGTGCCGAAATGCCGCGCGGTTCGAAGCTGGCAGCATGGTGCTCCGCCTGACCGAGCGGCGCGTACAGATCCGGGCGACGGGCCTTGAGCCATTGATGCCCCGCGCTGCTATCGATCAGGCGCGGGTCGATTCTCGCCGAAACGATGGCGCATGCTTCATCTTTCGCGCCAGCACTCTCGGCCACGATACGGCCAGATGGGTCGACGATCATGCCAGTGCCCGAAGCGGGCTCGGCGTAGGCGTTGGCGGTTTCGTTGGCGTTGTCCAGCCCGTCGCTCAGTACGACGAACATACCGTTGTCGGCGGCGCGTGCGGGCAGCGACGCACGCAACCAGTGCGTTGCGCTGTCACCGGAGCGTCCGGCGCGCCCTGTCACGGTACGCGCGCCATCCGCCGCCGCATCACCATCACCCGCAAATCCGGCCACCACGCCGGCCGCACTATCGCGCTTGTGCCACTGTTCGGCCGACACCGGCTGCATCGCCCGAGCGCCGCCGCGCTGGGTGGCGTAACTGCGATGCGGAGCGACAAGCAGCGTCGCCCCCATGAGCGCCGTCATACGCACGTTCTCAACCAGATAGGCATCGCCACCAATCAGGACTCCAATACGAATGCCCCACACGGTATCGAAAACGGTGAAGCGGTCCCCGCTCACAATACGCCGATGCTCGAATGCATGCAGCTTACGGTGGCAATGCCGGATTCCGCCCGGCATGCATACCACGTAGCTATTGAAGAGTCGTCCATCCGGCGCACGCTCGATCAGGCCCACGCCGGCCGCCACACCCGTGCGCTCGACAGCATCCGCCACCGCGCCGAGCGAAGGCCCATCGAGCGGTTCAGCAAGCGCCTCGAGTTCATCGCGATGCAGCTTCGCGAAGCTGCCATAACCGGCCAGACAGGTCTCCGGAAAAACGACCAGGCCGATCGCCTCGCGAGCGGCCAGCGCCAGCGACTGCGCAACCCGCGCGACGTTTTGCGCGGCCTCGCCGCGACAGGACCGCAGCGGGACGGATGCAACGCGAAGCATGGGAACGGACAAGGATGACATCTCACGGCGTGGTAGACAGGAATGGCTCCATTGGACCGCTCGTCATTCGATAAGTAAAATGAATCTTCCGATACATTCGATTACCTTCTGGAATGGAACTCAAACTCCTGCGCGCCTTTCTCGCTGTCGCTGACCTGCGCCACTTCGGCCACGCGGCCGAGGTGCTGAACGTGAGCCAGCCTGCTCTCAGCAAGCAGATCGTCGCACTGGAAGACAGCCTGGGCGCGCGGCTCTTCGAGCGCGGCCGGCATGGCGCGGAGCTCACCACCTTCGGCTCGGGATTTCTTGCCGACGCACAGGCGCTGGTACGCGATGCGGACGAGATCCATGCGCGGGCACGCGAGGCGAGCAGCGGCAAGCGCGGTTTTTTGCGAGTCGGACTTGGACTGTCGACGCTGACGCTCGCGCCGCAACTGATCGCCGAGTTCCGCCGACGCCATCCGAACGTCAGCGTCACGCTGAACGACCTGTCGTCGGCGGAGCAAAGCAGGCGCTTGCTCGCCGGCAAGCTGGATATCGGGTTCCTGCGTTTGCCGGCGGATGCCGGGCTGGACGCCTTTCCGGTGCTGGACGAAGCACTGGCGCTGGCCGTGCCGCAACACGCGCGCTGGAAACGCGTCCCCGCCAATCTGGACGAATTGAACGAACTGGGGTTTATCGGTCTCGCGCGCGGCCGCGGGCCGGGACTCGCGGCGCAGATCGACCGCTGGTGCAGCGAGCGCGGCTTTGTGCCGCGCGTGATCCAGCAGGTCGACGACATCCAGTCGGTCCTCGCTGCCGTCGCGGCAGGGGTCGGCTCGGCGTTTCTCCCCTCGCGCACGCAATATCTGCTGCGCGATGCCCGCGTGCTGCCGTTACGCAATCCCGCCGCGCAATGGCAAGTCGGACTCACATGGCAGCACGGGCGGGATGATGCGGTAGTGATGCGCTTCGTTGAATTCGTGCGGGCAACGGTCAAATACCCGGCATGAGGAAACGCGGCGGGTAACTAACCCGATACGTCAGGTGAGTCAGGCCACTCAGGCAAGCGAGGTTCACCAGACAAAACGAACACGCCACGCACACCGGCAAACAAAGGACTACTGAAGCAATGCCGATTTGCCGGTCTTCTGCCGTCGCGCAGCACTGCGCCGCGCCTTTAGCTTCTTGAACCAGATGACAAGACCGGTTGCGCTCAACAGCGCCACCATCACGCCCATGAAGCTGACGAGGATGCGGCCCGGCAGTCCAAAAAGACGTCCCGAATGCAACGGGAATTGCGCCTGCAGGAAAATATCGCCCGCGGTGCCCTGGCCGGGTACCGTGCCGCCGACCTCGCGCCCGGTCCGTTCGTCCCAGTAAGTCCATGCATTGCCAAGACGGCCGTCGGCGTAAAGGCCGCCCGGTTCGAAATAGCCCACCCCATAAAGATGGAGCGAGGCGATTTCGAACGTCGCGCCGGGCTCGGCATTCAGCTTCATCTGGTGTCCCGCAGCGGTTGCCAACTCGACGATACGCTCGCGGCTCAACGTGGCAGTGCCGGCCGGCACAGGCGTCTGCAACTCGGAATTGCTCTCGGGGCCGGGCGTCAGGCGCGAAAACAGCGATACGATGGGACGCACCACGGGGCGCTCCAGGTTCATTGAAATCGACGTCAGCGCAATCACGCACAGCAGGCCCCACACCCACACGCCGCCGGAGCGATGCAGGTCGAACACAACCGTGTAGCCGCCGCGGCGCACGCGAAACGCGAACGACTTGCGCCACGTTTTGAAGCTCGGAAACGCCAGAATCAACGCGATAACGCTATCGAACAACCAGACGATGGCGACGATACCCAGCAGCCACACACCGGTCGCGATACCGCTACCGGTCGCGGGCAAATAAAGCGTGTAGTGGAATTGATAAAGGAACGGCATCAGGTTGAGCCGCCTGAGCGACAACGCGCCCCAGTCGCGGCGCCCCTGAACGACCCCGGTGCCGGGATCGACTGCGATCTGATTGAAGTCCAGTGCGTAAGGCTTGCCGGTGGCCGGATTGGTTCGGCCCTGCACACGCATTTGCAAGGTTCGGCCCGGCACGACGCCCAGCGGCAGAAAGGTCACCCGCACGCGTGGGTCTGCCGCTTCGATCCGGTTGGCGAGTTCGAGCGGCGAAAGTGCGGGTTCTTTTGAATTCGCGTAGTAGAACTCAGGATTCAACAGCGCGTCCAGTTCCTGATTCCACGCGATGATCGCACCCGTGAGACCGGAGACGAACAGAAAGAGCGCCGTGCCGATACCGAACCAGCGATGCAGGCGGACAAGGATCGATCTCATAGGCGTCGCGTCGAATGCATGCGGGCCCCTCGCAGCGGCTGCGATGGGGCCCTCGGGCCCGCGCGTTGCAAAACGCTGGCGGCCCGCATTCAGAACTGCATCGTCGCGCTCGCCACGGCGGTGCGCGTCGGTGAAGGCGAGACGTAATAGCCCCACGCGGTGGTCCAGTAGCGGCGGTTGAACAGATTGTTGATCCCCGCGCGCAGCGTCACGTCCTTGCCGGCGATGCGCGTTTCGTACCTGCCGCTCAGGTCATAGGTCACGTACGACGGCACGAACTGGGTATTGGCCGCGTCCACCGCTTCGTTACCGACATACTTGCCGCCGAAGGCCAGTGTGAGCGGACGCAGATACGACGGGTTGTACTCGACACGGCCCGTCACTGTGAAGCGCGGCGCGCCGTAGATGCGCTTGCCTTCGATGCTCGGGTCGTCGATATCCACCGCCTTCGTATCGAGCCACATCACGCCGCCCAGCACGCGCCACTCGTTGGTGAGCGCGAGCCAGCCGCTCGCATCGACGCCGGTGTAGCGCCTGGTGCCGTCCTGCACGAACACGTTTTCGGTGTTGGTGTAGTTGTAACCTTGGTCGACTCGGAACAGCGCCAGATTGGCGCCCCACTTCCGGTGATCCGTCTTGAAGCCGACTTCGTACTGCTTGCTGCGCAGCGGCCCGAAGGTGGCGGGGTAATTCAGGTTGGTGTTCGATGCCGAACCGCCCTGCTCCAGCGACTCGACATAGCTCGCATATACCGTGGAGTACGGATCGGTTTTGTACATCAGCGCCACGGTCGGCGTAACCGGACTCGCGCTGTATTGCGAGGACACGGCGCTGCTCGGATCGTAGACGTCCTGGCGGAACTGCGTGTAGCGCAGGCCGAGCAACGCCGAGAAGCGCGAGGTGAACTGCACCGTATCGCTCGCGTACAAAGCCGCCTGGGTGGTGCGCGACTGCCGGTACAGATTCTCGCCAATGCCCACGTCGGCATTCGTGAGCAGGCTGCTGCCATACAGGTTGCCGGTGCCGAGGCTGTAGCCCTCGTTCCAGCCTTCGCTGTTGTCGTACTCGCTGGTCTGCGACTGGAAACCCGCCCCGATCACCACGTCGTGCCTGATGCTGCCGGTATTGAACTGGCCCTGCACCATTGCATCGACGTTCTGATAGAAGTAGCGCGTCAACGCGGCGTACAGCGTGTTCGAATAGTCGCCGGCACTGTCGTTCACGAAGATGAGGCTATCCGAGTTGGTGCGATTTTCCTTGGCGAAGCGGTACTTCAGGCTCGCGTGCCAGTTCTCGGAGAGACGATAGTCGAGGCCCGTGCCGAACGATGCCATCTCCGTCTCGTAGTAATTCTGCGGCTGCGTGAGGTCGCGGTTGATCGAGTTCGCGTCGGGGATGCCCAGCCCCGAACCGAACATCAGGCCGAACAACGTGCCGTTGGTTTTGCGCTTCTGATAGAACGCGTCGGCGCTCCAGGTCAGATCCGGTGTGATGCGGAAGTCGAATGCCAGCGACGCCACCTGGCGGCGCACATGACCGTTGGGCTCCGCGGTATTGCCGTCTTCGTTCACCAGGTTCAGGCGGTATCCGAAGCGCTCGTCGTTGCCGAAGCGGCCACCCAGATCGATCTTCTCGCTGAACACGCCAGCCGACTCGTAGCCGACCGAAATGCTCCGGTACGGATCGTCGGTGGGCCGCTTCAGGACGTAGTTGACGATGCCGCCCGGCGAGCCGAAGCCATACATGAAGCCCGACAGCCCTTTGAGCAATTGCACCTGCTCGAACGGCTCGAGCGGAAGATCCGTGTCCCACGAGGGAAAGCTCTGGCCGTCGACCTTGATGCCGTTCAGCGTGTCGACCGGCATGCCGCGCACGGTGAACATCGAGTTTTCGCTGACCCGGTTGCTGCTGCTGACGGAGGCCGCCGGATCGTACTTGAACAGATCGTTGGCCGTCGACGCCATCAGATCTTCCGCTTCTTCGCTCGACACCACGTGGGTCGAAAAAGGCGTGTCGACCTGCTTGCGCGAGCCGAGCGCGCCGGCGCTGACCTTATCGGTTTGCGTGGCCGCGTCGGAGGCCGAGGCGGTTACGCTCACGGCGGGCAACGTGAGCGCATCCGACGCGACGGCTTGCGCCCAGACGGGTGTCGACAACGTGGAGAGCGAGAGACCAGCGCTCGTCAGAAGCGTCGCACTGAGAAGCGAGGGGGCACGGTTCGCGCCGCGGACAAACGCCAATCGGCGCACGGTAGACGGGTTCTGCATGTAGTTCTGGTTGAGCGCAGGCGCAAGCAAACGCCCGTGCAGCAAGGTCTGCGCGGGACATGAGCGCTCGTGGCGGGCGGCTGTTAAGTGATAAGGTCAGTACAGAACGCGAATGATAATGCGAGTAATTCGCATCTGCAACATAATTCTTGCGAAAAGCTTTCTGGGATGGTGATGGACGTCACGCCCTCGCGCGCAAACGCGATGGCCAGATCACGCTAACTGCCGGTGCGCTGAACCGGCTGTGTGTTGAAAGCATTCCTCATTTGCGTGCAAGCTTTACCAGATTTAATCACTCCGCCTCACGAAATAGAGACGCAAAGTGTTGTCGAGTTACAATGCGCTACTATTTTGCGGACGGCCGGACGCGCTCCAGTGGGTCCACCCAAGGGGATGGCGAAGTCTCTCCACTGCTTTCAAAGCACGGCCTGCACCGCCTTGAACGCCGGGCATCCACCAGATCAGACGCGAGTCTGGCACGCGAACCGTCGGTGCGCTCAATTCGCTGATCGCTTGCCGGAATCGAAAGGAAATGGAAATCCCGCTGACACCCAATCAGATTTTCCAGCTGATTGTGCCTGGTGTTTCTGTCGTCTTCGCGTTCAGCTTCCTTAGCGTCTGGATATACGATAAGACACGGCAGTATCTCGTCCTGCTGTTTGCCTCTTTTATCGCTTACGCGGTCGGTTCGACAATGGAGATTTTTCATTGGCCAGCCGACTGGAAGCTGGGCGCTGTGACAACGGCGTTGCTCTTTGTACTGAGTGCCCTTTCCCTGAACGAGGGCGTCTTACGGCGGCGGGGTCTTCGTTTCCGATGGACGACGCACCTGCTCGTCCTCGCGACCGTCACCGCTGCGATGTATTTCTTCTCCTACGTCAAGCGGGATCTTCTGGTTCGCGTGTACATCCTGAATTTCTGTATTGGTTTTGTCGTGCTGGCTACGGCATTCCGTATCCGCTCGTCGCTCAAGCGTCGGGCGGTTGATCAGGCGCTGTTCTGGGTTCTTCTCGTTTTCGGTCTTAGCTTCTTTGTCAGGACGGTATTGACGGTCGGGCAATCACTGCCCCACAGCCCCACGCAGTTCGGACAGACCGCGTTCTGGGTTGCACTGCAAATGTCGCTTACCCTCTTTGGCGTCGTACTCGCACTGGTATTGCTGGCCGCAACGGTGTCGGACGTCATTGAACATGTTGTCGCCGAACGGGATCTTGATGCGCTCACCCAAATCCTGAACCGCCGGGCTTTTGAGCTACGGGCGACCCGCCTCGCCGCCGACCGCAAGCACCGCCCACTTTCGATGGTGATATGCGATATAGACCATTTCAAGTCGGTCAACGACCGCTTCGGGCACGCCGCGGGCGATGAGGTCCTGCGCGAATTTAGCCGGATTTTGCGTGCGGTGGTTCGGGCCGACGACATCGTTGGCCGTATTGGTGGCGAGGAATTCGTGATCCTCCTTCCCGGCGCGGACCGCACATTGGCAAAGGGCATTGCCGAACGCTTACGTACCGTTTTGATGTCCACGCGTTTTGCGCAGATATCCTCCACGCTTCACGTCACAGTTAGCGCGGGCGTCGCTCAATATCAGGACGACGAAACAGTGACCACGTTATTGGCCCGAGCGGATCGACTGCTGTACGCCGCGAAACGCACGGGAAGAAATTGTACGGTGGCCGACGAGGCCGCCATAGCGCCCGAAGCGTCGACCAGATACCTTGCGTGAGCGCCATAGCCCGGGTCGAACGGGCCATGGCGCGCCATTTCTACCGTCGCCAATACCGTCGAGTGCTCTCACTCCCACTCGATTGTCAACCAACCGTTGGAGCCTTGGCTGGACAGCTTTTCCGCTCGATCAAAGGTCGTGAATACCGTTAGCAATACCGAAAAACCTGTCCGGCACTTAACGGCTTTCGCCGGGCCGCATCGGAGAATCCAAGCCCGCTTTGCTTGAAAATTGCGAACACGGAGCGCCGTGGGGCAACTTGTAAACGCGACACCGTCACTGATACCGTCAGGCTCTTTCGAACGCGGTTCTCGATATCGGTCACAACCGCAATGCAGCGGAAAGATCGTCGTGCTCGAAGGCGCTTGCCATGCGTCCGATCTCCGCTCGCCGGCAACCGACTTCCTGAGCAACTGCCTGCCATGTCCGGGTCACATCGGCCACCTCCCGAATCGTGGCCCGAGCCTGTTTCACCGACAAGCCGAAAAATCCCGCCGCATTTTCAAGGAGGCCGACCGAGCACGTTCCCTCGTCGAGATCAATGTTAGTCGTCAGGATACGTGCCTTGATGTCGGTTGGCGTGGGATTGAGGTCATAGGCCGGTGACAATATCCAGCCATCGCGCCCCGTCCACAGAAAACCGTGGTTGCGCAGATGGTCATCCACATTGGAGACCAGGACATTGAAGACCACGCGGCGATACAACTGCGCGGCATCGGCCCGCGCCTTCGCACCGTGCTGTGTCAGCGCGTCAACCAGTTCGGGATAGCTGCCACGTTGGCCGTCTCGCGATCCTGTCATCGACATTGCCGAGAGAAAGGGAATGCGAATGATCCCCGCGCGATCGAAGCGACGCGACAGCAGTACAGCCTTGCCCGCTACCTCGAGCAGTTCGTGATACGGGGTGGGGATACCGGCGCGTTCAGCCAATCGCAGGGCGATTTCCTCCCAGGTCTCGATGCTGTATTCGTCGGTCTCCTCCGGAAATTTCGCAATCGACAAATGGCCGTATTGGTCGATGACCGAGGCCTTGGGACGTGCGCCACCGAGTGACGACCCAGGCGCGAAGATCAGTTGCAAATCCTCATCGGTTTCCTAGTCCCGCAGGATGCGCTCGGTGATTTGAAGCAACCGCCCCAATTCGATCAGTGCGGGCACACCAGTAGGCACAGATGCCCGGAATTCGTCTTCTCCGCTCCAGCGGAATCGCAGCGCGCCCAGGCGCGTTTCATCAGCTACGCCCAGCAGATAATCCAGTTCACCGAGCGTGCGAACGCGCCGTCCTTCCCGTTCGGCTTGTCGACGCTCCGCACGCTGCATGAGGCGGCGCCCCCAGGTATCCGGCGCCGAATCGCCAATCGAACCAAAGATGGGTTGATCAGGCGGTGGCGGGAAGACGCCGCGCGTCAACGCCAGCGCCGGTTCAATCGAAAAGCGCTCGTCGTCGGCCAGCCAGGTCTCGTCATATTCGAACGTAACCGTTTCTTCCCGGCGCGATGCATGGCGTCTGAGCAACCCCACTGGTCGCGGCGTGCCGTCGAGATCGATATACACCTCGACATCAGCCATGATCACTCTTCCCCCTGATACGGGGCAGCCGGACGCGCTGAGGCAACGCCGCGGTTGCCAGCGACTGCCCCACTGTATCCCGAGCGGGGTCAGCAACCTCCAGTAGGCCATCCAGAAGCCCAAGCGCCTGCAGAACTGCCGCATAGATGCCCATGCTCACGCTGGGATCGCCCGCCTCGACGCGCTGCAAGGTCGCTCTCGACGTGAAGGCCCGCTCGGCAATCACAGCCATGGTCAACCGGCGGCGACGACGCGCGTCGTGAATATCGACGCCCAATTTGCGCAGCGCCCGCCGGACGCCGGCAGAAGGAGCGTGAGGGGTTGGCATGTTGCAACCTTCCTGAGTCTCTAATTCCTTTAATGTATCACGAAGATTACATATCGATCAACGATCTTATCTGACTTGATCGAACGACTCGACGCCGTGCGGGTATGGATCGCAGACCACTCCGCTGGTAAATTTCTTTATGACGATGAGCCTCGTACAGTCAACCGGCAGCCTCCCCCCACTGCGATGACGCAGCTACCATAGAAAATCACCATGCCCTCACGCGACCCAATACGGCACAGCATCAACCAACGCCTGAAAGACAGTTCATGGCGCAAATATGCGTTCAACGCATTAGAAATTCTGGACAGCGAGCCTAAACTTTTCATCAACCTTGAGAACGGCAAAAAATTCTGAATGGCAAAACCATATACCGGTTCATCGAGGTGCGAGAGCCGCCTCATAGCGACAAAGACATATCATCCAATCAAGCCGTTCTCGCAGATATGATTAAACACTATGGCGACCGCGGTCTCTACAACATCAAGAACGCCGATTTCTGGGGAGGAAATCAGGGCGCTGACGGTTTCATTGAATTTTTTGAGCCATTTATTGGAAACTTTTCCGGTTGCGCAACTGACTCGACCGAGGAGGTGAAGCAATTCGCTATGGCAAACCCCATTCACGGGCGATGCGTGCACTTCCCGTTAGAAATTGGCTATTGCATGCCCGATCAGATCGAGACGCATTTGTCTACCGCCCACTGCATTGCACGCTTTCCATATGGCTCGCGTTTTATAATATTTATGGAGAATGTGAGTTAACACAGCACATCCTGACCGCATGACGCTCCCGACGCACCGATCGACACTCCTTTATCCGAAACAGATACGACTTCGGTCACTGTTGACGTATAGCCAGTTTGCGACGCCCCTAAGACCGGAGCGAGACCTCGCCCCCCCCCTGGATTAATAACGACCCTCGCCAGTTTTGAATGGCGCGAGTCGTTTGTCACTTACGAAAACTTTTTATTTAAAAGGGAGAATCCCTATTCCCACTCAATCGTCGCCGGCGGCTTCCCCGAGATGTCGTAAACCACCCGGTTAATCCCCCGCACTTCATTGATGATCCGGTTCGACACATGGCCGAGTAGCTCATGCGGCAGATGCGCCCAATGCGCGGTCATGAAATCCTGCGTCTGCACGGCGCGCAATGCCACGACATACTCATACGTGCGCCCATCACCCATCACGCCCACGCTCTTCACCGGCAGAAACACCGCGAACGCCTGGCTCGTCAGGTCGTACCAGGACTTGCCGGTTTCCTTATCGATAGTCGTACGCAGCGTCTCAATGAAGATGGCATCCGCGCGGCGCAGCAGATCCGCAAAGTCGCGCTTCACTTCGCCGAGAATCCGCACGCCCAAACCCGGGCCCGGGAACGGATGGCGATACACCATTGCCGGCGGCAAGCCGAGCTTCACGCCCAGTTCGCGCACTTCGTCCTTGAACAGCTCGCGCAGCGGCTCGAGCAGTTTCAGATTCAGCGTCTCCGGCAGGCCGCCCACGTTGTGGTGGCTCTTGATGGTCTGCGTGGCCTTCTTGCCCTTGCCCGCCGATTCGATCACGTCCGGATAAATCGTGCCCTGCGCGAGCCACTTCGCATCCGTCAGCTTGCCGGCTTCGGTCTGGAACACTTCGACGAATTCCGCGCCGATGATCTTGCGCTTCGCTTCCGGATCGGTCACGCCAGCGAGCTTCGAGAGAAACACCTCGCTTGCGTCGACATGGATCACCTTCACGCCGAGGTGGTCCGCAAATGTCGCCATCACCTGCTCGGCTTCGTTCAGACGCAGCAGGCCATGGTCGACGAACACGCAGGTCAGTTGATCGCCAATCGCGCGATGCAGCAGCGCCGCCGCCACCGACGAATCCACGCCGCCCGACAGACCCAGGATGACATGCTCCTTGCCCACCTGCTCGCGAATCTTCGCAACCGCTTCGTCGACGTAGTGGCCCATTTCCCAATCAGGCTGCGCGCCGCAAATCTTCAGCACGAAGCGCTCGAGCATCGCGCGCCCCTTCACCGTGTGCGTCACTTCCGGGTGCCATTGCAGACCGTAGAAATGGCGTGCCTCGTCGGCCATCGCCGCGACCGGGCACGATTCGGTGGAAGCCATCAACTGGAAGCCCGCCGGCATTTCCAGCACCTTGTCGCCGTGGCTCATCCACACCTTCAGCATGCCGTGACCTTCCGGCGTGGTGAAGTCGCTGATGCCGTCGAGCAGGCTCGTATGATTGCGCGCACGCACCTCCGCGTAACCGAACTCGCGCACATGGCCGTTTTCGACCTTGCCGCCGAGCTGCTCGGCCATTGCCTGCATGCCGTAGCAGATGCCCAGCACCGGCACGCCAAGCTCGAACACCACTTGCGGCACGCGCGGCGTATCGGTCTCCGTGACCGAGCTCGGGCCGCCCGACAGGATCACGCCCTTCGGCGCGAAGTCGCGAATGAACGACGCATCGACGTCGTACGGATGGATTTCCGAGTACACGTTCGCCTCGCGGACGCGACGTGCAATCAGTTGAGTGACTTGCGAACCGAAGTCGAGAATCAGGATCTTGTCATGCATGGCAGCGGACGGAATCTAAAGTGAACGGATAAGGAAAGCCGCGCACGAGGCGCGGCGTTGAATTCAAAACGGCCCTGGCCACGGCGAGCCATGTTGGGCAACGCGGTATCTGACATCGCGCAGACGCACCGTGCAGCACGCGTGCAGACGGAATCCGGAAGCTTCGGCAGATGGCGTGGCGGGACGCCCGCGTCAGCCGTTCAGCCATGGAACGGCGGCCTTGGCGCGCCCGGCGCATCCGCTGCAGAGCTACGCGCTTCGACGTCACTCGCCGAAAGCGTTCCCGGCCGGTTGGCAGCAGCAAAGTCCGGCTCGACCGGATGGCCGGTTGCAGGGCTGATCGGATTGGCTGGACGCGTGGCCGGCGGCACCACGGGCTCCACGACAACGGGCTGCACCACCGGTTCAGCCCGATAGCCCACCGCGTCGCGCCCTCGCGCAGCGTCTTTCGCGGCCTGCTTTTCGGCCCGCTCCGCAGCGGCCGCCTCGGCCACACGCAAGCGTTCGCGGCGGCGGACCGCACCCGAAAGCCGCACACCGCCGAGACCGATCACGACCAGCACCACACCCGCCAGCACCGCGACCAACTGACCGAAGCCGGTCAACTCAGGCCGATGCATGCCGATCAGCCAGACCAGCATCAGCAGACCGGTCAGCCAGTTCACATGCCCGACGACCTTGGCGACCGTCGAGGTCAGCGCACCGTCGATCGACGCATGAAAAGCCAGCCACGCGAGTCCGATCAGCGTGATGCCCAGCCCCTGTCCAACCAGCGTGGGTTGCGTCTGCACCAGTTGCAGCGCGTTGTACAGCGAGGTCCAGGGCGTCAGCAGGAACAGCAGGCCGAACGCCAGCAACAGCAAGGCATCGATGATCAGTACCGCGCGCAGCAAGGGCTTCATGGGCGATTAGTCCACGTGGTAGTTAGGCGCTTCCTTGGTGATCTGCACGTCGTGGACGTGCGACTCGCGCAAGCCCGCGCCGGTGATCTGCACGAACTCCGCCTTGTCGTTCATCTCGGCGATGGTGCGGCAGCCGCAGTAGCCCATGCTGGCGCGCACGCCGCCGATCAGCTGGAACAGGATCGCCGTGACCGAGCCCTTGTAGGCGACGCGGCCCTCGATGCCTTCCGGCACCAGCTTGTCGATGTTCGCGGAGTTGTCCTGGAAGTAACGGTCTGCTGCGCCGTCCTTCATTGCGCCGACCGAACCCATGCCACGGTATGACTTGTACTGGCGGCCTTGATACAGGAACACGTCGCCCGGCGCTTCTTCGGTGCCGGCGAACATGCTGCCCATCATCACGGCGCTCGCGCCGGCTGCCAGCGCCTTGCTGACGTCGCCCGAGAAACGCACGCCGCCGTCGCCGATGACCGGCACGCCCGTGCCCTTCAGCGCTTCCGAGACGTTCGAGATCGCCGTGACTTGCGGTACGCCGACACCGGCCACGATACGCGTGGTGCAGATCGAGCCCGGGCCGATACCGACCTTGACGCCGTCTGCACCGTATTCGACCAGCGCCTTGGCGGCGGCTGCGGTTGCGATATTGCCGCCGATCACTTCCACGTGCGGGAAGTTCTTCTTGACCCAGCGCACGCGCTCGAGCACGCCCTTGCTGTGACCGTGCGCGGTATCGACGACGATCACGTCGACGCCCGCCTGCACCAGCAGTTCCACGCGCTCTTCGTTGTCTTCGCCTACGCCGACCGCCGCGCCCGCGCGCAGCTTGCCGTGTTCGTCTTTACAGGCGTCCGGGTGTTCGGTCTGCTTGGTGATGTCTTTCACCGTCATCAGGCCGCGCAGTTCGAACGCGTCGTTGATGACCAGCACGCGTTCGAGGCGGTGGCTGTGCATCAGCGCCTTGGCTTCCGCGAGCGGTGTGCCTTCCTTGACCGTGACGAGACGCTCGCGCGGCGTCATGATGTTGCGCACCGGTTCGTCCAGGCGCTCTTCGAAACGCAGGTCGCGGTTGGTGACGATGCCGATCAGTTGCGCACCTTCCACCACCGGGAAACCCGAAATGCCATGCTGCTGCGACAGCGCAATGACGTCGCGCACCTTCATTTGCGGCGGCACGGTGATCGGATCGCGCACCACACCCGATTCAAAACGCTTCACCTTGGCCACTTCACGCGCCTGCTCAGCCGGCGTGAGATTCTTGTGGATGATGCCGACGCCACCCATTTGCGCCATGGCAATGGCGAGGCGAGCTTCGGTGACCGTATCCATGGCGGCGGACACGAGCGGCATGTTCAGGGAAATGTTGCGGGTCAGCCTGGTCTTGAGGCTGGTGTCGCGCGGCAGAACATCGGAAAAGGCCGGGACGAGGAGCACGTCATCGAACGTGAGTGCTGTTTGGATCAGACGCATGGCAAATCCTATAGGCGCAAAAGCGAATTATACGCGATACCTTCCTCTTTTTCACTGCACGAACAGCAGGTTAGCGAATTTCCGGTGATTTTCCAGGGTCTTTCGGCAGGGGAATTTCGCTTCGCCGTTCGGGTCGGGTTCGAACCGGTTTCGTTTCGAGAGAGGTGTGCAGGATCGAACAAGACAGCGCCCGGGCGACCGGGTAACCTGCGCACCTGTTCAGGTTTTATGTCGGAGTAGTCGATGCAGCGTGGTGTAGCGTACGGCGTCATGGCCGGGGCCTTGTGGGGCATGGTGTTTCTGGTGCCGCGGATGTTGCCCGATTTTTCCCCGCTGCTTCTGAGCGCCGGCCGCTACACGATGTACGGCGCCGTCTCGCTCGCCGCCGCCCTGCCCATGGCGCGCTCGCTCGTCACGAGACTGACCCGCGACGACCTGAACGCGCTCGTCAAGCTGGCGCTGGCCGGCAACCTGCTCTACTACATTCTTCTGACCAGCGCCGTCCACCTGATCGGGATTGCGCCGTCGTCGCTGATCGTCGGCGTGCTGCCGGTCACCGTCACGCTGCTGGGACGGCGCGACCGCGGCGCCGTACCGCTCGCCCGCCTCGCCTGGCCGCTGGCCATGGTGGTGGCCGGGATCGCCTGCATCAACGTCGATGTGTTCACCGCGGCCGACGCGGCGTCGGGCACGTCTACCAGCCTCCTCACCAAGCTCGCCGGGCTCGCCTGTGCGGTGGGCGCGCTGGTCTGCTGGACGTGGTTTGCGGTCGAAAACACCCGCTACCTGCAGCGCCAGACCCATTTCAGCGGCAACGAATGGTCGGTATTGTGGGGTGTCGTGACCGGCGCGCTCGGCGCGGCCTTGTGGCTTGTGATCGCCGTGCTGCCTTCCGGCAGCCTGCAGACGACGCTCGGCAGCGAGCGCTGGCATACCTTCTGGATGCTCAATCTGGGGCTGGCAATCGGCGCATCGTGGCTCGGCAATGGTTTGTGGAACGCCGCCTCCAAGCGCCTGCCCCTGACGCTCTCAGGTCAGATGATCGTGTTCGAAACGCTGTTCGCGCTGCTCTATGCGTTCATCTACGATCACCGGCTGCCGCGCCCGCTCGAAATGGCGGCCATCGCGCTGCTGGTGGCGGGCGTGAGCTGGTCGGTGCGGCAACACGGGGATGACGGCGCGCAGACGTTGTCGATCGAGGAGAAGGCACAGGCGTCGGCGCATTGACTGACCCGCTCTAGCGCGAATCCCGATTGGTCCACTTGCGCCCTTCGATCGAGCCTTCCTTGCGGGTCTTTTCGACGCGCCGCTGGCGCGCCGCCTTCGGGTCGACGATCAGCGGCCGGTAGATTTCCACGCGGTCGTGGTCGGCAAGCGGCGTATCGAGCGGCTTGAGCTTGCCGAACACGCCCACCTTCTGCCTCTCCAGATCGATCTGCGGATAGCGCTTCAGGATGCCGCTGGCGTCGAGCGCCTGCTGCAGGGTAGCCCCTTGCGGCAGCTCAACAGGGATCAGCGCCTGCTCATCGGGCAGCGCATAGCAGACTTCGATCGACAGCATCGCGCTCATGCCTTACCGTAGCGCTGGTCGGCGCGCTTCACGAACGATTCGACGAAGGTGTTGGCGATATGGCTGAACACCGGGCCAATGATCTTCTCGAGGATGATGTTGGTGAATTCGTAGTGCAGCGCGAATTCGATCTTGCAGGCGTCCTCGCGCAGCGGCGTGAAGCGCCAGTAGCCGGTGAACTTGCGAAACGGACCGTCCGCGAACTCCATGTCGATGCGCGTAGGCCGCTGCATGCTGTTGCGGGTGGCGAAGTGCTGCTTGATGCCCTTGAAGTTGATGTCGATCCGCGCCTCCATGCCGCTTTCGTCCTGGCGACGAATCTCGACCCCGCCGCACCAGGGAAGGAAATTCGGGTAATCGGCGACGTCGGTAACGAGGTCGAACATCTGTTCCGCCGAATGGCGTATCAACACGGTTTTCTGGACATCTGCCATAAATTGGACAGCACGTGGCAAGGGTGGACAAGCGCCGCGGGCTTTCCTTGCCCCGCTTTGCTAAAATCGTGATTTTAAACGAGTTGGGCACTTTCCATTCATGAGCATCATAGACAACAGAAAAGCCTTCTACGACTACTCGGTCGAAGAACGCTACGAAGCAGGGCTCGTGCTCGAAGGATGGGAGGTCAAGGCGTTGCGGGCCGGCCGCGGGCAGATCAAGGAAGGCTACGTGGTCATCAAGAACAACGAGCTGTTTTTGATCGGCACGCACATCAGCCCCTTGCCCGAGGCCTCAACCCATATCACGCCGGACCCTGTACGCACCCGCAAGCTGCTCCTGCATAGCGAGGAAATCAGCAAGCTGATCGGCAAGGTCGAGCAGCGTGGTTATACGCTCGTGCCGCTAAACTTTCATTACAAGGGCGGTCGCGTCAAATGCGAGATCGGCCTCGCGAAGGGCAAGAAGCAGCACGACAAGCGCGAAACCGAGAAGAAACGGGACTGGGAACGGGAGAAAGCCCGCTTGATGCGCAATCCGGCCTGAACGCCGTGCGGCCGCGCGGCGGTGCGGCCCTTTACCGCACCTCGGTTGCGCCCTTCCCCTTGTTCACGATGGTCAGCGCCGAGGCGATCATCGCGCTCATATTCGACAGATCGCCGGGCACGATCAGCGTGGTGCCCTGCTTCGCCAGGTTGGCGAACGCGGTCACATACTGCTCGGCTACCTTCAGGTTCACCGCTTCCATGCCGCCGGCAGACTGGATCGCCGCCGCGATCTTCTGAATCGCCTGCGAGTTCGCTTCGGCCACCGCCAGGATCGCCGCAGCCTGACCCTGCGCCTGATTGATCGCCGCCTGGCGCTCGCCTTCGGACTTCTGGATCGACGCCTCGCGCCCGCCCGAGGCAATGTTGATCTGCTCCTGCTTGCGCCCTTCGGACGCGGCGATCAGCGCGCGTTTTTCGCGCTCGGCGGTGATCTGCGCCTGCATGGCGTGGAGAATTTCCTTCGGCGGCGTCAGATCCTTGATCTCGTAGCGCAGCACCTTCACGCCCCAGTTCGAAGCGGCTTCATCGAGCGACGACACAATGCTGTGATTGATGAAATCGCGCTCTTCGAAAGTCTTGTCGAGTTCGAGCTTGCCGATCACCGAACGCAGCGTGGTCTGCGACAACTGCGTAATCGCGAACACGAAGTTGCTCGAACCGTACGACGCCTTCATCGGGTCGGTGACCTGAAAGTACAGCACGCCGTCCACCTGCAACTGGGTGTTGTCGCGCGTGATACAGACCTGGCTCGGCACCTCCAGCGGAATTTCCTTGAGGACGTGCTTATACGCAATCCGGTCGATGAACGGCACCACGAAGGTCAAACCCGGCGTGAGCGTGGCGTGATAACGGCCGAGCCGCTCCATCACCCACGCATGCTGCTGCGGCACGATCTTGATGGTCTTCGCCGCGATCACGAACACGATGATGAGAAGGACTGCCCCGACGATAGTCGAATCCATGGTTGCTCCAATTTCCGGTCTGCGTTGTTATGTTGTGCGCGGGTAGCCGCCTCAGATGGCCGCCTCAGGCGTCTGCCGCCCGTTTGCTGGCCACGACGATCAGACGGCTGCCGTCCAGCGCGCTGATCTCATAGACTCCTGCATCCTCAGGCTCACCCGGCGCGAGTTCGACATCCCATGCCGCCCCGCGATAGTTGGCGCGTGCGCGCCGGTCACGCCAGCCCGTCACGGCGAGCGTCTGGCCGATATCCAGATTGACGTCGGGATTGCGCGCCGCCGCCTTGCGCGGCCGGCGGCCAAAGCGCGAGCGCCGCAGCAGGAGTACTGCGGCCAGCGCTACCAGCGCCGCCAACCCGAACTGCACGTCGGCGTTGGCGCCCGAGATGCGCGCCACGGCCGCCGCCATGAATCCCAACGCGATCATCAACAGATAGAAGGTGCCGCTCATCAACTCCAGCACGATAAGCACGCCCGCCCCGATCCACCAGAACAGTCCACCTGGCGCCACGTCGACCTCCACTGCGCTACATGGGACCGGAGTAAGTGCTAAAGCGCCCACTCCGGCCGACAAAGCAAAACACCCCGGATCTACCGGGGTGTTTATAGCACGAAGCGGGTGCCAATTACCGTGCGCTACGGTCCACTTTGGTGAACCGCACCGGCGCCGCGGCCCGCAACGATGCGCATTGATTATTTGCGTTGCTTGTTTGCGTTGCTTACTTCTTCGACGATTTAGCCAGCGCCTGCCACGTCTCGATGATCGTGTCCGGGTTCAGCGAGATCGACGCAATGCCTTCGTCCGTCAGCCACTGCGCGAAATCCGGATGATCCGACGGGCCCTGGCCGCAAATCCCGACGTACTTGTTCAGCCGCAGACACGTTTCAATCGCGCGCTTCAACATGAACTTGACCGCCGGATCGCGTTCGTCGAAATCCACCGCCAGCAATTCCATGCCGGAGTCGCGATCGAGACCGAGCGTCAACTGCGTCAGGTCGTTCGAGCCGATCGAGAAGCCGTCGAAGAACTGCAGGAATTCTTCGGCGAGGATCGCGTTGGACGGCACTTCGCACATCATGATCAGGCGCAGACCCTTCTCGCCGCGCTTCAGGCCGAACTTGCCAAGCAGGCCAACCACCTTTTCAGCCTGCTTGAGCGTGCGCACGAACGGCACCATGATCTCGACGTTGTCGAGACCCATCTCCTCGCGCACCTTCTTCAACGCGATACATTCCATCTGGAACGCTTCGGCGAAGTCTTCCGCGATGTAACGCGAGGCGCCGCGGAAACCCAGCATCGGGTTTTCTTCGTCCGGCTCGTAGCGCGAACCGCCGATCAGCTTCTTGTACTCGTTCGACTTGAAGTCCGACAGACGCACGATGACGGGCTTCGGATAGAACGCCGCGGCGATCGTCGCGATGCCTTCGGTCAGCTTGTCGACATAGAACGCGCGCGGCGATGCATGACCGCGAGCGACACTTTCGACCGCTTTCTTCAGGTCCTGATCGACATTCGGGTACTCGAGAATCGCCTTCGGGTGCACGCCGATGTTGTTGTTGATGATGAACTCGAGCCGCGCCAGACCCACGCCTGCGTTCGGCAGTTGCGAGAAGTCGAAGGCGAGTTGCGGGTTGCCGACGTTCATCATGATCTTCACCGGAATCGGCGGCAGTTCGCCGCGCTGGACTTCGGTGATTTCGGTTTCGAGCAGGCCGTCGTAGATCTTGCCTTCGTCGCCTTCCGCGCACGACACGGTCACAAGCGCGCCTTCCTTCAGCAGGTCGGTTGCGTCGCCGCAGCCCACCACCGCCGGCACGCCCAACTCACGCGCGATGATAGCCGCGTGGCAGGTCCGGCCGCCGCGGTTCGTCACGATGGCAGACGCGCGCTTCATCACCGGCTCCCAGTTCGGGTCGGTCATGTCGGCGACCAGCACGTCGCCCGGCTGCACACGGTCCATTTCCGACGGGTCGTGAATCACCCGCACCGGACCCGCGCCGATCTTCTGACCGATTGCGCGGCCCGTGACGATGACCTGCGACTGGCCCTTCAGCTTGAAGCGCTGCTCGGCCTTGCCGGACGCCTGGCTCTTCACCGTTTCCGGACGCGCCTGGAGGATGAAGATCTTGCCGTCGCGGCCGTCTTTGCCCCACTCGATGTCCATCGGACGCTCGTAGTGCTTCTCGATGATCACGGCGTACTTCGCCAGTTCGATCACGTCTTCGTCGGTGATCGAGAAACGGTTGCGCTGCTCGTGCGGCACGTCGACGGTCTTCACGCGGCCAGGCTCGCCCGGCTTGGTGAATTCCATCTTGATCAGCTTGGAGCCGATGGAACGGCGGATGATCGGGTACTTGCCCTGGGCGAGCGTGGTCTTGAAGACGTAGAACTCGTCCGGATTCACGGCGCCCTGCACGACGGTTTCGCCCAGACCGTAGCTCGAGGTGATGAACACCGCGTCCTTGAAGCCGGACTCGGTGTCGAGTGTGAACATCACGCCGGCGGCGCCGACGTCCGAGCGCACCATGCGCTGCACGCCCGCCGACAGCGCGACTTCAGCGTGAGTGAAGCCCTTGTGGACACGGTAGGAGATCGCGCGGTCGTTATACAGCGACGCGAACACGTGCTTCATGCGATCGAGCACGTCCTCGACGCCGACCACGTTCAGGTAGCTTTCCTGCTGACCCGCGAACGACGCATCCGGCAGATCTTCTGCGGTGGCCGACGAGCGGACCGCGAACGACAGCTCTTCAGGCGAGCTGTTCTGGAGCGTGTCGAAGCCCGCGCGGATGTCGGCCTCGAGCTTCGGCTGCAGCGGTGCGTCGACGATCCATTGACGGATTTCCTTGCCCGCTTCGGCGAGCGCCTTCACGTCGTCGACGTCGAGCGTTTCGAGACGTTTGGCAATGCGTTCGGTGAGGGAGTTGTGATGGAGGAAGTCACGGAATGCCAGCGCCGTCGTAGCGAAGCCGGTCGGCACCCGAACGCCTGCCTGAGCGAGTTGACTGATCATCTCGCCCAGGGACGCGTTCTTGCCGCCCACAATCTCCACATCGGTCATCCGCAACTGCTCGAACGGAACTACATACGCCTGATCCTTTGCGACGTTAACTGCGTTAGTCATACAAGCCCCTAAGTGTGGAAGAAATACACGACTGTGCAAGTGGGCTTGGACGCGAGCGGTCATAGGAACCGTGTACAAAAGAGGCTCTCGCGTCTTGCACAACCTGTTAGATAAACAATCGCTCGGCCGATGACCGGGCTGCGTCATCAGCAAGCGCTTAATCCAATAACCGCCGTTGAGGCACCGCTTTGCCGCGAAGCGCGCAAAAAGCGCGACGAAGCTCACGGTTGGACGAAATTATTCAAATTCGCCACAAGTTACCGGTAAAAAGCAGGGCGTTGACCGGGCGATAAATGCGAGTTAAGCGCGGTTCGCCTGCAATTGCTTATCCAACAGGTTGCCGCTATTCTACCGTGCCGACTCTCAAAATGTGACTGTCGGACGAGAATTGCGCCTCGAACCGCGCCCCGGACCTGCCGTCGGGCTCATTACGAGGCCACGGCTGTCAGGAGCGCGCGAGCGGCGCCCACGGCGCGCCGCGCCGACGCCTCTGTAGTCTCCGGTTAGCCACCGTACAGAGGGCATCGGCGCGACGATGTTAGATTCGAGCGTAATTTCCCGCTCACGTTCCCTGCCCCACTGATGCCGCCCACCGTATTCATCGTCTCCGACGGTACCGGGATCACTGCCGAGACCTTCGCGCATTCGATCCTCTCCCAGTTCGACCAGAAATTCCGCCTGGTTCGGGTTCCCTTCGTGGACTCAACCGAGAAGGCCTACGCGACGCTCGAAAAGATCAACGAAGCGGTCAGGCAGGATGGCCGCCGCCCGATCGTCTTCACGACGCTCGTCGACAGTGCGTCGAACAAGATCGTCAAGGGCTCGAATGCGCTGGTGCTGGACATGTTCCAGACCTTCGTCGAGCCGCTCGAACAGGAACTGGAGCTGAAGTCGAGCCACGCGATGGGCCGTGGGCACCAGAACGCGGACACCGAGGAGTACAAGAACCGCATCGAGGCGATCAACTTCTCGCTCGCCCATGACGACGGTCAATCGAACCGCAATCTGGCCGATGCCGACGTGATCCTGGTGGGCGTATCGCGCAGCGGCAAGACGCCGACCAGCCTCTATCTGGCGATGCAGTACGGCGTGAAGGCGGCCAACTATCCGCTGATTCCGGAAGACTTCGAACGCGGCAAGCTGCCCACGCCGCTGCTTGAGCACCGCACAAAGATGTTCGGGCTGTCGATCGATCCGCAGCGGCTCTCGGAGATCCGCAACGAGCGCCGTCCGGGCAGCAAGTACGCGGCACCGGAGAATTGCCGTTACGAGATCAACGAAGCGGAAGCGATGATGCGGCGCGAGGGGATCAAGTGGCTGTCGTCGACGCACAAGTCGATCGAAGAGATCGCGACGACCATCCTGCAGGAAATCAAGCTGGACCGGCCGGCGTATTGAGGAAGGCGAAGCGGCTGCTGGCTTCAGGTCTGCGGCGGCTATGCCCGGTTGTGGCGAAGATTACCGCGTGCCGCGCTGCTGGCGGCACTGTTCGAACAGGCATACGGCGGCAGCCGCCGCCACATTCAACGACTCCATCCCGCCCGGTTGCGGGATCGTCACACGCAGCGTGACCGCATCGCGCCACGTCTGCGAGACGCCCGCGCCTTCGTTACCCATCACCCAGGCGAGCGGCCCCGACAGATCGCAGTCGTAGATCGCCTCGGCGCCGTGCGAGTCCGTAATCACCACCGGCACGGCAAGGCGCTCGATCAAGGTCTGCGGCTCGACGTCTTCGTGAATCTCCAGCAAAAAATGCGCGCCCATACCCGAGCGCAGCACTTTCGAAGACCACGCGTAAGCCGTACCCGGCGCACAAAACACCTGCTGGATACCCGCAGCGGCCGCGCTGCGCAGAATCGAGCCCACATTGCCCGCATCCTGCACGCCATCGAGCACCACACAGGTTTGCGCGACCCGCTCCGGCAGCGCCGGCGCGAGTTTATCGACCACCAGCAGAATGCCCACGCCGTTGACCACATTCGACAACTGGCCGAACAGCGCATCCGGCAACGTCACGATACGGTGCTCGTCGATCCGCGAGACGATGGTCTGCGCCTCGTCGTGACGCAGCGCGCCCTCGGTGACGAGACAGGTTTCGGGTTGCCCGGCGACATCCAGATACGCGCTCGCAAGGTGAAACCCTTCGAGCAGCGCGTGACCGCTGCGACGCTGTTGATGCGTCGAGCCGGCCAATGCCTTGAGGCGTTTGTAGAGCGGATTGTCCCGCGAGGTGATGGCTTTCACAGGCAGCGAAGACAGTGAGAATGTGAGAAAGGCGCAGGATACCCGCGCGGGTGTGTCAGGAACGCGCGGCGTTGCCGAACGGCTCGTCCCACGCCGCGTCCACGACCTCGGCCGCGATCAGCGTGCCGGCGCCCGACGTGCCCGGCACGCTCACGTTCAGCCCGGCGATACGCAGATGCGCCTCGCGCACCGGCGCAAACGAGCGCCGATGATGCTCGCACGGCCCGTGTTCGCGCAACGCCGCCAGATGCTGTGGCGTGCCGTAGCCCGAGTGCGCATCGAAGCCGTACACCGGAAAGGTCTGATGCAATTGCAGCAGCATGCGGTCGCGCGTGACCTTGGCGAGAATCGACGCAGCGGAAATGGACTTGACCAGCGCATCGCCGCCGACAATTGCCTCGCTGCGGATAGCCAGCACCGGACAGCGATTACCGTCGATCTTCACCAGCGTCGGCACAACCGCGAGGCCTTCGACGGCGCGCTTCATCGCCAGCATCGTGGCATGCAGGATATTGAGCGTATCGATCTCTTCGACCGACGCCGAGGCAACGCAATACGCCAACGCCCGCTCGACGATCTTGTCGTACAGTTCGTCGCGCTTTTTGGCGGTGAGCGCCTTCGAATCGTCGAGGCCGCGGATCATCGGCTTCGACGGATCGAAAATCACCGCCGCCGCCACGACCGGCCCGGCCAGCGGCCCGCGCCCGGCTTCGTCGACGCCGCAGACAATCTCGTCCGGGGCGTTGAAGTTGAAGCCGGGTTGCTCCGCCGCCGCAGCGGACTTGCGCCGGGGCACGCGTGCACCCGTCATCTGCGCCCCTTGCGCGTTTCGACCACGTTCGCCACGACTTCCGCGGCGCGCTGGGCCGTGTTCTGCTTCAGCACGTGATGCATCTCCGTGAAAATTTCCGTCAGCGTGCGCCGGTTGGCTTCGTCGCGCAACTGTTTCAAGGTGGCATCGGCGAGCGCCTCGGGCGTCGCGAAATGCTGCAGGATCTCCGGCACGACGAAGCGCCCGGCCAGGATGTTCGGCAAGCCCACGTAGGGCAGATAGCCCTGCCGCCGCATGATCTGACCGGTCAGCCAGGGCACCTTGTAGGAGATCACCATGGGCTTCTTCAGCAGCGCGGCTTCCAGCGTCACCGTGCCGCTCTTGACGAGAATCGCGTCGGCGGCGGTCATCGCCACCTGCGACTGCCCTTCTATCAGCGTCAGCGCGAGGCCCGGACTGGCATCCACCAGAGGCTGCAGCAATTCGCGCAGCGCCGGCGTCGCCACCGGCATCACGAAACGCACCCCCGGCTCGCGGTGCTGCATCAACTCCATAGCGGCAAAGAACGTCGGGCCGATCAGATTGATTTCCGAGCGCCGGCTGCCCGGCAGCACGGCGATCACCGGCCCGCTTTCCGGCAGCCCGAGCGTGCGGCGCGCGCCCAGCGTGTCCGGCACGAGCGGAATCTCGTCGGCCAGCGGATGACCCACGTACGACGCCGCCACGCCGGCCTTTTCAAGCAACGCGGTTTCGAACGGAAACACGCACATCATGTGGTCGACCGCCTTGGCGATCTTCTTGATGCGGCCGCCGCGCCATGCCCAGATGGATGGGCAGACGAAGTGGATCGTGGGAATGCCGGCCTCGCGCAGCGCATGTTCGAGGCCGAAGTTGAAATCGGGCGCGTCGACGCCAACGAATGCGGCCGGCGGCTCGGCCAGCAACTGGCGCTTCAGCTCGTTGCGGATACCGAGAATCCCGGGAATGTGCCGCAGCGCTTCGACATAGCCGCGCACCGACAGCTTTTCCATCGGCCAGTGGGCGTCGAAGCCGGTGCCGATCATGCGCGGGCCACCGATGCCGTAGTACTGCGTGCCGGCCGGCAAGCGACTGCCGAGGCCATCGAGCAGGGATGCGGCCAGCAGGTCGCCGGATGGCTCGCCGGCCACCATTGCGAGCCGTAGCGGACTGGGTTGCAAGGTCATCGGTTAGCGGATGATGCCGCGTTGCGAGGCGACCACGAAGTCGACCAGCGCCTTCACCGGCGCATCGCCTTCGCCGCCCGCGGAAGCGAGTTCGGTCAGCTGCACCTTGGCCTCTTCCAGCGACAGACCGTTCTTGTACAGCAAACGGTATGCGGCACGCAGTGCCGAGATGGCATCCGGCGAAAAACCGCGCCGGCGCAGACCCTCGACGTTGATGCCGTGCGGCTCCGCCTTGTTGCCGGCGGCAATCACGAACGGCGGGATGTCCTGCACGAGTGCCGACGCGCCGCCCAGCATCGAATGCGCGCCGATGCGCACGTACTGGTGCACGCCCGACATGCCACCGACAATGGCGTAATCGCCGATCGTCACGTGGCCGGCCATCTGCGCGTTGCTCGACAGGATCACGTTGCTGCCCACATGGCAGTCGTGGCCGATGTGCACGTAGGCCATGATCCAGTTGTCGTCGCCGAGCGTGGTGACGCCCGCGTCCTGAACCGTGCCGGTGTGGATCGTGGTGAACTCACGAACGGTGTTGCGGTTGCCGATAACAAGCCGGGTCGGCTCGTCCCGGTACTTCATGTCCTGCGGCCGGCCACCGACCGATGCATAGTGGCCAATGCGGTTTTCTTCGCCAATGGTCGTGTGACCTTCGATCACGCTGTGCGAACCGACCGTCGTGCCCGCGCCAATGGTGACGTGTGGGCCGACAATGGCATACGGTCCGATTTCAACCGTTTCGTCGAGCTGCGCGCCCGGCTCGACGATTGCAGTGGGATGAATCCTGCTCATGCGCCCTCGCTTCTGATTCCGTTGCGTTATCTGGATGCCGCGCCGGCGTGTGCCGCCTGACCGGCATTCCATTGCTGGCCGCCCCCCAGACGGAGATCCATGACAGGACGTCCGCCGGCGGCCCAGCGTTACCGGCCTACGACTACTGGCCGTCCGTGTCTGTATGGCGGACTGCGCACATCAGGTCGGCTTCCGCCGCAACCGCGCCATCTACCTCAGCGCGTGCCTTGAACTTCCAGATGCCGCGCATATGCCGTTCGAACGTTGCGTTCAGAATGAGCTGATCGCCCGGCTCCACGACGCGCTTGAAGCGCGCATTGTCGATGCCGACGAACAGGTATAGCGTGTTGCCCGGATCATGCGGTTCTTCCGAGAACGTCAGCAGCGCGGCGGTTTGCGCCAGCGCTTCGAGGATCAGCACGCCCGGCATCACCGGACGGCTCGGGAAGTGACCCATGAAGTACGGCTCGTTGATCGACACGTTCTTCAGCGCTTTGATGCTCTTGTGCGGCTCGAGTTCGAGCACCCGGTCAACGAGCAGGATCGGATAGCGATGCGGCAGCAGCTTGAGAATCTTATGAATGTCGAGATTGATTTTTTCGGTGCTCATGGTGTTTCTGCTCACGCATTGACTGCGCGATGATGACTGCGGATACGGGTTCGGTGGATTGGTGACGCTTGCTGCCGCCGCTTGACGTGACCCGGCAGCCCATGCTGCCCGGTCACCGCAACCGACGCTTCCTGCTTGATGCCCTGGCGCCTGCCTAAGCGGCGCTCACGCCTTGTTGCCTTGCGCGCTGGTTGCCGCGGCCGCTTCCAGCGCCTTGATACGGTCGCGCAGCTTGTCGATGTTGCGCAGCAAAGCCGCGCTCTTGTTCCAGTTGGCGTGATCGACGGCCGGGAACGCGCTCGTGTACATGCCGGGCTTCAACAGCGACTTCGACACACCCGACTTCGCCGTGACGATCACATAATCGGCCAGTGTAACGTGTCCGGCAATACCGACCGCGCCGCCAATCATGCAATGCCGGCCAATCGTCGTACTACCGGCGATGCCCGCGCAGCCGGCAATCACCGTATAGGCGCCGACCTTGCAGTTATGGCCGATCTGCACCAGATTGTCGATCTTCACGCATTCTTCGATGACGGTATCGGCCATCGCGCCGCGGTCGATCGTGGTGTTGGCGCCGATCTCGACGTCCGGCCCGATCGATACGCCACCGACCTGGGGGATCTTCACCCAGCTACCGGTGCGAGCCTCGCCGTCGCCGACAAAATCCGGCGCGAAACCGAAACCGTCTGAACCGATCACCGCGCCCGCATGAATGATCACGCGCTCGCCGATCTTGCAGCCGTAGTACACGCTGACGTTCGGATACAGGTGCGAGCCGGCGCCGATCTGCGTGCCGCGGCCAATCACCACGTTCGCGTCCAGCCGCACCTGCTCGCCGATCACCGCGCCGGCTTCGACCGTGACATGCGGCCCGATCACGGCGCTCGGCGCAATCTGCGCCGACGGATCGATCGTCGCGCTGGCGTGCACGCCCGGCAGCGCCTTCGGCGCGGCCAGATCGATGAAGGCCTGCGCAACACGCGCGAAGTAAGCGTAAGGGTTGGGTGTGACGATGAAATTGCGAGCGCCCTGCTCGCCTAGCTTCGCGAGATCGTCGGCGCTGATCAACACGGCGCCCGCGCGGGTGGTCTCGACCTGCGACAGATACTTCGGATTGGCGAGGAACGCCAGCTGGTTCGGGCCAGCCTGGTCGAGCGGCGCCAGACTGCCCACGCGCTGCGACCGGTCTCCGACTACTTCACCGCCGAACCGCTGGACGATGTCCTCGAGCGTAAAAGCCATGCGTGTACTGCTCCTGCTGTTCAGTTGCCGTTGTTCGTGGACGACCCGCCCGTGCCGCCTGAGGTGCCCGAAGTGCCATTGCTCGGCGCGGCCGCCAGGGCCTTCAGCACCTGGTCCGTAATGTCGATACGCGGGCTGACATACACCGCCTCCTGAACGATCAGGTCGTAGTGCTGCTGCTCGGCGATCTGCTTGATCACCTTGTTGGCGCGGTCGAGGACGGCGGCCAGCTCCTCGTTGCGGCGCTGGTTCAGGTCTTCGCGGAACTCGCGCTGCTTGCGCTGGAAATCGGTATCCAGTTGCGACAGGTCGCGCTGCTTCTCGGCGCGGTCGGCCGGCGCCATCGACGCCCCGTTCTTGTCCAGCGCGTCCGACATCGACTTCAGCTTCTGCGCCATATCCTGCAGATCCTTGTCGCGTTTCGCGAACTCGGCCTCCAGCTTGGTCTGGGCAGCCTTCGCAGCAGCCGACTCGCGCAGGATACGATCCGAGTTGACGGCCGCAATCCTGGCTTCCTGCGCGTGCGCTACCCCAACGCCCAAAGTCATTGCCAGCGCAAGCGCGCACGCCACACGTTTCGAAAACATACCGGTTCGCAAAGTCATCCTCTCGATACTGTAAAGAGGTCCGGGGATAGCCCGGACCGTCCAATCAGAATGCCGTTCCGATCTGGAACTGGAATTTCTGGTACTGGTCGCCATCGTGCTTCGTCAGCGGGAAACCCAGGCTCAGCTTGAGCGGCCCGATCGGCGAGATCCACGCAAGCCCCACGCCGTAACCGTACCGCAAGCCGTTCGCACCGATGCTGTTGCCCTCGTCGCCCCACACATTACCCGCGTCGAGGAACGAAAAGACCCGCAGCGTGCGATCGTAACCCGTGCCCGGCAACGGGAACGTCAATTCGATACTGCCCGCCAGCAGCTTCGAACCGCCGATCGGGTCGCCCGTCGAAACGTCGCGCGGGCCCAGCGAACTTGGCTCGTAGCCACGCACGGAGCCGATCCCGCCCGCATAGTAATTCTTGAAGATCGGGTAAGGCTTGCCGCCTAGGCCGTTGCCATAGCCGCCCTGCAAGTTGAAACCGAGCACGAAACCACGCGCAAACGAATAATAGTACTGCGCGTTGATATCAGCCTTGTAATACTGCGTACCGCCCAGCGGCGTGCCATATTCCGCGTTCGCCTGGGTGAAGTAACCGCGGCTCGGCACCAGCGCGCTGTCGCGCGCGTCGCGCGACCAGCCCACCGTGATCGGCACGTTGTCCGACACCCGGCCGAACTCGTTGACGTAGTCCAGATAGCTTTGCGGCGTCGCTGAGTCTACGTCGAGCCGGTTCTGCTCGAGGCCCGCGCCGAAATATACCGTATCGACTTCGGAAAACGGAATGCCGAACTTCAGGTCGCCGCCAATGGTGACGATCTTGAAGCTCGAATCCGTAGAGTAATAGAGCGGTTGCTGGGTGCGGTAGTACACGTCCGTAATGCGCTTGATGCCGTCCACCGTGAAGTACGGGTCGATCTGCGTGACGGTCAGCGTGCGGTACGTCTTCGCGGTGTTGATGTTGACGCCGAGGCTGGTGCCCGAGCCGAACACGTTGTCCTGCGAGACGCCCGCCGAAATGATCGGACCTTCGCCCGAACCGTAGCCCAGACCCAGCGTGATCGAGCCGGTCGGCTTTTCCTTGACCTTGACGTTCACATCCACCTGGTCCGGCGTGTCTTCCACGGGCACGGTCGTCACGTCGACATCGGAGAAGTAGCCGAGGCGATTCACGCGATCCTTCGACAGCGCGAGACGGTTCGAATCGAACCACGAGCTTTCGAGCTGGCGCATTTCGCGGCGCACCACTTCGTCGCGCGTGCGGGTGTTGCCCACCACGTTGATGCGGCGTACATACACCCGGCGGCTCGGATCGATCTGCAGCGTGAGGTCGACCTGATGGTGCAGCGGGTCGATCTGCGGCGAGGCATTCACCGTGGCGAAGGCATAGCCGTACTCGCCGAGCTTGTCGACGAGCGCCTTGGTGGTGGCCTGCAGCTTCTCGGCCGAAAAACGCTCGCCGGTCTTGATCTTGACGAGCTTGTCCAGTTCGGCCTCACGGTCCAGCAGATTGCCGGCCAGATGAATGCCGGAAATCGTGTACGGCTCGCCCTCATGCAGCGAGACCGTCAGGTACATGTCTTTCCTGTCCGGCGAGATCGACACCTGGGTCGAATCGATCGTGAACTCGAGATAACCGCGGTTCAGGTAGTACGAGCGAACGTTCTCCAGATCGCCGGTCAGCTTGTCTTTCGCGTACAGGTCGTTCTTCGTGTACCACGAGAACCAGTTCGGCGTGGACAGCTGCATTTCGTCGAGCAAGGTACCGCTGCTGAACACCTTGTTGCCGATGAAGTTGATCTGGCGGATCTTCGCGCTCGGACCTTCTTCCACCGAAAACAGCAAGGCGACGCGATCGCGGTCGATAGGCGTAACCGTGGTCTTGACTTCGGCTGCGTAGTAGCCGTGCGTCAGATACTGACGCTTGAGTTCCTGTTCGGCCTTATCGGCCAGGGACTTGTCGTAATAGCGGCCTTGCGACAGCCCGACCGAGTGCAGCGCCTTGATCAGGTTGTCCTTGTCGAACTCGTGCAGACCGGTGAAGTCGATTGTGCCGATAGCCGGACGCTCCACCACCTGGACGATCACGATGTCGCCTTCGACGACGACCCTCACATCATTGAAGAAACCGGTGGCGTACAGCGCGCGAATCGCTTCGGAGGCCTTGTCGTCGGAGAACGTATCGCCTTCCCGGATAGGCAGGTAGGCGAACACGGTGCTGGGCTCGATGCGTTGCAAACCCTCAATGCGGATGTCCCGCACCACGAAAGGCGAAGTTGCGTGAGCCACCAGTCCATGCGCCGCTAACGCAGCGGCTGCTACCGTCTTAGGAACCGAGCGATGAGGTTTCAACAACGTACTTCCCCAATGTATAGCTAAATCAGGCCAGACGGCCGCCTTTCGTGAGCGCCGACAGACACTTTAAAAATGGATCAGACGAGCCAGATCATTGAAAAGCGCGATCGCCGACAAGGCGACGATACAGGCCAGCCCGGCTCTCTGGAGAACGAGCTGCCAGCGGTCGGAGACCGCTTTGCCGGTTGCAGCTTCAACCAAATAATATAACAGATGCCCCCCGTCCAATACCGGAATCGGGAGTAGGTTAAGTACGCCCAGACTGATGCTGACAAGGGCCAGGAACGACAGGAATGCTGACGGACCGAGCCTTGCACTCTTGCCTGCGTAGTCGGCAATCGTCACCGGGCCTGACAGGTTTTTCAGCGACGCCTCGCCGGTAATCATCCGGCCAAACATGCGTACCGAGTACGCGGCCAGATCCCACGTACGGTGTGCGCCCAGTTGCAGGCTCTCGAGCGGGCCGTAGCGCACCTCGATGGACGGCACCTGGGTCGCCAGTTCCGCGCCGATCCGGCCGATCGACTCGCCGGTGGTGTCGTCGCGCTGCGCGAGCGGGACGACGTGGATTGCTTCGGTCTTGCCGGCCTGCTGCGCGTCGCCGCCACGCTCGACCTGCAGCGTGATGGCCGTGCCCGCGTGCGTCTTGACATAGGCGATGAAGGCGGTGGCATTGTCGGTCGGCTTACCGTCGATCGACACGAGGCGGTCGCCCGCCGCGAGACCCGCGTGTTGCGCGGCGCTACCGGGCTGGACGCCCGCCACGATCAGCTTGCCGCCACCCGGCTCGAAACCCAGATGCGACATGAAGTCGTCGTCGACATCCTTCTCCGCGACGTCGCGCAAATCCAGTGGGAAGTCAGAGGTCCCATGGCTGTCTTTGGCGCTCAGAATCACGCGGCGATGATCGAACGCGGCGCCCAGCAGCTTCCAGCGCAGGTCGGACCATGAACGGACCGGCTCGCTCGAACCGCCGTCCGGATTGCGCACCCCGACCACCGTCTCGCCGCCGTCGAAGCCGGCGAGCGCGGCAGCCGTATTCGGCGTCGGCGCGGCGACGATCGCAGCCGGCTCGCTCACGCCAGTGGCAAATACAACGGCGAACAGCGCGATGGCCAGGATGAAATTGGCGACCGGGCCGGCCGCGACGATCGCAAAACGTTTCGCGACGTGTTGGCGGTTGAAGGCGTGCGGCAAGGCTTCAGGGGGAATCGGCGCGCCCGCTTCGCGCTCGTCGAGCATCTTCACGTAGCCGCCCAGCGGCAACGCGGCAATGGTCCATTCGGTGCCTGTCTTCGGACTCACCCACTGAACCAGCGGTTTGCCGAAGCCGATCGAAAAGCGCAGCACTTTCACACCGCACAAACGCGCGACACTGTAGTGGCCATACTCGTGAACCACCACCAGCACGCCGATCGCGACCGCGAAGGCGAGCAGTTCGATCAGCAGGTTCATAATCGCCTCACTGGACGGCACGTTCCGCGCGAAGAGCGTCTTGCGGCAAACGCTGGATAAAGTCGGCAGCCGCCCGGCGCGCGGCCGCGTCGGCTTCGATCACGTCGTCGAGCGCCTGAGCGCTGCGGTTGGGCAGCGCGTTCAGCACCGCGTCGACCACCTGGGCAATCGCCATGAAGCCGATCTTGCGGGCAAGGAACGCTTCGACGGCGATCTCGTTGGCGGCGTTCAACGCCGCACTCGCAATGCCGCCCTCGGCAAGCGCTTTCATGGCCAGCGCGAGACACGGGAAGCGCGCGTAATCGGGCTTTTCGAACGACAGCGACGCGACCTGCACGAGATCGAGCTGGGCCACGCCGGAATCGACACGCTCGGGGAACGCAAGCGCATGAGCGATCGGCGTGCGCATGTCGGGATTGCCGAGCTGCGCGAGCACCGAGCCGTCGGCGTACGACACCATGGAATGAATCACGCTCTGCGGATGAATCAGCACTTCGATGCGCTCGCCCGGCAGCGCGAACAGCCAGTGCGCCTCGATGACTTCGAGGCCCTTGTTCATCATCGTCGCCGAATCGACCGAAATCTTGCGGCCCATGACCCAGTTCGGATGCTTGCAGGCTTCGTCAGGCGTGACGTTGACGAGACTCGCCGGCTCGCGCGTGCGGAACGGGCCGCCCGACGCGGTCAGGATGATCTTCGACACGCCGCCGTGCAACGCGGCCTCGCGCGGCAGGCACTGGAAGATGGCGTTGTGTTCGCTGTCGACCGGCAGCAGCACGGCGCCGTGATCGCGTACCGCGTCCATGAAGATCGCGCCGGACATCACCAGTGCTTCCTTGTTGGCGAGCAGGATGCGTTTGCCGGCGCGCGCGGCGGCCAGGGTCGGAGCGAGCCCCGCTGCGCCGACGATCGCCGCCACGACCGTATCGCAAGCGTCGCTCTTCGAGACGTCGACGAGCGCCTGCGGACCGTAGCTCACCTCGGTCTTGCAGCCGGCCTCGCGCAGCTTCGCGGCGACCTGCGCCGCGGTAGCGGCATCGCCGACCACCGCCACTTCGGGATGAAAGCGCAGGCATTGTTCGACGAGCTTGTCGCCGTTGCGATGCGCGGTCAGCGCGTAGACCGAAAAGCGCTCGGGATGACGCGCGACGACGTCGAGCGTGCTGTCTCCAATCGAGCCCGTGGAACCGAGCAGTGTCAGACGTTTTTGCATATCTCTTTCTCTAGCCGAGCAGCAGCATTGCGAGCGGCAGCACCGGCAATAGTGCATCGATGCGGTCAAGGACGCCACCGTGTCCCGGCAGCAGGCCGCTGGAATCTTTGACGCCGGCCTGACGTTTTAACAGCGATTCGAACAGATCGCCGACGACGCTGAACACCACCAGAACCGTCAGGACGACCAGCGTGCGGACAGCGCCGAGGCGCCCCAGCAATGCGGAATACAGGGTCGGTTCGAACGCATGCAGCACTATAGCCGCTGACGCGACGATCACGACAGCCAGCCAGCCGCCGACGGCGCCTTCCCAGGTCTTACCGGGGCTGATGGCCGGCGCCAGCTTGTGCCGACCGAACGCCTTACCCGCAAAGTATGCGCCGATATCGGCCAGCCAGACCACCAGCAGCAGGGACAGAACGAACGGGACACCCTTGGCGCGTGCCGCCACGAGCGCATGCCAGCAGGCGACGAACACCACAATTCCGGCAAGAAACAGGAACAGGCGCCAAGCGCCCTGCGCGAGCGCCGGTTTGCGCAACAGGACGTACGGTCCGGCCAGCACCCAGAAGACCGCGGCGGCCTGCAGCAGGGAACGCGGCGGATGCACCTCGGTGCCGAGCCGCGTGCTCGCCACCAACGCCACCGCCGCAACGAGAGCGTAGACGACCGGGCCGACGCCGCCCACTTTCAGCAGGCGCGCCCATTCCCACGCGGCAAAGACGAGCACGAACGCGATCAACGCGCCGAACGCGCCCACCGGCGCGAACAGCGTGACCGGCAAGAACACAGCCAGCAGGACGATCGCCGTGATAACACGGGTTTTTAGCATGGAAGCGAATCGACGTTTTGCGATTGCGGCTCGAGCTGAGCACTGGTGCGGCCGAAGCGGCGTTCGCGCTCCGCATACGAATCGATCGCGTGGCGCAGCGCCTCGGCGTCGAAATCCGGCCAGAAGGTATCGGTGAAGTAGAACTCGGTGTAGGCCAGTTGCCACAGCAGGAAGTTGCTGATGCGCTGCTCGCCGCCGGTCCGGATGAAGAGATCGGGCTCCGGCGCGTACGCCATGGCGAGGTGCTCGGCGAACGATTCCTCGTTGATCTCGACGGCCTCGCCGGCCTGCGCCGATTGCTCGGCCAGCTTGCGGGTGGCCTGCATGATGTCCCAGCGGCCGCCGTAGTTGGCGGCGATGGTCAGCGTAAGACGGGTATTGCGGGCGGTTTTGGTCTCGGCGCGGCGGATCAGATCCTGGATGCGCTTGTCGAACATCGCCAGGTCGCCGACCACGCGCAGGCGAATGCCGTTGGCGTGCAGCTTGCCGATCTCGCGCTCCAGCGCGGTCACGAACAGGCGCATCAGGAACGACACTTCGTCGTTCGGACGGCGCCAGTTCTCGGAGCTGAAGGCGAACAGCGTCAGATATTCGACGCCGGACCGTGCGCACGCCTCGACGGCGGCACGCACCGCGTCGACGCCGCGCGTATGGCCTGCCACGCGCGGCAGGCGGCGCTGCGTTGCCCAACGGCCGTTGCCGTCCATGATGATCGCGATATGTCGCGGCACCGCCGCGACATCAGGCACGCGAACGGTTGAGCTGGTATAGGTCATGGCCGTCGGGACAGTGACTGCAAAAAAAGAAGTAAAGACCTGAAGATGCTGGAGCCTGACGGCCTCAGACCGTCATGATCTCGGCTTCTTTGGTCGTCACGAGCTTGTCGATTTCCGACACGAACTTGTCCGTCAGCTTCTGGACGTCGTCGCCGGCACGACGCTCGTCGTCTTCGGAGATTTCCTTGTCTTTCACGAGCTTCTTCAATTGCTCGTTGGCGTCGCGGCGCAGGTTGCGCACCGCAATCTTGGCCGTTTCCGCTTCGCTGCGCGCGACCTTGGTCAGTTCGCGGCGGCGCTCTTCGGTCAGCGCGGGCATTGGCACGCGGATCACGTCGCCTTGCGTAGCCGGGTTCAGGCCCAGATCGGATTCGCGGATCGCCTTTTCGACGACCGGCACCATCTTCTTTTCCCACGGCTGCACGCCGATCGTACGGGCGTCGATCAGCGTCAGGTTCGCGACCTGCGAGATCGGCACCGGCGAGCCGTAATAGTCGACCTGGATGTGATCGAGCAGGCCCGTGTGCGCACGGCCCGTGCGGATCTTCGACAGATCGTTCTTGAACGCGTCGATCGAGCGCTGCATCTTCTGCTCGACGCCCTTCCTGATATCAGCCACAGACATTTTTAAACCTCCGAACCTTCAAAACGGTGCGAGCCGGCCAGCGCGCGTACAGCGGCGGCCCGGGCCCGCGTTAAAGCCCACGTTATGTGAACGAGAGTTTACACGTGGACGAGGGTACCCTCGTCCTCGCCTTGCACAATGCGCTTCAGCGCACCTGGCTTGACGATAGAAAACACGCGGATCGGCAGCTTCTGGTCGCGGCACAGCGCGAAAGCCGTGGCGTCCATCACCTGCAGATTGCGGCCAATCGCCTCGTCGAAGCTGATCGTTGTGTAGCGCGTGGCCGTCGGGTCCTTCTTGGGGTCGGCCGAATACACGCCGTCCACCTTGGTGGCCTTCAGCACGACTTCCGCGCCGACTTCCGAGCCGCGCAGCGCAGCCGCGGTGTCCGTCGTGAAGAACGGGTTACCCGTGCCGGCCGCGAAAATCACGACCTTGCCTTCTTCAAGCTGGCGGATCGCCCGGGGGCGGATATACGGCTCGACCACCTGGTCCATGCGCAGCGCCGACTGCACGCGCGCCTCGATACCGGCGTGGCGCATCGCGTCCTGCAGCGCCAGCGCGTTCATCATGGTGGCGAGCATCCCCATGTAGTCGGCCGTTGCGCGGTCCATGCCCGCCGCACCGCCTGCCACACCACGGAAAATATTGCCGCCGCCGATCACGACAGCCAGTTGCGTACCGAGCCGCACGACCTCGGCCACGTCCGCCACCATTCTTTCGATCGTCGCGCGATTGATGCCGAAGGCATCATCGCCCATCAGAGCTTCACCGGAGAGTTTGAGCAGGACGCGTTTATAGGCAGTGGGCATAGGGGTATCCAGATCGCGCAGAACAGGGCAACAACAAGGAACTAACTGTAGGGGTGAAATGCTGATTCGGGCAAGCGTCGCCAAATTGACGAACCCCAGGGTTCGCCAGAGGCGGCTGCACGGCGAGGGTCAACCCGCAGGCAGCCTTGCGGCGCCGCCGACCGCGGCAGGGTCTTGCCCCGCCGCGGGTCCAACGGTATTGCGGTGAAGCTTATTGTTGCTTTGCAGCAGCCACTTGGGCGGCCACTTCGGCTGCGAAGTCGTCCTGCTTCTTCTCGATGCCTTCGCCGACCACGAACAGCGCGAACTTCTGCACGCTCGAACCTGCTGCCTTCAGCATCTGCTCGATCGTCTGCTTGTCGTTCTTAACGAACGTCTGGTTCAGCAGCGACACTTCCTTCAGATACTTCTGCACGCTGCCGTCGACCATCTTCGCGACGATTTCAGCCGGCTTGCCCGATTCAGCGGCCTTCTGTTCCGCGATGCTGCGTTCCTTGGCGATCAGATCGGCCGGCACTTCGTCCGACGACAGCGAGACCGGCTTCATGGCCGCGATGTGCATGGCGACGTCCTTGCCGACCTGCTCGTCCGCGCCGGTGTACTCGACCAGCACGCCGATACGCGTGCCGTGCAGGTACGCAGCCAGCTGGTTGGCGGTCTCGAAGCGCACGAAACGGCGGATGGACAGGTTTTCGCCGATCTTGCCGACCAGCGCGAGGCGCACTGCGTCGACCGTCGAGCCTTCCAGCGGCAGCGCTGCCAGCGCAGCGACGTCAGCCGGGTTTTGCTTGGCGACCAGTTCGGCGATCTGCTTGGAGAAAGCCAGGAAGTCGTCGTTCTTCGAAACGAAGTCGGTTTCGCAGTTCAGTTCGACGATTGCACCGACGTTGCCGCCGATGAACGACGAGATCACGCCTTCAGCCGTCACGCGCGAAGCGGCCTTGCTGGCCTTGTTGCCGAGCTTCACACGCAGCAGCTCTTCAGCACGCTCCATGTCGCCTTCGGCTTCCGTCAGCGCCTTCTTGCATTCCATCATCGGCGCATCGGTCTTCGCGCGCAGTTCTGCAACCATGCTTGCGGTAATTGCCGCCATCATTCGCTCCTTGAGTCTGTCTTTCACACACCGCCCGCACTTCGATGCCGGCGGCAAGAATTCGTTTCCGCATGGCGCGAATTTTTCTCGCGCCCTGGCCAGGTGTCATGACTTAAAAAAAGGGGGCCTGTAGAAAGCCCCCTTTTTTGCCGGACACAGGGCAGCTTTACGCTTCCGCGTTGACCTCGACGAACTCGTCGCCGTCACCACCACGTGCAGCCTGCACCACTTCGTTGACCGCGTTTGCACGGCCTTCGAGGATCGCGTCAGCCACGCCTTGCGTGTACAGGGCGACGGCCTTGCTGGCGTCGTCGTTACCCGGGATCACGTAGTCGATGCCTTCCGGCGAGTGGTTCGTGTCGACCACAGCGATAACCGGCACGCCGAGCTTGTTCGCTTCCGTCACAGCAATCTTGTGGTAACCGACGTCGACCACGAAAATTGCGTCCGGAATGCCGCCCATGTCCTTCACGCCGCCGATCGACTTTTGCAGCTTGGCGATTTCGCGTTCGAACAGGAGCGCTTCCTTCTTGCTCATGCGTTCCGTTTCACCGGCTTCCAGCGCTGCTTCCATGTCCTTCAGGCGCTTGATCGAAACCTTCAGCGTCTTGAAGTTGGTCAGCATGCCGCCGAGCCAGCGTGCGTTGACGAACGGCATGCCAGCGCGTTGTGCCTCTTCGGCGATCGTGTCGCGCGATTGACGCTTCGTGCCGACGAACAGGATCGTGCCGCGGTTTGCTGCCAGCTGACGCACATACTTCAGTGCGTCGTTGTACATCGGCAGCGTCTTTTCGAGGTTGATGATGTGAATCTTGTTGCGATGGCCGAAAATGAAGGGGGCCATCTTCGGGTTCCAGAAGCGCGTTTGGTGACCGAAGTGGACACCTGCTTCCAGCATTTGACGCATGGTAACTGCCATGAAAATCTCCGCTAGGGTTGGGTCTTAAGCCGGCGGCCGTATCTGCCGCGCCGTCTTCGCCATCTGCGAGGACCTGACGCGGCGGACACCCTGGGTGCTGCCGGCTTGCGAGTCTGCTGCCTTGGGTTGTGCCGCTGCATTTGCCACGGCGCCCGCCACCAAAGGAGAGCACCGCCTCAGCACAACCTGAAAACGCCTCATAGCGCAGGCAACTATCGCTATGAGCCAGTCTTTTCCACAAAATCAAATAATGTGGAGCGACTTAGCCAGAGATTATAGCACGTGACTATCGGCAGACTCAACCTGCCCGGTAGCCCCTAATCCGGTGAGCGGGTTGCACCTGCCCGAAGGGGGAGAACCGGGGGAGTACCCCTTGTCCAATCGGCCAACGCTCTCTCAAAACCCTGCGAACGCAGGAATATGGTGCGATAATCTTCAAATAATCGCATTTCAGGCCCGACTCATGGCTATTACGCTCAAAAACGAACACGATATCGCGCAGATGCGCGTCGCCTGCCGCCTCGCAAGCGAAGTGCTCGACTACATTACCCCGTTCGTCGCCGCCGGCATCACTACTGGCGAGCTCGACCGCCTGTGTCACGAATACATGCTGAAGGAACAGGGCACGGTGCCGGCGCCGCTCAATTATCAGCCGCCCGGCTACCCGCCGTATCCAAAGGCCACCTGCATTTCGGTCAACGACGTGATCTGCCATGGCATCCCGGGCGACAAGACGCTCAAGAACGGCGATGCGCTGAATATCGACGTCACGGTGATCAAGGAAGGCTACTTCGGCGATACGAGCCGCATGTTCATCGTCGGCGAAGGCTCGATTCTCGCGAAGCGGCTCGTGCAGACCACCTTCGAGTGCATGTGGCTCGGTATCGACCAGGTCCGGCCCGGCGCGCATCTCGGCGACATCGGCCATGCGATCCAGCGCCACGCCGAGGGGCAAGGCTACAGCGTGGTGCGCGAATATTGCGGCCACGGCATCAGCACGGTGTTTCACGAAGACCCGCAAGTCCTGCACTACGGCCGTCCGGGCACGGGCATCGAACTGCAGCAGGGCATGATTTTCACGATCGAGCCGATGATCAACGCCGGCCGTCGCGATATCCGCACCATGCCGGATCAATGGACCGTGAAGACCAAGGACCGCAGCCTGTCCGCGCAGTGGGAGCACACGGTACTCGTCACCGCGAGCGGCTATGAGGTGCTGACGGTCTCGGCCGGCACGCCGGCGCGGCCGCCGGTCGTCGCTTCGGCCACCACGGCCTGACGGTCCTGAGTTCCCACTCGCGCGCGCCCATGAGCAGTGTTCCAGCCGTCGCCCATTCCGATGCCACGTCGCTCAAGGCGGACTACAAGGTGGCCAAAGCCAAGTCGCTGGAACGCTTCAAGCTGGCTACCAACGTCGAATCGTTGATGGGTGCGCTCGCACGCACGACCGACGAGTCGCTGCGCGGCGCGTGGAACGCCTGCGACATGCCGCCCTCGCTCGCGCTGCTGGCGGTCGGTGGGTATGGGCGCGGCGAGCTCGCGCCGCATTCGGACATCGACATCCTGGTGCTGCTGCCCGATCAGCCGGTCGCTCATCTGGAAGCGCGCATCGAACGCTTTATCAGCCTCGCGTGGGATCTGGGACTGGAACTCGGCAGCAGCGTGCGCTCCGTCTCGCAGTGCCTCGAAGAGGCGGCCAACGACGTCACCGTGCGCACCTCCTTGCTGGAAGCGCGCCGCATTACGGGCAGTGCGCCGCTGTTCGACGACTTTGCGCAGCGCTATCGCGCCGCGCTGGATCCGCGAGCGTTCTTCCAGGCAAAAGTGCTGGAAATGCGCCAGCGGCACGCCAAGTTCCAGGACACGCCCTACGCGCTCGAGCCGAACATCAAGGAAAGCCCCGGCGGCCTGCGCGACCTGCAGTTGATCCTGTGGGTCACCCAGGCAGCCGGTTTCGGCAGCAGTTGGCAAGAGCTGGAAACGCGCGGCCTGATTACCGAGCGCGAAGCGCGTGAGCTGGAGCGTAACGAAGGTTTTCTGAAAGCGCTGCGCGCCCGGCTGCACGTGATTGCAGGGCGCCGCCAGGACATCCTCGTATTCGACCTGCAGACGGCTGTAGCCGAAAGCTTCGGCTACAAGCCGACCGCCACCAAGCGCGCCAGCGAACAGCTGATGCGTCGTTATTACTGGGCCGCCAAGGCGGTCACCCAGTTGGCGACGATCCTGATCCAGAACATCGAGGCGCAACTGTTCCCGAACACGAGCGGCATCACGCGCGTGTTGTCGGACCGCTTCGTCGAGAAACAGGGCATGCTGGAAATCGCCCGCGACGACGTATTCGAGCGCGAACCGAACGCCATCCTCGAAGCCTTCCTGCTATACGAGCAGACGCCCGGCGTGAAGGGCCTGTCGGCGCGCACGCTGCGGGCAATCTATAACGCGCGCGACCTGATGGATCAGCACTGGCGCCGCGACCCGGAAAACCGGCGCCTGTTCATGGAAATCCTCAAGCAGCCCGCCGGGATCACCCACGCGCTGCGCCTGATGAACCAGACCAGCGTGCTGGGACGTTACCTGCTGAACTTCCGCCGCATTGTCGGGCAGATGCAGCACGACCTGTATCACGTCTACACGGTCGACCAGCACATCCTGATGGTGCTGCGTAACCTGCGCCGTTTTGCGGTCGCCGAGCACGCCCACGAATACCCGTTCTGCAGCCAGTTGATCGCCAACTTCGAGCGCCCATGGGTGCTGTACGTGGCCGCGCTGTTCCATGACATCGCCAAGGGCCGCGGCGGCGATCATTCGACGCTCGGCATGGCCGACACCCGCCGTTTCTGCCGCGAACACGGCATGGACAACGGCGACGGCGAACTGGCGGTGTGGTTGGTCCAGCACCATCTGACCATGAGCCAGGTCGCGCAGAAACAGGACACGAGCGATCCGGAGGTCGTCAAACGGTTTGCGGAACTGGTCGGCAACGAGCGGCACCTGACGGCGCTCTACCTGCTAACCGTTGCCGACATTCGCGGCACCAGCCCGAAGGTCTGGAACGGCTGGAAGGGCAAGCTCCTCGAAGACCTGTATCGGGCCACGCTGGCCGTGCTGGGCGGCGCGCGTCCCGACGCCCACTCCGAACTGAAGTCGCGCCAGGAAGAAGCGCTCGCGCTGCTGCGGCTCGAAACGGTGCCCGACAGCGCCCATGAGGCGCTGTGGGAGAAGCTCGACGTCGGCTACTTCCTGCGTCACGACGCGGCGGACATCGCGTGGCAAACGCGCGTGCTGTACCGCCATGTCGAAACGCCCACACCGATAGTCCGGGCTCGCCCGTCGCCGGTCGGCGAAGCGCTGCAGGTGCTGGTCTACGTCAAGGACCGCCCTGACCTGTTTGCCGGCATTTGCGCGTATTTCGACAAGAATGCGCTGTCGGTTCTCGATGCCCGCGTGAGCACGACTCGTCACGGTTACGCGCTGGACAACTTCATCGTCCAGCACACCGAAGAAGACGTGCATTATCGCGACATCGCCAATCTGGTCGAACAGGAACTGACCGCACGCCTCACGGCGGACGGTACCCTGTTGCCGGAGCCGTCGAAGGGGCGCTTGTCGCGCCTGTCGCGGACCTTCCCTGTTACGCCGCGCGTCGACCTTCGGGCTGACGACCGTGGCCAGTACTACATCCTGTCCGTGTCGGCGAACGACCGGCCAGGCCTTCTTTATTCGATCGCGCGCGTGCTGGCCGAGCACCAGGTCGGCGTCCAATCGGCGCGGATCAATACGCTCGGCGAACGCGTAGAGGACGTGTTCCTGCTGGACGGACGCGGCCTCTCGGACAACCGCCTGCAAATTCAGGTCGAAACCGAACTGCTGCGCGCGATCGCAGTGTGAGATTCCATGCGAGTCAAATTGACAGCCAAGCATCCGCGGTCGGCTTCGTCCGAACGCGCCCCTGTTCGCTCGGGCAGTACGACCGCGCGTAAGCCGACGCGCCCTGCCGGGCCGCGGCCCGCCACACCGGCCGCCGGTGAACGAGAAAGGGCACCGGCCGGCGCCGGCAAACGGCCGGCGGGCAAGCCCGCGGGCGCTGCGGGCGGCGCAAGCCGCGCGCCAAGCGGTGCGCGGCCGGCCCGCGCTGAAGGCTCGTTTTCGCGCGAACGCGATGCGGGCAGCGGCGGCGCTGCACGGCGTGCGCCGTCGGATCGGCCGCCGCGCCGCGACGAGGCAGGCGGCGCGCCGCGAAGGTTTGAGGGTGAACGTGGTGAGCGTGCGCCGCGCCGTGAAGGCTTTGCTGGTGCGCCGCGTCGCGCCGAGGGCGATCGGACTGAGCGCGCACCGCGCAGATTTGAAGGTGATCGGACCGAGCGCCCACCGCGACGCGAAGGTTTCGCCGGCGCACCGCGCCGCGCCGAGGGCGAACGTACTGAACGCCCGCCGCGCCGCGAAGGTTTTGCGGGTGCACCTCGCCGTACCGAAGGCGATCGGACCGAACGCCCGCCGCGCCGTGAAGGCCCCGGCGGCGCGCCACGCCGCGCTGAAGGCGACCGTGGCGAGCGGCCGGCACGTTTCGCGCGCGATGACAGTTCGCGTCGTCCGGCCGCCGGTGGCCCCCGGGGACCGCGCGGAGCAGACGACACACGCCGTCCCGGCAGCACATCCGAGCGGCCCCGCTTTGGCGCTGACCGCGCAGGCGCCGAGCCGCGCCGCACGTTCGACCGGGCGCCGCGCGACGAAAGCGCGCGGCGGGGTCCGGCCGGCGGCCGCGACGAGCGTCCGACTTCGAAGGAACGCGGCGAGCGCACGTTCGCATCACCCGTGAAGCGTGCCTACGGTGATCGCCCGGAGCGTACTCCGCGCGACGATCGCGGCACGCGCGCACCTGCCGCACGCGGCTTCGGCGACCGGCCGGCGCGTGCAGAGCATGCGGAGCGCCCGGAGCGCGGCGTACGCAGCGAGCGTCCGGCCCGCGCCGACAAGGCCCCGCGCGGCGCAGTACCGAGAGCGAGACCCACCCGTTCGGAAGAATCCGCGCCGCGCCCGGCCGCCCATCGCCGCGACCACGACGACGCGCCCGGCACCTTGCGCCTCTCCAAGCTGATGTCGGAGCTCGGCCTCTGCTCGCGTCGCGAAGCCGACGAATGGATCGAAAACGGCTGGGTAAAGGTCGACGGTCAAACCATCGACACCCTCGGCTCCAAGGTCCGCCCCGATCAGCGCATCGAGATCGATCCAGCAGCTCAGGCGATCCAGGCGCGCCTCGTCACGATCCTCATCAACAAACCGGTGGGCTACGTCTCGGGACAGGCTGAAGACGGCTATCAGCCCGCCGTCACGCTCGTCACGCCGGACAACCGCTGGGAAGGCGACCACTCGGACATCCGCTTCTCGGTGTCGCATCTGCGTCAGCTCGCCCCGGCGGGCCGGCTCGACATCGACTCCACCGGGCTGCTGGTACTGACCCAGGACGGCCGGATTGCCAAGCGGCTGATCGGCGGTCATTCGGAAGTCGAGAAGGAGTATCTGGTCCGCGTGACTTACGGCGAGATGACGGCCGGGATCGACCAGCACTTCCCACTCGAAAGTCTCGAGCTGCTGCGTCACGGCCTCGAACTCGACGACGTGCCGCTCAAGCCCGCCAAAGTAAGCTGGCAGAACAGCGAGCAATTGCGCTTCGTGTTGCGCGAGGGCAAGAAGCGGCAGATTCGCCGCATGTGCGAACTGGTCGGCCTCGAAGTGGTTGGCTTGAAGCGCGTGCGGATGGGCAGCGTACCGCTTGGCGCGTTGCCGCCGGGTCAGTGGCGTTATCTGTCGGCGGATGAGTCGTTCTGATCGTGCGCACGCGTTGAGCGCCGAGGCGTAAAGCGCGGCAAGGAAGAGCCAGCCAACGTGAAAAAGCCCATGCAGATGCATGGGCTTTTTTTCTGCGGAGCACCGAGGTCGCTACTAACGCCGGCGCACACGGTCATACAACCCCTACCCGCTCAATCGTCGCTATTCGGATCCAGGTCCGGGAACAGCACTTCGGTGAAGCCGAACTTCGCAAAGTCGTTGATCCGCATCGGATACAGCTTGCCGATCAGGTGATCGCACTCGTGCTGCACGACGCGTGCGTGGAAGCCTTCGGCGACGCGATCGATCGGTTTGCCGTACTGATCGAAGCCGTGATAGCGGATCATCGAGAAACGGCTGACGGCGCCACGCAATCCCGGCACCGACAGGCAGCCTTCCCAGCCCTCTTCCATGTCCTGCGACACCGGCGTAATGGTCGGATTGATCAGGACCGTTTCCGGCACCGGCGGCGCATCCGGATAGCGTTCGTTGTGGCCGAAGCCGAAAATCACCACCTGCAGGTCGACGCCGATCTGCGGCGCAGCGAGCCCCGCGCCGTTCGCGTCGTGCATGGTTTCGAACATGTCCTGCACGAGGGCATGCAACTCGGGGGTGTCGAAATGGTCGACCGGGGCGGCGATACGCAAAAGGCGCGGATCACCCATCTTGAGAATTTCGCGGATCATGTTATCTGCCCCTCCAGGAGCTTACGCATACCATCTTCGTCGAGTACGGGGACGCCGAGTTCCTCAGCTTTGGCAAGTTTGCTGCCCGCGTCTGCCCCCGCGACCACGTAATCGGTTTTCTTCGACACCGAACCGGCCACCTTCGCGCCCGCCGCTTCGAGCATTTCCTTCGCCTCTTCACGCGCCAGAGTCGGCAAGGTGCCGGTCAGCACGACCGTCTTGCCGGCCAGCACCCCTTGCGGCGCCTTCGGCGCGGGCGGACCCTCCGTCCACGTCACCCTGCCCGGCGCCCGTAACTGCTCGATCACCGTGCGGTTGTGCTCTTCGGCGAAAAACTGATGAATCGACTCGGCCACCACCGGCCCCACGTCGTTGACTTCCAGCAGTTCTTCGAGCGTGGCGTTCATGATCGGATCAAGCGAGCCGAAGTGCCTGGCCAGGTCCTTCGCCGTCGATTCTCCAACCTGACGAATCCCGAGTGCGTAAAGGAAGCGGGCCAGCGTGGTGTGCTTGGCCTTCTCGAGCGAGTCCAGCAGGTTCTGCGCGGACTTTTCAGCGAAGCGGTCGAGTTCGGCGAGCGTCCCAAAGCCAAGGTTGAACAGGTCGGCCGGCGTGCGCACCAGGTTCAGTTCGACCAGTTGGTCGATGATCTTTTCGCCGAGCCCGTCGATGTCGAGCGCGCGGCGCTGCGCGAAGTGCCACAGTGCCTGCTTGCGCTGGGCCGGACAGAACAGGCCGCCGGTGCAACGGGCAATGGCTTCATCAGGCAGGCGTTCGATGGCCGAGCCGCACACCGGGCACTGCGTGGGCATCACGAACTCGCTGGCATCCGCCGGGCGGCGTTCCATGAGCGCGCTCACCACCTCGGGGATCACGTCGCCGGCCCGCCGCACGATCACCGTATCGCCAATGCGGATGTCCTTGCGCCGCACCTCGTCCTCGTTGTGCAGCGTGGCATTCGTCACAGTTGCACCGCCGACGAACACCGGCTCGAGACGCGCCACAGGTGTGATCGCACCGGTGCGGCCAACCTGCACGTCGATCGCCAGCAGCTTCGTCAGCGCTTCCTGCGCCGGGAATTTATGCGCCAGCGCGAAGCGCGGCGCGCGCGACACGAAGCCGAGCGCGTCCTGCTCTTCGCGGGCGTTGACCTTGTACACCACGCCGTCGATGTCATACGGCAGCGCGTCGCGCTTCTCACCCACCGCGCGGAAGAACCCCAGCAGCCCTTCAGCGCCCTCTACCACCGCCCGCTCGCCATTGACCGGCAAGCCCAACTCGGCATACCAGTCGAGCAACGCGCTGTGGGTTGCCGGCATCGGCTCGCCATCGAGCACGCCAATGCCGTAAGCGAAGAACGACAACGGACGCTGCGCCGTGATCTTCGGATCGAGCTGGCGCAAGCTGCCGGCCGCCGCGTTGCGCGGGTTCGCAAATTCCTTGAGCCCTGCCGTGCGCTGCCGTTCGTTCATGCGGTCGAAATCGCGCTTGAACATCAGGACTTCGCCGCGCACGTCCAGTTGCTTCGGCACGCGCTTGCCCTTGAGCGTGAGCGGAATGGAGCGGATCGTGCGGACATTCTCCGTGACGTCTTCGCCCGTGGCGCCGTCGCCGCGCGTGGAGGCCTGCACGAAGCGGCCGTCCACATAGCGCAGCGAAATAGCCAGTCCGTCGAACTTGAGTTCGCACGCGTAGCTGACCGGCGTTTTGCCGAGCGCGTCGGCCACGCGCTTGTCGAACGCGGCGATATCTTCGTCGGCAAAACCGTTGTTCAACGACAGCATGGGCTGGTCGTGCACCACCGGATTGAAGCCGCTCGCGACCTCGCCGCCGACGCGCTGGGTAGGCGAGTCCGGTGTGATCAGATCCGGGTGTTCCGTTTCGATCTGTTGCAGCTCCTTGAAGAGCTTGTCGTATTCCGCGTCCGGCAGGTCCGGCTGGTCGAGTACGTAGTACGCGTGGTTCGCGCGTTCGAGTTCCGCGCGCAACCACACGGCACGTTCCGCCGGGGCGCTGCTTGCAGGGTTGGGGACACTAGTTCGAGCCATGCTATCGGAAGATTCGCCGGTGAAATTCAGACCTCAGATTATCGCAGGAACCGCCTGCCGTGGACATTGGCCGGATGGCCAGTTTCGTGCGCCTTCTCACCCACCCATGCCGTCGATCCTGGCCGAACGGCTAACGTCCCCCGCGCCGCATTGACACGCCTGCGGCGCGATGCGACCGTAAGCGGGTAAGCAAGACGCCGCACCGGCCCACTCAACACAGGAACGAGCATGCGCAATCTGACAACGGCAATCAGACATAGCCTCAACCGGCTGGCTTCGCTCGCCATGACGTTCTGCGCTCTGCTGAGCCTCCTGCACGCAGCGCCCGCCTGCGCGCTGGAACAGGTGGTCAGCGTGGCCGTGGCCGACAACGCGTCGATCGCCTATCTGCTGACGCAAAAGGACGGCAGTCACCCCGACTGGATCCTCGTGATGTTCGCCGGTGGCGACGGCGACCTGCAACTTGCGCAGGCTAGCGACGGCGCCATCAGCCTGCGTCTGAAGAACAATTTTCTCGTACGGGCACGCACGCTGATCGTCGACGACCGCTTTGCGACTGCACTCGTCGACGCCCCGTCCGACCAGCCCAGCGGCTACTCGGACGCGTTTCGCGCGTCGCCGCGGCATGCTCAGGATGTGGCCCGCGTCGCGGCCGACCTGCGCACCCGCTTCCCGGCGGCCAGGCTGGTGCTCGTCGGCACGAGCCGCGGCACGATTTCCTCGGCGTTCCTTGGACGGGCGCTGCCCGATACCTGGGACGCCGTGATCCACACGTCGACGCTAAGCACGCCGTCACGAGGTCAGGCGCTGCCGCTGGCCGGCTTCAACTACGGCGAGATCCATGCGCGGCAGCTCTTCGTTCATCACGTCGACGACGGCTGTTTTCTCTGTTCGTTCAGCGCGGCGAAGCGTATCGCGGAGGACGGCCACGATCTGATCGCGGTCAGCGGAGGAAGCGCGCGCGGCAACCCATGCGAGGCGATGGGGCATCACGGTTTTTATGGTCAGGATGAAGCGGTGGTGGCCGCGCTGAAGGCGTGGATCAGCGGTGCGGACTGGCCGAAGGAGGTGAGTTGATTGAGGCGCAGTTGCTGTGCAACGACGCCTCCTGGGGGAATATCCGCCACACACGCGGCGCCGCTGCTGCATCAGACGGCGAGGCACGCGTCGCGCGGCAGTGGCAGTGGCAGTGGCAGTGGCAGTGGCAACAGTAGCCCCAGTGGCCGCAGCCTACTGGCTAAACAACCGCCGCGTAGCCGGCGAGCCGGCCGGAATCCCCGCCTGCTCGAGTTTCGCGTACAAGGTCATCAGTTGCTTCTCGATCGCCAGCAGCGCGGTCTCCGGCAACGGACGACGGCCATCGTCCACCACCCGGCCGCCAATCCGCTCGGACAGCGACTTCGCGTAGTCGCACATCAAACGGAACGGCAGGATGTCTTCGTCGGCCACCGGCACGTCGAGCACCAGCGTGATCATCTGGCCGCCCTTATACGTGAGGTCGTCGCGCAGGAAATTGGTATCGCCGAACTGCAGCATGAACACCGGGCTCTGCTTCGCGTCGAGCTTCACGAAGCGGGTGCCGTCGCGCGAGAGCAGCAGGCCGTCCTGCGAGGCCACGGCCTGCACGTAGTTGGCCGACCACGGCGCGCCATCGGACAAGACGTTGATCGACAGTTGCGCGTCGCACTGGGCGGCGAAACCGTCCAGTTCACGCGCCATCGCCACCGTCTCCATCATGTCGGGGAATTCGGGCGCTGCGTCGATCGCATCGGCGAACTGCTGCACGCCGGTGACGAACTCGGAGAACTCCAGTTCGTTGAGCGGTCCGCTGCGGTTGGCCAGTTGCGCCGCGGCGCGCAGTTCTTCGTAGCGCACGCCGTTCTGCAGCAGTTCCCAGGCGCCGCCGCCTTCCGGCTTGCCTTCGATGTGCACCGGCTTGCTGCCTGCACGGCGCAGACGCTGCGCCAGCGGAATCACCTTGTCGCCCGCCAGCGGGCCGGCGAGGCGAATCGGCACGATGCAATCGATGCGCCGGTCCACAATGGCCGGCGGTGCCGAGGAGATCGTGGTCGCAGCGGGCAGGATCGGCTCGACCGGGTCGTCGACGCCGCCTGCAGCAGCCTCGCCCCCCGCCTCGGGGAAACCGTTCGGCGTCGTCGTCTCGGCCTGGATATCCGCCGGCGTATCGAGCGGCGCTGCCGTGCCGAAGGTGGGTTCGACGCGCGATCCGCTATCGCCCGCATCGTCGGACACAGGCTCGCGCCGCTGAGTGGGTCTGGCCGGTTCGATGAACGGGCTTTGTTCTTCCTGATCGTCCCGTGCAAAGGCTTCGGCGGTGTCGGCCGGCATTGGCCGCGGCATGCGGCGGCGCACTTTCGCGCCCTGCCATGCGTTGTACACCACCACGCCCCCGACCACCACGGCACCCGCGCCGATCAAACCGAGTGTCAACTCGTCCATGCATGCTCCATCAGCAATTCTTCTGTTTGCGCGGCGCCACGAGGTCTGCGCCGCGCGGCAACGAAGCCGCAGCGGGGGCGCAGACCGGCGCCGTCCGAACTCAAACGATATTCTGGGCGAAACCCGCGGCCGTTTCCATGTCGACCGCGACGATCCGCGACACGCCCTGCTCCTGCATCGTCACGCCGATCAGTTGCTGGGCCATTTCCATCGCGATCTTGTTGTGCGAAATGAACAGGAACTGGGTCTTGTCCGACATCGCACGCACGAGATTGGCAAAGCGCTCCGTGTTGGCGTCGTCGAGCGGCGCGTCCACTTCGTCGAGCAGACAGAACGGCGCAGGATTCAGCTGGAACATCGCGAACACCAGCGCGGTCGCGGTCAGCGCTTTCTCGCCGCCCGACAGCAGGTGAATCGTCGAATTCTTCTTGCCCGGCGGTTGGGCCATCACCTGCACGCCGGCATCGAGAATTTCGTCGCCGGTCATGATCAGCTTTGCCTGACCGCCGCCGAAGAGACGCGGGAACAGTTCGCCGAAGTGCTGGTTCACCTGATCGAAGGTCCCCTGCAGCAGCGTGCGGGTTTCCTGGTCGATCTTGTGGATCGCGTCTTCGAGCGTTTCGATCGCGCTGTTCAGATCGGCCGACTGCGCATCGAGGAAACTCTTGCGCTCGGTGGCGGCCTTCAGTTCGTCCAGCGCGGCCATGTTGACCGGACCGAGCGCGGCGATGGCGTTGTTCAACCGCGTTACTTCGCCTTGCAGGTAAGACGGCTTCATATCGGGCGTCAGTCGGGCCTGCAATTCGGCCTCGTCGACACCCGCTGCGGCGAGCTGTTCGATGAACTGTTCCGCGTTCAGGCGCGCGGCCTGTTCCTTCAGCTGCAGTTCGGTGATGCGGTCGCGCAGCGGCTGCAGCGCGCGCTCGGCAGTGAGACGCGTCTCGTCGAGAGCGCGCAGCTTGACGGTCAGGTCGTCGAGTTCGAGACGTGCGGCATGCAGCGCCTCTTCCTTGACCGCGCGAATTTCGAGCGCGCCCTGCAGACCCGTATGCGCCGTCTGCTCGTTGATCGTTTCGAGCTCGGCGCGCGCGTCTTCCAGCGAGGCCGCCACGCGCTCGCTCTGCTCGTGTGCGACCTGGATGCTGCGTTTCAGCTCGTCGATGCGGTTCGCCATGTTGCGCGCGGCAAAGCGCGCGTCGGTGGCGCCCCGGTCGAGATCGCGCGACTGTGCGCGCGCGGCGGTCAGTTCTTCGTCGAAGGCTTCGAAAGCCAACTGGTTGTCTTCGAAACGCGCCTGCAACTCGGCCAGCTCCGCGTCGTGACGTTCGAAGTTCGCCTCCGAGTCGCCGCGCAGCGCGCGCTGCTCGTCGATCTGGCCGGTGATTTCCTCGAGTTCCTCGCGGATCTGCGTGCTGCGCTGCATGTAGCGCTCATGCGCCTGGGTGAGCTTGAGCACATCCATCTGCAACGCGTGCACGCGCTGGGTTGCACGCTCGGCTTGCTGGCGCACGTCCGTCAAGGTCTGCGAGGCCTGCGTATGAGCGGCCTCGGCGCGAATCGCCGCGGACTTGGCTTCATCCGCGAGCAGCGCCTGGGCGCGCACCTGGCGCGTCAGGTTCTCGATTTCCTGCTGACGCGCCAGCATGCCGGCCTGCTCCGAATCGGCGGCGTACAACTGCACGCCGACCCGCGTCACCACGTGGCCGGCCTTGACGACAAACGAACCGCCCTCGGGCAGTTGCGAGCGCATCGCCAGCGCCTGGGCCAGATCGTCGGCCACGAAGGCGAGGCCGAGCCAATCGTTCAGGACTGCGCGCAAACCGGCGTCGTCGATGCGCACCAGCGACAGCAGCGGGCGCAGCGTAGAAGCATTCGCCACCGGCGCAGCCGCCAGCGGCGGTGCATAAAACGCGAGCTTGGCGGGCGGCGCATCGGTAGCGAACGCCTTGACCCAGTCGAGATTCGACACTTCGAGCGCCGCGAGCCGCTCGCGCAGCACGGCTTCGAGGGCGGTTTCCCAACCGGCTTCGACATGCAGCTTCTTCCACAGACGCGGCAGGCTGTTCAGCTCGTGCTTCTCGAGCCAGGGCTGGATCTTGCCTTCGGTCTGGACGTTTTCCTGCAACTGCTTGAGGGCCGCGAGCCGCGCGTCAAGCTGATGAATCTGCGCGGTTTCCGCCTGCACGCGTTCCTGCGCGCTGCGCCGTTCGCCATCGAGACGCGGCAGCGTCTCCTGGGCATCGGCGAGGCGCGTTTGCGCGTCGTGCAGAATCTCTTCGTTTTCGGCCAGCTGCATGCGCAGCTCTTCGAGCTGGGCTTCATCGGGCGCGTCGAGACCGCCCGCTTCCGACTTCAACCGCTCATGACGCTGCTGCAACTGCTGCAGTTGCTGGTCGGCGTTGCGCTGGTGGGCCGCTTCGAGCTTGAGCGCCTGCTCGGTCTGGGCAATGCCGCCGCGCTCTTCGTTCAGTTGCGTCTGCGCATCGCGCCAGCGCGCTTCGAGCGCCGGCATGGCGTCGTGCTTCGCCGCGGCTTCGTCTTCGGCAAGGGCGGCTTTCTCTTCCGCTACGGCCAGTTGTTCTTCGGCGTCTTCGAGATCGCCTTGCGCCTTCTGCGCCTGCGAGAGCCACTGCTCGCGCTGCGCGGTCAGCGCGGCAATCTGCGCCTGCACGCGGTTGCGCGACTCGACGATGAACTTGATCTCGGCTTCGAGGCGGCTGACTTCGGCGTTCGCTTCATAGAGCGCGCCTTGCGCGCCCTGCATGGCGTCGCTCGCCGAGTAGTGCGCGACCCGCAGCGTCTCCAGTTGCGCTTCGACTTCGCGCAGCTTCGCGGTGTGCGCTTCGAGGTCGATCTGCGCCTGTTCGATGGCGCGTTGCTGGCGTTCCTGCTCGCCGCCGGCTTCGTTCTTGCGCAGCAGCCACAACAGGCGCTGCTTCATTTCGCCGTCGGCCTGCAGCTCCTTGAATCTGGTCGCGACGACGGCCTGGCCTTCGAGCTTTTCCAGGTTCGTCGAGAGTTCGCGGACGATGTCTTCCACCCGCGTCAGATTCTCGCGCGTGTCGTGCAGGCGGCTCTCGGTTTCGCGGCGGCGTTCCTTGTACTTCGACACCCCGGCGGCTTCTTCGAGAAACACCCGCAGCTCTTCCGGCTTCGCCTCGATCAGGCGGGCGATCATGCCCTGTCCGATGATGGCGTAGGCGCGCGGCCCGAGGCCGGTGCCGAGGAAGATGTCCTGAATGTCGCGGCGGCGCGCCGGCAGGTTGTTGATGTAGTAGCTCGAAGTGCCGTCGCGCGTCAGCACGCGCTTGACGGCGATTTCGGCATACTGCCCCCACTGGCCGGCGGCGCGGCCGTCGGCGTTGTCGAACACGAGTTCGACGCTGGCGCGGCTACCCGGCTTGCGCGCGGTGGAGCCGTTGAAGATCACGTCCTGCATCGACTCGCCGCGCAGCTCGGAGGCGCGCGATTCGCCGAGCACCCAGCGCACGGCGTCGATGATGTTGGACTTGCCGCAACCATTGGGACCGACCACGCCGACAAGCTGGCCCGGAACCTGGAAATGCGTGGGATCGACGAATGACTTGAAGCCAGCGAGTTTGATCGAGGTCAGACGCACGGCGATATCGCTGATTGAAAAGGGAAAATAAAGGTGGACCGCAAGGGCCGCGCGAGCCGTTCGCCGCTACGGCGAAACGACCCCTGCCAGCCCCGCGATACGGACGCCGCACACGCCCCGCAAGGCGCGCATCGGCAAGCAGGGGCAATCATACCATCGCCCGTGAGCCATTCTGGCGCTCAGGCGGCCGATTGATGCGCCGCCCCGCTTCCGGACTGGCTGCGCGTGCGATGCACCCAGCTCGACAGCGCGGACGCCAGCACGATGCACGCGCCGCCCGTCCATTCGCGCGGGCCGGGCATCTCGCCGGCAAAAAGCCACGCGGAGAGCGCCGTCACCACGATCTCGAACAGCATGATGATCGACGCCCGGTTGGCCGGAATGCGCGCCACGCCGTATTGCACCAGCATATTGTTCGACGCCAGCAGGAAACCGAGGCCCATGACCAGTAGCGCCGCCGTGCCGAGATGCGCGCCGGTGGGCGGGTTGGGCATTGCTTCGAATAGCGACGCACAGGCGCCGAAGATCGCCGCGCCGCCGAAAATCGTCGCCGTGCGCATTTCCGCCTTCATCTCGGGCAGATCCCGGCTCGTCTTCAGGATCAACACGTTGCTCATGGCGAAGCCCATGCCACCCACCAGCCCGCCCCACTCGGCCAGACTGGCCGGCACCGGCAAGCCGATCTGCGGCGACCAGAGCATCGCCATGGCGCCCGCCAGCGACAGCGCCGCGAGCGCGGCGCCCGTCCACGTCAGGCGTTCATGCAGAATGAAATGCGCGAACAGCGCGGTCCATGCCGGGGTGAGATAGAAGAGCAGCAGGACGCGCATCACCTGGCCGTGGATCGAGCCCCACACGAAGCCGAGATTGGTGACCCCGGCCGCCAGCGCCAGGGCGGGCAGCAGCCAGTGCCAGCGCACCGTGCGGATGGCGCGGTGGCGCACCAGCAGCACGAACAGGCAGCCGGCGCCGCTCGTCAGCGCGCTCGCGGCCGTGCCGGTCACGCCGAGCGCGGCCAGCATGCGCAACGGATACCAGATCATGCCCCACACCGACGCGCCCAGCATGATGGCGAGCGTCGGCCAGCTCGTGCGAAGCCCGTTGTTCATAGGGTGGCGCTCCTGCCGTTTGCCTGGAGGGCGGCCCAAATTGCGGCCTGAATTGCGCCTCCCGCCCCCGAATCGCCCCCCGAATTAAATTGAATCGACTTCGGGTCCTGCTGCAAACTTGCGCGCACATCTTTCATAGGTCAGGTGAAAGGCCTCAGCTAGCATCGAGCGCCGTCTCGTAGTCGACGTTCGGAACACCTCTTTCTAGCCGAGAACTCAGGCGCGCAATGCAGCGTTGACCGTCAGCCAGAGCGACCTCGTAGATGTCGTTAAAGCCCGACTGCAACAACGTGCAATCAGCGATGGGCCCGATTTCGAAAGCTTGCTCAAGCACTCTACGAATTTCGTCGCCCCCGATGGTCGAGTAGACTGCCCGTATCGGGCTTGAACCATCCGTCTGAGTGGCCAGCATCGTCGCAATCCTTCGGGAGAACACCAGCGTGAGATTATGCTCCGACTATCCGGTCGAAAAAATCACTGGATCATGCTAATGCATTGCTCCAGGTTGCCACTCCATCCATTTCGCATCATCCTGCCAGTCAGGATGCGTGATCGTCAATCCAACCTGCGCCGATATCCGAACCATTTACAGGCAGATCGTTGACACATCAGTGATGAAACGTCTACGGGAGGCCCCTCCGGCACATAACGCGTACTGTAGGCGTCCGATCCGAAGGCACCCAATTTCCGGAACTAACCAGGACACAGACGACGAACCGCTTCAACTTGCCGCCCCGGATTTTGTCCATCGGGACTGACGCGGCTCTATTCGTCAAAGTCTTTTACACCATGCTCGGCGACGTGCCGCCACTGACATACGATCCTGTCTAGCAGGCTGTTGAAAAGCGCCCCGTCATGAAGACCGAAGCAGTGTTCACGAGGTTGCCAAATGCGATTTGCTGCTGAATGGCGGGTTCGCACGGTGATTTTTGCAGGCAATGCGCGTGCGCGCAGGCGGCGCGCCGTGCATTCGCCATGCCGTGGCGGCTCATGGCGTCGCGCCTTGCAGCACCACACCTGGCATTCGGGCCATGCGGGTCAGATTGCTCGCAACCATGGTCAGCTTGAAGTGCTGGTCGACTCGCCGGATGCCGCGATAGACAGTCTGCCGCATCCGACCGACCGTTTTACCCCAGCCGAAGTGCTCCTCGATACGCTTGCGGATGACCTGACTGGTCCGATAGCCCGCATGCCGCGAAGTGCGACCGTCGATTGCGCTTCCACCAGAACGCTCGTCGTTGCGCGCAACATGCGGCGTCACGTTGCGCGCGCGGCAATCGTTCACGAAGTCGCGCGTGTCATAGGCCTTGTCGGCGCCCACTGTCTTCGCATGAGTGCCGGGCACGCAGTCGAGCAGCCGCAAGGCACTGGCCCGCTCCGCAAGGCCGTCCGCGTGACTCACTACGGCGCCGACCACCAGTCCCGAGCGGTTCTCCATCAGGATGTGCCCGTGGTAGCACAGAATGGCTGGACTCTTGCGGCTCTTCTTGAACAGACGTGCATCCGGATCCGTACCCGACTCATGCGTCTCGTTGCTGCGCCGCTTGCCCTTCCAGTTCGTGTCGGCATTGCGCCCGCCGCTTGCCGGCGGACCATCGTCCGAGCCGTCCTTCGCACGGAAGCTCTTGTGGCTGGCCCATGCCTGGATCAGCGTGCCGTCCACCGAGAAATGGTCTCGCGACAGCAGGCCTTGCTTGTCGGCCAGGTTCATGACTTCGGTAAAGAACGCTTCGACGACTTCATGCTCCAGCAGCCGGTCGCGGTTCTTCGAGAACACCGAGTGGTCCCACACGGCGTCCTCGATCGCCAGCCCGACAAACCAGCGGAACAGCAGGTTGTAGCGCATCTGCTCCATCAGCATACGCTCGCTGCGCACCGAGTAGAACACCTGCAACAGCAGCGCCCGCATCAGCTTCTCGGGCGCAATCGAAGCCCGGCCAGTGTCCGCGTAGATGACGCTGAACAGCCCGTTGAGCCGCTTCAACGCATCATTCACCAGCAACCGGATCGGTCGCAACGGGTGATCTGCCGGGACGAAGTCCTCCAGCCTGACTGTTGTGAACAGGGGTTCCTGCATCTCATCCATTCCGCGCATCGGATCCGCTGCCAAAGATCATGAACACGATATCCATAACGTTCGTCCCCCAAACCCCGTTTACACGGGATCCAAATTCAACAGCCTGCTAGGTCGTCAGTCAGTGCGTGCTGCGAGTCGGGCCAAATCGCGGTCATTTGATCGGTCGCCTTGACGATGAATGGCATCGCGTATCGCAACGGCATCGACGTAAGCTGAATCGCTTCGGGGCTCCCGGCCCTGAAATGCATCAGTTGATGTATCGCGAAAGGGAACGTGTGTACGTACTGAGACAGAAACATGATCGCCGTCAGGTAAAAGTCATGATCGACACCGTTAGCTGCGTTCAGCTCCCTTTGTGTAAGGTGAAGCGCCTCACCTCTCGTTACGCGCACCCGCAGTTCCTTCGATGCATTCGCGAAGCAATCATGCGATTTGATCTGTTCGGAGAGCGCGGCGGCCTTCTGGCGAATCTCATCAACACGAGTATCGACTGATCCGATTTTTTCGAGCATCGTCAGGCGGCGCGCCTGGTCGTGCGCGTCCCAGAGCAAGATTCGAAATTCACGTTCGGACGGGCTGATTTGCGGTGCGCCGATATACGCTAAGGCGTCGTAGGCCTCGATTAACGAGCGCCCCACTGCGCACGCTGATGGCAAGTCCCAAAGTTCTTGCGGGACGCTGGCATCGAGCGTCGGGGAAAGTCGTCGCAAGCTGACGCCATGGCAAATCAGCTTGGTGAAGATCGTATCGACGTAAGCCAAGTGCTGCCCATCAATGGCGCGGCCCGTCAGTCGATTGCAGAGCACGAAGGCATGGGAAATCAGCGCGTCAAATTCAGCGAGGATTCCCTTGTAAATTTCGGGCGTCACGCGTCCCCCTTGCGGTTACATTGACCATCCAAGTCATCGCCACGTCGGCACCTCGATAGAAGCAAAGTGCGTTCTGTAGAGAAATATTCGCTCGAAGGCCCCAGCATCGACCGTTGCCCCTTCCGGCCAAGAGATGTCCTGATCGGAAGCTGGATTCCAGAAATCGATGACGATCAACAACCAGTATGTATCACAGGCGCGGTATTTCTTTGCCAGTTCCGTCTTTTCCGCTACGGCTTTTTCGATGCGCGGTAACGCGAGCAAGGGCGTACCGTAGCTTTGCGTTACTCGCCATCTCGCGTCGGGGTATTCGCGACCGTTCCAATACGCCCAGGTCAATTCTGGAATGTGATCAAACGTGCAGTCGGGGATGCCGCCCGATGGCCCTTGCTCGATGCGGCGCCCCAGTTCGGCGATGGCCTTGGCCAGCGGTTCAACCTTTCGTATCGGCTTCTTGAAATCGAACGCGAAATGAAGCTCGATTGAGCGCCCTCCTGCCTCACGATGTAATGATTGTGCCCGCTGGAGTACCGCGTCGCGGTGCCGTCGCTGTACTTGCTCGCTGTCCGGGTTATCACCGTCCGCGAGATACAAATCCGTAATTTCGATGCCAATTTTGCGCGGGCCGTCAATGATCACATCGGGCTTGTCGCCATAGACGACTCGCCCTTCAGGCAGTTCGAAGTCGCGCGCGAACATTTCGAAGACAGCTTTTTCCTGTTCTTGTTTTTTCTGGTTCTTGGTAGAACGGCCCATCGAATTATTCTCCAACAGACGACGCTGCGCCGGGGGCTTCGAACCTTCGCCAGCGCGAGCGGCCATCGACAGGCCGTAGTTTTGAACCGCTAGCCTTGTGCTCAGTTAGCACCTTTCCTCAGCAGCCGCAATTTTTCAATCTGCCTTGAGAGATACGAAATCTCCTCTTTTAGGTGCGATTTCGTCTCCGGCTCTTTCAGAAACTCACTGTTCAGACGCGTTCGACGCTTTTTCAGCCGTTCGTACTCCGACGTCAGATTACCGAACGAATGTGCATAACGTGCTTTTGCTGCCTTGGTCGCTGGCGATGCGCTGTCCCTCCTGGCACGTTCCTTTTCCAATCTTTCTGTGTCACGCTTCGATAACTTTGCGTCCGGTACGAACGTCAGCACCGTAGCCGGTTTCCATCCTTCAACAATTTCCGCCGGATCGGCAATCGTGATTTTGATTGCCTTCTGTCCATCGCGAGCAGAACCAAGCTGCCGCGCTACGCCTTCGGCCAATTCCCGGTCGGTCACGATGAACAGGCATGGCCGCGTCTGAGGTTTGCCGTCGTCATCAAATGCTTGCCGAACGTTCACGCGCAGCAGAAACTGGATACACGCGTCAATGGTACGGTCCAATCCAGAATCATACATAGGCGCAATGTGTTTCATTAGCGCTGCCTGCGATGGTGTTAGCTTCAGTGTCGCCAGAAATGCCGCAGCCTGGTATTCCATGAAGCCGTTGATTCCCTGCTGCATCGGCGGCACATACGTTATCAATTTGCCCAGCGTTCGCGTGATTCCGAATTCTTCATCGTAGGTGCGCTTGCTCTTGGCGTCATACATGACATTCGTCGTCAGCAGCAGCGGCTTTTTGCATCGGTGTACGGCTGGCAGCGATGCATTCCACGCATCGTAAACCTTGCAGGCCCTCATCGCAGCGAACAGGAGCGGACGATATTTTAAAGGCTTCGCGTGTTTCCTGATTATCAGACAGAACGCCGATTCAGTGTGTTGTAGCGCCCGTGCGTACTCCAGGAACGGTTTCAGTTTCGGCACGGGCAACAAATCGTGTGGATCGCGCTTTTTGTTCTCATCGAGAGCGTGCCAACGTTCATAACGCGTCTGCCAGCGAAGCTTCGAGTCGTGTGCATGATACTCCGTGTGCAGCGCCGAATAGTCACCAGGGCTCACCACGATTCCGTCCTTCAGGTGCCCCTTGGACAGGGAGAAATGCGACGGCCTTTCGTCATCGTCACTACCCGGAAAGTCACTAAACAGAGGGACGAGAGTGCAACGGCTCTCGATGCCTTGGCGGATGACTCTCACGCGTTCAGGGTCCAACATAGCACCATTCACGTTCGCATCTAGCAGTTCGACACGGTCCTGATACGGCGTAGCCAGGTTCCATTTAATCCAGCCCTCCTTTGTGTAACCATCAAAGCCTAGGCTCTGCCGATGCTTCAGGATGTGGAACATCTGGCTGGATTCGAAAAAAGCCGAACATATCGTGACTTTTTTGAAACCGTAGAACAGATGCGCAGGCGATAATAGCGTGTTGAACGTGAACACCATTTCGCCATCTTCCTCGGACGATGAATTGAAGGCAATCCACGCTTCCAGCCGACCGTTCGCCACGTGTTGCAGGAATTCGTAAAGCGGCTTCGACCGCGCCGCTGTCCATTTGAGTTTCGTTGCACTCTCCCAGATTGACCGCAGCCGATCTTCCGATGGCGCGGGTTCGCTTGACTTCCAGGTCCACAGTTCGAAGAAGTTTCCGGTAGGCTTGCATTCGTCATCAACTACAGGCTGACGATTCGCAACGATGTAGCGGTTGCGCAACTCCTGATACACCGCATCGGGAATCCTGACCGATTTGTTTGACTCAAGCTGAAGGCAGTCGCGAGCTTCGTCAAACATCAGGTGCACACGCTGCTGCCCTTTGAAATTCGACGGTAGATTGATAATCGCCGCGTGCGTCGTCAGGATGACATGGCCGTTCGGAATCATTTCGATGCCCGCCTGGTAGTCGTCGCCGCGCTGCCCAACCATGTGAAGCTCGAACTGCTTGGTTGTCGTTTCCCGAATGATTTCTGCATTCAACTGCTCGATGATCTCCTTGTGCTCAAGATGCTTGCGTGCCTGAACGTACTTTTCCTCATCGTTTGGCGCACGAACAATGCGAATCTTGTCCGCGTGCTTCGTGCTGTGTTTCAAGATGTCGTTCAGGAACTGTTCGAGCAGAACAACCGTAGGAAATGCGACAACGATAATGTGCGAAGGATAAACCTCACGGAACAAAGAAAGTACCGCCTGTAAAATGGCGTGCGTTTTGCCCGCGCCGGGGTACGCTGACAGAAAATAGATCAGATTTAACGTGGACATGATTTAAACAGGCAGGAAGATGAAATGCGGGCCGCGACAATTCAGGCATTGACCGTCGCTGCCCCTTCTGGAATTCCCGTTGGGCTTTCCTGCTGCTTATTTACTTCCGTGTCCCCGAAGGTATGCTGTCTAAGTGGATGAAAAACCTTCGGGGACACAAAGTGTCGATATCCCTATGAAAAGTGGCCGTATTCGCTCATTTTGGCGCGAAGCGCCGTATTGAGCAAACCGGCCGTCTGTGAATTACCGCGGAAGTGCACTGCGCGAGAGTGAACCGATGGACGGGAGGACGGCGGTAACGCCTTCAAATGTCGCGGCCCGAATTTTCTCTAGCGGAACCCGCGTGCAATCGTGAATATGTAACTCACTGGCACATCGAATTGTCTTATTGATTTCCACTGCGTGTCGAAATCTTTCTGCCCCTTGTGATACCACTGGCGCGCTTCTGCTTCCATGCCTGCGCCTTTCAGCGCGCATAGAATTTTGAAACGCGTCTCGTGATCGAGTTGCGCCGCCGGAGTCCTGTCCAACGCACTGATGATCAGAAATTGCATGCGTGAGTCGACAGCAACGGCGAGCATGTTGGAAGCCGCACCGTCTACTCCATTCCATTACACACAAGTCGGCGTGAGCGGCTTGTAAACTTTCGCGACTTGCCGTTTACTCTTGCTTTTTGCACGACGCGCGAATGGCACAGG